>DASUGU010000026.1:0-57974 GCA_036273855.1 Pseudonocardiaceae bacterium
GCGACCACGGCGGGGCGGGGGATGTTGTGGGATGACAGTGATGTCCAGCGGCCGCGGCCGTTGGGTGCGGTGTCGGACACGCCGATCGTGTTCAGTCCGAACGGCCGCCTGTTGGCCGGTACCAGTGGGGTGTGGGATGTCGCCGATCCCGTCCGGCCGCGGCTGTTGTTGCGGTTCACCGGTTCCCAGACCAACGGCCTGGTGGCGTTCAGCCCGCACAGTGATGTGCTCGCGGTCGCCGGCTCGGGCCCTGAGGGTTCCTCGGTGGTCCTCTGGAACCTGCGTGACCCGGCACGGCCCCGCATCGCCGGCAGTCTCCCGGTGCCGGCCAGTCAGCTCGCGTTCCTGCCCCACAGCCCGATTCTGGCCACCATCACCTTCTCCGGTTCGGTGCGCCTGTGGAACGTGGCCGACCCCGCGACACCGCGAGCCATCGCCGGCCTCACCGGTATGCAGGTCACCGACCAGCAACTACTCGTCAGCCCGGACGGCACGACGCTGGCCATCGCCGGCACCGACTCGACGACCCAACTGTGGAACATCGCCGATCCGACGTCACCCACTCTCCGGGCCGTGCTGACCGACGCCACACCGGAGGCGTTCGACCCCACCGGGCAGACCCTGGCCGTGCTCGCCACCGACGGTTCGGTGCGACTTCGCGACGTCGCCGAGAAGCCCGTGATCGCCCAGATCTGCCAGTCGACTCCGGTGATCGACCCGGCGACCTGGCAGCGCTACGCGGCCAACGTGCGCTACCGACCAATCTGCCCGCCGCGATCCGGCTGACCCCGCTTCATCCGGCCGCCGACAGGTGCTCCAGTTCGTGCAGGTGGGCGCGAACGGCCGTGCTGGTGACCTCGGGTTCTTCGTTGTGGTGGCTGCCGGCAGCCAGGTGCACCCGGCCCAGGCCCTGGTGGGCTTCGAATTCGCCGTTACGGTCACCGATCTGGCGGGCGAGGCCCAGCGCCCGCTCGAAACTGTCGACCGCCTGCCCGCACCTACCCTGCACGGTGTGGACGAAGCCGAGGCCGTACAGCGCATACAGTTCGCCGTCGCGGCTGCCGGTCCGACCGGCGATGGCCAAGGCCCGCTGGTAGTGGTCCATGGCAGGCTCGTGCGCCCTGCACGCGGTGCACGTGGCCGAGGGCCCGCAGATTGCTCTCCTCGCCCGCGCGATCGCCGATCCGGCGGGCGATGGTGAGTGCCTGCTGGAGGTAGTCGGTGGCCGGTCCGTACCGGCACTGCAGGAGGTGGATGGTGCCGAGGCTGCCCAGCGCCTCGTGTTCGCCCGCGCGGTGGCCGATCTGCCGGGCGATGGCCAGCGCCTGCTCGAAGTAGTCGGAGGCCGGCCCGTACCGGCCGTGCGAGTAGGGGACCAGACCCAAGCCGCGCAGCGCGCCCTGTTCGCCCGCGCGGTCGCCGGTGTCGCGATGGCGCAACGCGGCGTCGACGCGATCCAGTCGGGCCGCCTGCCGTTCGGCTTCCAGTGCCGCGCGCACCGAGGCCGACCACGAGGTGTCCAGATCGGCGAACGGCGTACCGCACCACCACCGCAGGGCCTGATCGAACAGTGCCACCGCGCGGGCGTCGTCACCCGCCGAGCGCGCCTCGGTGAGCAGGCCGCGGAACCGTTGCAGGTCCACCGATGCCGGGTCGACGGTGAGTTGGTAGCCGCCGGAGCGCCGCTCGATTCGCACGTCGGGCTCGGCCGAGAACGCGGTTCGCAGCCGCGAGAGGTAGCTGTAGAGGACATTCGGGCCACGTGGCGGGTTCTCGTCCCAGACCCGTTCGATGAGTTGTGATGAACGGAATCCCTCGTCCGGGGCGCTACCTGCTCGCCTCCGCCGCGATCGCGGTTCTCGCCCTCGCCGGCGGCGCACTGCCCGCCGCCGCGGCGCCCATGCCCACCACGGTCGGTGCGACCGGGCACGCGGCGGTGCTATCGCCGGACACCGGGGAATGCGAGGCGGAGTCTGCCTCATCATCACCGGCCACGGCTTGTTCGTCGACACGGCGGAGGTCATGAACACCGGCGCGCCGGCGGGCCGTGGGAGGATCATCAACGTGGACGCAGGCGTGACCCACACCGGCCCCGTACTCAACCCCGGTCAGGAGTACACCGTCACGTTCAACCGAACCGTCGCCAACGGGGACCAGATCTGTGGCCAGGTCGGCAACTCCGTCACGCCCTGCGCGACCATCCACAGCTGAACGGGCGCACGGCATCAGCTCGGCGGTGTCAGGAATCCTGTGATGACACGACGAGCCATGACCACGACGCTGTGGTCGCCCAGGCGTAGGCCGGTGTTCGCGGCCAGGAGAACGGCGTCGATCTGGAAGGCCGAGAGGTCCGGGTCGATGGCGGCGATCTCGCCCGCGTCGGCGGCGTGGCGCAGTTCGGCGGCGATCAGGTCGCGCCAGGCCTGCTGGTCGCGGGCCAGGGCGTCGCGCACCGGGCCGGGCCGGCTGTCGAAGACGGGCAGGTTCGCGGCCCAGAAGCAGCCGCCGGGAAACAGTGGTTCCTCGGCGTAGGCGATCCACCGGTCGATCAGGGCACGCAGCCGCGCGGCGCCGCGCGGCTGCGTCGCCGCGGGCCGGATGACGAACTCCTCGAACGCGCCGCGTGCCGTCCCGACCACCGCGATCTGGAGATTCTCCTTCGTGCCGAACAAGGTCTGGATGCCGCCCTTGCTGACGCCGAGGTCGGTCGCGAGCCGGCCGAAGCTGAGCCCGTCGAGGCCGTCCGTCGACGCCACGTCGACGGCGTGCCGGACGATCGTCCGCCTGGACCGGGCACCGCGCAGCAGTCGGCCGTCCTGCGCAACCTCGCTCATCGGCGTCATCCTGCCACAGCTCCTTGCCAATAAATACGGTCGACCGTATGTTAACCTGATGAACGACGACCGGATGTTCGAACTGGTACGGGCCCTGGCGGTCGCCAAGGGCCGCCAGGACGTCGCCGCCGCCCTGCGGCTGCTGCACGAAGACATGCTGCTGGAGTCACCCGCCTTCGGCACGGAGGCCCGTGGCCCGGCCGAGAACGAGACGACCCTGACCCGCTTCTTCGAGTCCTTCCCCGACTACGAGGTCACCCTGGACGGCCACGCCAGCAACGACGATGTCCTGGCCTGCTGGGGGACGGCCCGGATGACCATGACCGGCGACCGGTTCGGCGTGACGCCCAACGGCAGGCGCGCCGAGCTTCCGGTGTTCCTCCGGTTCACCTTCGCCGACGACCTGATCGCCGGCGAACGGTTCTGCTTCGACCTGTCGGAGCTGTGTGCCCAGTCGGGCGTCTCGACGGACGCGGTTCGGCGGAAGTTGTTCGGAGGCAACGCATGACCCGCGACCCGCGCCTGCGAACCGCCGGCGAGATCACCACCCGGCACCTGTTCGACATCGTCGTCGACCTGCACCCCCGGCTGGACATCGGCCCCGGCCCACTGGGCAGGCGGATCCTCTTCGGCTCGGCGGGCGGCACCTTCCACGGATCGCGCCTGCACGGCGACGTGCTCGCGGGCGGCGGCGACTGGGCGTTGTTCCGTCCTGATGGGACGATGGCACTGGATGTCCGGCTGACCCTGCGCACCCATGACGACGCCCTGGTGCACATGACCTACGGCGGCCGGTGGGTCATCCCGCCACAACTGCGGACCGACATCGCCGACACCGCGAGGAGGCACCGCATCGACCCCGCCCGCTACTACTTCCGGACCAACCCGCTCTTCGAGACCGGGGCGGAGCAGTACGCGTGGCTCAACGACATCGTCTGTGTGGGGTCGGGATATCTGGTCGAGGGCGGGATCGCCTACGCGGTCACCGAGGTCGTCTGACGCACTACGTGTGGTCGGCGAGCAGCGTCGCTGCCATGTCGCCGATCGGCAACCGCAGCGGTGGGGCGTCGAGTCGCGCGGTGTCGGCGATGGTGCGGGCGACCTGCTCGGGTGTGATGGCGGCGTCGCTGGCCAGGCTGTAGTCGACCACAGAGGCGTACGGGTCGTCGGGCAGCCGGTAGGCCAGCGGGGCGTCCAGCGCGCCGGTGTTCACCGCGCCCGGTTCCAGCAGCGTCGTGTGGATCCCGAACGGGCCGGTCTCGATGGCCAGTCCCTCGACCAGCGCCTCCAGGGCCCACTTGCTGGCGGCGTAGGCGGCATTCCCCGCGGTGACGATGCGTCCCAGCACGCTGGACACGAACAGCAGCCGCCCGCCGCCCCGGTGGCGCATCCCGGGTAACACCGCCTGCGCGACCCGGATCGCGCCGACGGTGTTCTGCGCGTACAGCCGCTCGATCTCGGCGATCGGGCTCGCCTCGACCGCGGCCAGGAACGTCACGCCCGCGTTGGACACCAACACGTCGACGTCACCCGCGGCCGCGACGGCGGCGTCGACCGTGGCCTGGTCGGTGACGTCGAGACGCAGTCGTTGTGCCACGTCGAGGTCCGCGAGCGTGCGCGGGTCGCGTGCCGTGGCGATCACGTGGTAGCCCCGGGCGGCGAACTCGGCGGCGGTGGCGCGGCCGATGCCTTGGGAGGCCCCGGTGATCAGAACGGACGGCATGTCATCCTCCTGTCGAGTCGGACTGTGTTTCGCGGAGTTGGCGGAAGAATGCCCGGATGTCGGCCACCAGCAGTTCGGGCTGCTCCAGCGCGGCGAAGTGACCGCCGTGGTCGAACTCGGTCCACCGGACGATCCTGTTGGTCCGCTCGGCGACGTGGCGCAGCGGAATGTAGTTGTCGTAGGGGAAGACGGCGAGCGCGGTGGGCGCCGTGGACGGTGTGGCGGGCGCTTCGGCCGCGTGGGCACGCTCGTAGTAGATGCGGGCGGAGGACCCCGCGGTGCCGGTCAGCCAGTACAGCATCACGTTGGTCAGCAACAGGTCGCGGTCGATGTTGTCGCCGGGCTCGCTCCACTCCGCGAACTTCTCCGCGATCCAGTCGAGCTGTCCGACCGGGGAGTCGGTGAGGGCGTAGGCGAGGGTCTGCGGGCGGGTCGCCTGCAGTTCGGCGTAGCCCTGGCGGTCCTCGATCCACCGCTGGGTGCGCTGCCAGGACGCCAGGGTGCCAGGGTGCGGGCGCGCTCTTCGGGGTCGAGCGTCGCCAGTTCCGCCGCGGTCGGCTCGCTCAGCGCGTGGGCCTGGGGCAGCAGGTTCAGGTGCACGCCGATGACCCCTTCGGGATGGGCGCGGCCGAGTTCACGGGAGATCAGCGCGCCCCAGTCACCGCCCTGCACGCCGTAGCGCTCGTAACCCAGGCGTGCCATCAGTTCGGCGAACGCGGCGGCGACCCGGTGCTGCTCCCACCCCTTCTCGCGAGTCGGCCCGGACAGCGCGAATCCCGGGATGTGCGGCAACACGAGGTCGAACGCGTCGGCAGGGTCGCCGCCGGGTGCCCTCGGATCGGTCGACGGGCCGGCGATCCGGGTGAATTCCACGATCGAACCCGGCCAGCCGTGCGTGATCAGCAGCGGCGTCGCGTTCGGCTCCGGTGACCGCAGGTGTGCGAAATGGATCGTGGTGCCGTCGATCTCGGTGGTGAACTGGGGCCATGCGTTCAGGCGGGCCTGGGCTGCCGGCCAGTCGTAGTCGTGCCGCCAGTACGCGACCAGTTCCCGCAGGTGGTCCGACGGGATGCCGTACGCCCAGCCGGGATCGGGTTGGTCGGCGGGCCAACGGGTGCGGTCCAGTCGGTCGTGCAGCTCGGCGAGCTGATCGTCCGGCACGGCCAAGTGGAACGGACGTACCTGCCGGTTGGTCGTCATCACTTCACTCTAGAGATCATGCGCCGGCAGGGCGTGCAACCGTCCGGTGGCCACCCGCACCACCCGACCGCTGACGATCACCCGCTCGACGGACGTCGCGTCGCCGAACGCGGTGATCTCGATCCGCGCCGGGCGGCCGGTGAACTGGCCCTGCCGCAACGACATCCGCGTGCCATCGGCGGCCAGTCCGTGGCGCATCAGGAAAGCGGCCACACAGCCCGCCGCACTGCCCGTGGCCACGTCCTCCAACACTCCGTCGTTGTTCCAGTGCCGACCCTCCAGCCCTGCCACGTCCAGCAGGTAGGCGAACTCGGCGCCCAGCCCGTCGAGGAACTCCGTGATGTCGTGCCGGATGCCCGCGCGGGCCAGCACGCCAGGGCGAACCGGAATGACGAGATACCGCAGCCCGGTGGAGTGGATCTCCGGTGGCAGCTCCGGGTCCAGGTCGTCGGTGGACAGGCCGATAGCCTCGGCGATCGCCTGTCGGGCCGACTCCGGCGGGACCGCCACCAGGTCGGGCCTGCCCTGGTCGAGCGTGGCGAGCACACCGGTGGCCAGCTCGCCGCATGTCCGGACGGTGACGGTGCGCGCGGGCAGCGCGAACGACCGGGTGATGGTCGCGTCCGGGTCGGGGTGGTCGTGCAGCACGGCGGCGGCGCCGAGCACCGGGTGGCCCGCGAACGCCAGTTCCCGTTCCAGGTCGAACACCCTGGCGGGCACCGGTTCCGTCCCGGTGGACACGAAGATCGTCTCGAAATGCCGCAGTTCCCGGGTGATGATGGCCAGTTGCTCGTCGGCCAGTGGCGGCGGGTCGACCACGACGGCGACGCTGTTGCCGCTGTAGGGCCCCTCGGCGAACACGTCGGCGTGGTGGAACGCGACGGTCGTCACGCCGTACCCCCTCCCACGTCCGGCACCTCCTGGCCGTCTACGAATACCCGCAGCACGCGGCTGTACACATCGAACGGATCACCCGACCACAGCACCACATCACCGTCCAATCCCACCCGCACGTCGCCGACCCGGTCATCGATGCCGAGGATGCGCGCGGGGTTGACCGTGACGGCGCGCAACGCGTCCTCGGGCGCCAGCCCTGCCTTGATCGCGAAAGTGGCCTGGTGCACCAGGAAGTCGATCGGCAGTTCGTTGTGGTCGGTGGTGAGCGCGACCAGCACACCGGCACGGGTCAGGATCGCGGGGGAGGCGAGCGTGCGGCGGGCCAACTCCGGTTTGGTGCGGGTACCGATCAGCGGCCCGCTGGTCACCGGGACGGACCGGGCGGCGAGCAGCTCGGCGAGGTCGTGTGCCTCGGTGCCGTGGTTGAGGATCAGCCGGTAGCCGAACTCGTCGGCCAACCGCAGCGCGGTGGCGATGTCGTCGGCCCGGTGCGCGTGCTGCAGCAGCGGGAGTTCGCCGTCCAGCACCCGCACGAGTACGTCGAGCGTCGGGTCGAACGCGTCGGCCCGGTCGCGGTGGCGGCGCGCCTCGGCGAAGGCGTCCCGGATCACGGCGGCGACGCCGAGCCGGGTCGAGGGCAGCTCGTTCCGGTTCGAGTGCGCCCGTTTCGGGTTCTCGCCGAGCGCGCTCTTCACCCCGACCGGTGCCCGCACCACCCGGTCGTCGACGGTGCCGCCCCAGCACTTGAGCACCGCACCCTGCCCGCCGATCGGATTCGTCGAGCCGGGCAGCACGACGACGGTGGTGACACCGCCGCCCAACGCGTCGCGGAATCCGATGTCGGCCGGGTTGATCGCGTCGATGGCGCGCAGCCGGGCGCCGTTGATCTCCGGTGTCTCGTTGAGATCGTTGCCGGCCCAGCCGCCTGCCTCCTCGTCGATGCCCAGGTGGGTGTGGGCGTCCACGAAACCGGGCAGCACCCACGAGCCGCGCGCGTCGACGACCCGGGTGCCCGGCGGCACGTCCACGTCGGTGTCGACGGCGGCGATCCGGCCGTCGGTGATCAGGACGGTGCCCTCGTCGAGTGGCGCCGAGGTGGCGGGCACGACCCGGCCGCCGACGATCGCGACGTGCCGCGGATCTCCCACAACGGCGACGTTACCGACGAACGGCGGCATCGAGAACACCGATGTGAGCGTGCCTGACATATCGTTCGCTTATGAACGGGTTGGAGATCGGCGACCTGCGCGCGTTCGTGGCGACCGTGCGGGCCGGCAGCATCACCCGCGCGGCGACCAGTCTCGGCCTCACCCAGCCCGCGGTCAGCCAGCGGCTGGCCCGGCTGGAACGCACGCTGGGCACGCGACTGCTGGAGCGGCGCACCCGGGGCTCGCGGCTGACCGGGGGTGGTGAGTCGCTGCTCGCCCACGCCGAACGCATCCTCGTGCTGCACGACGAGGCGTTCGCCGCGTGCCGGGCCCACAGCGAGCGGGCGACCGGCCCGAGGACCGTCGCGTTCCTCGAAGACCTCGCCGTGACGGCACTGCCCGGCGTACTCGCCGACTTCGCGACCACCCACCCGGACGTGGACCTCGACGTCGTGATCGACTCGGCAGCGGCGCTGGCCGGGCGGGACCGGGACGGCGCGCTCGACATGGCCGTCGGCGACACCGCCGTGATGCCTGCCGCGTCGGTGCGGTGGCGCACCGCGATGCCGCTGGCGTGGCTGGGCACACCGGCTGTGGACGTCATGCGGGACCCGGTGCCGCTGGTCTTGTTCGCCCCGCCGTGCGGCTGGCGGCAGCACGTGCTGGACACGCTGGCCCGCCATGGGCGGACGTGGCGGATCGCGTTCCAGAGCACCAGCCTGGGCGCGGTGCAGGCCGCCGTGGGCGCCGGGATCGGGGTCGGGGCGCTGTTCCCGGCGAACACGCCGGCCGGCTGCGTGCGCTTCGACCCGCCCGCCCTACCCGCCGTCCCACCGGTGGACGTGGTGATCGCCCGCAGGCCGGGCACCGAGGCCGACACCGCCCTGGACACGCTGGAACGCTTGCTACGCCACGTCCTCGACGGCTGACGGGGGATCGCCCAGTCGACTCAGACGGTGCGGGCCAGGAGCATGGCACCCACCGTGAGCATGGTCGCCGCGACCAGACAGTCGAGTACCCGCCAGGCGGCGGGCCGGGACAGGAGCCCGCTGAGCAGTTGGGCGCCGTAGCCGAGGCCGGTGAACCACAGCACGCTGGCCAGCATCGCGCCGAGACCGAAGATCCAGTGCAGGGAGCCTCGGTGGGCGGCGACGGAACCGAGCAGCAGCACGGTGTCCAGGTACACGTGCGGGTTGAGCCAGGTCAGGCCCAGGCAGGTGAGTACGGCGGTGCGCGGGCGGCCGACCGGGGTGCCCTCCGTGGCGAGTGCTTCGGCGGCGGGTCGCAGGGCGCGGCGGGCGGCGAGCAGGCCGTAGCAGATCAGGAAGCCGCCGCCGGCCAGGCCGATCGTGGTCAGGGCCGCCGGCCATGCGGTGACCACGGCGCCGAGCCCGGCCACGCCGAGCGCGATGAGGACCAGGTCGGACACGGTGCAGATGCCGACCACCGCCAGCACGGCCTGCCGGCGCACCCCTTGGCGCAGGACGAACGCGTTCTGCGCTCCGATGGCGACGATGAGGGACAGTCCGGTGCCGAATCCGGCGAGGGCCGTGGGGAGGATGCCGCTGGTCACGTCGTCCGACGCTAGGTCGGGTTCTCGCGTTAGGGTAGCTAAACTTTCTTCAGTGTCGTTAGCTGTTCTGATGACAGAGCTGCCGCTGGACCAGGTTCGCACGCTGCTCGCCGTCGTCGACGAGGGCACTCTGGACGCCGCCGCCACGGCCCTGCACGTGACGCCGTCCGCGGTCAGCCAGCGGATCAAGGCCTTGGAGCAGCGCACCGGTCGGGTGCTGCTGATGCGCACGAAACCGGTGCGGCCCACGGAATCCGGGCAGGTGGTCGTACGGTTCGCGCGCCAGTTGGCCGCGCTGGAAGGGGATGCGCAGCGGGAGCTGGGGATCGCCGACGGGGCGGGTCCGGCGCGGTTGGCCATCGCGGTGAACGCGGATTCCCTGGCCACCTGGTTCCTGCCGGCCCTGACCCGGGTGCCCCAGGACCCTCCGGTCACCTTCGAGTTGTTCCGTGAGGGTGAGGCGCACACCGCGTCGCTGCTGCGCGAAGGGCGGGTGATGGCGGCGGTGACGTCGGCGTCCCAGGCGGTGGCCGGGTGCACGGTGCGCCGGTTGGGGCTGGCGCGCTACGTGCCGGTGGCAGCTCCCCGGTTCGCGCCACGCTACCTGTCGGCCGGGCCACTGGACCGTTGCCTGCCCGACGCGCCGGTCATCGTCTTCGACCGGCGGGACGAGCTACAGGACCAGTTCGTTCGATCCCTCACCTCCGACGGTGCCAGTTCGTTGCGGCACTACGTGCCCACGTCGGAAGGCTTCTGCGACGCGGTGGCCGCCGGTCTGGGTTGGGGCCTGGTCCCGGAACAGCAGTCCGAACCACTGCTGCGCTCGGGTGTACTCACGCGCCTGGCTCCGGAACGGGTGGACGTGCCCCTGTACTGGCAACAGTGGAAACTCGACGTCCCGGCACTCGCGCTCACCGCACGTACGATCGCCGAAGCGGCGGCCGAATCCCTGCACGACCCGGAGTGATCAGCGTTGGTCGGCGAGGAGCGTCTGGCCCTTCACCAGCCAGGCGATACCGAACGCCTCCACCGAGATCGACTCCAGCCACAGGACCCAGTGCGGTGGCCCGACGCCGACGTGGAACACGGTTTGCACCAGGCCGACCAACACCAGCGCGACGATCATTGTCAGTCCACTTGCGACATACACGGCGTTGCGGTTGACCTTGCGGTGGGTGCGCGGACCGGTGGACCTGGTGAACAGGAACAGGCAGAACACGACCAGGCCGGCGAAGAACAGTGCCGCGCTGCCCAGGTGCACCCGCCCGATCAGCCGCGCGGCGTGGGTGGGATCGCCGAAGAACGGCGTGGTCGGGAACAGCGCGACGCCGATCGCGCCGATTCCCGCGACGTCACCGGTGAGGTCGTCGAACCACCCGTAACCCCGGTAGGACAGCAGGAAGACGCCGGTCGCGGCCATGCTGCCGACGAAGACGTTGCGCATGCCGCTGTAGTAGTAGTCGCTGATCGAGTCCAGCGGGCCGCCGCCGTCCAGCAGGATCTTCCCGACGATCAGCACCACCGGCAGGGCGACGCCGATCAGCCCGATCGCGCGGCGCAGGAACAGGTACGAGTGCACGAGCGAGCCCCGTGCCGGTGGAGTGGACCGCTGCCGAGTCAGTCTCAACACACACCGAAGGTGCCCCGGGCCGACTCACCGTAAGCACGCCGTCACCGACCTGTGGTGGTCGCCGCCGTGTAGTGCGGCAACAGCGTCGCCCAGCCGCCCTCGTTGCGCCCCCGCCAGGTGGCCCCTCGGGCGCCGAGCCTGGCCCAGCCCGAGTGTTCGATGACCAACCGTGTGGTGCCGCCGGCCGCCGGTTCGAACGTGATGCGCACGTCGGTGGCGTCGGCCGCGTCGGCGCGCAAATGCCACGTGTAGCCGAGTCGGGTGGGCGGCTCCCATACGGTGACCCGGCCCCAGTCGTGCTCGTCGCCCGCCGTGGTCCGCTCGAAGATGCGGCCGCCGAGGAACGGTTCCAGCACCACGGTGGCGTCCGCTTCGCCGCTCACCGTGTGGTCGGCGGGCCACCAGGTGTCGATCCGGCTCGTCCACACCCGGAACGCGTGCTCGACGCCGCACGCCACGTCCAGACTGAGCCGCAACGGCTCCACGCTCATCGTTCGGCCTCGTCGGTGTGTTCGCTGATGTTCTCGGCCAGGAGTTGGAAACGGACGGCCGCCTCACCCCATACCCCGGTCAGGTACTGCCGCACCGCGTCCAGGCCGTGGGCGTGCAGCCGGTAGATGTGGCGGACGCCGACCGCCTCCTCGCTGACCAGCCCGGCGTTCTTCAACACCCGTAAGTGCCGGGACACGGCAGGGCGGCTGACGGGCAACGCGTCGGCCAGTTCCTGCACCGAGCGCGCCCGCGTACCCAGCAGCGCGAGGATCTCGCGCCGGGTCGGATCGCCCAGTGCCTGGAACGGGTCGGTCATCGGGCGGCGGTGTCGTGCTCGACCCGTCGCTTGAGCCCCTCGGCGAACTGGCGGAACGACGGACCGAGATCCGGCATGGACTTCCAGATCAGGCCGGTGAGCGGACCGCTGTACTCCTCGCGCATGGTGAACCGGGTGCCGCCCGCCGCCTGGTCGACGGTGTAGGTGCGGACGCCGCGGAACAGGCCCAGTGGCATGCCTCCGGTGAACACCAGCTTGCCGGGCGCGTCGAACGTGGTCACCCGCACCGGGAACGCGCGACCGGGCGCCGCCGCCGACCGGATGGTGATCTTCTCGCCGGGCGCGACCTGCCCGTCGACGGCGTCCACCCCGGAATCCCAGCTCGGCCAGCTCCCCGCGTCCACCAGTTCGGCCCACACCTGGTCGGTGGGCGCGTCGATGTCCACCTGTGCCTCGAAGTACCGCATCGATGACCTCCCCAATTGGTAACCGGCACGTTACCGTAACTCGCAGGTTACCAAAAGCCCGATCAGGCGGTGCCGGCCGCTGCCTCGATGACCGCGCGGATGAGGTGCGCGGACTGCCCGGCGATCTGGTCGGGCGGGCACGGCCGGTCGTGTTCGAGCCACCAGAGTATGGATTGGACGAACATCGCCGAGATGACGCTGGGGGCCAACGCATCGGCGGCGCCGCCCGGCAGGTGCCGGCTGGACATGGCGGCGAGTGCCGAGCGCATCCGGTCGGCGAACCAGGGACTGCCCTTGCGGCCGAGCAGCGCGCCATACAGCCGGTGGTAGGTGTCGATGTGGGCGAAGAAGTCGGCGAAGCGTCGGCCCGTCGAGCGGGTGTCGTCCTGGTCGTTGGCGGTCATCTCGGCCATCGCCTCGTCGAAGATCTGCTCGACCAGTTCGTACTTGTCGTGGTAGCTGCGGTAGAAGGCGGCCCGGCTGACCATCGCCCGCGAGCAGAGTTCGCCCACGGTGACCCGGTCGAAGCCGCGGTCCTCGATCAGCTCCACCAGTGCCTGGCGCAGCAGGGCGCGGGTGCGGCGGATCCGGACATTCTGCTGAGGCACTTCCGGCTCCCTGTCTCGTTCGGGACATCCCCGGTTATCCGGCCCTGGCACGGCGGGCCCGTGGACCGGATAGTGGACGAGCCGTCTCTTACGAGACAGATTGTCCCGATTCGAGCATGAGGTCAATGAGGGGGTGAGTCGTGCGGGCTGTCCGGGTGCATCGATTCGGCGAGCCGGAGGTGCTCGCCGTCGAGCAGGTCGCCGATCCCGAACCGGCCGCCGGCCAGGTGCTGGTGGATGTCCGGGTGGCGGGGGTCGCCTACGGCGACGTCATCGTCCGCAGCGGCCGCTATCCGTTGCCGCTGCCGTGGATTCCCGGTCTCGAGGTCGGCGGGCCGGTGGCGGCGGTGGGTCCGGACGTGGACGCGACGCTGCTCGGCCGGACGGTCGTGGCCACCACGGCCGGGCAGCGGGGTGGTTACGCGGAACGAGCGGTGGTCACCGCGTCGTACACCTTCCCGGTGCCTGACGGGCTGTCACTCGAGGTCGCCGTGGCTGTGTTTCAGGCCGGTGCGCTGGCCCGCGGCCTGCTGTCCGCGATGGGGTTGCGTATCGGGGACACCGTGCTGATCACGGCCGCGGCCGGCCGGATCGGATCACTGCTGGTGCAGTCGGCCAGGTCGGCGGGCGCGACGGTGATCGACGCGGCCGGCCGCGCCAAGCTGGCCGCCGTCCGGGAGTTCGGCGCCGATCATGCGGTGGACTACAGCACCGCCGACTGGCCCGATCAGGTGCGGGAGCTGACCGGCGGGCGTGGGGTGACCCTGGTGCTGGACGCCGTTGGCGGCCGGACCGCCCTGGCCGCCCTCTCGGCGACCGCGGACGGCGAGGGCCGGGTCGGCCTGTACGGATACGCCTCCGGGAGCTGGCCGGCGTTGGACGTCCACGCCATCGCCACGCGTGGTCTGACGCTGTCCGGACCGTTGGGCATGGTCATCCGCAAGTCCGACGCAGAGCAGCGGGACGACGCCCAACACGCGCTCGCCGCGGCCGCCCGCGGCGAACTGGCACCCCGCATCCACGCCCGGTTCCCGCTGGAGCGGGCCGCCGATGCCCACCGTGAGCTCGAAGCGCGCCGCTCGGTCGGGGCGATCCTGCTCACCACGAATGCCTCCTGAACCGGGCGGATGCCCGGCCCAGGAGGCTTCAGCGGCGTCAGCGTCCGGTCAACACCGTCGTGGTCAACCGCGGGTCGGTGGTGATGTAGTGTTCGGAGAAGCGGTCGGTCACCCACTGCTTGCGGGCGAACAGCTTCGTCTGGTCGCCGTGGTGCGGTGAGTTCGGATTGGTCGACTCCGAGTACGTCAGGATCGTCCTGGCCGTCGGGCCCTGCTTCGACATGTCCGCGACCATCATGAAGCTCGATCCGAAGATGACCGGGCCGAACCGGCCGTCGTCGTGCAGTTGGGTGTCGTCCTGACTGTCCACGACGCTGTAGCAGCCCTCCACGTCACCGCAGCCCGGGACCGCCAGTGGTCGGCCGGTGATCCCGGTGACCTGGGCCGCCGACAGCGGTGCGGTCACCGGGATGTGCAGCGCGTTCATGCGCTCGACCGCGTCGGCCAGCGCCTGCCGGACGACCGCGCTCGCGGTGTTGAGGGTGTTCGGCGTGGTGAGCGGGTGCGCCGCAGCGAACGGGACCTGCCACAGGTCGGGTGCCTGGACCGCGTTCGTCCAGAACTGGCGCCACAGCACCGCACCCTGGCTGGTCCGGTCGTCGCGCAGGTCCCACCCGGCCAGTGCGGCACACCCGGACCGCACGTCGACGGCCGTCCCATCGGTCGCGGTCAGCGTCGGGCTCGCCGTGCACAGCGCCACCACACCGTCCCTGGCCTGCTCGGCGCTGAAGTTCTGCTCGCCGAACTCCATCCGCTGCATGGTCGACACGGTGAACTTCGGCGCGCCCAGACCATCCGTGCCGGCCAGCCGCCCGTCGATCAGCTCGATGCCCAGCCGGGTGCGCGGGCTGCGTTCGGTGTCGACCGTGCCGTAGATCAACGGCTCACCGGTGATCGGGGCCGCCGGATTGGTCAGCCACGACGAGTCGTTGCTGTTGGTCACGAAGTCGTCGCGCGTCAGGGTCGGGTTGGTCTCCGGACCGAAGATCCCCGGTGTGATCGCGTTCGGCGAACTGCCCCAAGCACAGTCCGAAGTGGACCCGTCCAACAGGATGATGTCCGGCAGCATCGCCTGGCCTTGGGGGCTGTCCACGCACCGGGCGAGTTCGGCGTCCGTCACGTGTGGCACGACCGAGTTGTCGGCGAAGAAGGCCTTGCCGGTGTCGTCGGTGGCGATCGTGTTGGTGAACGGGATGCCCTGGTAGCGGTTCTGCGCGGCCCGCAGCGCCGCGATGCTGTTGGCCTGGCCCATGGCCAGCCACTCGTTGGCCGAGCGGCCGTTGTCCGCGCTGGCGCCGCGGATCGCGATCGCCGACGTCGTGGTCCAGCCGATGTTCAGCATGGGGCCGTAGCGTGACGTGTAGATCGTCCTGGTCACCGTAGTACCGTCGTTCTCCGGCACGGTCACGGTGTGCGGGACCATCTTCTCCGCCTTGCCGTCCACGTAGTAGCTGGTCGGGTCGCCGGGGACGAGCGTCAACCGGTAGAGCGTGAAACGCTGGGCCGTGGACACCGTATGGGTCCACGCGACGTTCTGGTTGTGGCCGATCTCGATCACCGGCGTGCCGAACAGGCTGGCGCCGGTCACGTCGAGAACACCGGGAATGGTGAACTGCACCTGGTAGAAGCGGCCGGCGTTCTGCCACGGGAAATGCGGATTGGCCAGCAGGATGCCGTCACCGTCGCGCGTGCCGGCACCGCCCACCGCGACGCCGTTGCTGCCGGCGTCGGTCGGGTTCATGTTCGGCAGTGCCAACGACGCATTGCCGGCGGCCGCCGGTACGGCCTCCGCGATCTGCGGCTGCACGTCGTTGAGGGCGTTGAACTGGTTGACGTTGTAGATGACGCGTTCCATTTCCACCGCGGTGATCGGGTGGACCCACGGCTGGGCGCGGCACGTCGGGTCCGGCAGGTGCGCGACGCCGGTGGTGGCCAGATAGCGGTTCACGCCTGCCACGTAGCCGTCGACGATCTGGCGGACCTGCGGTGTCATGCCCAGCGGTGCCGGCTGGTCCAGCGTCCGTTGCGCGATGCCGCTGTTGTTCTCCCAGCGGTGGTACACGTCGCTGTCCAGGTTCGTGACGTTCCCGTCGAGCGGGTCGTCGTCGCGCGCGTCCGGGCCGAAGAACTCGGAACGCCTGCCATCGGTGGTGACCACGAGATCGGCCAACGCACACAGGTTGTCGTGCGCGAACGCGTAGCCGTAGCCGTAACCGAGATCACCGAAACTGGTGGCGAGAATGTGTGGGATACCGAATTCGGTCCGCCGGATCACGGCGGAGTAGTGGTCCGACGAGTGCAGCGTGGTCGTCGATAAGTTCGTCGTGGTGCCGGCCGACGCGGGCACGGCGAGTGCCGCCGCTGCCGTCACCGCCGCCGCCGCACCCGCAAGCTGCCATGCGAGTCGCATGTGTCTCCCCCGTGCACAATTGTCGATCAAGAGCCAATGTCGACGCTATCCGGCGAACACGTCCGCGGGCATCAGGGATGCTCCGGAGAAAGCCCGCTCAGCACAGGGGTACGCGTCGGGGTTACACGGGTGCGTCAGCCACCCTTGCGGCTGTCCAATCCGTCGATCGTCATCGAGTCGGCGTGGCCGACCTGGATCACGATGCCGCTGGTGACGTCGCCGCTGATCCCGTTGTGTATCGAACGCGGCGGTTCGGTCCGCCTGGCGGGTGGCGTCGACGGCCGGGGTGGCAGCGTCGGTGTCGGGCCCAGCGGGGCCACGACGGTGTCGGGCTGGCTGGTGAGCAGTCGCAGCAACGGTTCGGCGCCCGCGATCGTGAAGTCCGAGACCTCGTAGACGGTGCAGCTGTGCGGGGTGAGGAAGTCCGGCACGCCCTCAATGGTCTGGCCGGGCAACAGGACCGGTACGAACCGGCCGAGTGCCCGCTGGTCGCGGTAGTAGGCGTCCCTGATCAGGCGCGCCTCCCACTGCACACCCTGCCCCACGTTCGGCGCGGCACGCCCCTCGGCGCGTTCCCGGTAGGCGGCGGAGGCGACGATCAGGATGACGTCGGCGGCCCGGATCTCGTCGGCCATCCACACCGGCCAGTCCTGCCGTTGAGCGGCGGCCGGCAGGTCCAGCCGGGCGTCCACGCCGCACGAGCGGAGGAACTCCCACAGGTGCCGGACCGACTCGGCGTGACCGGGATCGTTCCGGTCGTGCGCGTAGGAGATCAGGACCCGGCGCGGGGCAGGCGTCGGACGGGCGATGTCGGGCGGTTCGATGGCCGGCCTCCAGGTCGTCGCTGGCACCACTGCTGCCAGTATGGGACTGGATCACGGCCGGTGTGTACCGGCCCACTGGTCAGACTCTGGACAGATCCTGGTCACGCGGCGGTGACCTCACGCGGTCTGGAAGTTCGCCATCATGGCCATGTCCTCGTGTTCCAGGTTGTGACAGTGGAACACGAAACGGCCGGCGTAGTCGTCGAACCGGGCCACGATCGCGGCCTCCTCGGCCGGGCGTAGATCCAGCGTGTCCTTCCAGCCCGCGTCGTAGGCGCCCGGTCCGGACAGCCCTCGGCCGAGCACCTGGAAGTGCACCAGGTGCAGGTGGATCGGATGGTGGAAGTCGGAGATCAGCCGCCACACCTCGATGGAGCCCAGTCGCGGTGTGGCGGTGGCGTAGCCGGGGGAGAAGGGGTGCCCGTTGATCTGCCAGCCCATGGCACCGCCGTGATCCTGGAACAGCAACGTGCGGGTGGCCACCGCGTGGGTCGGGTCCAGCTGCTCGATGGTCGACAGCGTCGCGGGCACCCGCGTGTCGTCACGTTCCCGGCGGGTCACGTGGAAGCGCATCACCACGGCCGTGGAACCGCTGCCGAACCGGTTGACCAGCGTCACCTTGCTGCCCACCGGGTACCGGCCGAAGTCGGCGACCACGTCGAACCGTTCCGCCGGTGCGACCTCGATGGCGTCGTGGACGCGCGGCCGGTCGAGCAGTCCGCCGTCGGAGCCGATCTGGACCAGGCCACCGCCGCCGGGTGGCGGTGGGTCCAGCGCGAGTGAGTAGCGGCGGGCGTTGGAGGCGTTGAGGATCCGCAGCCGGTGCCGCACGGCCGGCACCGGCGCCAGCGGCCATGGCCTGCCGTTGACCAGGATCACGTCACCCAACACGCCGCCCGAGTACGCCGTGCTCACGCCGGGTGTGCGTTGCAGGGTCGGGTCGACGCTGGGGTAGCGCAGGCTGCCGTCGGCGGCGAAGGCGCGGTCGGCGATCATCAGCGGCAGGTCGCGGTCGCCGCGGGGCAGCGGCAGCGCGTCCTCCTCGTCGTCGTGCACGAGGTGGAAACCGGCCAGGCCGCGCCACACGCTCGCGCCGGTGAAGCCCATCCGGTGGTCGTGGTACCACAGCGTCGCGGCGCGTTGCCGCAGCGGATAGGTGTAGGTGCGTTCGCCCACGGTCACGGTCGCCCGAGGGTCGGCCAGGGTCGGCATGCCGGGCATGCCCGGCATGGTCGGCATGGTCGGCATGGCGCCGGCCGGGACGATCAGGTCGGTCGGGTAGCCGTCGGAGGATGCCGGGGTGTGGCCGCCGTGCAGGTGGGCGACGACGGGGACCGGCAGCGCGTTGCGGTGGTGCACCACAGCGGGGTCGCCACTGCGCGAGACGATCGTCGGGCCGGGAAAAATGCCGTTGTATCCCCAGATCGGCGTCGGCACGCCCGGCAGGATCTCCGCGGTCGCGGCGCGCTGGACGATCTCGTAGCGATCACCGGTGGGTGCCAGTACGGGTGGCACGGTGAAGGGCACCGTGAACGGTTCGGGCAACGCCAGTTGGCTGCGCAGGACCGTGCCCGTCGAACTCGATCCGGCGATGCCCGAGAGCAGCGGCACGCCGATCCCGGCACCGGCACCCGCCGCGGCCAGCACGGTCAGGAACGTCCTGCGGTCGAACCCGCTCACCGCGCCACTTCTTCGTGCCGGGGCTGTTCGGTCACCGGTTCGGGGAGGGGCTCGTGCCAGCGCCATGCCCAGATCGTCAGGAGCACGGCCAGCACGATGATGGCCACGCCGAGCGGGATGTGCACGGTCAGCAGCCGGGCGAAGCCGACCACGATCTGCAGCGCGATCAGCCCGAACAGGCCCACCGACGTCAGCAGTGGCCACAGCGGTCCCCGGCCCGGCCAGCGGATCGGGATAGCGGCGAGCGCGGCGACGAGCACCGCGATGCCGGCCGCTGTGGCGTTCTCCCGGTGGGTGTGCAGTGCGCCGAACGTGCCGGACAGGAACTGCCCGGCATAGATCGGCTGGCCGATCAGCAACACCGTGGCCGTCGTGACGACCAGCCGGAACGGCCAGTACGTCCAGGGAGTGCGCGGACTCGCCATCGCCGCCTCCAGATAGGGATCACCACAAACAGTTCCAAACGAAACCATCCCTGGTGACACTACACTGCCCCGGGTGACCGACAACCAGGGGCCGCGCTACGACATCGGCCCGCTGCTGCGGCGGGCGCACCGCAAGGCGGCGAACGCCTTCACCGAGGCGATGCGCCCGCTGGACCTGCAGGGCAAGCACTTCGGCGTGCTGCTCGCCCTGCACAGGAACGGGCCGTTGAGCCAGCGCGGGCTCATCGACAGCATCGACAGCGACAAGTCCTCGATGGTGCGGATGATCGACGACCTGGAGGCCCGTGGCCTGTGCGCCCGCACGCCGGACGACGTCGACCGGCGGGCGTACAAGGTGCGCCTGACCGACGCCGGGCGGGCGGCGTTCGACCAGGCGGAGCGCACGGCCTTCGCGGTGGCCGACGAACTGCTGGCGGGCTTCGCGCCGGACGAGAGCCGCCAGTTCTACGAGCTGCTGCTCCGCTTCGTCACTGACTGAGCAGGTACTCGTCGGAGAGTTGGAGAACCTGGACCAGGTTGCCGTCGGGGTCCTCGAACGTGGTGAACAGTCCGTTGGTGCGTGGTTCCAGCCGGCACAGCACGCGCGCGCCCAGCGCGTCCAACCGGTCGACGACCGCCTGGGCGTCGTCGGTGTCGATGTTGAGCACGACGCGCCCTGGTTCCGGGTTGCGTGGCTGGACGTCGTCCCTGGGGTCCATCAGCACCGAGACGCTGCCCAGCAGCAGCCAGCCGTTCTTGTCCGGCACGACGTCGAAGACGCGTTCGTAGAAGGCACGCAGCCGACCGGGATCGGTGGTGCCGAGCAGGATGCTGGAGTCGCGTAGGCGCCGTTGTGGCGTGGGCAGGATCTGGGAGATCCCGATCAGGTTGCCCTCGCTGTCGTGGAACCAGGCGGCGATCTCGCCGGTGCCCTTGCTCGGATAGTTCCCGTCGATCCGCGCGATACCGCCGGTCGTGGTCAGACCCTCGTACTCGAGGAACGTGACCCCGCTGGCCCGCATCCGGTCCATTTCGGCCGCGAGATCGTCCACTTCCAGGCTCAGCTGCGTGAACGAGCCGTCGGACTGCCCGGCCGAGAGGAACAGGCAGAACACACCGTGGGTCGTGGCGTACCGGAGTGCGCCCGAGCGTTCCTCGGCGGGTTCGAGTCCGAGCTTGTCCCGATACCACGCGCGGGCCCGGTCCAGGTCCTGGGTCGGTAGGCGGGGCTCGATGCGTGCGCCGGTCAGAGTCATGAATATGATGTTACAAGCTTCTAGTATGAATATGCAACCAAGGAGGCGATCATGCCAGTCCGACGCGGGTACCGGCAGGCGTGCGGCATCGCGCGTGGCCTGGACATCGTCGGGGAACGCTGGTCGCTGCTGATCGTCCGCGAACTGTTGCTGGGCCCCAAACGCTTCACCGACCTGCGCGCCGGCCTGCCCGGCGCCAGCCCGAACGCGCTGACCGATCGCCTGACCGAACTCGGCAGTTCCGGAGTCGTCCGCCGTCGCCGGCTACCGCCGCCCGCCGCGTCCTGGGTCTACGAACTCACCGACTGGGGCAGGCAACTCGAACCCATGGTGCTCGCCCTGGGCACCTGGGCCCTGGCCACACCGGCGAGGACCGAGCAGAGCTTCCTCAGCATCGACTCGCTCATGCTGAACATCCGCGGCTTCTACACGCCACCCGACGACTCGACCGCCCGGCCGGCGACCATCGTGGTCCGGATCTCCGACGACAGCGGCACCCACGCGTTCGGCGTCCGGCTCGACGCCGAACGCGCCGAGGTCAGCCACGACCTGCCCGACCAGCCCGACGCCGTGATCACCACCGACATCGCCACCCTGCTCGGCGTACTCGGCGATCCCGACCGGCTGGCCAGGACCCCGAAACGCCGTCTCACCGTGACCGGCGACACGGCGGCCGCCCGCCGGCTCGTCGCGGGTGTCCGACCCGAGCCGGCCGGCGTTCCGGGCTGACCGCTCAGCCGGCGTTCTTGGTCAGCGCCGCGACCTCGTCCGGCGTCAGCTCGATCGCCGCTGCGTCGATGTTGTCCTCCAGGTGCGAGACGGTCCCGGTGCCGGGGATCGGCAGCATCATCGGTGACCGGGCCAGCAGCCAGGCCAGCACGATCTGCCGGGTCGACGCGTCGTGGTGGCGGGCGATGTCCTGCACCACCGTGTTGTCGTCCAGGTTCTGGATCGGCGCCCACGGCAGGAAGGCGAGCTGTTCCTGCTCGCACAGGTCGACCAGCGACTCGGACCGGCGGTCCCCGAGGTTGTAGCGGTTCTGGATGGACACGATCGGGGTGAGCCGCTGCGCGGCGCGCAACTGGTCCTCGGTGACGTTGGACAGCCCGATGTGCCGGATCTTGCCCTGCTCCTTGAGGGTGACCAGGGCGCCGATCGAGTCCTCCAGCGGCACCGCGGGGTCGGGCCGGTGGAACTGGTAGAGCGGGATCTGGTCGAGCTTGAGCCGGCGCAGGCTGCCCTCGCAGACCTCGATGAGATGTTCCGGCCGGCCGTTGACCGGCCACTGCCCCGGGCCGGTGCGCTCCAGACCGCCCTTGGTGGCGATCACCAGGTCGTCGGGATAGGGGTGGAGGGTCTCGCCGATGAGTTCCTCGCTGACGTGCGGCCCGTAGGAGTCGGCGGTGTCGATGAAGTTGACGCCGAGGTCGACCGCGCGCCGCAGCACCGCCTTGGCCTCGTCGCGGTCGGCGGGCTGACCCCAGATCCCGGTGCCGGTGATCCGCATGGCGCCGTAGCCGAGCCGGTGCACCGTCAGGTCGCCACCGACGTCGATCGTGCCGGCCACATCGGCGTGAGCCATGTTCGCGTCTCCCATCGGTCGATGTTGATTCGATCCGATCGTAGGACGCCCGAACTCGGTGGCGCTCGACGGCGACCGCGGTCGATAGTGGATCGGTGCGGGCGGACGACGATCTCCTCGCCGGGTACGTGAGCGGGCCGGCGGCCGCGACCGAGGCGACCGCCGTGGCACTCGCGCGCGCTGACCGTGCCCGGGTCGTCGTGCTGGTCGAAGGGGTCAGCGACCAGATCGCGGTCGAGACTCTCGCCCGACGGCACGGCCGGGACCTGGCCGCCGAGGGCGTCGTGGTCCTGCCCGTCGGCGGTGCCCACGGCATCGCCCGCTACCTGCGGCGCTTCGGCCCCGAGGGGACCGGCGTACGGCTGGCCGGGCTCTGCGACGCGGGCGAGGCCCACGTCGTGCGTCAAGCGCTTGCCTCGACCGGTCTGGGGACGCCCGGCTCCGCCGACCTGGAGCGACTGGGCTTCTTCGTCTGTGTCGAGGACCTGGAGGACGAACTGATCCGCGCCGCCGGACCGGCCCGGGTGCGGGAGGTCTTCGCCGCGCACGGGGATCTCGTCCGGTTCCGCACCATCCAGCGCCAGCCGGCGTGGCGGGGGCGGGACGAGGCGGCGCAGTCGCGACGCTTCCTGGGCGCGGGCGGGCGGCGCAAGCTGCGTTACGCCCGCCTGCTGACCGAGGCGATCGACGCCGACCGGATGCCCCGGCCGCTCACCGGTCTGCTCGCCGTCGTGTGATCCGGCCCGCATCCGTTGCCAGCCGGTTGCCTGGGGTGTTCGTCGGCGTGCTCGCCGTCGTGTGAGGCCGCCTGCGCCCGTTGCCGGCCGGTTGCCTTGGCCGCTCGGCGGTCTGCTCGCCGTCGTGTGATCTGGCCTGCGCCCGTTGCCGGGCGGTTGGCTGGGCTGCTCGCCGTCAGCTGATCCCGCCCGCACCCGTCGTCGATCCCGGCGGCGACGGGTGCGGGCGGTTCGTGGTGCCCGGTCCCGGATCGGCCGGCAGGCCGCCCGCCTGCCGTGCCGCCCCGGCCGCGACGACCGGCGCTCGGTGATGGTCAGTCCTCGGTTTCCTCGCCGATGGCGTGGCACGGGCACGTCTGGATGGCCTCGCGGACCGCCTGGTGGTCGGCCGCGGCCGTGCAGGGCGTGGGCGCGCCGATGATCATGCCGTTGGCCCTGGCCCAGCTCAACGCGGCCTTCCCGCCCGTCCGGCGCGGCTGGGCCCTGGGGTCTACGGCAGCGTCACCGGGCTGGGCGCCGTGCTCGGGCCGGTGGTCGGCGGTGCCGTCACCCAGGGACTGGACTGGCGGTGGATCTTCTGGCTCAACGTGCCGATCGCGGCGGTCCTGATCGGGCTGGTGCTCACCGGCTGACCGAGACCTTCGGTCCCGCACGGCGGTTGGACCTCGGCGGCCTGGTGCTGGTCAGCGCGGCGTCGTCCGGGTTGGTGTGGGGCCTGGTGCGCGGCAACGCGGCCGGGTGGAGCAGTCCGGAGGTCGTCGGCACGCTCGCCGCGGGCGCATTGTTGGCCGTGGGCTTCGTCGCCTGGGAGCGTCACACGCCGACGCCCATGCTGCCGATGCGGCTGTTCCGGTCCGGTGCGTTCTCCGCCGGCAACGCCGCCGTCTTCTGCCTGAACGGCTCGATGGCCGGGGCGATCTTCTTCACCGCCCAGTTCGAGCAGGTCACCCTTGGCCACGGCGCGCTCGGCGCCGGCCTCGGCCTGCTGCCCTGGGGGATCGCGCCGTTCCTGCTGGCGGTCACCAAGTCCGCGACCGGCTCGGTCGCACCGGGCGACGTCGGCACCGCGTCCGGCGCCTACACCACGATGCGCCAGCTCGGCGGGGCGTTCGGCGTGGCGCGATCCTGGCCGCGGTGTTCGCCACGACCGGCAGCTACGCCACACCACTGGTGTTCGCAGCCGGCTACCCGGCCGCCATCGGCGCCGCAGCGGCGTTGTCCGTGCTGGGCGCGTTCGTCGCCCCTCGCCCTGCCCCGGCAGGCAACCCGGATCCGTCCCACCCCGGTGACCGCCGGGCTGGTCACCTCACGACAGGGAGAAACCCGATGAACAACGCAGTAGTGGTGCGCTACCAGATGAAGGCCGACACCGCGCAGGAGAACCTCCGGCTGGTCCAGCAGGTCTACGCCGAACTGGCCGAAACGCGGCCCGACGGCCTGCGCTACGCCACCTTCCTTCTCGACGACGGACTGACCTTCATCCACATCGCGATCACCGACCAGGACGAGAACCCACTGATGAAGTCGGCGGCCTTCCACGAGTTCCAGCGCGAGTTCGCCGACCGCGTGGCCGCGCCCCAGGTGCGCAGCGAGGCGACGGTGGCCGGCTCGTACGGGTTCTGAGGACGATCGCCGGCACCGGGTCCGCCCGGTGCCGGCGGTGTCAGCGGCCGCCGAACAGCTTGCGGCGCGGGCCGCGGATCTCCAGCGAGCCCCACCGCACCTGGCCGGTGAGCTGGAAATGCGGACAGCCCTGGTGGGTGGCGTTCCTGCGGTGGTCCTCCGCGCTGCCGGCGATGACCTCCACGCGGTCCATCGACGCGCTGGCACCGTCGGGCAGCCGCAGTTCCACCGAGCCGCCCGCGAGGTCCAGCTCGATGTCCACGACGTCGTGGCTGATGCGTGCCTCGGTGAAGTCCAGCTCGACCGAGCCCATCCTGGGGCGCAGCACCAGTTTGCGCGGCACCACCCAGTCGCCGCGACGCTTCAGCGACGAGAACCAGCCCCGCAGTTCGACGGCGTCCGCCGAGTCGACCACGCTGTCCGCCACCGGGCTGATCCCCGACGCGCGGACCGGCAGGTCGACCACGAGCTGGTTCAGGTCGCGCCGGGTGCGGGCGGCCAGCGCCTGGCCGGAGCGTTCGTCGAACTCGGCCGCGTCCAGCATCCCCCGGGACAGTGCCTCCTGCAGCAGGCTCAGCACATGCTCGCGTTCGGCATGGGAGACCCGGAGGTCAGCGGGATCGACCTGCTCGCCGTGCTCGTTCATGATCCTCCCCTGGTGCGGACCTGCTTCCCCGACCGAACGGGTTCGCGCAGGTCATGCTAGCCACGTGGGCCCTGGCGATCACCATGGGTCCGGATCCGGTGAGAGGCTGGGGCCGGGCTGTCGAGATACGGTCGGCCCGTTCGTCATCTTGTCGACCGACGCGCACGCGGGGGAGTGGAGGACCTGTGCAGTACATGCTGTTGATCTACAACTGCCAGCGGCCCGAACCGGACGATCCGGAGTTCGCCGAGTCGCTGGCCAGGGTGAACGCGTTCGCCGACGAGTGCCGCCGCCGTGGCGTGTTCGTCTATGGGCATCCACTGCAGGACGAGCACACCGCCACCACCGTGAGCGTGCGGGAGGGTCGGACGCTGATCACCGACGGCCCGTTCGCGGAGACCCACGAGCACCTCGGCGGCGCCTACGTCCTCGACTGCCGCAACCTGGACGAGGCGCTGGAACTGGCCGCGCTGTGCCCGATGGCCGAGCAGGGCTCCATCGAGGTGCGGCCGATCGTGGCCGTGCCGGGCCTGGACCACCACCAGGTGGACGTGGCGGCCACCGGCGAATGACTCCCGGACCGGTCCTGCGGCGGGTCTACGGCGAGCACCGGGCCCGGATGCTGGCCGCCCTGGTCCGCGTGCTCGGCGACTTCGAACTCGCCGAGGAGGCGTTGCAGGACGCGTGCACCCTCGCGTTGGCCAAGTGGGGCGAGACGGTGCCGGTCGACCCGGTGGCCTGGCTGCTGACCACCGCCCGCAACAGTGCGATCGACCGGCTGCGCCGGGCCCGGCTCGGCCGGCAGAAGCTCGCCGAACTCGGCGGGCGGCCCGAGGCGGTGACGACGATGACGGATGCCGGTGCGGACGGCCTGCTCAGCCTGGGGGACGAGCGGCTGAGCCTGATCTTCACCTGCTGTCACCCCGCCCTGGCCGAGGACGCGCGGGTCGCCCTGACGCTGCAGGCCGTCGCCGGACTGACCGCCGGCCAGATCGCCCGCACGTTCCTGGTCAGCGAACCGACCCTGGCGCAACGCCTGGTGCGCGCGAAACGGAAGATCCGCGACGCCGGGATCAGCCTGGAGGTGCCCGCCGACCACCTGCTGCCCGAGCGCCTGTCCGGCGTACTCGCGGTGGTGTACCTGATCTTCACCCAGGGCTACACCGCGTCCCACGACCAGCCGGAACTCCGCACGCTGCGCCACGACGCGATCCGGCTCGCCAAACTCATCGCCACCCTCATGCCCGACGAACCGGAAGCGTTCGGCCTGGTGGCGTTGCTACTGCTGCACGACTCGCGCGGTGCCGCCCGCTACAGCGAATCCGGCGACGTGGTGCTGCTGGCCGACCAGGACCGGTCCCGCTGGGATCGCGCCGAGATCACCGAAGCCGTCGGGTTGCTGGACCGGGCACTGCGCCTGGGTCAGCCGGGGCCGTACCAGTTGCAGGCCGCCATCGCCGCACTGCACGCCCAGGCCGCGTCGGCCGACGACACCGACTGGCCCGGCATCGCCGCCCTCTACGCCCGGCTGCTCGCGGTGTCGCCCTCGCCGGTGGTGGCCCTGAATCACGCGGTCGCCGTGGCCATGGCCACCACCCCGCACGAGGGTCTGGCACTGATCGACCGGATCGACGGCCTGGACCGCTACCACCTGATGCACGCCGCCCGTGCCGATCTCCTGCGCCGGATGGGTTGTCCCGAGCAGGCGGCGACCGCGTACCGGCGTGCACACGAACTGGCCACCAACCCCGCCGACCGGCGATTCCTCGCCGGCCGGCTCCACGACCTCGACCTCCCGGAGTCCCGATGAGACTGTCCGTGCTCGACAACGGCCACCGCCGCCGCGCCAAGATGTTCCTCGCCATGACATCCACGATGTCGCGTGTGGACAATCCGGACATCGTGAAGATGCTGCTGTACCGGCCGGGCTTCCTCACCGGCCCGCTGCTGGACCTGACCGCCGATGCGATGCGCGGACCCTCGTACTGGACCGCCGGGGAACGCGAGTACCTGGCGATGGGCACCGCCCAACTGCACCAGTGCCCGTTCTGCATCGACTCGCACGCCGAACTCACCCGCATCGCGGGCCACGGCGAGATCGACCCGGACGATCCCGGCTCGGCACGACCGCAACTGCGCGCCGTCCGCGCGTTCCTCGACACGACCATCCGGACTCCGGACCACGTCGATGCCAGCGGGGTCGCCGAGCTGCCCGAGCCTGCGCTGCGGGAAGCGTTGCGTGTCACGCTGGTGTGGAACATCGTCAATCGGCTGGCCAACGCGTTCGGTTTCGTGCTGCGCGACGGGCAACTGCACAGCGGTACCCGCGCGTTGCACCGGTTCGGATACCGATTCCCGCGCTTCCTGCTCGCCGACGGAGCGACCACCGACCACGGCGATCCGGTGGCCAACCTGCGCCACGCGGTACTGGCCGCGCCCGCCACCACCGACCCCGGCCTGCGTGCGGCGGCCGCCACCGGCGACCCACTACCCGAACCGTGGCAGTCCTACGCCACGGCCGTCCGCGACGCCTCGTACACCATCACCGACGCCGACCTGCACCTGCTCACGGCGGCCGGCTACACCGAGGACCAGATCTACGAGGTGACCGTCGCGGCAGCCCTCGGCGCCGCACTACGCAGCTACGACGCGGGCCTGGCGGCACTGGGCTACCAGACGGCGGGCTGAGTCTGTCGAGAACGGCGGCGAATGCACTCATAGACTGAGTCCGTACGCGTGACGGGCAACCTTCGTTATGGACATGATCACCGGAGGCGCGCGGTGGATCATCGTGTGTTCATCAACTACCGCGGCGAGGACAGCCACAGCTACGGCGCCCTGCTGTACACCGAGCTGACCCGGCAATTCGGCGCTGATCGGGTATTCCTGGACTGTGAATCCATCCCGGCCGGCGCCGACTTCGTCGAGGACATACTGACTCGCGTTCGGTCCGCCGTGGTGTTGCTGGCGGTGATGGGGCCTCGATGGCTGCATGCCACCGGCGCTACCGGGAAGCGTCGCATCGATGATCCCGCCGATTGGGTTCGTCGGGAACTCATCGCTGCCTTCGCGGCCGGGGTCCGGGTGGTCCCGGTGCTGACCGAGCAGGCCACGATGCCGACCGAGGCTGATCTGCCCAACGAGATCGCCACGCTGAGCCGCTGCCAGTTCCGGCGTCTGCGTTACCACGATACGACGGCTGACCTGGCTCGCCTCGTCACCGACCTGACAGCCATGGACCCTGGCCTCGCCGCTGCGGCCCGCAGTCGAGCCGATGTGCCACGGCAGTTGCCCACACCACCCGCCGCGTTCGCCGGGCGCGCGACCGAGCTCGCACGGCTGACCGACACGATGGCCGCCTCGTCGAACTCGGGTGCGATTGTCGCCATCGGCGGGATCGGCGGAATCGGCAAGACCGCGTTGGCTGTGCACTGGGCCTATCAGCATCTCCATCAGTTTCCCGATGGCCAGTTGTACGTGGACCTGCGCGGGTTCGACCCGTCCGGGCAACCCATGCCCGCGAGCTCCGCGATACGCGGCTTTCTCGACGCACTCGGCGTTGCCCCTGCCATGGTGCCGGTCGAGTTGGACGCTCAGGCAGCGCGGTATCGCAGTCTTGTCGCCGGCAAACGGATGCTGATCGTGCTGGACAACGTCTGTGATGTCGACCAGGTGACTCCGTTGTTGCCGGGCAGCCCCTCCTGTGGGGTCCTCGTCACCAGCCGGCGGCGCCTCGCCGGACTTGCCACGACGCACGGTGCCCGCCTGCTGAGTCTCGACGTCCTGCCTGAGACCGGGGCACGGGCCCTGCTGGCCCGGCAGCTCACCTCCGAACGGCTGGCAGCCGAGCCGGAGGCGGTCGCCGACCTGCTTGCCGCGTGCGGTGGGCTGCCCTTGGCGTTGCGGATCGTCATCGCTCGGGCCGAACATCACGCTCACTTCCCGCTTTCCGTGCTGGCCGAAGAACTCCGGAGCGTCTCGTGTCGGTTGGACGGATTGGATGGTGGCGACCTGCGCGCGGACCTCCGCGCGGCGCTCTCCTGGTCCGCCCGCGCGCTCAGTACCGAGGCAGTCAGCCTGTTCGGATTGGTGGGGATCGCGCCAGGGCCGGACATCAGCCGGCCCGCGGCCGCGTCGTTGGGCGCACACCCAGCGGGGCCGGTAGGGAAGCTGTTGCGCGAGCTGGAGAATGCGTCACTGGTGCAACAGCATGTGCCGGGCCGATATCGGATGCACGATCTGGTCCGGCTCTATGCCATCGAAACCGCAGTACAGCAGCAGTCCGAGCCCGCACGCCAGGCCGCGCTTCGTCGAGTGGTCGACTTCCTGACGCACACGGCCTACACCGCTGACCGGCTCCTGCATCCGCATCGCGCTCCGCTCCCGGTCAGCCCACCCGCACCGGACGGCAAATCGTCCTCGCTTCGCGACGCATCCGCAGCCCTGGCGTGGTTCGAGGCCGAGCACGCAGGTCTACTGGCCGCCCAGCGCACCGCGGCCAGCCACAAGTGGGACCAGACCGTGTGGCACCTGGCATGGACCCTGACCACGTTCCTGTACTGGCGCGGCCGTGGCTACGAGGAACTCGCCGTCTGGCAGGCCGGACTGGACGCCGCGATGCGCCTGCCCGACCTGGCCGCTCGCGTCCGTGCCCACCGGTACCTCGGCCGTGTGTGTTCCAGGCTGGGACAACACGTCCAGGCGATCGGGCATCTCGAGGAGGCGGTCGGCCTGGCCGAGCAGCACGGCGACTCGGCGGACCAAGCTCTGACCCACCAGTCACTCGTGTGGGCCCTGACACAATGCGGAGATGATCGGCGGGCCTTGGAGCACGCTACCCACGCTCTGCGTCTCTTCCGCACCCTCGATGTGCCCGTGTGGGAAGCCGAGGCGCTCAACGACGTCGGACGGTGTGCGACACGACTCGGCGACTTCGATCAGGCTCGCGAGCATTGCCAGGCCTCACTTGTCATGCATCGCCAGTGTCACAACTCCGACGGTGAAGCGGCCACCTTGGACAGCCTCGGTTACATCGACCACCACACGGGTCGCCACCACGACGCGATCCACCACTACGAACAGGCCCTGGCACTGCGCCGCAGGCTGGGCAACAGCTACCAGATCGCCAACATCCTTGACGCGCTGGGCAACCAGCATGCGACCCTGGACCAGCGCGGTCGGGCTCACCTCAGGTGGCAGGACGCCCTCGAGTTGTACCGGCAGCAAGGACGCGACGCTGACGTCGCTCGTGTTCAGCGGCAACTCGACGAACTTTGATCAGCCCGGGACAAATGGCGTTGGCCGGTCAGGCGTTGCCTCGGCGGAGGCGGTCCGCCACGACCCGCCGAACCCGGCGGAATCAGCCCGTGGTGGGCGACGTTCCGCCTGGCGGGCGCCGGGTATGACAAGTACGGGTGTCCGGATCGGGAAGGGATGAGCATGAAGATCGCCGTAGCCGGTGGTACCGGGCTGGTGGGCCGCCATCTCGTCGGGGCGTTGCGCCGCAACGGGCACGAGCCCGTGGTGGTGGCCAGGTCCACCGGGGCCGACGCGGTCACTGGCGATGGGCTGGTCGGCGCTCTGGCTGGCGCGCAGGTCGTGATCGACGTCACCAGTACCGCGTCCACCGATGCGGACGAGGCCAGCGAGTTCTTCACCACCGTCACCAAGAACCTGATGCGCGCCGAGGACGAAGTCGGTGTCGGGCACCACGTGGGCAAGCTGCACCAGGAGGAGGCCGCGTTCGGTGGCCCGGTTCCGGTGAGTGTGTTGCGGGCCACCCAGTTCTTCGAATTCGCCGAGATGGTCGTGGGCTGGACCCGCCAGGGTGACATCGCGACCGTGCCACCCCTGCTGATCCAGCCGGCCTCGGCGCGTGACATCGCCGCCGAACTCGCCGACCTGGCGGCGGGAGCGCCGATGCACGGCACCGTCGAGGTCGCCGGGCCGCGGCGCGAGGACTTCGTCGACCTGACCAGGCGCATCCTCACCGCCCGCGGACAGCACCTGGAACCGGCCTGGGGATTCGGCCCGTTCCACACCGACATGGCAGGCGACGTCCTGCTCCCCGACGCGTCGGGCCGGACCACTCCTCCGGATCTCGACACCTGGCTCGCGAGCGAGTAACGCCATCACCCTGTCGAGTGGCCGGCCACCCAGGTGTCCACAGCGGACCACGTGTCGACCAGCCAGGCGGCCATGGCCTCCTCGTCCCGTGGCACGGACGCCGAGGGCACCAGTGCGGTGCGCACCAGCAGAGTGCGGTGCACGGGCAGTCGCCACCACGGCCGGTCCCTGCCGTCGGCGGCGAAACCGCTGTGTGTCAGGACAAGCACGTCGGCGGTGGGCGCGCCGGTCAACGCCGCCGCCGCGCCACCGGTGCGCGGGGGCAGCGTGTGCGTCCGCCGCCTCGCCTGGCGCGCCAGCCGGTAGGCGCCCTTCGCGACCAGCGACCGGATCGCCCGCCGCCAGCGCGGCCAACTGAAGTTGCCGCCCTCCGGGAACAGCAGCAGCGCGTCGCCCGCCGACAGCATCGCGGCCACCTCGGTGATCCGCCGCCGGGTCGGTGCCCGGTGCCGGTCGACGAAGCACAGCGGCAGGTGGTCGGCCGCCAGATCGACCACGGGTTCCCAGCGCAGCGCGGATTTCAGCACCACACCGAGTCGCAGCCGGTAGTGCACGGACAGCAGCCACGCGACGAACAGCGAATCGCCCGGCCCGCAGTGCCTGGCCAGCACGATCAGCGGCCGACCGCCTGCCACCTGCTCCCGGGTCGCCGATCCCGGCTCCAGGACGACCCGCACGTCGAGCACCGACCGCAGGATCGCGTACGACCGGGCCAGCACGTCACGCACCAGCGCATCCCAGTCCTGGCCGGCCCGCAGCACCCTGGGCAACAGCGAGAACTCGACGGCCGCGTACGCCGCGACCAGCGCGACGCTGCGCACCGGACGGGTCGACCGGGCCACCGCCGACACGACGAGCGCGACCACAGCGGCCACCGGGCTGAGCAGCAGCACCACGACGTCCAGCAGGGCGACCACCGGCACCATGACCGCCCGCCGAAGCCTTCTCACGACAGCGCCGCGAGGTAGTCGCGGGTGGCCTCGTACGCCTGCTCGGCCCGCCCGCTGATGCGCCGCCCGTCGCGGTAGCGCAGGTTCGACCAGGTGGCCGGCCGGCCGGGCGTGCCGCCGGCGGGCAGCACGTGCACCGTGACGCCGTCGGGCACCAGGCTCAGGTCGGTGTGGAAGCGGTGCCGGCGGGCGATCTCGAACGCGACGAAACCGACCTCCCACGGGTAGCGCGGCACCGTCAACTGGTCCTCGACCCGCCCGACGTGCAGCACCCACACGGTGTCCGCGCCGCGCTGCACGGCCCGGCCCAGCGGGATGCTGTTGACCAGGCCACCGTCCACGAAATGCTCGTCGCCGACGCGGACCGGCGGGAACACGCCGGGCAACGCGCACGACGCCAGCACCGCCTCGACCAGGTCACCCGAGCTGAACCAGTGCTCGCGGGCACCCTCGATGCTGGCCGCCACGCATTCGAACGGCACCGCCAGTTCCTCGAACGTGCCCGCCGGCAACCGGTCGGTCAGCGCGGCCCGCAGTTCGCCGTTGCCGTGCAGGGCGGTGCCGCTGCGCACCAGTTTCACGACCCTGCCCAGCATCGAGCCGCCGAGCACGTCGTGCGCGGCCAGTTGTTCCCAGGTGGTCAGCAGGTCCCGCGCACCGCGTGGTGTCGGGTCGGCGGCGATGGCGGCGCCGTTGATGGCGCCGATGGACGTGCCGAAGATCAGGTCGGGCACGATGCCGGCCTCGGCCAGGGCCTTGGCCATGCCGGCCTCGGCGGCGCCGAGGATGCCACCACCGCCCAGCACGAACGCGTCGCGGGTCACACCTGATCAGGTACCCGGTATCCGGGCCGACCGACCAACTCACGCCGACGGAAAGGGTCCTTCCCGGGCTGTGCCTCCCGGGAAGGAGCCTTCGTCACTCGTCAGGCGCGGCTAGCGCGTGCAGGGCGAGCCGTTGGGGTGAGCGACCGTGCCGTGCACGTCGGGGCGACGTCGGTCTGCGCGTGAGCGCACCGGTCGTGACCCTGATCAGGCCCGCGTTGAGCGTGGCCGATGCGACGGTGTTGCTGTCGTCGGCGCACGGCAGGTTGTTCGGGTTCGCCACACCCGCCGTGATCCCGATGACGTCGGCGGCGGTCGCGGTGCACGAGAACGCGCCGTCCCGGTCGTCGTCGATGATCGTGCCGACGCCCTGGCCGTCCTGGATGGACACGCCGGGCGCGGACAGGTTCAGTCGGCAGGGGCGGTCGCGGTGCCGTCGGGCGCTCGCGTAGTGCACGGTGACCGGTGTCGCGGTCGGGCCGCCCAACAACGACACCGTGAAGGTGCCCGGCCACCGGTGCCCGCGGTGACCGTGACGTCGTCGACCGCGAGGGCGCGGGCGTGCACCGTGGTGTCCTCCACGAAACCACGGGACGTGCCGTCGACCAGGTAGTCCACCGTGCAGTGGTGGTCGCCGGGTGCCGCGTCGGCCGCCGCCGTGACCGTCTCGGTGAAGCTCGCCGTGTCGCCGCTGGTCACCGTCACGCCGGCCGGCGCGCGCCTTCGACACGGCGTTGTCCGCGGCGTTCCGGACGATGCCGCCGGTGGCGTTCGCGATCTGGGTCGCCTGTCGGGTGTCGCCGTCCGCGGGAGCGTCCAGCCCGGGCCGGCCTGCCGACCCGTCACCGACGTTCACCGCGATCACGCGGATGTTCGTCGCCAGCAGCGCGGCGATGGTCTGGGCCACGGTGTGTCCGTTGCTCGGGTCGTGCGACGGCGCGTCGCCGAACCAGGCGATGATCTTCGTGTCGCCGGGCCGGAAGTTCACCGCTGGCCCGCGAGAACGGCATTGGTGACGTCGCCGGCGTTTGTCTTCGCATTGTCGATCGCCGGACCCATGCTGCCCGTCGTATCGGCGAGCAGAACCAGGTCCGGATTCGCCGGGATGGCCGATGTCGTGACATTCTTGGCGATTGTAGTGCTCTACCCCGGCAGCAATGTGGCATCCACAGTGGATGGATCGACACCGGCCGGTGCTGCCAGGGCGGCTGTATCCGGTAGAAGTAGGGCGCCCGCGGTTCGTACTCCGAAGACCGTGCGTTCCGTGCCGTCATTGCTGCGTTGGTGTGCCGTGGAATCAGGGACGTTCGGCCATGTGAGTAACGCCGGGCGCCCGGGACACCGCCGAACCGGGCCACACCACCGTAATGGCTGACGATTCAGGATCACCATTCCGCACGGCCGGCACCGCCATGCCCGTCGGGAACAGGTTCAGGCCTTGCGGCCGACACCCGCGAGCATGGACTGCCGCACCGGTTCATCCGGTTCATCCTGTTCATCCGGATCGGGATGCCAGCAGGTCACCGCCGTGATGCCCGGTTCGACGAGTTCGAAGCCGTCGAACATGCGGCGCACCTCGTCCTCGTCCCGCAGATGGAAGGACGTCGGCGTGGACTCGTAGAGCTCGGCAACCTTCTCCTGCTCGTGCGCGGTGTCCCTGGCCTCGCTGCCGTGCGTCATCACCAGATAGCTGCCCGCCACCAGTGCGTCCCTGATCTGCGCGGTGACGGCGTTCGGGTTGTCCGAGTCGGGCAGGAAGTGCATGACGGCGTTCAGCAGCACCGCGACCGGCTGGGAGAAGTCCAGCAGTGCCACCACATCGGGGTGGGACAGGATGTCGGACGGGTGGCGCAGGTCGGCCTGGATGACGCCGGCCAGGTCGTTGCCGGCCAGCAGTGCCTGGCTGTGCGCGACGGCCACCGGGTCGATGTCCACGTAGATCACCCGCGAGTCCGGTGCGGCGTTCTGGGCGACCTCGTGCACGTTGCCCAGCGTCGGAATGCCCGAGCCGATGTCCAGGAACTGCCGGATGCCCGCGTCGACCAGCCAGCGCACCGACCGGCCGACGAACGCCCGGTTCGCGTGGGCGACCGCGACGATGCCGGGCATCGCCCGCTCCGCCCGCTCGATGTACTCCCGGTCCACGGCGAAGTTGTGGTAGCCGCCCAGCGTGTAGTCGTACATGCGGGCCGCGTTCGGCACGGTCACCTCGACGCCCTCGGGCACCCAGTCGGCCAGTTCCACGCCCACACCCCCTCGCCAGGATGACGGCCATCAGACTACCGGGCATGCCCATCAGGACCGCTCAGCTGTGGGAATGGTCGTGCATTTCGCGCCGGCGAAGCGCGGGGCTGCATTGTAACGATCTTTTCCCGCGTTGCGAGACCGTAGTGGGATCGTGGGGGAAGAGGTGGTGCACGGTGCCACGTAGACGATTGGAAGACGCCACTCCGGCTGAGATCCCCAAGGCGCAGCGCATCCGTTGGTGGTTGGCGATGGGTCTCGCACTCGCCGCCCTCGGTGCCGTCGTGTACGGCCTTTATCTGCCCGCCAATTCGCCGTTGGCGTCCCTGCTCGTGGCACGGTCGACGATATCGAGCGTGATCACCCGGGTGGCGTTGCAGGTGGCGGCGATCGTGGTCTTCGCCGTGTTCGCGCTGTTCTTCATCGGCAAGGCACGGCTGGAACGGGCCGCGTACCGCGCTGACCGGATCCGCATCGACGCATTCGCCGAACACCGCGAGAGCTGTGGCGACGATCTGTCGGCGGCGGTGTTGACCGCTCATTTCACCAAGATTCTCAACACGTCCCGGCTCTACACGCCCAGCGCGGTGCCCGGCGTCGGCAGTTCGTACGATTTCCTGCAGATCGTGGAGAACGCCGGCGAGGCCGCCGACGGCTGGTGGAAGGTGGCCGCGCGGCTGGTCCGGCTGGTCCAGCCGCCCGCCGCCTTCCAGGTGTCCGCATCGGTCTGGTCGGCACCGCACGGCCGCTGCCGGCTGGTGCTCGAACTGGTCCGCATACCGAGGTTCGCGGCGAGCCCGATCGTCATCGAGGACGACACCTGGATGCACGTGCTGCACCAGGCAGCCAACGCCGTGGCCGCGTTCGTCCTGCCGCGCAGCCGCTACGGCCGGACCAACATCCAGTGGACCGCGTGGCGCGACGCCGCCATCCCGTACCAACTGTTCGACTACTACCAGCGGGCCACGTGGCTGGTGTCGCAACGCCGGTACGACGAGGCGCTCGCCGCGTATCACGCGGCGCTGGACCACGACCCGTCGAACGTGTACATCAGGCTGGAGATCGCGTCCGTCCAGGAGAAGTTGGACCTGCACCTCGACGCCCTGGTCACCTACGACGACGTGATCACCATCTGCAGCCAGGGCAGGCGCCGACTGGCCACGTGGTGGAAGGTCACGCCGAGTCCGCAGCGATCGTCGCGGCGGGTGCGCCGACAACAGGACGTCGCCCTGCTGGTGGCCCGCTACCGCCATGCGTTGGTACTCGGGCTGGGCGACGCGCTGGCGAGCACCTGGTGGCCGACCCTGCCGGCCCCGCCCATCGTCGGTGACGCGCGGGTGCGCCAGCGCGCCACCCTGCGCCGCGCGGTCCGGGTTCGCTTCGCCCGCTATCTCGAGCCCGCGGTCACCGGTGGCGGCTGGTGTGACGTGCGGCGGGTCGGCGGTGCGTACGACGACCTGTTGAGCGAGGACGTCGTCGAACTCGACCGGTCCACACCGGACTCGGTTGCCCAGTGTCAGCGGGACAGGCGGGAGCGACTGCGGTCCTACCTGTGTGGTCTGTCGCAGTTCGAGATCGAGCGGCTGATCGCCGACTGCCGCTTCATCCGGGTGCTGCACTGGATCCGGTGGCGGCGCATGTCCAGGGTGCTGCCGATGAACGCGCTGCGCCTGTGTCTCGTGTGGATCGTGCTGCGCCGCGCGATGGCGGACGTGGACCGGCAGACGGGGGAGGTGCGGCGACCGCCCGTCGGCACGACGCGGTGGCGGCCGCGCGTACCGGACCTGTTCCCGAACGACCACTGGCCGCCCGATCCCGAGCAGCTCACCAGGGCCGTCCACCGGATGTCGTTGTTCGGTCGGCGGCACCGGCGGTCCTGGACGGCCTGCTACAACGCGGCGTGCGTCTACGCGGTGGCCATGATGAACGTCGGCAGGCGTGGCGCGCCCGACCCGCGCTGGCGTGCGCAGTCCGACGAGGCGCTGACCGGCGACGACCGGGACGCGGTCGCCCGCCGCGCGGTCGACGAGCTGTACCACGCCACCACGGTCAGCCACACCGGGTGGTTGGCGGCCCACCAGTCATGGCTGCTCGAGGAGGACCCCGACATCGACTCGCTCCGCGACCACGAGCTGTTCCAGGTGTTCGAGATGGTCACGTTCGCGCCGACCGGGCCGGCACGCGTCCGGCCACACCGTGCACACGTGTGGGAGCAGGTCGCCTACGTCAGTCGGTTGGTGCACGACATCGCCACGTACCGCGCCCAGTTCTGGCGGGCCAAGGCGCACGAGGAGCCGCCCGACGACCACACCGTGGCGGGCTGGCGCGCCGACGACTGCCGGGCCTGGGCCGACCTGCGGGCCCTCGCGGTCAGCCGCCGGGACTGGTCCTCCCGCAACACCGCCGTGGTCGCCTCCCGGCTGTGGGCACGGCAGGCCGGACGCCTGGCCCTGATCTACGGGTTTCCCCCGCATCGCGCCACGATCGCGCCCGCCTACTGCTCGTATCTGGGCGAATCGAGCACACCCCTGACGAGCAGGGACGCCGCCGAGTCCGCCGTGCTCGGCTACATCGACCACTGCGACGGCAGACTGAACGAACTCGTGCGGCACGCGGCGGCACTGTCCAAGGACGGCACGCTGCCGACCGCCCTACCGGTTCCCGGTCGCCTGCGGACGACCCGCTACCGCCGTGAGTGCGAGCGACGCCGTGCGCTGTGGGCGGAGCTGGCGGCCGGCTACGACGACCACGACCACTCGCCCGACCGCGCCCCTGCGTGAGCCGATGGCACGTGTTTCGCCGGAATCGGGCTGGGGTATTGGCCACTGTGGTGGTTTCCCTCAGGAGTGAGACAGGCGGGTGAGGCGCCGATGGCCGGCACGGGTACCAGCGAGACGAACGTCCTCGGTCAGCTCGACCGGCACGTCCCCACGTCCTTCATCTGGTCGCTCACCCTGCTGGCCACGCTGGGCGGCTTCCTGTTCGGTTACGACACCAGCAACATCGGTTCGGTGCTGAACTTCGTGCCCTACCACCTGAGCGGGTTCGCGCAGGGCTACCTGGTGGCGGGCGCGTCGCTCGGTGCGGCGGCCGGGGCCATCATGGCCGGACCGCTGACCGACCGGCTGGGCCGCAAGGCACTGCTCATCGCGGACGCGTCCATCTACGCGCTGGGTGCGCTGCTGTCCGCGGTGACGCCGAACGCGGCCGTGCTGCTGATCGCCCGCACGCTGATCGGCATCGCGATCGGTGCCGACTCGGCGATCGCCACCGCCTACATCGCCGAGTACGCGCCCAGTAACCGGCGTGGCGCGCTGTCCATGTTGCAGCAGTGGATGATCACCGTCGGCATCCTGGTCGCGTACCTGGTGGCGCTGGTCATCCTCAAGGTGGCCCCGGGCAGCGCCGGTACCGTCGACTGGCGGCTCATCCTGGGCATCGGCGCGCTGCCCGCGCTGGTCGGTGTCGTGCTGCGCAGCCGGATGCCCGAGTCGCCACGCTGGCTGCTGCGCAAGGGCCGATACGCGGACACCCAGAAGGCGTTCGGCAAGCTGGGCATCGAGGTGTCACTGGAGAACGTCGAGCGCACGGCCGCCGAACTGGAGGAGGCCGACCGGCAGGTGCAGCGGCGGACCAACTGGACGGCGGGCGTGCGGCGGGCCCTGTTCGTGGTGTGCACGTTCTTCATCTTCCAGCAGATCACCGGCATCAACGTGCCCCTCTACTACGGTCCGCACCTGCTGGGACCGCTGTTCCAGAACGAGCACGGCCTGGTGGCGTCCACGGTGGCCGGTGTCGAGGTGACCGCGCTGATGACGGCGGTGAACGTCGCCGCCACCTATCTGGCCTTCCGCTACATCGACCGGATCGGCAGGCGCAAACTGGCCATCGGCGGCTACGCCGGCATGACCGTGTTCGCGCTGGTCGCGGCATTCGGGCTGCTCATGCTGCACGGCACGGCCGAGATCGTGGTGGTGATGATCGGCCTGAGCCTGTTCATCGCGTCGTTCGCGGCGGGTGTCGGCGGCACCGGTTGGCTGATCCAGGGCGAGGTCTTCCCGACCGCGGTGCGTGGCCAGGCCGCCTCCGTCGGCGCCACCACCGACTGGCTCGCCAACTTCGCCCTCGTCGAGGTGTTCCCGGTGTGGCAGGCCGGGATCGGGCTGGGCTGGGTGATGGTGTGCTTCGCCGGACTGTGTGTGATGGCGATCCTGTTCGTCGGCAAGTTCCTGCCCGAGACGAAGGGTCACTCGGTGGAGGAGATCACCGAGATCTTCGAACGCCAGGCGCAACGCAGCCCGCTGCCGGCCTGACCCTCGTCCATCCACTGTGGACGTGGTTGAGCCGGACGTCCGTGGGGCATTCTGTCCCGTGACTATCGACGATCCGCGCTCAGCGACCGGCTCGGCGGCACATGTCGCGCACGAGACCGAGGACAAGGCCGGGGAAGCCCGGCACAGCAGGGTGATGCAGGTCCTCGGCCGGTTCGGGGACATCTGCTACGGCGTGATCCACATCGTGGTGGCCGTCCTCACCGTCCGGCTGATCTTCGGGCGCCCCGGCCACGAGGTGGACCAGAAGGGTGCGGTCGCCACGATCGCCGCCCAGCCGTTCGGCGAGGTGGTGCTGTGGTTCGTCGCGATCGGGCTGGTGGCGTTCGGCATCTGGCAGTTGCTCATGGCCACCACCGGTTTCGCCTACGTCCACGACCGGGGCGGGCGGATCCGCAAGCGCATCGGCACCGGTGGGCGCGCGGTCGCGGTGCTGTTCATCGCCGTGTCCACCTTCCGGCTGCTGGTGTCCTCGTCGGCGGGTAAATCCAGCAACGGCGAATCGCAGACGTTCACCGCGAAGCTGATGTCGGTCACCGGCGGCCGGTTGCTGGTCGGCGCGGTCGGTATCGGCATCGTGATCGCCGCCGGTGTGATCGCGTGGCGCGGCATCCAGCGGAAGTTCGTCGAGGACCTCGACCTGAGCCGGGTGTCGGCGAAGTCGGCCAGGCTGACCAAGCTGCTCGGCTCGATCGGGTTCGCGGCCAAGGGAGTCGTCTACGCGATCGTGGGCGTTCTGATCCTGGTCGCCGCCATCCAGTTCAACCCGAAGCGGGCCGTCGGCCTGGACGGCGCCCTGCGCACGCTCGCCGGGCAGCCGCTGGGCGTCGGGTTGCTGGTCGTCGTCGCGCTCGGCCTGGCCGCGTACGGCGGCTACTGCTTCTTCGAGGCCCGCTGCCGCCGGAGCTGAGCTACCAGTATGGCTTGACGGTTATATAGCTACTGGGTCATACTCGCTGCATGACGAGCACGTTCGAGGTTCTCGCGGAGCCGAACCGGCGCCTGATCCTGGACCTCCTGCGCACCCGGGAACGGTCGGTAGGGGAGCTCGTCGATCAGCTCGCGATGAGCCAGCCCGGCGTGTCGAAACACCTTCGGGCGCTGCGCCGGGCCGGGCTCGTGCACGTGCGCACGGACGCCCAGCGGCGCTGGTACCGGCTGCGCGCGGAGCCGCTGGCCGAGGTCGATGCCTGGCTGGCGCCGTATCGCGCCTTCTGGTCCGACCGGCTGGACGCGCTGGAACAACACCTGGAGGACAACCCGGAATGAACGGCACCCTGGTCACCGTCGACGGCCGGCCCGCGCTGCGGTTCGAGCGGCACCTGAAGCATCCGGTGGAGCGCGTGTGGCGGGCCATCATCGTCCCCGCTGAGCTGGCCAGCTGGTTTCCCGCCGCCGCCGACTGGACGCCCGAGGCAGGCGAGGTGTTCGAGGCCGGCGGGCAGACCGGGCAGGTGACGGCGCTGGAGCCGCCGCACCTGATCGAATGGACCTTCGCCGGCCAGGCGTTCCGGTTCGACCTGAGCGCCGAGCCGGACGGCTGCGCGCTGGTGTTCACCCATGTCTTCGACGACGGGGTGCCCGCTGCCCGGACCGCGGCCGGGTGGGAGTGCTACTTCGATCGGCTGGAGCCCCATCTGGCGGGCGAAGACCTGTCCGAAGAGGCGGCGCACGACCCGATCGGGGAGCGGCATGAGTACTACGCCGCCCGCTTCGGGCTGGACCCGGCTCCCGGCCGCGAGTTCATCGCGAACCTGGCATTTCGTGGCCTCACGTTGGCGGACGGCCCGGTGCTGCGCCTCGAACGCCGCTACGGTCAGCCGGTCGAGCGGGTCTGGCGCGCCCTGACCGATCCGGAGGAGCTGCGGCACTGGTTTCCCGGCGCACTCGACGTGAGTCACAGCGATCCGCCTCGGCTCCTGGTCGGTTCGTGGAACGGCGGGACGCTGCGCTTCGAGCTGCGGGCGCGGGCCGAGGGCTGCCTGCTGGTGTTCACCCACACGTTCGGTGACCGCGACCAGGCCGCACTGACCGCGGCCGGGTGGGACCGCTGCTACGCGCGCTTCGACGCCGTGCTGGCCGGGCAACCGATGGACGAGGCGGTGTCCCTTGATCTCTGGCCACGGGTGCACGAGCGCTACGCGGCCGCGTGGGGCATCGACCCGGCGATCGGCCGCCAGGTCTTCGCCGAGCACTCCTCGGCCTGATTGATCGAGAGCGCGTTTGCCCGTCGCGGCCGTGGTGGTACCCCGCTGACTTGGGCGAAAGGAGGTCGACCATGGTCGACAGCGCACTCGTCACCGCACGAAGCGGCGAGGCCGAGGCGTTTCTGGACACCCTCCAGCACACGCCACCCGAGCTGGTGACCGCGTGCGAGGGCTGGACGACCCACGAGGTCACCGCGCATCTGGCCGGGGCGGCCGCGGAGATCAGCCGACATCTCGAACCGTTCCTGGACGGCGAACCGGTGCCCGAGACCCAGAGTTTCGAGGTCCGTGAGGCGCCCTTGCGTGCCCTGGACGACGCCGCGCTGCGCTCCCGCCTGGAGGCCGAGGAGGAACGTATGCGGGGCCTGATCGACCAGGTGCTCGCGCGTGAGCCCGACGTGGACATCCCGTGGACCGGCCGCCGGATGGTGGTGGCCAAGTTCATCCCGCACATGCGCAACGAGTTCGCCATCCACCGCTGGGACTTCGCCGGTGACGGCGAGACCGCGACCGACATGCTGAGCCAACCAGAACTCACCGAACACGCGGTCGGCGTGCTGGGCGAGATCCTGGTGCGGCGCGGCCGGGCGCACGACCCGTCACCAGACGAGGACTTCCACGTCCGGCTGCGTGCCGAGGGGGCCACCGACGTGCGACTGCTCGTCGAAGGCGGGCAGGCGCGGCTGGAGATGGCGACCGACGACCGGGACGAACCCTGGGTCGACTTCGACGCGGCGGCACGAACTCTGGTGATCTGGGGCCGCCGACCCGGTCGACGGGGCCGCATCCGCAGCCACCTGCCCGCGCCGATGCTCGCGCGGTTGCAGGCGCTGCTCGCCGGGTACTGACCGCGGAGCTCATGCGTGGCACTGTTGACCGCATGACCTGGGACGACGCGTTGGCCGGTGGGTACGACGACTGGTCCGCACCGATGAAGGCCGACATTCCGTTCTACGTCGAACTCGCACGCGCGGCAGGCGGGCCGCTGGTCGAGCTCGGGATCGGGCACGGGCGGGTCGCGATTCCGGTGGCGCGGGCGACCCGGCAGCGGGTGATCGGCTTCGACACGTCGGCGCCGATGCTGACGCTGGCCAAGGTCCGCTCCCACAAGGCAGGTGTGCGGCTCAGCCTGCGGCATGTCGACATGCGCGACCTGCGGCTGGATGAGCAGGCGGCGCTGATCTACTGCCCGTTCCAGGGGCTGCTGCACCTGCCCACCTGGGCCGACCGCCGCCGCGTGTTCGAGCGCGTGGCCGCCTCGCTGCGGCCCGACGGCCGGTTCGCGTGGGACGCCCTGGCGTTCGACCATCACATCGCCGCCCGCCTCGACGGTACGCATCAGGACGAGCCGGAACCGCACACGTTGCGATATTCGGTGGGCGACAACCGGATCGACATCGTCCGCGACGACGCCCGGAGTTCGCTGTGGTGGGCCACGAAGAACGAGTGGCTCGGGCTGATCGACGTCGCCGGCCTGGAAGTGGAGGCGCTGTACGGCGGGTTCGCCGGGGAGCCGGTCACCGGCGACAGCAGGAAGTACGTGTTCGTCACCCGCCCGCGGGCAGGGACCTGACCCGCGACACCGTGTCGTGGTGCGACACGGTGCTCGCAGGTCCGGCCACTGTGGACGGGCGGTCAGGCCGCCTCGGTTTCCTGCCCGATGGGCGGCGGCTTGAGGACGACGGCGATGGTCATCCAGAAGCTGGCCGAGGCGAGCAACACCAGCAGGGTGGCCAGTGCCTTGTCGTCGTAGTGCTTGGCCGCCTCGGCGAACACCTCGTCGGGCACCCGCTCACCGCCACGCGGGTTGGGCTGGAACACGGCGTCGGTCATCGCCAGTGCTGCCCGCTCCGGCTCGGTGAAATACGGTGCGTCCCACCAGGTTGCCACCGTGGCGATCCGCTCCTCGGACTCACCTGCCTTGCGCAGGTCCACCGAGTGCCGGATCGTCTGGTACGTGTTGCCGACGATGTGGCTGGCGCGCAGGTAGACCAGGCTCATCGTGGTGGTGGGCAGCGAGCCGTTGCTGGTGGCCTTGATCAGGGCACCGGCCACTTGCTGGATCTCGGGGATGAGTGCGTTGGCGTCGGGAATGCGTGGTGCCACGGCGTCCTCCATCATGGTCGAGGTTGTCCCGAGCCCGGCGGTCGTGCCGGTGCTCACGGATGGCGTCACCTCGTTTGACGGATCGCGACCCGGCGATGTGACAAGGGTGCGTCAACTCAGGACGCGCAGGTGTGGCCACAGCTGCGGCCAGGTGCCGCGCGGGGAGCGGCACAGGAACATCGTGGCGTGGTAGTCGGCCTCCTGGTTGTGGACGGCCACCGGGAACCGGATCGGTGCGATCGGCGTCACGTCGGCCCAGTACCGGCGCAGCTCGTTCGCCGCCCACCCGCCGACGCACAGCACCGTGTCGTCGCTGCCGGCCGGTGGACCCCAGTAGCCGTAGGCGTTCTGCCCGCTGTAGACCGGGTTCCGCAGGCCGGCTGCCGGGCCGAGGATGTCCAGCGCGCCGGCCTCGCCGTAGTTGCTGGCCAGGATCGGCGTGCCCGGCGGCAGGGTGGCCGCGACGGCGGTGACCTGGTCGGTGAGCTGCGGCCAGCCGTACGTCTCGACCATCGTCGGGTTCACCGTGGCCAACGCGGTGGCCTGGCTGATCGGCAGCACCGGCAGGCCGGTCACCACCGCGAGCACCGCGGACAGCCCGATCGCGATCGGCCAGCCGACGCGGCCGCCGGCGTTCGCGCGGGCCTCCACCCGGACCGCGCCCGTCGCGAACAGTGCGGCCAGTGGCGGACCGGCGTAGTAGAACTTGCCGCCGCTGGCCGTGAACACGACGACCGCCACGGCCGCGACGGCGAGCAGCCACCGGTGCTCCCGGCCCGTCGGCGCCACGAGCCACTGGATGCCGCGCACCCACAGCAGGATCAGGAACGGGCTCGCGAACAGCAGCGGCAGCGCGGGCAGTTGTGCCAGTGATCCGAGCGGCCCGCCCTGCTCGGCCGCGAGCACGTGCGCCATCCGCACCTGCGGCCAGCCGTTCACCGCGTTCCACACCACGTCGGGCGCGGCCAGCACGGCGGCGACGCCCGCCGCGAGCCACGGACCACGGGTGCGCACGACGTCCCGCCGCCACAGGACGAGCCCGACCGCGATCCCGGTGAGCAGCACGATCACGGTGTTCTTGTTCTCGAAACCCACACCGCCGACCAGCCCGACGGCCACCCACGCGTCCGTCGTACCCACCCGCAACGCCCGCGCCACCAGCACGAACAGGGCCAGCCACACCACCTGGTCGACGATCGTGGTGCCGAACAGCATCGACGTGGCCACGAACAGCGGGCACGCGGCCAGCGCGGCGGCCGTCAGTGTCTGTGCCCGCCTGCCGCCACCGAGCTCCGCGGCCAGGCGGGCGGCCAGCAGCACGCACGCCACCTGTCCGGCGATGGCCAGAATCCGTAATGGCAGCACCCCGCCGGGCAGGTCGGCGGCGAACCGGGCGAGCAGCGGGGTCAGCGGCGGTTGGTCGACGTAGCCGAACGCCGGATGTCGTCCGGCGACCACGTAGTAGAACTCGTCGCGGTGCCAGCCGTAGCGGGCCGCGACCGCGAGATGCACGATCCCGGCCACCACCGCGACGGCTACCACGGGCCGCCACGCGATGCGGGGCACGGTTCTGGTCGGTTCGGCGGAGACGTCGACGGTCATCGTCACTCCTCGGGTGCGGCGGGGAGAAAGGCGGACAGCAGCAGGTGCCGCACGGTGGCCCGGGAGGCGTCGTCGGTGAGCATCGCCGAGTCGGGATCGCCCCTGCGGTGCCAGGCGAACCAGGCGATGGTCTCCATGACGAAACGTGCGGCGGTGGCCGTGTCCGGCACCGGGCGCAGGTGCCCGGACCGGATCCGGCGGTCGAGATAGGTGGTGAGCACGTCGATGTACGTCCTGCGGTTGCGCACGAAGTACAGCTGCGCCAGCTCGGGCAGGTCCCGCGCGCAGCTCTCGACGAGTGCGAGCACGCGCCAGTGCTGTTCGACGAACCCGTAGAGCTCGTCCACGATCCCGCCGAGTTCGACCTCGACGGGCTTGGTCCGCCGGGCCACCGCGGACAGCAGCGCCGCCATCCGGCCGTGCCGTTCGGTCCACCGGCGGGTCATGTCGACGATCTCCGGTTCCGGCGGCGCGGGCACCGGCAGGGAGAGTCCGTCCAGCGCGGACGGTTCGAACGCGGCGAGCAGCACGAGGTAGAGCAGCGCTTCCTTGCTGTCCACGTACGTGTAGAGGGCGCCGTGACTCAGGCCCAGCCCCTTCGACACGTCGGAGATGCCGGCCGCGCGGTAGCCCTGCTCCATGAACACCCGCCCCGCCACGGCGGCGACCTCGGTCAAGGGCCGCGCGGGTACTCGTCCTCGCATGCCGCCCATTATTTGACTGACTGAGTCAGTCAGTCAAGTGCGAAGCGAACGCTGCCGGTGCGGACCGCACCGGCAGCGTCGGACCCGGTCACAATCTCAGGCGGCGCCGAACCACCGTGGCAGTTGGTTCTCCAGCTCCTGCTGGTCGTCGCCGACCCACGCCACATAACCGTCCGGCCGCAGCAGCACCGCCGGCACGTCCAGTTCCTCGCTGACGTCTACGACGTGGTCGACCCGGTCCGCCCAGCCCGCCACCGAGAGCTTGCCGGTCTGGTCCAGCAGCAGTCCCCGGCCGGCGTGCATCAGGCCGTAGACGCGGCCCTGCTTCAGGCCGATGTCCCGCAGCCGTCGGCCGAGCAACGCGTGTCCCTCGCCGAAGTCGTACCGGACCCCGATCGCGGTGATCTTCTCGATCAGGTACCGGTTCACGTCGTCGAACTCCACCAGTTCGGTCAGCAGCTTGCGCACGGCCCGCGGACCCGGCTCGGTGGACATCAGTTCGGCCTGCGCGCGGGTGTTGTCCAGCACGGCGGCGGCGACCGGCCGGCGTTCGGTCTGGTAGGTGTCCAGCAGGCCATCCGGCGCCCAGCCGTCGAGTTCGGCGGCCAGTTTCCAGCCGAGGTTGAACGCGTCCTGGATGCCCAGGTTGAGGCCCTGCCCGCCCAACGGCGCGTGGACATGCGCCGCGTCGCCGGCCAGCAGCACCCGACCGGCCCGGTAACGCTCGGCCAGCCGGGTGGCGTCACCGAAGCGGGTGATCCAGCGCGGTGAGTGCACACCGAAATCGGTGCCGGTGAGTTCCCGCAGCCGGTCCGTGAGGTCCTCCAGGGTGGGTGCGACCTCGCGATCCTCGGCCACCACTCCGGTGCGGACGACGAAGCGGAACACGCCGTCGTCCGGTGCGGGAGCGTACTGAATCAGCTTGTCCGGGACCTCGGCCACCTCGGCGGCCAGCGTCTCCGCTGACGCCTCCATCTCCAACTCGGCGAACAGCCACTCGACGCTGGCCGGCTCCCCGGGGAAGTCGATGCCGAGCAGCTTGCGCACCGTGCTGCGCCCGCCGTCGCAGCCGACCAGATAGCGCGAGCGCAGTCGTGTGCCGTCGGCCAGCTCGGCGCTCACCCCCTGGTCGTCCTGGCTCAGCCCGACCAGTTCGGTGCCCCGCCGGATCTCGGCGCCCAGCTCGGCCGCGTGCTCGGCCAGCAGCCGGTCGGTGATGGTCTGCGGGATGCCGAGCGTGTAGGCGTGCGCGGTGTCCATCGGTTCCGGCGCCGGCTTGCGGATGCCGGCGAAGAACGTCGTCAGCGGGTACTGCGTGCCCAGCGGGAGGAACCGGTCCAGCAGACCGCGCTGGTCCATCACCTCCACTGTGCGCACGTGCAGGCCCAGCGCACGGGCACGGGTGGGCGGCTCCGAGTCCTTCTCCAGTACGACCACGTCCAGACCGTGCAGCCGCAACTCGCCGGCCAGCATCGAGCCGGTCGGTCCGCCCCCGGCAACGATCACGTCGATCATGAATCCCCATTCGACAAAGGTGTGTACCGACTCCTGCGAACCCCTCATTTCCGCAGGTACTGGGCTTCGGCCGACGATTGTGCATCACCACCCGGGCCTTGCCACAAGCCCCGGGGTGCGCTATATGTTGAAAGTGGCAGGGAGATACTCCCTGCCTTTGTCGTCCGCTATGGATGGACGAGTGCGCACGGGCGCGACGCGGCTGGTCCTGGTCGAGGGCATCATCGGCATCGGCAAGAGCACCACCGCCGAACACATCGCCGAGGCGACGGGCGGCCGCGCCTACCACGAGTTCGCCCCCGACCATCCGATCCGTACGGCCGCCGTGGACCACTTGCGCGCCACGTACCCCTCAGCCGTATCGCAGGCACCGCCGGGTGAGCCCGACGGGCGCCAGTGGCGCGCGCTCGCCGAGCGCTGTGCCGCCGGACACCACCCGATCGTGTTGGAAGCCACGTTCCTGCAGAACTCGGTCCTGCCCGCGTTCCTCGACGGCGCTCCGCAGGCCGACGTGGTCGAGCACTGTGCCCGCATCGAGCGTGATCTGGCGCCCGCCCGGCCGCTGCTGGTCTACCTGCGGCCCACCGACGTCGCAGCGTCACTCGCGAACGCCCACGCCGACCGGGGCGAACCGTGGTCGTCGTGGAACCTGGCCTCGATCACCGACTCCGCGTGGGCCAGGGCACGGCAGCTCACCGGCACGGCCGCGCTGGTCGGGTTCTGGCGGGCCTGGGAAGCCCTGGTCGACGAGCTGTACGGACGATATCCGTACCCGAAACGGCTGTTCCTCGACCCGCAGTCGGACCGGCAGGCCGTGCTCACCGCCGTCGTGGCCGCGCTGTCCTGACCGATTCAGCCGGTGGACCAGAGCCGGAGAATCGCGCCCAGTGCCCTGACGTCGACCTGCTTGGGCCTGGGCAGCCACACGGGTTGGTCGCCGCCACGGGGTGAGAGCACGTTCAGGTAGTGGTGCGGCGTCCGGGACAGCGTCACGTTCTCGGTGACGCCCTGGTAGATGCCGAGCGGGGTGAGCGACGTGAACAGCTGGGGGTCGATCAGCTCGTGGTCGCCACCGGTGCCGACGGTGGCGCGGACGTAGTCCCAGTCGAAGAAGCCGAGGGTGCAGGCCCACATCGCCACGCGGGTGAGGCTGACGTGGACGCGATAGCCGCCGCCCTCCACCGCCCGGCGGGCCAGCGCCGCCATGGCGCCCGTGGCGCCCAGCCAGGCGACCAGGTAGTCGTTGATGATCTGGGTGGGCGGCAGCTTGGGCTGCTCCAGGCTGCCTTCCGCGGCGACCATGCCGGTGACCGTGCCGGCGACCTGGTCGAAACCGATCCGCCCGGCCCACGGGCCGTCCGTGCCGAAGGTGCTGACGGTGACGTGGATCAGTCCGGGGCGCACCGCGAGCGCCTGGTCGACGTCGACACCGAGCTCGGTGAGCAGCCCGGGACGGCGGTTGGCGTAGAACACGTCCGCACCGCGCAGGAGTTCGTGCAGGGCCGCGCGGCCGTCCGCGTCACGGACGTTGAGGCGGGTGGAACGCACGCCGACGTTGGCCGTGACGTGCAGCATGTCCTGTTCCAGCTCCATCACCCGCCAGACGTTGAGACAGTCGGCGCCCAGCGAGGCGAGCGACCGGCCGATGCCCGCGCCTGCGATGACGTGGCCCATGCCCAGCGCCCGGATTCCGGACAGCGGATGGGTTCCCCACGCGGGCAGCGGTTCCGGGTCGCTGTCGCCGATCTTCTCGATCTCGATCAGCGGGTGCGCGGCCAGGTGGTCGAAGACGGGTTCACGGGTGAACTCGTCGACGCTGCGGACCTTGGCGAACACGATGCCGTGCTGCTCGCCGAGTCGCTCCAGCTCGTCCGCGGTGTGTTCGGAGATCGCCTTGCCCAGCGCCTCCGGGTTGTCCGCGCAGTCGAGCACCGCGAGCATCTTCGACTTGATGCCCGGGTAGATGTTGGGCGGGATGACGTGGCGGCCGTCGGCGGTGGGGTAGAAGCGGAAGTAGGCCGACAGGAGGCGGTCCGGGACGTCGGGTGGGTAGCCGTTGAGCGTCTCCCACCGGAATTCGCTGGCCGGCGCGACCCGCCGGATGGCCTGCCCGAGGTCGACGGTGATGTCCTGGCCGAGCCCGCCGCGCATCCGCCACAGCTTGGCCGCCACGACCGACTGCTGGGCCAGCGCGACGGCCGCGGTGCCGCCGAGTCGGATCGAGCTGGACATCAGCGGGTCCTTCTTGAAGAAGGTCACCTCGCCGCCGCAGTCCTCCGGGGTGAGCCCGAGTGGGGCCAGCACATCGCGCAGTTCGGCGTGCGCGTCGAACGAGTCGTCGGTGGCCCGGTCGTGGACGCCCGTGAGCATGGCTTCGCGCAGCCGGCCAGGGTCCGTGGTCTCCATGAGAACGTTCACTTCTCGATCGAGGGGTCGGACAGGAGGGCGGTGGGGACTTCCACGTGACGGGCCCGCAGGAACTCGCCGAGGGACTTGCCGATCTGGTCGAGCGCGAGGTTCGCCGATCCACTCGGCGCGAAGTATCCGGTGAGCACGAAGGACAGACCGCGCAGCTTCGGCAGTGCGTAGCGTTCGACGGTGACGTGCTCGGGGGCACCGAGCAGGCGGGTGAGTTCGGCCGGCGTGAGGTAGGCGGTCAGCCATGGGTAGGCCGCGTCGTTCCGGACCCAGACACCGAGATTGGCGTTGGCGCCCTTGTCTCCCACGCGGGCGAAGGCGACCTCCCCGAGCGGCACGCGGACTGTGGGCCCGAACGCGCCCGGCTCGGCGGGTGGGGCGGACGGCTGGCGTGGCTGGCCGGTGAACTCCGCCATGGTGGGCGGTGGCGCGATCTCCACGACGCCGCCGTCGGGCAGGTGCACGGCGTGCGGCACATCGGCCTGGCGAACCAGCCCCGGCCAGTAGTCGATGCGCGGCTGCCCGTTCATCGAGTACATCTGCGTCATGTCGATGTACCAGCCAGGAATCGAGCCCAGGCCGTAGGAGCTGAACTGGGCCAGGAACCCGGTCACCGTACGGGCTTCCCGAGCGGCGACCGAGATCTGCACGGGCACGGTCGCCTGCCACTGGTCGGCCGGGTCGTCCACCTGCCTGCCGCACACGGTCAACCGCAGCTCGTCGAGCTCGTGGTCCTTGGCGGCCCGCTCCGCCTGGGCCCTGAGCACGGCCACCTTCTCGTCGATCCGCAACCCCGTCGGGTACACCCACAGCGACCCGCGATAGCCGTTCTGCACGTTGATGCCGACCTTCGTGGTCAGCGACGGCGGGCTGCCCGTGGCACCGGTGACCAGCACGCGGTCCGGTCCGTCCTGGGTGACGGTGATGGAGTCGGTGTGCCAGGTGACGTCCGGGTTGAGGTAGCGCGGACCCTGGATCTCGTACAGCAGTTGGGCGATGACCGTGTCGACAGTGACCGCGCCGCCGTCCGAGGCGCGCTTGGTGATCACGAACGTGCCGTCGCCGGCCACCTCGGCGATCGGAAATCCGGGCAGCAGGTTGTCGGCGACCTCGGTGAACCCGGCGAAGTTGCCACCGGTGGCCTGCGGTCCACACTCGATCACGTGGGCCGCCGCGGTCGCTCCGGCGATCTTGTCCAGCTCGTCCCGTGTCCAGTCGTGCCACCACGCGGCGGGTCCGGTGACCAGTGAGGCGTCGGCGACCCGGCCGGTGACGACGATGTCGGCCCCGGCATCCAATGCGGACTTGATGCCCCAACCGCCGAGATAGGCGTGCACGGCGAGCAACTCGGCCGGGTCCCCGGTCAGTGGCGCGCCGGTGTCCAAATGAGACAGTTGGCCGTCGGCGATCAGCCGGGCGGTGTGCTCGCGCAGGTCGTCGCCGGTGACGTGGGCGACCTTCAGGTCGAGGCCGCGTTCGGCGATCTCGCCCCGGATCGCCTCGGCCAGACCGGCCGGATGGTAGACACCCGCGTTGGTGACGACCTTGATGCCGCGCTCGGCGAGCACTCCCAGCTGCGGTCGCAACTGGCGCAGGAAGAACTCCGAGTAGAACCGGTGCTGCGCCTCGGGGTGGGCGCGGAACCCCGCGGTGAGCATCGACATGGTGATCTCGGCCATCGAGTCACCGATCACCACGTCGACGGGTTCGCCGGTGACCGCCTCCTCGAACGCACTGAACCGGTCACCCATGACACCGGAGAAGTTCGCGATCCGCACCGGTCGACGCATGGCACCACCTTGCCACGGATCACTCGAACATGGCTTCCCATGCGTAGTTCTCGAAGGGCAGGTCGAGGCGATCCAGGACGCGGCGGTACGCGGCCGTGGCAGCCGCGTCGATGTCGATGACGTCGCGGTGGTTCCGGTCGGCGTCGACGGCGATCCGCAGCAGGGCATCGACATCGGGGTCGTCGGGTGTCAGTAGTTGGGTGGCGAGGAACTCCTCGCCACCGTCGGCCGCGGCGATCCGGCGCAGCGTGGCCAGGTCGGCGTCGGCCAGGTCGGCGCGGCGCAGCGCGACGAGTTGGGGCAGGAGTTCGGCCACCTGGCAGGCCCGCCACGAGGGTGCCGGCCGGGTGCGGTCGGCTATGACGTCGGCCAGGCGTGTGGCCGCGTCCGTCTCGGATTCCATGGCCTCCAGGTATTCGCACGCCACGACGCCCGGTACGAGCACCCACCCGGTGGCGTCGACGTCGGGCAGGCTCGCCGGGTCGGCCGCGGGCCAGGTCCGCCACACGCCGGTCGGGCCGTCGGCGTCCTCCGCCGTGGCGAGCTCGGTCAGCGGCTTGGTCGCCCAGGCTCGCGGGCGCCGGGTGATCAGGCGGCTGCTGCCGCCCAGCAGATCGCCCAGTTCGTGCAGGCGGCCGGCCAGCCAGCCGGCGAAATCGCGTTCCTGGATCAGGGCCTCGGCCAGGGTGTCCAGGGCGGCGCGGTCGTATGCGGTGGCAGTGCGGGGTTGGCGAGGCCGGGACGCGCCCAGATCGGGATGCGACGGAGCACCGGACGACCGGCTCCCGGGGGGCTCCTCCGCGCTGAACCAGAGGCACGCCTCCTGGAACCACGAGCGGGCGTCCTCCGGATACTCCGAGGACGACACCTGCTCGACGCGCCCGGAACCGCCGACCAGGAACACCGACCGTTCCTTCGGCTCGTCCAGGTCCTCGTCGGGGTCGTCGGCGATCACCGAGGGCGAGTAGACGCACCAGCCGCCGTCGAAGCGCTCCGCCGTCAGGTCATCGGCCGGGTAGTCCAGGTCGCCGGACTGAATCCTTCCCACCACCAACGACATCGCCTGCGCCGCGTCCATGCCCGCCCCTCCCGCCCGCTGCCGGCCACGTGCGGTGGCCTGCCCGACAAGGTAACGGACAAACGGGTCGGCCTTGCCAACCGGCGGACGGACGTCACATGCTGGACGGGTGGACGTTCTGGCACGCCCCATCCTGTGGCGGCACACCGGCGCACGCGTGTTCGTCTACGCCGCGCTGGTCGACCAGGCGTGGTGGGTGTTGCGCCTCAACGGTTTCCCCGACCATCCGCTGTTCACCCTGTTCATGGAGGGCATCGTCGTCGGCGACGTGCAGGACATCGCGGTCCGGGCACCCGCGTGGGATCTCGATGCCGACGGTCGGCCGGCGCTGAGCCGGGTGGAACGCGACGAGGTGCTGACCGTGATGCGCGGGCTGGGACCGTACGGCAGCGAGGTCGGCCGGCCCTGCGCCGGTGACTGGTGCGGGTGCGACCGGCGCATCGAACTGAGCTGAACTGCCCCGACCGCGGCATCGTCGTAAGCTCGCGCGATGACGACCGGAGATGTGACACCGGACGGGCGCCTGCGGGTGCTGGCGGACGGCAACCGGATCCCGATGCTCGGCCTCGGCGTCTGGCAGATACCGGACGGGTCGGCGTGCGTGAACGCGGTCCGCTGGGCGCTGGAAGCCGGCTACCGCCACATCGACACCGCACAGGCGTACGGCAACGAGGAGAGTGTCGGGCGGGCGCTGCGGGAGAGCGGAGTGCCGCGCGAGGACGTCTTCATCACCACGAAGTTCTACCCGGGCAGGCGCGATCCCGCCGCCGAGGTCGAGCAGAGCCTGCGCCGCCTGGGCGTCGACCAGGTCGACCTGTACATCGTGCACTGGCCGCAGGGTGGTCCCACCTGGGCGTGGCCGGGAATGGAGCAGGCCAGGGAACGTGGGTTCGCCCGGTCCATCGGCGTGTCCAACTTCAGCGTGGACGACATGGACAAAGTGCTGGCCGCGGCAACGGTCGCACCGGTGGTCAACCAGGTGCAGTTCGGCGCGCTCAAGTACCGGCGTGCGCTGCTGGAGGCCTGCGTGGCGAGGAATGTCGCGCTGGAGGCGTACAGCTCGCTGGGCACCGGTAGGCATCTGAAAAACAAGGCGGTGCGGCGGATCGCCGAGCGGGCGGGCCGGACACCCGCGCAGGTGTTGCTGCGCTGGTGCGTACAGCACGGTCTGCCGGTCATCCCGAAGTCGACCCACCGCGAGCGCATCGAGGAGAACGCCGACCTGTTCAGCTTCACACTGTCCGCCGAGGACATTGCCGCGTTGAATGGATTGGACCAGACCAATGGCACCGGCCGCGCGCTGGAACGGACTTGGTGGTGACGCTGTAGGGTCGGTGGCCATGGGGGTTTCGACCCTAGGGTTGGGCTTTCGCACGCCGCCGCTCCCTCGCCTTTGAGTGTTCGCGCCGGACCACTGGCGTCAAGGTCGCTCCTGCGTCGCGTCGCTTCGCGATGGCCTTCGGCCAACCTTGACCCCAGCGATCCAGCGCAAGTGCGGCTGAGGACGAGGGAGCAGCGGGGAGGAATGGATCGGCCCGGTTCTGCCCGGGTCGGGTGTCGTGCTGCCGGCCGCCGGTTTCGCCCAAGACCAGGGTGGTGGGTCGTGCTGCCGGCCGCCGGTTTCGCCCCAGACCTCCGGTGTGAGCAGCGCTTCATTCTCCCCCGCTCCCAACACCCAGCCTGCTTGATGCCGGGACGAGCCTGTCCAGGTTGCCGAAGGCATCGCGCAGCGACGCGACGCAGGAGCGACCTTGACAGGCTCGGCACGGCATCAAATCATCCAAAAGAGGGAGCGGGCGAGCGAAACCCCAACCCCGCCGGGAACCACCATGAGGCGCCATGCGAAGACCAACCGCGACAACGCGTGCGTACAGGAGATCGCACCGTCGAACGCGATGGACAGACGTTCCTCCCGACTGGACAATGCCCGCGTGGGCCTCATCGAAGTCTTCTCCACCGGAACCTGCGCCGCGAGACCGTGAGAGAACACGAGCCGGCCGAGCTGCTGATCGAGCATCTCACGGCCGCTGATCCTACCGAGGTGACGGCGGCGGTCCGGTGTCTGCGGGGACCGGCGCGGCTCGGCACCCGCTTTCAGCAGATCGACGGATCGGCGGCCGTCATCGACCTGGAGTTGACGCGCGTCGTCATCTACGGGCACGTCGTGGACGACCTAGAACCCGGCCTCACCGCACTCGTGACCCTCCGGGGCACCGGCACCGGTCACCTCAGGACAGGCGATCTGGACTCCGGTTGGCAGGTCATCCGGGAGACCAACCGTGCTCACTGAGCCGCGCGCAGCAGGAACGTCAGCACCAGCGGTGCTCAGAGCGCCGCTACCAGCCGGGCGGCCTTCCGGCGGACGGCGGGCTTGCGGCCGGTGTCGGCACGCGCCGCTTCGTCCGTGGCGAACGACCGGACATGGGCGACCATGGTTCGCAGCGCGGCTTCCACCGGACGGATGTCCCGCCTGGTCCGGGTGAGCAGCAGGCCGCCCTGTAGCGCGGCCAACAGGCCCATGGCCAACTCGTCGATGTCGGCGTCCGGGCGCAGCTCACCGCGCTGCTTCATCAGCCGCAAGCCATGCCGGAACAACGCCTCCCAGCGCTCGAACCCGCGAGCCAGGTCGGTCCTGGTTTCGTCCTCGGCCAACTCACCGGCGAGCGACCCGAAGCCGCACCCACCCTGGCAGGAGGCTCGCCGTTGCCGGGCGATGTTCAGCTCGCACCACATGTCCAGCGCCTCGAAGCTGTCCAGCTCGCCCAACACCGGAAGCTGGTGCAGTGCAACGACAGCGTCAGCCTGCCATGCGATGACCACTCGTACCAGGCTCCGCTTGTCGGTGAAGTAGTGGGTCATCTGCGAACCGCTGACACCGGTCGCCTGGCGCACGTCGTCGATGCTGGTGCCCGCGACACCGTGCTGGACAATCAGCTCTGCCGCGGTTTTCACGATCCGTTCGCGCGTCGCCCGCCCTTTCGGGGTCAGTCGCCGGTCGTCCACGTCGCCCATGATCCGCACCTTAGCGCAAATTGGGATGGCTATCCCAGCAAGGCTGGTTTCACCGGGCGCGCACGGGCATTCCCCCGTACGCTCACCCCCGCGCCGCCGGATTCCGGCGGCGCCTGCCACTCCGTCCGCGTTGTCGACGTATGAGAAGGGCGTCCAGTATGAAGTTCGCTCGAAAGGCTCATCGGATCCGGTTAGCCACCCTGGCCGTCAGCGCCGTCCTCATCCCGGTGTTCGCGGTGTCCGCCGGCACGGCGACTGCCGCCGCCCCGGCGACGGCCGGTCACCACCAGCCCAAGCCCACCATCGTGCTCGTGCACGGCGCCTGGGCAGACGCATCGAGCTGGTCGGGCGAGATCAGACGCCTGCAGCACGACGGCTACACCGTGACCAGCGCACCCAACCCGCTGCGCGGCCTGGACGACGACTCGGCCTACCTCGAGGACTTCCTCAGCACCGTCACCGGCCCGATCATCCTGGTCGGCCACTCCTACGGCGGCGCGGTCATCACCAACGCGGCCACCGGCAACCCGAACGTCAAGGCACTCGTCTACGTCGACGCATTCGTGCCCGACCAGAACGAGTCGATCACCACCCTGATCGGCGCGAACTCCTTCATCGTTCCCGCGCTCACCGACCCGACTTCGGTGTTCAACCTGGTGCCCTACCCGGGCGCCCCGGCCGGCCAGGTCGACACCTACCTCAGAACGGACCTCTTCATCACGAAGTTCGCCAACGGCGTGCCCAGGGCGCAGGCGGCGGTGCTGGCCGCGGCGCAGTCGCCGGCATCGACGCTGGTGTTCCAGCCCACCGGCGTGCCGGCCTGGCGGACGATTCCCTCCTACGACCTCATCGGCCTGCGGGACAACGCCATCACCCCGGACTCGCAGCGGATGATGGCCGCCAGGGCGCACGCGACGACCTTCACGTTCAACGCCGGACACCTCGGTCTGATCAGTGACCCCGGCACCGTCACCCAGGTCATCGAGACGGCCGCCAGGGACCGCGGCTGACGTCGCGGCCGGCGTCCTGGGTCAGCAGCCCAGGGCGTCGGCCAGCCCGCGGAAGCTGGTCACGGACAGGTCGCTGGTGACGTCGTCCGGCCCGTCGGCGGCCCGGTGCGGCCCCTTCTCCGTCGGCCGGTGCACGAACGCGGTACGCAGGCCGGCCTCGCGCGCACCGACGATGTCCCACGAGTGCGCGGCGACCATCAGGATCTCGGCCGGCTCGACGTCCAACAGCCGTGCCGCGGTCAGGTACACGTCGGGGGCCGGCTTGTACATCTTGGCCAGCTCGGCCGACAGGATGCAGTCGAACGGCAGGCCCGCCGACTTGACCAGGTGGGTCAGCAGCGCGAAACCACCGTTGGACAGCGCCGCTGTGATGTGTCGCCGGCGCAGCCGGGCCAGGCCGTCGACGGAGTCCTCCCACGCTGGCAGCCGATGCCAGGTCAGCACCAGCCGCTGCCGGGCCGGCTCGTCGAACGCGTCGGCGACGCCGAACTCGGCCAGCAGCTCGTCCAGCGACTCGCGGTGCAGGGTGTCCAGGTAGGCCCAGTCGCGTTCGCCCCGGTTGACCCGCAGCAGCCCGGGCCGGTAGCGGTCGCGCCACGCGTCGGTGAACGCGCCCGCGTCCAGCTCGGCCCGGCCATCGGCGATCGCCGCGACCTGGTCGGCCACACCGGTGCGCCAGTCGACGGTCGTCCCGAAGACGTCACAGGTGATGACGCGGATACCGGCAGGCTGAAATTCGGTCACCATGCTCCCAGTGTGCCGCAGCACTAGGAGTGTGCTGAACAAGGGGTGATTGGGGCGGGAAGAACGCCGACAAGGCCGTCTATGCGGCAGCAAGTCAGACCCTCACGGGTCGACAACGTGGTCGTTCTTCCCGCCGACGCCAGTCTGGACGCGGAGCCTGGAC
>DASUGU010000027.1:0-131471 GCA_036273855.1 Pseudonocardiaceae bacterium
AACGGCTCCCGCAACGACCGATACGCCACCCCATCCACCAACACCCGACCCGCATCCGGCGCATCCAACCCCAACACCATCCGCATCGTCGTCGACTTACCCGCACCATTCGGCCCCAAAAAACCCGTCACCCGGCCCGGCTGAACAGTGAAGGAAAGGTCGTCGACAGCGAGGGTTCGGCCGTACCGCTTGGTCAGGCCCACCGCCTCAATCATGTTCGCTCCCTCGGTCCCTGGAAAATCGCCTGTGTCGTGCTTCCCCGTAAGCGACCCCAAGAGTGCCCGACCGGCGCTCCCGCCGCGTCCACCCCCGGTGCCGACCTCTCCCCGACTCCAGGCTGAGCCTGTCTCATCCTGGAGATGGACGAATCCGTGACGACCCTGAGCTCAACCCTGATTCGCCGACTCGCCCGGCCGCACCAGACCCGTCTCGTAGGCCAGCACCACGGCCTGTACCCGGTCCCGCAGGTCGAGTTTGGCCAGGATGCGGCCCACGTGGGTCTTCACCGTCGCCTCGGACAGGAACAGCCGGCCGGCGATCTCGGTGTTGGACAGGCCCTTGGCGATCAGCACCAGCACCTCGCGCTCCCGTTCGGTGAGCGCGTCCAGCACGGCCGAGTCGCGCAGTCCGCCGCCCGCGGCGCCGAGGAACCGGTCCAGCAGCCTGCGGGTGACGCTGGGCGCCACCACCGCGTCGCCGCTGGCCACCGCCCGCAGCGACGAGACGAGCTCGGCCGGCTGGGTGTCCTTGAGCAGGAAGCCGCTGGCGCCGTTGCGCAGCGCGGACAGCGCGTACTCGTCCAGGTCGAACGTGGTCATGACGAGCACCTTGGCCAGGCCGGGCCCGGTGATCCGCTTGGTCGCCTCGACACCGTCCAGCACCGGCATGCGCACGTCCATCAGCACCACGTCCGGCCGCAGCTGGTGGGCCAGCGCGACGGCCCGCTCCCCGTCGCCGGCCTCGCCGACCACGTCGATGTCGTCCTGGGCGCCGAGCACCATGCGGAAGCCCATCCGCATCAGTTCCTGGTCGTCCACCAGCAGTACCCGGATCACCCGGCCGACACTATCGACTCCGGACGATTCCGGCGGCGGTTACGCGGACACCGAACCGTGTGGCGCGCGGACCGGGAACGTGGCCCGCACCCGCCAGCCGCCGGCCGGGGTGCGGCCGACGGTGAGCGAACCGCCCAGCACCGTGGCCCGCTCCCGCATGCCGATCAGGCCGTTGCCGCCGGACACCGGTGCCAGCCTGCGGACCGGCCCGGCGCCGCCGTCGTCGACGACCTCCACCTCGACCAGCCCGCCGACCCGCTCCACCCGCACGGTGGCCACCGCACCTGCACCCGCGTGCTTGAGCGTGTTGGTCAGCGACTCCTGGGTGATCCGGTAGGCGCCCAGCCCGACGGCGGCCGGCAGGTCGGCGATCTCGCCCCGCACGATCAGCGTCACCGGGAGGCCCACCGCCTCGAACCGCTCGGCCAGTTCGGGCAGCCCGGCCACGCTCGGCTGCGGCGACCGGACGTCCCGCTCGTCGGTGTCGCTGCGCAGCACGTCCAGCAGCCTGCGCAGTTCCATCAGCGCCTCGCGACCGGTGTCGGAGATCGTGCGGACGGCCTGTTCGGCCAGCTCGGGTTCGCCGCGGATGGCGTACCCGGCGCCGTCGGCCTGCACCACGATCACGCTCACCGCGTGCGCCACCACGTCGTGCAGCTCGCGGGCGATGCGGGTGCGCTCGGCGGCCACCGCGATGGTGGCCTGCTGGTCCCGTTCGGTCTCCAACAGGCGCAGCCGGGCCTCCAGTTCGCTGTGGTAGGCGCGGCGGGCGGCGACGAACTCGCCCATCGCCCAGGCGAAGCCGTAGATCGCGGCGGCGCCGATGCCCAGCACCACCTCGGCGCCCCGGTCGTGCACCCGCCAGATCACGTCCACCGCGGTGCCGGCGATCAGGATCGCGCCGTAGGTCAGCGAGCGGCGCCGGTCGGTGTAGACGACGAGGGTGTACAGCGCGATGCCCAGCGCCAGGTCGGCGGTGCGCACCGGCAGCGAGTCGCGGGCGTCCAGGCTGCCGTGGGTGAGCAGTTGCAGCAGGCCGCCGGCCAGGATCACGTACGCCACCGGGATCGGCCAGCGGCGGCGGAACACCACGGGCACCACCATCAGCACGCCCACCGTCCAGAAGAACCACGGGTGCTCGCGCGGGTAGGCCTCCTGGCCTTCGCTGATGGTGAGCAGCGCCAGCACGATCGCCATGACGGAGTCGCCGACCACCGGATGCCGGCGCAGCCACAGGCTCAACCTCCGCACCGGCACAGCGTAGGCAGGTGGTCGCCGCGCGCACGTCAGCCTGCGGTAGCACGGCGTCTCCCCCGGCGGGCTGACGGAGACAGGACCTCGGGGCGGTGCCGTGGGACGATGCCACGATCCCCGGCACGGCGGAGGGAAGGCACACCAGTGACCACGGCGGGTGGGCAGCAGCGACCCGTGGGTCCGCTCTCGACGGCGGTGGCCGGACTCTGCGAGCGGCTCACCCCGCAGGTGTCCGCCGCGACCGGTACCGGCTTCGCCGACGTGCTGCGGCGGCTGCGCGGGCCGTTGCAGGTGGCCGTCGCCGGCCGCATCAAGTCCGGTAAGTCGACGCTGGTCAACGCCCTGATCGGGCGGCGGGTGGCGCCGACCGACGTGGGCGAGTGCACCCGGCTGGTGACCCGGTTCTCCTACGGCACGGTGGACCGCATCGAGGTGGTGTGCGTGGACGGCACCAAGCAGGTGCTGCCGTTCGACGGGCAGGGCATGATCCCGGCCGATCTCGGTGACGCCGTGGGCGACCTGACCAAGGTGTCGCACCTGGAGGCGTACCTGACCAACGCCGTGCTGCGCGACCTGACCGTGATCGACACCCCCGGCCTGGGCTCGCTGGACGCCGCGTCGGTGGCCAGGACCGAGCATCTGCTGGACGGCGGGCTGGACCCGGTGTCCACCGACGCGGTGGCCGGCGCCGAGGCCGTGCTCTACGTGGTGACCCAGGCGGTGCGGGCCGACGACCAACAGGCGCTGGCCGCGTTCGCCGCCGCCACCGCCGGCCGGGACGCCGGGCCGGCGAACGTGATCGCCGTGCTGAACAAGGCGGACACGGTGGTGGCGGACTCGGTCGCCGGGGCGGACGGTGACGTGTGGCGGGCGGCCGAACTGCTGGCCGGGCGGCAGGCCGCGACTCTGCGGCCGATGGTCACCGGGGTGCTGCCCGTGATCGGCCTGCTCGCCGAGTCGGCCGAGACCGGCCGGTTCACCTCGGCCGACGCGGACGCGTTGCGCGCGCTGGCCGAACTGGACGCGGACACGGTCGGCACGATGCTGATGTCGGCCGACCTGTTCACCACCTGGGACGTGCCGGTGCCGCCAGCGGCGCGGGTCCGGCTGCTGGCCGCGCTGGACCTGTACGGGATCCGCGGCGCCCTGGACGCCCTGCGCGCCGAACCCGGCCTGGCCACCGGCGAGCTGCGCCTGGAGCTGCTGGCCGGATCCGGGCTGGCCGGGGTGCGCGGCCGGCTGGACACGGTGTTCCGGGCGCGGGCCGACGGGATCAAGGCGGCGGCCGCGCTGGCGTCGATCACCGCGCTGGCGCACGCGTCCGGCGATCCCGGTGAGCGGCAACGGGTGCACGACGCGATCGAGGTGCTGCTCGGCAAGCCGGAGGCGCACCAGTTGCGGCTGCTGGAGGCGCTCACGCTGGTCACGTCCGGCGCGGTGGACCTGCCCGAGGACCTGGCCGACGAGGTGCTGCGGGTGGGCAGCACGGTGGACACGTCGGCGGACCTGGGCCGGCAGCTCGGGTTGCCCGACCGGTCGGCGACCGACCTGGCCGGGTACGCGCTGGAGCGGGCCGGGTGGTGGCGCTCGTTCGCGTCGTTCGGCGCGACGCCCGCGCAGAGCAGGGTGGCGCACGTGGTGCACCGGACGTACTTCCTGCTCTGGCGGCGGCTGCGGGACGCGGGGTCGGCATGAGCGGAACCGAATCGCACCGCGATCCGTCGAATCCCGGCGTGACGCCCACCGCGCACCTGACCGAACCATTCGACCCCTACGGCATGGTCACCCAGGCCATCGCCGACCGGGGGGCGCTGCTCCAGCTCTGCCTGTACTCGCTGGACCGGGCCCGCAGCGAGGCCGTCGCGGAACGGATCGAGCAGGGCCTGGCCGCCATCGGCGTGCTCGCGGTGCGGCCGGACGGGCAGCCGTTCGACCCGGCGCTGCACGAGGCCGCCGGCACGGTGCCCACCGACGACGTCACGCTGGTCGGGCGGATCGCGGAGACCGAGGTGGTCGGGTTCGTCGACCACGGCAGGACGCTGCGGGTGCCCGTGGTGACCGTGTACCAGTTGCGGGGTGGCGGGTGACGCTGCCCCGGACCGTGCGCCAGGCCATCGGGCAACTGCTGGCGCTGGTCAGGGAGCAGGACCCGGCCGCGGCCGACGGGGTGGACCGCGCGGTGGCCGCCCGGCCGGCTACGCCGACCGTGGTCGTGGTGGGGGAGACCAAGCGCGGCAAGAGTTCTCTGGTGAACGCGCTGCTCGCCTGCCCCGGACTGTCCCCTGTGGACGCCGATGTGGCCACGTCGGCGTATCTGGTGTTCGGCCACGCCGAGGCGTGGCAGGCCAGTGCGCACTACCCCGGGCAGCTCCCACCGATGCCGTTCGACCTGGCGCAGCTGCGGCACTGGGCGTCGGCCGACGGTGAGCTGCCGGCCGGGCAGGTGCCGCCCGCGTACGTCGAGGTGGCCGGGCCGGTACCGCTGCTGGCCCGGCTGACCCTGGTGGACACGCCGGGCGTCGGCGGGCTGGACACGATGCACGGCGATCTGGCCCGGCAGGCGGCGGCGGGCGCGACCGCGCTGCTGTTCGTCGTGGACGCGTCGGGTCCGCTGACCTCCGGCGAACTGGCGTTCCTGCGGGACGTCGGCGAGCGGGTGGAGACCGTGGTGTTCGCCATGGCCAAGACCGACGCGTTCCCCGGCTGGCGGCAGGTGCTGGAGGCGGACCGGGCGCTGCTGGCCGAACACGCGTCCCGGTTCGCGTCGGCACCCTGGTTCGCCTGCTCGGCACGGTTGGCCGAACTGGCCGGCGCCGCGCCCAACGAGCAGGCCGCCGCCACCCTGCGGCAGCACTCCGGGATCGCGGAACTCCAAGCGGCACTGCAGGATCTGGTCGTCGGGCGGTCGGTGATGCTGGCCGAGGCGAACACCCTGCGGGCACTGGACACCGCGCTGGCCGGGCTGGCGGCGACGCTGCGCGCGGAGTGCCGCGCGCTGTCCTCGGGCGCGGCCGAGGCCGAACAGCTGCGGGCGCACCGGGACGAGCTGGCCGCCGCGCGGCGCTCGTCCACCCGGGGCTGGCAGGTGCGGCTGCGCGGGGAGATCCAGCGGGCCAGGGTGGAGAGCTCGCACGAGGTGCAGCGGCGGATGCGGGACGTGCAGTCGTGGTTCCGGCACGCCATCGACTCGGCCGACCGGACCCGGCTGGCCGGGCTGCCCGGCCAGGTGGACGCGGCGCTGCGGTCGGTGTCCTACCAGCTGTCCGTCGAGCTGGCCCGGCGCCTGGACCGGGTCGCCGTGGCCGCGCTGGCCGACCTGTTCACCGAGGACGAGCTGGCGCTGATCCGGGCGCAGGCGGCCCGGGCCGGGCGGCCGTCGGTGGTGTCCCGGCCGCCGGATCGCCGGCCGCCGACGGCGGAGGACCGGCTGCTGGTGTTCATGGGGATCACCGGCGGGTTCGGTGCGGCCCGGGTGGCGGCGTTGCCGCTGGCCGGGCTCGGTGTCGCGGTGCTCAACCCGCTGGTGCTGCCGGTGACGATCGTGGTCGGCCTGGGCGCCGGGTGGTGGCTGGCCCGCACCCGCAAGCACACCGCGGACAAGCAGCACATGAAGCAGTGGCTCACCGAGTCGATCGCGGACGCCCGCGCCACGCTGGACCAACTGGTCGCCGAGCAGCTCATCGAGGTGGAGCAGAGCCTGTCGCTCGCCCTGGACGACGCGCTGGGCAGGCGGATCGACGCGATCGAGGCCGAACTGCGCGAGGTCGACGCCGCCATGCGGCTGGCCGACGGCGAGCGGACCCGCCTGCTGGCCGAGGCCGGCAAGCGGCTGGCCGCGGTACGGCAGGGCCGGGAGCGGATCGAGGGCCTGCTGGCCGACATCCGGGCCCTGCGGGACGCGCCGGCCGACCAGGCTGGTCAGGGGAACCGGACCGGCATACGGTGAGTCCAACAGCCAGGATGCCCACTTCGACCGGCCGCCCGACGGGCGGGGAACAGAGGATGCCGTGTACATCGACGACGGCAGCGCGGACGACTCCGCCGAGCTGAACCTCGAGGTCGACGGCGACACCGAGCAGCACGGCACGGACTACGAGCAGGACGCCATCGGCCTGGTCGACTCGGTCGACGAGCACTTCTTCGGCGGCGCCCCGCACATCCTGGTGGACACGGCGGACGGCCCGGTGGTGGCCGGCGAGGCGACGATCGACACGAACGACGACGGCCGGCTGGACACGGCCGTGGTGCACGACGCGCACGGCGACACCGTCCTCTACACGGACAGCGACGGCAACGGCAGCGCGGACGTCGCCACCGAGCTGACCCCGGACGGCGAGGTGGTCATCGCCGACCACACCGACGACGGGTGGATGCAGACCCAGCACGGGCACCTCACCGCCGATGGCGGCTACCAGGTGGACGACAGCGGTGAACACCCGTTCGTACCGCCGGTGGGCGACGACACACCCGCGGTGCGGGACATCGCGGACGACCGGCACTGGACCGGCTGGGCGGGCGCGCTCACCGACGCGGGCAGTGCGCCCGGCGTGGTGCGGATCGACGCCACCACCGGCCAGTGGATCAGCCAGAACTGAGCGTGACGATTACGGACAGGTAACGACCACACGAAGTCGGTCACCGAGGGGTCCCGGCACGGGGCGACCGGCGAGTGCTTAATCGATACCCTGATCGTTTTTGTGAGCGAATCTACACGATCGGCGTGCATCAATCCCGCGTCCTCGGGCTAACCTCGGTTAATCCCATCCTCGGCCCGCCCGACCAGCCCCCGGGCGTAGCCGGACTTTCCCACGGACGACGACGTCACACGTTCCGGCTTTAGCCGAACGTGCGATCGGTCGTTCAGTCAGGAGACGAGGCGCGATGACAGCAGTGACCATCCCCGGTCTCGATCAGGCACCGACCACCCATGCCCGGCTGCTCGCGTGGGTCCGCGAGGTCGCGGAGCTGACGACCCCGGACGAGGTGGTGTGGGTCGACGGTTCGGACGCCGAATGGGACCGCATGACGCGGAAACTGGTCGCGGCCGGCACGTTTGTCCCGCTCAAGAAGAAGCCCAATTCATATTGGGCGGCCTCGGATCCCGATGACGTGGCTCGGGTGGAGGAACGCACATTCATCTGCTCGGTCGAGGAGTCCGACAGCGGTCCCACCAACAACTGGATGGACCCGGCCGAGATGAAGTCGATCATGACCGACCTGTACCGGGGCAGCATGCGGGGCCGCACGATGTACGTGATCCCGTTCTGCATGGGCCCGTTGGGCGCGGAGAACCCGCAGCTCGGCGTGGAGATCACCGACTCCGAGTACGTCGTGGTGTCGATGCGCGTGATGACCAGGGCGGGCAGCAGGGCACTGGCCAAGTTCGGCGAGGACGCCGACTTCGTGAAGTGCCTGCACTCGGTGGGCGCTCCGCTGGAGACCGACCAGGCCGACGTGCCGTGGCCGTGCAACGAGACGAAGTACATCACGCATTTCCCCGAGGAGCGGGCGATCTGGAGCTACGGCTCCGGCTACGGCGGAAACGCGTTGCTGGGCAAGAAGTGCTACTCGCTGCGCATCGCGTCGGCGATCGCGCGCGACGAGGGCTGGCTCGCCGAGCACATGTTGATCCTCAAGCTGATCTCGCCGGAGGACAAGGCCTACTACGTGGTGGCCGCGTTCCCGTCGGCCTGCGGCAAGACCAATCTGGCGATGCTGCAGCCCACCATCCCGGGCTGGAAGGTGGAGACGCTGGGCGACGACATCGCGTGGCTGCGGTTCGGGCCGGACGGCCGGCTGTACGCGGTGAACCCGGAGAACGGCTTCTTCGGCGTGGCGCCGGGCACCGACTGGCACACCAACCCCAACGCGATGCGCACCATCGAGCTGGGCAACTCCGTGTTCACCAACGTGGCCCTCACCGATGACGGCGACGTGTGGTGGGAGGGCATGGGCACCGAGCCGCCCGCGCACCTCACCTCGTGGAAGAAGCGGGACTGGACGCCGGACTCCGGCGAGACCGCCGCGCACCCGAACGCCCGGTACTGCACGCCGATGTCGCAGTGCCCGATCATCGCCCCCGAGTTCGACGACCCGCAGGGCGTGCCGATCTCGGCGATCTTCTTCGGCGGCCGCCGGGCCACCACGGTGCCGCTGGTCGCGCAGGCGCGGGACTGGCAGCACGGTGTGTTCCTGGCCTCGACGCTGTCCAGCGAGACGACGGCCGCGGCCAAGGGCAAGGTCGGCGTGGTGCGGCGCGACCCGATGGCGATGCTGCCGTTCATGGGCTACCACGCCGGTGACTACTTCCAGCACTGGATCGACACCGGCAAGAAGGCCGACGCGGACAAGCTGCCGAAGATCTTCTACGTCAACTGGTTCCGTCGCGGCGACGACCGGCGCTTCCTGTGGCCGGGATTCGGCGAGAACTCGCGCGTGCTGAAGTGGGCCATCGAGCGGATCGAGGGCAAGGCGGGCGCGACCGAGACGCCGATCGGCTACGTTCCCACGGCGGCGGACCTCGACCTGGACGGGTTGGACGTGGACCCGGCCGACGTCGACGAGTCGCTGCGGGTGGACGCCGGTGAGTGGCGCGAGGAGCTGCCGCTGATCGACGAGTGGTTCGCCAAGATCGGCGACAAGGTGCCGACCTCGCTGCGGGACGAGCTGGCCGCGCTGCGCCAGCGCCTGGGCTGAGGCGGCCACAGCAGAGTCACGTAGGGTCACGGGCTACCGACGAAGGACGGTGGCCCGTGACCCCTGCCGATGCCGTGCACCACCGCGGCGTGGTGAGTTTCGTGCGCCGCGGCGGTCGGATCACGGTCGGCCAGCAGCGGGCCTGGGACCGGCACTGGGCGACGCTGGGCCGCGAGGTGGCCGACCTGCCGCCGGGCGAGCTGGACACGGCGGGCTGGTTCGGCCGCAGCGCGCCGGTGCTGCTGGAGATCGGGTCCGGCATGGGCGAGACGACCGCCCTCCTGGCGCAGGCCGAACCGGACCTGAACTACCTGGCCGTCGAGGTGTACGAGCCGGGTCTCGCCCAGTTGCTGCTGCGGATCGAGGCGCTCGGTCTGCCGAATCTGCGGCTGCTGCGCGGTGACACCGTGCCGCTGCTGGCCGAGCACGTCGCGCCCGACTCGCTGAGCGGGGTGCGGATCTTCTTCCCCGACCCGTGGCCGAAGAAGAAGCACCACAAGCGACGGCTGGTGCAGCCCGACTTCGTGGCGCTGGTGGCCAGCAGGCTGGCGGTGGGCGGGCGCCTGCACCTGGCCACCGACTGGGCGTCCTACGCCGACCAGATGCTCGCCGTGTGTACGGCGGAACCGTTGCTGCGCAACGAGTTCGACGAGTGGGCTCCGCGACCGGACTGGCGGCCGGTGACCAAGTTCGAGACCAGGGCGCGGGACGAGGGCCGGGTCAGCCGCGACCTGATGTTCCGGCGGGTCTGATACGGACCGTGCGCCACCCACTCGATGGGGTGAGCCGACTTCCGGTCCCGAATTGACTCGGATGGCAGTGCCGGGTGACCGCCCCGGACGGGTAAGTTCGCCGTCCGTGACCGCGCGTGCCGCTGCCGAGACAGCACAGCCGGTGGATCCCGCAGCCGCTGAACACTTCGTCCGCATGTACCACGACGCCCATCCGGCCGCCGGCCCGGTGGGCGCCCGGCTGGCCGACGTGCGTGCCGCCGTCGCGGAGACCGGCACCTATCGACACACGGCGGGTGAACTGGCCTACGGCGCCCGGGTGGCGCTGCGCGACTCGGGCTGGTGCACCAGCGGCGTGCCGTGGCGCCAGTTGAAGGTGCGCGACCTGCGCGGGCTGCGCAACGCGGCCGCGGTCGCCGCCGAATGCGTCGCCCACCTGCGGCACGCGATGGCGGGCGGACAGGTCCGGCCGCTGGTCACCGTGTTCGCGCCGGACACGCCCGCAGCGCCCGGCCCGAGGGTGTGGAACGACCAGCTCGTCCGCTACGCCGGCCACCGCGCGGCCGGCGGTGTGCTGGGCGACCGGCGCTACACCGGGTTCACCGAGGCGGTGGTCACGATGGGCTGGCGGCCGCCCGCGCGGCCCGGCCGGTTCGACGTGCTGCCGCTGGTGGTGGAGACCGCGCACGAGGGTCCCCGGCTGTTCGACGTGCCTGCCGAGGCCGCCGTCGAGGTGGCGCTGCACCATCCCGACCTGCCCTGGTTCGCCGAGTTGGGCCTGCGCTGGCCGGCCGTGCCGGTGGTGGCCAACATGGCGTTGACCATCGGCGGTGTGCGGTACCCGGCCGCACCGGTGAACAGCTGGCACGTGGGCACCGAGATCGGCACCCGGGGCCTGGCCGACGAGGCCGCCTACGGCGTGGCCCGCGAGGTGGCCGCCCGGCTGCGCCTGGACACCTCCACCGAGCGGACGCTGTGGCGGGACCGGGCCACCGTGGAGCTGAACCGGGCGGTGCTGCACTCGTTCGACACGGCGGGCGTGACCGTCACCGACCACTACGCGGAGGCCCGGCACCGGCTGGCCTGGCTGCGGTCCCGGCAGCGGGCCAACGCGCACCGGCCGACCTTCCGGGTGGCACCCGAGGACGCGTTGCGTGCCAGGCAGGGCGGACCGCCCCGGTTCGCCGCACCGGCATCATCACCAGACGATCGTGTGGTCACCGGCGATCCGTCGGGCGAGATCAGGCTGGTCGGCGCATAGTTGTCCGGTGTCGTCCACTGTCCGTAGCGTGCTGGTTCTCGCCGGTTGCCTGGCCGCGCTCGCGGTGGCCGGCGTGCTGGCCACGACGGCGTTGCGCTCGGCGACGGTGGCCCCCACCCAGCTGGCCACGGCCCCGGTCGTGGTGGACGCGAACGAGTCGGCGGGCGCCGCCCGGCTGACCGTGCTGGCGCCGGTGTCGTTCGACTCCGGCGGCGGGCGGCGGCAGGTCGCGGCGGGTACCCAGTTCACCACGGCGAGCGCGCTGCTGGCCGACGCGTTGCCCGCGCACGGCTCGGTGGCCGTGGGCGACACGCTCAGCTGCGCCATGCGGATCAGCATCTCCCAGGGCGAGCCGGTGATCGACCTGGTGCACTGCGAGCCGGCGAAAACCAGCCCGCGCGGTTGAGGGCGTCCCTGGCAGTATCTCGGGGATGACGAGCGCGATCCGCCTGCATGCTCCTGTTGTCCTGCCCTGTGATCCGGCCTGTTCGGTGGTGCGCGACGCCGTCGTGGACGTCACGGCGGACGGCCGGATCGGCCACGTCGGACCGGCCGCGAGCGCGCCCGCCACCACGGCGCCGGTGCGCCGGCTGACCGGAATCCTGTTGCCCGGCTTGGTGAACACGCACGCGCACACGCCGATGACGCTGTTCCGCGGCCTGGGCGGCGACCTGCCGCTGCTGCGCTGGCTGCGGGAGGTGATCTGGCCGGCCGAGGGCAGGCTGCTCGGCTCGGACGTGCGGGCCGGGATGCTGCTGGGCTGCGCCGAACTGCTCCGGGCCGGCGTGACAACCAGTGCGGAGATGTATTTCTACGGCGAGGACGTGGTGGCCGCAGTGCTGGCCGCCGGCACCCGGGTGGTGCTGGGCCTGCCGTTGACCGTGACCGACCTGCCCGGCATGGACTGGCGTTCGGTGCTGGACAGCACCGACAAGTGGATCGACGCCGACGGGCTGCGCTCCGGTCCGGCCGAGCGGGTGGAGATCAGCTACGGGCCGCACTCGGCGTACGCGCTGCCCGCCGACGCGCTGCCGGTGATCGCGGCGGCCGCCCAGGAACGCGGTGCGCTGTTGCAGATCCACGTCGCCGAGTCGCGCGACGAGGACGTGGCGCAGCGGGAGCGGTACGGCTCGGTGCCGGCGATGCTGGCCGAGCTCGGTGTGCTCGACGGCCGGGTGCTGGCAGCGCACGCGGTGCACCTGTCCGACGCAGACATCGACCTGTTCGCCCGGCACCACGTCGGCGTGGCGCACTGTCCCGGCTCCAACGCCAAGCTGGCGTCGGGCATCGCGCGGCTGACCGAGCTGCGGGCCGCGGGCGTCGCGGTCGGCCTGGGCACCGACGGCCCGGCCAGCAACGACGACCTGGACCTGTGGGAGGACATGCGGCTGGCCGGCCTGTTCGCCCGCCTGGCCACCGGCGACGCGACGGCGGCCACCGCGGCGGACGTGCTGCTGCTGGCCACCCGGGGTGGCGCGGACGCGTTGGGGCGCACCGACATCGGCGCGCTGGAACCGGGCAGGTGGGCGGACCTGACACACGTCGACGCCGATCAGGACGCGTTCGTCGGCGGCCTGGACGTGCCCGACGCGCAACTGCTGGCGAACCTGGTGTGGGCGGCGGGTTCGCGCGGTGTGCGGGACGTGTGGGTGGCCGGTGATCCGATGCTCGCCGACGGGGTACCCACCCGGGTGGACGAGGCGCGGGCACTGGCCGAGGTCCGGGCGATCACGCGGCGGCTGTCCGCCTGAGGCGGCCTGCCGGGCGGAACCTCCGGGCGGCATTCGCGGTTATCGTCGTGATGGGAGAGGGGAATGACGATGCGTAGGACGTCACGATGGCTGGCGGCCGTCGCGGTCGCGCTGGGTACCACCCTGGCGGTCGCGTTACCGGCCTCGGCCAGCACGGCCACGATCAACGACGAAGCCAATGTGCTCAACGTCACGACGGTGCAGAACGAGGCGGCGACGCTGCCCGAGCCGATCTACATCTGGACCACCACCGAGGACGCCACCAACGAGTCCGCGTTCGACGAAGCGGTGCAGGAGAAGGTGTCCCGCCAGACACCGATCGCGCTGGGCATCAACACGAAGTCCCACCACGAGGCGCTGCGCATCGGTGAGGCGAGCGGGCTGAGCCAGAGCGCCGCGAACTCGGCCGCGAGCAGCGCGAACAGTGCGTTCGTCGACGTCATGCGGTCCCGCAACGACTACACCGGTGCCGTCCAGGCGGCGCTGACCAGCCTGAAGTCCTCGCTGTCGAGCAACGGCGAGCGGTCGCACAGCGGCTTCGGCGGCTTCGGCTGGATCGTGGTGCTGATCATCGTGGTCGTGGTGTTCGGCGTGCTGGGCCGGGTCTTCCGCGGCTTCCGGCGGTTGGGCAGGCGGGGCGGGCCGGTCGGCTTCTCGCGTCGCTTCGGCCGGGGGTACGGCGGCGGTTACGGCCCGCCCCCCGGCTACGGACCCGGGTACGGGCCGGGCTACGGCGGTGGCTATGACGGCTACGGCGGCCGTTACGGGCCCGGCTACCGGGGCGGCGGCGGTATCGGCGCCGGTATCGGCGGTGCCGTGGGCGGCGGCCTGCTCGGCTACGAGCTGGGCAAGATGGCCGGCGAGAACGAGCAGTTCCGGCGCGACGAGATGGACGGCGGCTGGGGCGACCAGGGCGGCTTCGGCGGCGACGGCGGCGGCTGGGTCACCGGTCAGGACAGCGACTTCGGCGGCGGTGGCGGCGACTTCGGCGGCGGTGGGGACTCCGGCGGCGGGGACGGCGGCGGCAGCTGGTGAGTCACGGGCCGGGGCGGAACGCCAGGTCCACCACCTGCGCGTCCGGCGGCGCCTGCACGGCGTACCGGATCGCCTCGGCCACGGTCTCCACCCGCAGGTAGCGCTCCGGCCGGTAGTCGCCGTCGCTCTCCAGCGCCCACACCTCGCGCTGCATGTCGGTGTCGGTGCGGCCGGGGAACACCGAGGTGACGCGGACGCCGTGCGCGGCCTCCTCGTCGCGCAGCACGTCGGCGTAGGCCCGCAGGGCGAACTTGCTGGCCGCGTACAGGCCCCACTCGGGCCGGCCGTGCAGCCCGGAACCGGAGTTGACCAGCACCACCCGGCCGCGGGCGGCCCGCAGCGCGGGTAGCAGCAGCCGGGTCAGCTCGGCCACGGCGACGACGTTCACGTCCAGCACCCGGTGCCACTCGGCCGCCGGGATGTCGGCCAGCGGCGCCACCGTGACCACGCCCGCGCTGTGCACCAGGACGTCCAACCGCTCGATGCCGGCGACGGACTCGGCCAGCGCGGGGTAGTCCGTCACGTCGACCGGACACGACCGGGCGCCGGGCAGCTGCGCCGCCAGCGCGGTCAGCGCGTCGACGTCCCGGCCGCCGAGCAGCACGTCGTGGGTGGCGGCCAGCAGCCGGGCGGTGGCCCGGCCGATACCCCGGGACGCTCCGGTGACCAGGGCCAGGGGCCGGTCGGATGGCTGTGCGGTCATGGGGCGCACGGTAACCGACCGCGCGCCCCGGACGGCTCAGCCCTCCACGTCCCCGGCGATGAACCGCTCCACGGCCTCGTACGCGGCCGAGTCGGTGTACTGCTCGGGCGGCGACTTCATGAAGTACGACGACGCCGACACCAACGGTCCGGCGTGCCCGCGGTCCAACGCGATCTTCGCCGCACGGACGGCGTCGATGATGACGCCCGCCGAGTTCGGCGAGTCCCAGACCTCCAGCTTGTACTCCAGGCTCAACGGCACGTCACCGAACGCGCGGCCCTCCAGCCGGACGAAGGCCAACTTGCGGTCGTCCAGCCAGGGCACGAAGTCCGATGGTCCGATGTGGACATCCGCCTTCTGCATCTCGTGCGGGATCTGGGAGGTCACCGACTGCGTCTTGGAGATCTTCTTGGACTGGAGTCGCTTGCGCTCCAGCATGTTCATGAAGTCCATGTTGCCGCCGACGTTGAGCTGGTACGTGCGCAGCAGCTCGACACCCCGGTCCTCGAACAGCCTGGCCATCACCCGGTGCGTGATGGTGGCGCCGACCTGCGACTTGATGTCGTCGCCGACGATCGGCAGCCCGGCGGCGCGGAACTTCTCCGCCCACACCGGATCGGACGCGATGAACACCGGCAGCGCGTTGACGAAGGCGACACCCGCGTCGATGGCGCACTGCGCGTAGAACCGGTCCGCCTCATCCGAGCCCACCGGCAGGTAGGACACCAGGACGTCCACGCCGGCCGCGCGCAGCGCGGCGACCACGTCCGCGGGCTCCTCGTCCGACTCGGTGATCGTGTCGCTGTAGAACTCACCGAGGCCGTCGAACGTGTGGCCGCGCTGCACCACGACGCCCAGCGGCGGCACGTCGCAGATCTTGATCGTGTTGTTCTCGCTGGCCACGATCGCCTCGGACAGGTCCCGGCCGACCTTCTTGGCGTCCACGTCGAACGCGGCGACGAACTCGACGTCCCGCACGTGGTAGTCGCCGAACTGGACGTGCATCAGGCCGGGCACCCGCGTGGCGGGATCAGCGTCCCGGTAGTAGTGCACCCCCTGTACCAGGGATGCGGCACAGTTGCCCACGCCGACGATGGCTACCCGAACGCTACGGCGACGCTCGCCCATACCGGGTCCTCCTTCTCCAGATAAAGTTCCTCGGACACCTGACGAATCCGGCGCGGCCTACTGGCCGTCACCGTCCAGCTCCGCCCGCTCGTGCGCGATCAGCTCGTTGAGCCAGCGCACCTCGCGCTCGCTGGACTCCAGGCCCATCCGGTGCAGTTCCTGGGTGTACCGGTCGATCTGCTCACCGGCCCTGGCCAGCGCCGCGCGGAGGCCCTCCCGGCGCTCCTCGACCTTGCGCCTGCGGCCTTCCAGGATCCGCATCCGGACCTCGGCCGGCGTGCGCGAGAAGAACGCCATGTGGACGCCGAACCCGTCGTCGTCCCAGGTTGCCGGGCCGCCGTCGGCGACGAGCGCGGCGAAGCGCTCCTTGCCCTCGGCGGTCACCCGGTAGACGCGCCTGGCCCGTTTGCCCCACGTCCGCGTGCCCTTGGCGGCCGTCGGATCACCGGGCTCGGGATCGGTGAGCTCCTCGACGATCAACCCGGCCCGCTGCAGCCGGCGCAGGGCCGGGTACAGCGAACCGTAGGAGAACGCGCGGAACGCGCCGAGCAGGCTGGCGAGTCGCTTGCGGAGCTCGTAGCCATGCATCGGGGCCTCGTGCAGCAGTCCGAGGATCGCGAACTCGATCACGAGGCACCTCCCTCACGGCTGAATGTGTCCGCCACTATATCGCTCCGATACATCAGGTCTCTGTGACGTGGATTGATGTGATCGATGTCGCGTCGCTCCCGGCGCTGGATCGTCGCTGGTGCGACAGCCCTGACCCAAACGGCTCAGCGGACCGACGGTGTCTCCACGTACTCTGTGGTCGTGCGGAACCGACGGCAGGTGGTGGACCACGCGTTGCAGCGCCGAGCGCTGCTCGCCGAGGTCTACTCCGGTCGCGTGGGCACGATGGAGGTCTGCGACGCCAGCCCCTACCTGGTGCGCGCGGCCAAGTTCCACGGCCAGCCCACCGACGTGATCTGCCCCGTGTGCCGGAGGGAACCACTGACCCTTGTGTCGTGGGTCTACGGTGACGACCTGAAGCACTTGTCCGGTTCGGCGCGTACCGCCGAGGAGCTCGCCAGGATGTCGACGATGTTCGGCGAGTTCCGGGTGTACGTGGTGGAGGTTTGCCGCACCTGTAGTTGGAACCACCTGGTGCAGTCATACGTCCTCGGTACCGGAGACAACGACAACCAGGACACCCGCGGCTCGCGCCGGAGAACGGCTTCGGAGTGAGACAGGCCTGATCGGGCAGGCCGACCGTGGTGGTGCGCCGACAGTATGACCACCGAACGCCGAGCCGTCGTGCCTCGGCGATCTGGGAGGCCCCTTCGTGAACGACCGTGACGATCAGCCACGTGACGATCAGCCGAGCTGGCCCACGGACAGTGACCCGGACGCCGCACGCCCCCGCCAGGGCGAACCGGCCGGCGGGGGCTCGTCAGACCCCCCGGCCGAGCCCACGGCGCCGACCCGTCCCTCGACGCCACCCGCACCACCACCACCGCCGGCCCGTCCGGCGGCTGGCGGCGGTCCGAGTGGTCCCGGCGGCTCTGGCAGTCCTGGTGGCCCTGGTGGTGGTCCGACCCGGGCCGTCCCGCCGGCTGGTCCGCTGCCCGGCGGTCCGCCCAGCCCGCCCGGTGGCCTGCCCAGCCCGCCCGGTGGCCTGCCCAGCGGTGGTCCCGGTGGTCCCGGCCCGATCCGGCCGGTCGGCCCGCCCGGCCAGCCCACCCGTGCGGTCGGCATGCCCGGCCGCCCGCCCGGCCCACAGGGTCCGCCCGGTGCCCGTCGCGGCCCCTCGGCTCCCGGCCGGCCCGGTCCCGGCCGCCCGCCGGGTCCCGCCGACCGTGCCACCGATCACCTGCCGCCGGTCCGCCCGGCCCCCGACCTGCGCCCGGAGCCCGACCTCCTGACGCACCGCGACGACGACTACCTGATGGAGTCCCAGCAGCCGCCCGACGACGCGGCCCCTGTCGAATACGGCGATGACGACATGACACACGGTTCGCGCAGGAAGGCGTGGCGCTGGGTCCGGCGCACGCTCTACATCCTGATCTTCCTCGGTGTGACGACACCGATCCTGGCGTTCTTCCTGATCTACCAGGACGTCACGGTGCCCGACCCGCAGACGGTGGCGTTCGGCCAGGCCCAGCCGGTGACCATCTACTACGCCAACGGCGCGGTGATGGAGAAGATCACCAACGGGTCGCGGATCTTCGTCAAGCCGAACGCCATCCCGGTCAACGTCCGGCACGCGGTCGAGGCCGCCGAGGACGAGACGTTCGAGACCAACAACGGTTTCGACGTCAAGGCCATCGCCCGCACCGTGTACAACCAGCTCACCGGCGGCACCGGCGGTGCGTCGACGATCACCCAGGAGTACATCAAGGTCGCCACGGGTAACGACCAGCACAGCCTGTCCCGCAAGGTCAGCGAGATCGCCAAGGCCTACAAGATGACCAAGACGTACCCGGACAAGGACGACATCCTGGCCGCGTACCTCAACATCGTCTACTTCGGCCGCGGCGCGTACGGCATCGAGTCGGCGGCCAGGGCGTTCTACGGCATGTCGGCCGAGAAGCTGAACCCGCAGCAGGCCGCTCTGCTGGCCGGCATGATCCAGTCGCCGGGCCGGGCCAACGACGTGTCGTACCAGCAGCAGCGGTTCACGTACGTGTGGGGCCGGATGAACCACGACCACTGGATCACCCCGGCGCAGTTCGCGGCCGGCAAGTTCCCCGCACCGATCGCGGAGGGCTCCGGCGGCCAGGCGTCGCTGTCCTGGGACCGCACGCTGATCGTGGACCAGGTGATGGCCGAACTGCAGGCCAACGGCTGGTCGGAGAACGCGCTGAAGGCGCAGGGCGCGCAGATCTACACCACGATCCAGCCCAGGGCGCAGACCGACGCCGAGCACGCGATCGCGGACCGGCTCAAGACCGACACCCAGTTCACCAACGGCAAACCCCTGGTCCTGCACGGCCAACCGGTGACGGACAACGGCCAGCCGGTGTCCAAGAAGAACCCGCAGGTGAAGGCCAGCGAGGCGGCCGCGCTGGTGTCGGTGAACCAGAGCAACGGCGAGATCGTCGCCTGGTACGGCGGCAACACCCCGAAGCAGAGCCAGTTGGACATGGCGGACACGCCGCACCAGGCCGGTTCGTCGTTCAAGCCCTACGTGTTCGCCGCCGGGCTGGAACAGCAACCGGACAAGATCGGCCTGAACGCGGTCTTCGACCCCAGCGACAACCAGGTGATCCTGGGCCGGAAGGTGCGTAACTCCGAGGGCGACTCGTGTGCGTCGCCGTGCACCGTCAAGAAGGCCATGACCAACTCGATCAACACGGTCTTCTACAAGATGGGCGCGGTGATCGGCACGCCGAACGTCCGGGCGGCGGCCTGGCAGGCGGGCATTCCCAAGACCGAGTACAGCCCGACCTACCACAAGCAGGAACCCAGCCTGATCACCATCAAGAACGGCAAGTCGGACATCGTCGAGGGTGGTATCTCCATCGGCCAGTACGAGGTGCGGCCGAAGGACCAGGCCCAGGGTTACGCCACCATCGCCAACAACGGCATGTACATCCCGGCGCACTTCGTGCGGAAGGTCACCGACATCAGCGGGCAGAACGTGCTGTACCAGTTCAACACCCCCGCGAAGCCCGCCTTCAACTCCGACCCGACCAAGAGCGCGGAGATCGCCAGGACCGTGGCGGACTCGATGACCGACGTCGCGTCGTCCTCGGGCTACCAGTTGGACGACAACCGGCCGGCCGACACCAAGACCGGCACCCAGAACTACGTCGCCCCGGACGGGACCGACCTGAACTACAACTCGCAGGCGTGGACGATCGGGTTCACCCCGCAGGTGGTCACGGCGGTCTGGTTCGGCCACTACGACACGCCGGGACCGATCTTCGGCACCGGCAACAACCTGCACCCCGGTTCGAACACCGACTACAACGTGTTCGGCCGTGAGGAACCGGGCGCCATCTGGCGGGCGTACATGAACTCCTACCTGAAGGGCCAGCCGGTCCAGCAGTTCCCGACGTCACCGCCGGACATCGGCGGCAGCTGGAACTTCATCACCAACTCCACGGCCACGGTGGCGCCCCCGCCACCGCCGCCCGGCAACGGCAACCAGCCACCGGGACAGTCGACGCTGACCTTCCAACCGCCGAACCCGCCCGGCGGTGGCGGCGGCCCGCCGTCGTTCCCCGGTGGCGGTCCACCGACGATCCCGCAACAGCCGACGGCGACATCGCAGCCCTGCGTGCTCAACTGCGGTGGCGGCGGTGGGGGCGGAGGCGGAGGCGGAGGCGGCGGTGGCGGCCAGCCACCGAACAACGCGGCCGAACCACCGGCCGGCGGATAGCCGGGCACCGGGCCGGATACCACCCACACCCAACACGGCTACCTCTACGATCCGCACGTGGTCAGCACACCGTCGGACATGCCCGAACCCGATGCCGAGCCGACGCCGGACGAACCGTCCGACGCCGACTCGGCATCGCCGTTGGCGACGATCGACGACGTCGACTCGCTGGGCCCGCAGGACCGGGTCTTCCCGAGCTGGACGGAGTCGATCGGCCGGCAGGCCAGCCGGATCGTCGGCGGGCCGCTGGGCACGCACGCCTCGGTGGGCCGGCACTGGTTCTGGACGCCGCTGCGGGCGGTGCTGCTGATCGGCGTCGTCATCCTGACGATGAGCTGGTTCGTGAAGTCGCCGTGCGTCCAGCAGTACACCGACTCCAACGGCGTGCGGCAGTTGGACTGGCGGGCCAACCGGCAGTACGTGGCGTTCTGCTACTCCGACATCGTGCCGCTGTACACGGCGGAACGGCTGGACCAGCCGGGCACGTTCCCGTACAAGACGTCCTGGGTGGACGGCGCGGGCACGCCGAACGCGCAGGTCCGGTACATGGAGTACCCGGTGCTGACCGGGTTGTTCCAGTGGGTCAACGCGAAACTGGCACAGGGCTGGGTGAAACTGGCCGCTACCACCGGTTTCCTGCCCAGCGCGCTGACCGTGGTGGTGTACTTCGACTTCAGCGCGCTGTTCCTGGCGCTGGCCTGGCTGGTGACCATCTGGGCCACCACCCGAACGGCCCGGCGGCGACCGTGGGACGCCCTGCTGATGGCGGCGTCGCCGCTGGTGCTGGTGCACGCCTTCACCAACTTCGACGCGGTCGCGACGGCGTTCGCCGCGACCGGCCTGCTGGCGTGGTCGCGCAAGCGGCCGGTGCTGGCCGGCGTGCTACTCGGGCTGGGTGCCGCGGCGAAGCTGTATCCGGCGTTCCTGCTGTTGCCCCTGCTGTTGCTCTGCCTGCGGGCCGGTCGGCTGGACAAGTGGCTCCAGGCGGCAGGTGGTGCCGTGGTGGCCTGGCTGGCGGTGAACATCGTGTTCATCGTGGACTTCCACGCCGGGTGGTGGGAGTTCTTCCGGCTCAACGTGCAGCGCGGCATGGACCCGGACTCGGTCTACAACGTCATCTCCTACTTCACCGGCTGGCCGGGTTTCGACCCGAACCTGGCGCCGCACCAGAACCCGAACGTGCTCAACCTGGTGACGACGGTGCTGCTCCTGCTGGCGTGCGCCGGCATCGCCTGGCTGGCGCTGGCCGCACCCCGGCGGCCGAGACTGGCCCAGTTGTGCTTCCTGCTGGTGGCCGCGTTCCTGTTGACCAACAAGGTGTGGAGCCCGCAGTACTCGCTGTGGCTGGTGCCGTTGGCGGTGCTGGCCATTCCCCGGTGGAAGCTCGTGCTCACCTGGATGGTGCTGGACGCGCTGGTGTGGTTCCCGCGCATGGCCTACTACCTGGAACTGGCACTGATCTCGCAGCACGCGGACGACCGGGGGCTGCCACAGGGCTGGTTCCTGGGCATGGTGATCATCCGCGACCTGGCCGTGCTCGGGCTGTGCGCGCTGATCATCCGGGACATCTACCGGCCGGCCCGCGACCTGGTCCGGCTGGCCGGCGACGACGACCCGACGGGCGGGTTCCTGGACGGAGCGCCGGACCGGTTCGTGCTGCGCGTGTCCCGCCACTCACGATCGGGGGACGAGCCACCCCGGTCATCACCACCGATCCGAGACCTCGCCGCCTCGGATGGCGCCGTCTGATCCGTCCGCCGCATCGCCGTTCATCCGAACGGCGGGTGGTCGTCACCTTCCGTATAGGCCGTTGGTCGTGCGGTAGTGGCCGCTCGGCGCCTACCGGCGCGTAACCCGGCGGGCTGACGGATCACCGCGCCAAGATGACGCCAGTCGAACATGTGCGAAGGGGCACGAACCGAACAATGTTAGGGCAGCGGTACGCCGACTCCGCCGACGAGCTGACCGATTCGGCGGTCGAAATCCCCGCTCCGGAGGGCCGTGCCCTGCCGGACTGGCGCGTCGTGACCCATCGCCGGGTCATGACGGTGTGTGAGCGCGTGCTCGGCGAGTGTTTCGTGCCCAACGCCCGGACCGGAGTGGCCGTCCTGGCCGCCATCATCGGCGCCCTCACCGTGATCGCGGTGACCCTGAGCGTCGGCAACGCCCTGCTGGTGCTGTTCGTCGCCGCCGTCATGCGGATCGCCTGCGAGCGCCGCCGCTAACGATCGGCCTTGCGGCGCACCATCTTCAGCGCCGACCACGTCGCGTCCACCGCGCACACCTTCACGTCCACCAACCCGTGGTCCAGGGCGTACCGGCGGACCACGTCGTCGGTCAGGTCGGTCGGCACGCCGGACGCCCGCTTCGGCCACGCCACCCACAGGCCGCCCGCGGTGGCCAGCCGGCGCACCGACGCCGCCCAGCCGTCGGCGAGATCGGCCAGTTCCGGGCAGAACAGCAGTTCCACGTCGTAGGGCCGGCCGTCGGGTGCCGTGTCGTACGGGCAGTCCAGGGTGAACCCGGCGGGCGCACCGGTGACCAGCACCCGAGAGTCCGGCTTGACGCCGAGCTTCCCGGGCAGAGTTGTCATGTGGGAACCAGTTCGGCCCGGCGCGCCGCCGCGGCCGGCGAGGTGTCCACCTCGTCGGGTGTCGCGGGCGCGGCCAGGAACACGAAGAACAGCACCACCAGCAGCGCCGCCCTGCCCCACACGCCCACCGCGGTGGCCTGTGCGGCGAGGCCGTCGTAGATGCCGGACGGCTGGCGGAAGGTGAGCGCGTAGTAGTACCGGAAGATGCCGAAGCACATGGCGATGTCGGCCAGGTAGTACAGCACGATCCACACCGACCGGATGCGCAGCAGCGCGAACATCGGCACCAGCCACAGCGTGTACTGCGGCGAGTGGACCTTGTGGAACAGCAGGAACCCGCACAGCATCGCGGCCGACACGGCCACCCACGGGTAGGTGCCGTCCTTGCGGTAGCGCAGCCAGCCCAGCACGCAGGCCACCACGAACGCGACCACGATCAGCGTCGGCGACAGGATGTCCACGATGCCCTGGAACGTCTTGTCGGACGGGTCGGAGAACGGCCGGAAACCCCAGAACCAGATGGAGTTGGTGGTCAGGTCGACGTCGCGCAGCTCCTGGAAGGTGAACGACGCCCGCCAGCCGCGGAACCCGATCAGCATGAACGGCAGGTTCACCAGCACCGCCGTGGCCACCACGGTCAGCCCGACGACCACCGCGCCGCGCACGTGCCAGCGCTTCCCGGCCGGCAGGTCGCGCCCGCCCGGACCGCCGGTCAGCACGTACAGCATCAGCGGCAGCGTGAAGATCGCCGGGTACAGCTTGAACGCGAACCCCAGCCCGAGCAGCACCGCCGCCACCACGCCCCGGGTCACCAGTGACCGGTTCGCGCCTGCCCGGCCCCAGCCTCGGTGCACCACATACACGGCGCCGACCGCGCACGCGGCCACCGCGAGGTCCCAGTTGTGGAAGGCGTAGAGCACCAGCGGGGGGCCGATCGCCCACAGCAGCGCCCGCCACCGGGACAGCTTGCCCAGCAGCCACGCCGTGACCAGGCCGAACGGGGCGAGCAGGAGCGCGGAGTAGAGCAGGAACTGGTGGTCGTTGTGCGCGTAGACCGAGCCCAGCCACATCAGCACGCCGGTCAGCACCGGGTACTCCACCGAGCCGCCGTAGAGCTGGCCCTTCGCGTCGATGCCGCCGTGCAGGTACGGGAAGAGGTGTTGGTCGATGCCGCGCGCGGTCCACAGGTACTGGATGTCGGAGTAGCAGACGTCCCGATAGCCGCGCAGCAGCATGTCCACGCTCTGGCCGTTCGGGCCGTAGGTCGGCCCGGTGCAGCGGTCCTTGTTCGCGTACCCGAGGAACAGCGTGACCCCGCACAGCACCACCAACACCACGAGTGCCAGGTGGCCGAGTTCCTTCGGCACCGGCATTGCCCGTCTGGGCGGTTTGGCCTCCGGTCCGGGAGTGCCCGGTTCGTCCAGCTCGCCGTCCGGTCGCATCTGCTGCACGTCCGGGCCGCCGCGTGTCACTTCCGGGCCACCCCGAGCGCCTCGACCAGGTAGGTGATGTCGGCTGCCTGGCCTTCGGCCGGCGTCTCCACCACGGCGGCGGGTGCGTCGGCCGTGGCCAGCACCTCCACCAGCACCTCGGGGTCGATCGTGCCGCTCGTCACGTTGGCGTGCCGGTCGCGGGCCGAGTTGAACTCGTCCCGCGAGTTGTTCAGGTGCACCAGGTCGATCCGCCCGGTGATCGCTCTGGTCCGCTCCACCACGTCGGCCAGTTCCTCGCCGGCCGCGAAGGCGTGGCAGGTGTCCAGGCAGAAGCCGGCACCGAACTCGCCGATCTCGTCCCACAGCCTGGCCAGCATGTCCCAGTTCCTGGCCATCGCGTTGTCGCCGCCGGCGGTGTTCTCCACCAGGATCGGCACGCCGAACCCGCCCTCGGCGGCCTGCCGCTCGAACAGCTTGCGCCAGTTGGTCAGGCCGACCTGCGGATCCTCGTTCTTGAGCAGGTGCCCGCCGTGCACCACCAAGCCCAGCGCGCCGATCTGGCCGGCGACCTTGGCGTGCTCGACGACGAGCTTGCGGGACGGGATGCGGATCCGGTTGTTCGTGGACGCGACGTTGAGCACGTAGGGGGAGTGCACATACATCATCAGGCCCGCGTCCCGCATCGCGTCGGCCTGCGGATGAGGCTTGGGTGATTTCCAGTCCTGCGGATCGGACAGGAAGAACTGGACAACTTCGGCACCGCAGTCGGTGGCGGCGCCGAGCGGATCGTCGTCGCGGACATGGGCACCGATGCGCATGACGTGCAGGGTAGTCGCACCACCGCCCGGCCGGGCCGGCACGGCGAGTGGGTCCGGGAAGACAACTCACGGTTGCGACGTCACCGGAAGGAGTTACGGTCGTTCTCTCTATAGTGACGCTACCGGCCGGTACCGCCCGGAGGGACCACACATGCACGGCAGATGGGCACGACTCGGTACCGCGACGGTTGTCGCCGTCGTGGTCGGCACTGGTGCCGTGATGGCCACGGCCGGCCTGGCCGACGGCGCGCCCGCGCCGATCGTGATCGGCAGTTGCGCCACCACCGTCCAGGGCACTCCAGGCACGCCGGTCGAGCTGTCGCCGTCCGCCGTCCTGTCCCCGGTGGTCAGCGCCGTGGACGCCGTCCCGATCCTCGGCCCCACGCTGGCCAGTCCGGCCGCGTCGGCCTTCGCCGCGCTGCCGCCGATCCCGATCGGCTCGCTGCCCACGGGCACCGGCACCATCACCGGCGGCCAGATCGCCAACGCCGTGACCGCCCAGCTCGGCAAGATCCCGGTGCTCGGCACCGTCCTGGGCACCGTGACCAAGACCCTGCAGAAGACCCTCGCCGCCACCTGCGAGGTCACCGTCAAGGGCGCGAACGCCGTGGCCGCACCGGTCCAGCAGGGCGCGTCGACCGTGGACAGCGCGTCCCAGCAGGTCCAGCAGCAGGCCGGGCTGGCGCCCAAGCAGGGCACGGCGCCCGGCTCGGGTAGCACGCCGGGCAAGACCGGCTCGACCGGCGGTGGCGGCGGCACGACCCAGTCCGGCGGCGGTTCGTCCAGCGGCCTGCCCTCGGCGAACTCCCCGGTGCTCGGCGGCCTGCCGCCGAACCTGGGCACCGGCGGCGGTGACTCGTTCGGCGCTGGCGAACTGCTCGACTTCGGCCTCGGCGAGTCGCCGCTGGCCCGGTACGCGGGCATCCCGTTCGCCTCGGCCGGCCTGTTCGACCCGGCGCCCGGCGTGAAGTACGGCGGGAACGTGCCCGGCTACGGACCCGGCTACGGCCAGCTCGGCAAGGGCGACTCGATCCCGTCCGACGGCGTGCAGACCGCGGGCCACGCGGAGGCGCTGAACCTGGGCGGCGCGCTGGGCAACGGCGTCGGCCTGCCCATGCTGCTGGCCGTGCTGATGCTGGCCGGTGCGACCGCGGCGCTGGTCCGCACCTGGGTGCTGCGCAAGGTGCGCACCGCCTGACTGGTAACCTTGTCGGGTTGCTGACGCAACGACCCCTCCTGCCACGGAGAGCCCGTGGCCGCGAAGTCCACAGGAGGTGAGTGGTCCTCATGCGTCACTACGAGGTGATGATCATCCTCGACCCCAGCCTCGACGAGCGCACCGTCGCTCCGTCGCTGGAGAACTACCTCAACGTCATCCGCACGTCGGGCGGCACGGTGGAGAAGGTCGATGTCTGGGGCAAGCGCCGCTTGGCCTACGAGATCGAGAAGCACAGCGAGGGCATCTACGCCCTGCTGGACGTGAACTCCGAGCCGGCAGCCGTGCAGGAGATGGATCGCCAGCTCTCGCTGACCGAGTCCGTGCTGCGGACCAAGGTGCTCCGGCGCGACCCCGCGAAGACCAGGGCCAAGGGCTGAGAGGCGCGACATGGCTGGTGAAACGACGATCACCGTGGTCGGCAACCTGACCGCCGACCCCGAACTGCGCTTCACGCCGTCCGGCGCCGCGGTGGCCAACTTCACGGTCGCCTCGACGCCGCGCACCTTCGACCGCCAGACCGGCGAGTGGAAGGACGGCGAGGCGCTGTTCCTGCGGTGCAACATCTGGCGGCAGTCGGCGGAGAACGTGGCCGAGTCGCTGACCCGCGGCATGCGGGTCGTCGTGCAGGGCAGGCTGCGCCAGCGTTCCTTCGAGACGAAGGAAGGCGAGAAGCGCACCGTGGTGGAGCTCGAGGTCGACGAGGTCGGCCCGTCGCTGCGCTACGCGACGGCGAAGGTCAACAAGGCGTCCCGTGGCACCGGTGGCGGTGGCGGCGGTGGATTCGGCGGCGGTGGCGGCGGTAGCGCCCCGGCCGACGACCCCTGGGGCTCGGCGCCCGCGGCCGGCAGCGGCGGCGGTTTCGCCGACGAGCCGCCGTTCTGACCCGCCCGGACATCCCATCTTCCTGTGACGTGATACGGAGTTACCACTGTGGCCAAGCCACCTGTTCGTAAGCCCAAGAAGAAGGTCTGCGTCTTCTGCAAGGACAAGAGCGCGAACCTGATCGACTACAAGGACACCGGCCTGCTCCGGAAGTACATCTCCGACCGGGGCAAGATCCGCGCCCGCCGGGTGACCGGCAACTGCAGCCAGCACCAGCGCGACATCGCCATCGCGGTGAAGAACGCGCGCGAGGTGGCGCTGCTGCCGTACACCTCCACCGCACGCTGATCCCGGCAGGAGCAGAGATCATGAAGCTCATCCTCACCACCGACGTGAGCGGCCTCGGCGGTCCGGGTGACGTCGTCGACGTCAAGGACGGCTACGGCCGCAACTTCCTGCTGCCGCGCGGCCTGGCCATCACGGCCACCAAGGGCGCGGAGAAGCAGGTGGCGACCATCCGCCGCGCCCAGGAGGGCAAGCGGATCCGCGACCTCGACCACGCCAAGGAGATCAAGGCCACCATCGAGGGCCTCGGCGCGGTCCGGCTCACGGCCAAGTCGGCCGGTACGTCCGGCAAACTGTTCGGCTCGGTCACCACGGCCGACGTGGTCAACGCCATCCGGGCCGCCGGCGGTCCGACGCTGGACAAGCGCGTCATCGAGCTGTCCGGTCACATCAAGACAACCGGCAAGCACGCGGTGAACGTCCGGCTGCACCCCGACGTGACGGCCGCGTTCAACCTGGAGGTTCTCTCGGCGGGCTGAGCCCGTCTCACCGGCGCCGACGCGACCGTTCGGGCACGGCCTGGACGGTCGCGTGCCGTCACCGGAGTGGAGCAGTCGACTGCCCACAGCTACCTGTGGATGATTCGCTTTTTCGTGCTGCCCGGACCCGGGCCGACGTGGCGGGCGACACGCCGAAAACGACACGCCGACAAACTTTCTTCCACAGCAGGTCGTGCGGCTGCAACCTGCGTTTTCGTGATTGACGCGCCGAGTTGTCCCCAGGTTGTCCCCAGTCGGCGGGCAGGCTGTTATCAGCGTTGCCGAGCCTGTCCCCAGGCTGTCCACAGGGCTGCCCACAGGGTGGTTTGCATAGGCCGTTCAGGCGGCCCTAGCGTCCTGAGCCGTGCCCGCCGATCGCTCTGCGTGTCCACGCCGCAATACCCGCCAAGGCCGCCGCGAGGCGTTATCATCGATCCAGCGGATCGAACATATGTGCGATGGGGAGGCGTCGTGGCGCTGACGGACGACCGGGGCACGGTGTCCGGCCCGTTCGAGAAGCAACCCCCGCAGGATCTCGCCGCCGAGCAGTCCGTGCTCGGCGGAATGATGTTGAGCAAGGACGCCATCGCCGACGTCGTCGAGGTGCTCTCGCCCGGCGACTTCTACCGCCCGGCGCACCAGGCGGTATACGACTGCGTGCTCGACCTGTACGGCCGGGGCGAACCGGCCGACCCGATCACCGTGTCCGCCGAACTGGAGCGGCGCGGCGAACTCGGCCGCGTGGGCGGCGCACCGTACCTGCACACGCTGATCGCCACCGTGCCCACGGCCGCCAACGCGAGTTACTACGCGGAGATCGTCGCCGAGAAGGCGGTGCTGCGGCGGCTTGTCGAGGCCGGCACCCGGATCGTGCAGATGGGCTACAACGGCGCCGAGGGCGCGGAGATCGCCGAGGTGGTGGACCGCGCCCAGGCCGCCATCTACGAGGTGTCGGAACGGCGCATGAGCGAGGACTACGTCTCGCTCGAGGAACTGCTGCAGCCCACGATGGACGAGATCGACGCCATCGCCTCGCGCGGCGGGTCGTCGCTGGGCGTACCGACCGGTTTCGTCGACCTGGACGAGATGACCAACGGCCTGCACCCCGGCCAGATGATCATCGTCGCGGCCCGGCCCGGGGTGGGCAAGGCGCTCGCGCTCGACACCCCCCTGCCGACGCCGGACGGGTGGACGACGATGGGCGCGGTCGACGTAGGCGATCACCTGCTCGGTTCGGACGGCTGCCCGACCCGGGTGGTCGGAGCGACCGACGTCATGCCCGGGCGACCCTGCTACGAGGTCGAGTTCTCCGACGGCACGGTCATCGTCGCGGACGCCGACCACCAATGGCTCGTCGACACCCGGTCGTCCAGGCGGTCCGCCCGGCAGCGGGCCACGGTCCACACGACGGCGCAACTCGCGCGGACGCTGCGTTGCGACACCGCGGACGCGCGGCTGAACTATTCGGTGGCCAACGCGCGCCCACTGGACCTGCCACGACGCGACCTGCCGCTGTCTCCGTACCTGCTCGGCGTGTGGCTCGGTGACGGGCACAGTTCCGCGGCACGCTTCACCACGGACGACCCGGAAATCGTCTGCCATCTGGAGGACGAGGGCTACCTGGTCACCCCGAGCGGTCCCCGCGTGTACTCGCTCAGGCTGCCGGCACCAACACCGCCGGCACGACGCGACTGTGTGGAGTGCGGCGCCACGTTCACTCCTCAGACCAGCCAGGTCCGGACGTGTGGTCGCTCGTGCGGCGGGAAGGCTCGCTTCGTCTCGACGCCGGTGGCGGCGCCGACCTGCCCGGACTGCGGGCGTCCGTCGTGTGGACTGCGGCGCTGTCAGGACTGCCACCGCCGGCGGGGCACGGTGCAGGGTCTGTTGCGGGAACTCGGCGTGTTGGGCGCCAAACACATTCCGGTCGGCTACCTGCGGGCCTCCGAGGAACAGCGGCGTGCACTGCTGGCAGGGCTGCTGGACACCGACGGCACGGTCACGGCAAGCGGCTCGATCCAGTTCTCGGTCACCAACCGTCGTCTGGCCTTCGACACGTACGAACTTGTCGTCAGCCTCGGCTATCGGTGCTCGATCACCACCAAGACGGTCAAGGGTCGGACGCCCGCGTCCTCCATCGCCCACACGCTGACGTTCAGCGCTCAGGACGACGTGTTCCGGCTGGAGCGCAAACGCCTCGTCCACAAGGACCGCGCCCGTGGCGGGCGACGGTCCACCAGGCGATTCGTCGTGGACATACGACCGACGGAGTCCGTGCCGGTGCGGTGCGTCGAGGTCAGCGCCGCCGATCATCTGTACCTCGCCGGCAGGTCCATGATCCCGACCCACAACTCGACGCTGGGACTGGATTTCGCCCGGTCCTGTTCGGTGAAGCACAGCATGACCAGCGTGATCTTCTCGCTGGAGATGAGCCGTACCGAGATCGTCATGCGCATGCTGTCGGCCGAGGCGCGGATCCGGTTGCAGGACATGCGCGGTGGCCGGATGAGCGACGACGACTGGACGCGGCTGGCCCGCCGGATGAGCGAGATCAGCGAGGCGCCGCTGTACATCGACGACTCGCCGAACATGACGATGATGGAGATCCGGGCCAAGGCGCGGCGGCTCAAGCAGCGCAACGATCTCAAGCTGATCATCGTGGACTACCTGCAGCTGATGACGTCCGGCAAGCGAGTGGAGTCGCGGCAGCAGGAGGTGTCGGAGTTCTCCCGGCAGTTGAAGCTGCTGGCCAAGGAACTCGAGGTCCCGGTGGTCGCGATCAGCCAGCTCAACCGTGGTCCGGAGCAGCGCACCGACAAGCGCCCGATGCTGGCCGACCTGCGTGAATCCGGTTCGCTGGAACAGGATGCCGACGTGGTTCTGCTGCTCAACCGCCCGGACGCCTGGGAGCGCGACGATCCCCGGGCCGGTGAGGCCGACCTGATCATCGCCAAGCACCGCGCCGGTCCCACGTCCACCATCACGGTGGCCCACCAACTGCACTACAGCCGTTTCACCGATCTCGCCCAGGGCTGACCGCACCGGCCTCCCGTTCAGCCCGGCTGGAAGAACTCGAGCAGTCGCCGGCTGGCGTCCGGTGACATCAGCAACTCCTGCATGTCCGCCGACATGCGGGCGGCGGCGCCGGTGCGTTCGAACATCTCGCGTTCGTATTCCTTGACGGCGGCGGGAAAGTCGTCCGGGTGCGCGGCCAGCGCGAGACCGAGCAGGGCGCCGTCGAGCAGCGCCATGTTGGCCCCTTCCCCCACCGGCGGCATGAGGTGCGCGGCATCGCCGAGCAGCGTGACGCCCGGCGTCGACGGCCAGGTCAGGCCGAGCGGGAGAGTGGTGATCGACCGTGGCACGACCGTGTCGTCGCAGGCCGCGATCAGTGCGGTGAACCGTGAGTCCCAGCCGGTGAGCTCCTCGATCAGCCGCGCCCGGGTGGCGGCCGGGTCGTGGAACGGGATCCCGCTGGTGGCGAACCAGTCCTCGGCGGTGTTGTAGAAGCTGAGGCCGATGTGCACGCGGCCGTCGCCCTTGCGCTGCGCCGCCAGGGATTTCCCGTCGCCGAGCACCCAGTAGTTGCCGCGGCCCACCATCGCCGCGAGGTCGGGGTGGGTGCGGTCGACGTCGGGGATGCCGAGTTCGACGACGTTCTGGCCGATGTGCGCCGGCCGGGCGTCGGTGAGCAGCGCACGGACCCTGGACTGCGCGCCGTCGGCGCCGACCAGCAGGTCATACGTCGCACTGCTGCCGTCGGCGAAGTGCAGCACACCGTCGCCGGCGGATTCGAACGCGTGTCCCCAGCGCACCGCGTGTTCGGGAATGGAGTCCAGCAGCAGGTTGCGCAGATCGGCGCGGTCCACCTCGGGTCGCGCCAGTGGGGCGTCGTCGGGCGTGTCCTCCCGCAGCAGCAGGGTGCCGTCCGGTTCGAGCAGCCGCATGTCCTGGCCCGCACCACGGGCAACCGCGTAGAACTGGTCGATCAGGCCGGCCTCGCGCAGCGCCCGCTGGCCGGAGTGGATGTCGAGCATGCCGCCCTGACCGCGCGCCTCGCGCGACGATTCCCGTTCGTACACGACGGCATCGATGCCGTTCACGTGCAGCACCCGCGCCAGGGCCAGGCCACCCGGACCGGCTCCGACAATGGCGATGGTCATCGCTACCCCCATTCACTGTATCTGTCGATACACTGTATCAGTTGCAGCGCTGTATTGTCGGCGGCGTGTTGGTGTGGGAGCGGCCGGAGCCGCCGGATCGACCGGTGCTGGCCCCGCTGAGCCGGGAGCGGATCGTCCGCGCGGCGATCCGGCTGGCCGACGCGGACGGCCTGGACGCGGTGTCGCTGCGCAAGGTCGCCGCCGCGTTGGACGTCGGGCCGATGCGGCTGTACGGCTACATCGCCACCAAGGAGGAGTTGCTCGACCTGATGGTCGACGCGGTCCACGCCGAGATCCGGCCGGCCGGCGACGGCTGGCGAGCGGTGCTGTACTCCCTGGCCGAAGCCATTCGACACGCCGCCCACCAGCACGAATGGCTCGCCGACCTACTCGGTGGACGGCCCCAACTCGGGCCGAACACGCTGGCCAGTGGGGAAGCCGTCGCGGCCGGTATGGCCGGTGTCGACCTGGACACCCTCGTGCCGGCGATCGCCGCGGTCAACGCGTACGTGATCGGCGCCGTGCGCCGGGAGATCACCGAGCGACGCGCCGAGCGGGCCTCCGGGATGGACCAGAGGCAGTGGCAGGTCGCGTTCGGGCCCTACCTGCGACGGGCCTTCGCCACCGGCCGGTTCCCCACGCTGGCCACGGTCGTCCATGAGGGCCCGCACCTCGACGCCGACGACACCTTCCGGGCCGGCCTCGACTACGTCCTCGACGGGATCGGAGCGCGCATCTCACACTGAGGCGCGGGACGCCACGACGATGTCGGTGCTGCCGGCGGTGTCGTGCTGTGCCTCGATGTCGGCCAGGCGCTCGGACAGTGCCGCGTGCCGGAACCGGTAGGAGTCGCTGCCCAGCACCAGTCGTTTCGGGGCCGGGGACCGATCGGCGCTGGCGATGACGCACGCGGCCATCGCGGCCGGGTCGCCGAGCGGCGGGCGGCCGCGGTCCCGGGCGGTGCGGGTCAGCGCGGCCGGTGTGTCGTCGTAGGCGGCCATGGGGGTGGCGAGGTGGAGGCTGTCGAAGCGGAACTCGGTGCGGGCGCCGCCCGGTTCGACGATGGTGATCCCGATGTCGAACGGGGCGACCTCCTGGGCGACCGACTCCATGAATCCCTCGATCCCCCATTTGCTGGCGTGGTACAGCGACGTGCCGGGGTGGGTGGCCTGGCCGCCGTAGGTGGAGATCTGGATGATCCGGCCGCCGCCCTGGCCGCGCAGGTGGGGTAGCGCCGCGCGGGTGACCTGGATGGAGCCGATCAGGTTCGTGTTCAGGATGTGCGTGATCTGCTCGTCGCGCGCCGGCGTTCGTGCAGAACAAGTACATGGACGTGCTGGCCGCGAACCGGCTGGCCGTCGCGCTGTCGCCGCACATGGCGCCCGGCGTGAACCGGCTGCGCGCGCTGTTCACCGATCCCGGTGCTCGGGACCTGCATCCGGACTGGGAGGAAGGCACCGCCGGTGTCGTGGCACAACTGCGGGCCGTGCTCGGCAGCGACACCGACGATCCCCGGCTGACCGAGCTGGTCGGCCAGCTCTCCCTGAAGAGTGAGCGGTTCCGCACGCTGTGGGCCCGGCAGGACATCCATCGCCGCGAGGGCGCCACCGCCCGGCTGAATCATCCGCAGGTCGGCGAGTTGTCACTGCACCGGGACAAGCTCGCCATCACCGGCACCGACGAACTGCTCCTGGTCATCTACCAGGCCGAGCCCGGCAGCCCGTCCGCCCAGGCACTCGATCTGCTCGGCTCCCTCGCCGTCAGCGACGACCTGCACCGCCAGGCTCGCTAGTCGGCCAGCTCGTCGGTGGCGGTCTTGCCGGCGGCGGCGGTCCGCTGGAGAAAGTCGGCGAGGACGGCCAGTTCGCCCTCGGTGTAGCCGCTGATCAGCTCGTCCATGGCGCTGTTCATCCCGGTGTAGAGGTGGAAGATCTCCGCGCTCCGGTCGCGGCGGGCATGGACGAGGACGGCGCGCCGGTCGGCGGGGTCGCGTTCGCGGGTCACCCAGCCGGCGCGTTCCAGCCGGTCGAGGATGCCGGTGATGGTGGCCGGGTGCAGGCCGGCCCGTTTGGCCAGCGCGCTGGGGCTCAGTGGGCCGTGCCGGCCGATGAGGTCGAGGCAGTCGTAGTCCGCGTCCTTGATGCCGAGTTGGCTGCTCACCCGGTGGTTGAGCAGCGACAACTGCGAGCTCACCTCGCGCAGCGAGTCCCTGATCAGGTTGTTCAGCCGACGCCGGTTCCTGGCGTTCCCATGTCCTATGGAACTCATATGATATTATCCTCATATAGTACGGACTACAGAAGACATGGTATCCGTTGAGGGGGTTCCGCGATGATCCTGATCACCGGGGCGACCGGGCTGGTGGGCCGGCAGGTCGTCGAACTGTTGTCGGCGGACGGGCAGAAGGTCGCCGCACTGACCCGCGACCCGGACGCCGCCGCGCTGCCGGACGGCGTCGAGGTGGTGGCAGGCGACCCGTCGCGGCCGGAGACGGTCCCGCTGGCCGGGGTCGACACGGTGTTCCTCAACCCGCGTGCCGTCGGCGAGTCCGCCGACGCGTTGGTGGACCACGCCAAGCAATACGGCGTCCGCCGGTTGGTGGCACTGGCCGCGATCAACGTGGACGACGATTTTTGCTTGCAACCGTCCCGGGCCAACGGGGATCGCAACATGGAGGTCGAGCGGGCAGTGGTCGGCTCCGGGCTGGAGTGGGTGAGCCTGCGGCCGACCTCCTTCGCCACCAACACGATCGGCATGTGGGCCCGGCAGATCCAGGCCGGCGACATCGTCCGAGGGCCCCATGCCGCCGCCGAGGAATCCCCGATCGACCCGCGCGACGTCGCCGAGGTGGCCGCCCGCGCGCTGGTCGGCGACCAGCTGCTGGGTCGGAAGCCGGTGCTGACCGGACCGGTGTCGCTGACCCAGGCCGAGATGGTCGCCACCATCGGCCGGGTGCTGGGCCGACCGCTGCGGTTCCAGGAGGTCCCGCCGGACGCGGCCAGACACGCTCTGGCGCAGGTCATGTCCCGGAATTTCGCCGACGCCTTCGTGGCGCGGCTGGCCGCCTGCGTGGGACGGCCGGTCGCCACCGACGAGGTGGCCACGATCCTCGGCCGCCCGGCCACCGCCTTCGCCGACTGGGTGGCCCGCAACGCGGCCGCCTTCCAGAACTGAGGGGAATCGCCATGAAGCTCACCATCGTCGCGGCCACCGGCGGGATCGGCCGGCACGCCCTGGACCAGGCCCTGGCCGCCGGTCACGACGTGACAGCGGTGGCCCGTAACCCAAGCCGGCTGCCCGACCGGGCACGCCGGATCACCGTCGACCTGGCCAGGCCGGACCCGGCCGTGCTCCAGGACGCCGTGCAGGGAGCGGACGCCGTGCTGTCCGGGCTCGGCCCGCGCGGCTCCGCCGACCACGGCATCACCTCTCGGGGCACCCGGTTGATCGTCGAGGCCATGCTGGCCACCGGCACGCACCGCCTGATCGTGGTCAGCGCCGCGCCGATGGGCACCGTGGCCTCGCCGGGCCGGCCCCACCCGACCAAGCACGACCCGGGCGACGGGTTCGTCATGCGGTATCTGGGCGCGCCGTTCGCCAGGACCATGTTCGCCAAGCACTACGCAGATCTCGGGGTGATGGAGGACATCCTGCGGGACAGCACGCTGGACTGGACGATCATGCGACCGCCGAGGTTGACCGACAAGCCGCTCACCGGCACGTACCGGACCGCTTACGGCCAGAACCTCCGACGCGGCCCGCTCATCTCCCGCGCCGATGTGGCCCACTGCATGCTCCGGACCATCGACCGCCCGGACTCGATCCGGCAGACCGTCGGCATCGCCTACTGACACTGCGGCAGAGTGCACGGCATGACGTTCTCGGTGGAACCGGTGACGGTGCTGCGCGGCGACCTGCCCTGCCCGGGAGTCCGGGCCGGCCGGGTCGCCGCCTACGAGTTCGACATCCCGGACGGGATGTACGTGCGCCCGGATGCCGGGCGCCGGCAGCGGGCGTTCCTGCTGCTGGACGAGTCGGCGCAGCTCAACCAGCCGGTGGTGTTCCAGCCGGTCCTGGGCGGCTGGTGGTACATCGACCTGGTCGAGATTCACGAGCAGGGCGACACGATCCACGTCGTCGACCACTACGTCGACATCATCGTCGGCCCGCCGGAACGGCCGTATCGCGTGCTGGACCTGGAAGAACTGGGTGACGCGCTGACCGACGGCGCGCTCACCGCGAAGCAGGTCACCCACGTGCTGACCGCGACCCAGGCGTTCCTGGACCGGCACCTGCAGGGCAAGGATCACCACGGCCCGGACTGGCCGGACTTCCCACCCGCCGCGCTGGCGCCGGTCCGCGAGGTCGAGATCCCCGGTCGCTGACCGTCAGCGTTTCCGGCCCACGCCCTGGAACAGCACCGCCGTCGTGGGCACCGGGACCAGCCGGACGGTCGCCGAGCGGCCGGCCAGCCAGCGGACCACGTCGATGGCGGCGGGGCGGATGCCGCGCAGGGCAAGGGAAACACCGTGCCTGGCACATTCGGCGACCAGCCGCCCTCGGTTGACGAACAGCGCCGGGTCGTGGATGCCGGGCGGTGGCGTGCCGGGAATCCGTTCGCCCACCGTCACTGCGATCAGTCGCGCCAATGCCGTGTCCGCCAAGGTGTCCAGCACCAGCAGGCCGCCGGGCCGGAGCGCGCGGCACGCCTCGGCGACCGCGGCCGGCAGGTCCGGGACGTGTTCGAGGATCTCGCCCGCGCACACCACGTCGGCGCAGCCGTCGGCGAGCGGTACCCGGCACACGTCGCCGCGCACCGCCGTCACGCCGTGCGCGGCCGCCTGGGCCAGTGCGCTCGTGGTGAGGTCGACGCCGACGTGCCGGTAGCCCTTGCCGGCCAGGTGCGGGGCCAGCAGGCCGGCGCCGCAGCCCAGGTCGACCAGAAGCGCGCCGGGCCGTGTGGCCGGCGGCACCAGTGCGGCCCGGGCCGCCGCCAGCCAGTGCAGCATCGCGAACTGGCCCCTCGGCCGCCACCACTGGTCCGCGAGGTCGTCGTACTGGGCAGGATCATTGCGGTGCACCTTCGGACGCTACAAGCGGTAGGTTCTCCAACCAATCTCGCCGTGCGATGGGGGACTGTGTGGCTGGGCTCAACGGAGGGCTGCCGGCGTTACGGCGGCTCCGGCCGGAGACGACGACGCTGGCGCGGCTCGGGGTCGCCATGGTGGGCATCGCGCTGCTCGCGGCAGGCGCGGTGGCCGTGTTCGTCACCACCAACTCGGCGGGCTCGGCCGCGTTGGTCGTGGCGGGTGGCGTGCTACTCGTGGTCACCCTGTTCGCCAACCGGCTGGAGAGTGTCGAGGGCGGCGGGATCAAGCTGGTCCTGGACCGGGCCCAGGCGAAGTTGCACCAGGCCGACGAGGCGGACGCGTCGGGTGACGCGGAAGGTGCGGATCGGTTGCGCCGCGAGGCCGAACTGCTGCTCACCGCGATGGAGCCGCTGGCGACCCGGTACGAGCAGGTCCGGGCGAACAGTCCGGGCGGCCGGGCGCGCACCAACGCACAGGGCGACCTCGTGGACCAGGCCAGGAAGATGGCCCGACTCGACTTCGTGACCCCGGAGGCTGTCGTCGAGTTGTTCCGGTCCGGCCAGGACGGCAATCGAATCACCGCGCTCGGCCTGATGCAGGGGAACCCACGGTTGGCGTCGCTCGACATCGTCACCGACGCGGTCCGCCTGCCCCGATCGAGTTTCGAGCAGTGGCACGCACTCCGGGTCGGCCTGGACCTGGTCGAGGGCGGCCGGTCCGACGCGCACGACCCGATCCGGGACGCCATCGAGGTGGCCAGGGCCAACGGGACGCTCGGCGTGCACACCCGGGACCAGTCGCGGGTCAGGTTGGCGCAGCGGATCGCGAAGGCGATGGAGGCTCGTGCGTGACCCGGCTGCCGATGTTGTGGCTGTGCGGGCCACCCGGCGTGGGGAAGTCGGCGGTGGCCTGGGAGTTGTTCGGTGAATGGGCCGGGCGTGGGATCCGGCTGGGGTACGTGGACATCGACCAGTTGGGGATGTGTTACCCGGATCCGGCTGACGATCCGGACCGGCATCGGCTGAAGCTACGGGCGCTCGCGGCCGTCGTGGCGAACTTCCGGGCCGCGGGGGCGCGGTGCGTCGTGGTGTCGGGGGTGGTGGACCCGGCGCGTGGCGTGCTGGCCGGTGACCTGCCCTCGGTGGCGTTGACCGTGTGCCGGCTGCGGTGTGCGCCGGAGGAGTTGGTGCGACGGTTCGTGGCGCGGGAGGCCCGGCCGGATCTGGTGGACAGTGTGTTGGCCGAGGCGGAACTGTTGGACGCGAAGGACTTCGCGTCGTCCGATATGGACACATCGGGGTTGGGTGTGGCCGGGGTGGCCCGGCTGGTGCGGGAGTGGACGGGTTGGCCGGTGCTGGCCGATCCGGTCGACGAGCACGTCGACGCCGGCTCGGCGGACGGCGGGCGGGTCCTGTTGTTGTGTGGTGCGCGGGGTGTGGGGAAGTCGACGGTGGGCTTCGAGGTCTGCTCGTCGGCGCCGGCGGCCGGTCGCACGGCGGCATTCGTGGACCTGGAGCAGATCGGGTTCTGCCGGCCGGGTCCGGTCGACCATCGGCTCACGGCCGCGAACCTGGTGGCGCTGTGGCGGGTCTTCCGGGAGCGGGGCGCCGAGTTCCTGGTCGCCGGGGGCCAGGTGGCCGACGTCGAGCCGTACACCGAGGCACTGCCCGGGATCACCGTCCACCGGCTGCACGCCGGACCGTCCGCACTGGCCGAGCGGATCGCCCGGCGCGGCCTCGGTGAGGGCCCGGCGCTGGCCGGTGAGGGACTGCGGGGCCAACCGGTCGAGGTGCTGGATGCGGTCGCCAGGACGGCCGCCGCCCAGGCCGAGGCGCTGGAGTGTGCGTCGGTCGGCGCGCGGATCGACACCGAGGGGCGGACCGTCGCCGAAGTCGCCGAGGCGATCCGGGCCCGCGTCAACTTTGTTTGACAACCACTCAAGCGTCAACTAACTTTGACGATATGAACGAGGCGGCGGATCCGGTGGCGGCGGCCAGCGGGGCGGACGCGCGGACCGGCCTACGGGCCGCGTTGGCGTTGCGCAAGCTGGCCGAACACCTGGAGGCACTCCAGGTGGCCAACGCACGGCGGCAGGGCTGGTCGTGGCGGGACATCGCCGACGCGCTCGACGTCAGCAAGCAGGCGGTGCACAAGAAGTACGCGTCGCGGGAGCGGGAGGGTTGATCATGTTCGAACGGTTCACCACGGCCGCGCGGGAGGCCGTCGTCCGCGCCAACGCGGAGACCCGCCGGCTGGGCCACCGGGACATCGGCACCGGGCACCTGTTGCTCGCCCTGCTCGACGACCGGACCGGACCGGTCGCTGAGCTCCTGCGCTCGGCCGGGCTGGACGAGGTGACGGTCCGGGCCGGCATCACGAAACGAGTGTCGACACCGCTGTTCGACCCCGAGGACGCGGCCGCGCTGCACGCGGTGGGCATCGACCTGGACAGCGTGCTGGCCAGGATCAACGAGTCGTTCGGCCCGGAGGCGCTGGGCGGCCGGCTACGGGCCAGGCGGGGCGGGCCGCACATGGACAAGGCGGCCAAGCACGCTCTCCAGCGGGCGCTGCACGCGGCGACGACCCGGCGGGACAAGTCGCTGGGCGCCGAACACCTGCTACTCGGCCTGCTGGCCGACGACGACACCACGGCCGCGGCGATCCTGGCCGAGGCCAAGGTCGACCCGGCACGGCTCCGGGCCGACGTACTGGCCGCGCTGGAGAACAAGGCGGCCTGAGGGGACGCGACGAGGCCCGGGAAGTTCGCCTCCCGGGCCCTCGTCGTGTGGTGGGGCGTCAGCGGACCGGTGGCACCGGACCGTCGTCGGTGATCCTCGGCAACAGCGTCGTCTGCTCGGCACCATCCATCGGGTGCATCTGGCGACCCTGCTCCAGGTCACTGATCAGGCCGCGCAACTGGGCCATCAACTGCTGCGCAGACCCGGCCGGCATGTCCTGCGGCGCCGGGGCACCCAGTGCCGGGAAGCCGCCCGCGGCCGGGCCGGACAGGCGCGGCAGCGCCGGGATCGCCGGCAGCGACGGAGCACTCACCTGCGGTTGGGGCAGCACCGGCGCGGCCGGCATGGCCTGCGTCCTGGGCCGGCCAGGCAGCGGCGGCATCGCCGGCAGGGTCGGCACCGGGGGCAGGTCGGGCAGCGTGGACAGGTTCGGCGTCGGCGGGTGGTTGACCGTGGGCAGGTTGGCCGCCGCGACCGGCGTCGACATGCCCGGCGTGTTCGGCAGCGACCCGGTCACCGGCAGTACGCCGCTCATCGGCTCGTACCGGGGCTGCGGGTCGTACGGCGTGTTCCTCGGCTGCGGCAGGTACGGCAGGTTCCGGGGCGTGGCAGGCGTGGCCGGGATGACCGGCAGCCGCTGGGTCAGCTCGGCCGGCGAGACCGGCGCCACCGGCGACACCGCCGGCACGCCGTCGGACAGCACCGGGAACACCTGGGTGTGCGCCATGTCGGCCACCGGCCTGGGCCGGGCGCGGAACAGGTCGCCGATCCTCGGCACCTGGTTGGCGCCGAGCAGGCCGTCCACCTCGTCCGACGGGCCGAACTGCGCCTGGTCGCCGAACGGCAGGTCCAGCCGGGGCGCGGTGTCGCCGTCCGAGCCGGGCCCGGCGGCGTACCGGCTGTCCACGGCACGGCCGACCACGTCGCCCGGCACCCGGTACACGTGGTTGGCGGGCAACTGGGCGAGATCACCGGTCACCGCGCCCCATTCGTTCGCCGGGCGGAACCCGGCCGAGTGGCGCAACCGGTTGGCCGCCGCGAGAACGTGCTCCAGGCGGGTCGGTGTGGCCACGTCGTCGGCGACCGTGCCACGGTCCACATTGGTCATGGCGTTGCCGCTGGCGGTGTCGAGCGTGGTGTGGAGCACATCGGTCTCCTCCTTGCCGAGTGGTGCCGGCAGCGACCCCGCGCCCGGCAGGCCGCCGGCGTCGATGGGAGTCGCCGGCACGTGCTGCGAGGCGTTCGCGATGCCCGTACCGAGCATCAGCAGTCCGCCGGTAACCAGGGCTGTCCGCACGCCGCGCTGAGCCCAGGTCTGCATGTGATCTCCTTCGGTGCCCCTGCCCGCCGGGCAGGGTTGGGTCGTGGAAAAGGGAACGGTGGAGCGCGCGGGCCGACGGGCCCGCGGGTGGCACGTCAGTCGGGCGTGCTGCCGGGCCCGCGGCCGGCGCTGGCGCGACCGAACGGAGTGCTCGCCGGGACGACCCTGATCAGGTCGAGGCCCGGCACGACGGGGGCACCGGCGTACTCGGCCGGTGCCAGGCCGCCCGCACCCGGTGCGCCGACACCGCTGCCGCTGGGCGCGGTCGGTGCCGGCATCGGGCTCCACGGAGCGGCGGGTCGGGGAGTGGACGGGGTGACCGGGCGGCGCACCGGAGCCGGGGCGGCCGGCCGGTCGTGCGTGACGGTGACCGCCACCGGCCGGTGCGGCGCGGCGACCGGGACCGTCGCGCGGTGCACGTCGTGGTGCACGGTGCTCCGGACCGGCGGCGGCGCAGCGGTGGGCCGGATGGGCGCCGTGGGCACGCTGACGACGGGCGGCACGTGGTGGCCGAGCTGGCCGACGGCCTTGCCCAGCGCCGACGTGACACCGCGCAGCGGCACGGCCACCTGCGTCGGCGCGTGCCGCAGCGCGACCGGAACCGTCGGCGTGGCAACGGTTTCCGGCGCACCGACCGCGCTGAGCGTGTGCCCGACGACGGTGGCGACGGGGTCGGTGGGCTGTGGCAGCGTGTCGGCCGACGCGGTCGCGGACGAGAACAGCCAGGCGGCCGCGGCGGCGACCACCGCACCGCCGACTACGACCAGTACGCGGCACAGCCACCGGGACGTGTCCCGATCCGTCCGTGCCGTGTCCACGACCGACCGCACCTTCCGTCCGAGAAATGGGGGATGACGGTCAGCGAGGTTGCCAGGCCGACGGGGTCGCGCGCAGCAACGAACAGCGAAGACGCCCCGATCGTGTTACTCACCCAGCGTGCGACGACCAGTCACACTACGTAGTGTCACTGGTCCGATACCGTGGTTACGTGAGCATCTCCCGCTTCACCGAGGGCGACGACGTGACCCGGCGCGTGCCCCGAGTCCTCCGGGTCAGTGCGGCGTTGTCCTGGCGCCTGATCATCGTGCTCGCCGCGATCGCCGCGATCGCGTGGATCGTCGGCCGGTTGGCCATTGTGGTCATCCCGGTGGCCATCGCGCTGCTGCTGTCCGCGCTGATGGCGCCGATCGTGGCGTACCTGCACGCGCGGCGGGTGCCCAGGGGGCTGGCCACGGCGCTGGTGTTGATCGGCGGCCTGGTGGTGGTCGGTGGTGTGCTGACGTTCGTGATCACCGAGTTCGTCAACGGCGTACCGAAACTGGCCCAGCAGGTGTCGCAGAGCCTCCAGCAGATCAGCCACTGGCTGGAGACCGGACCGTTACACCTGACCCAGCAGCAGTTGAGCAACTTCGTGAACCAGGTGGTCAAGTCGCTGGGCGCCGACCAGTCCGCGCTCACCAGCGGCGCGCTGACCACGGCGGTGACCGTCGGCGAGATGGCCACGGCGGCGCTGCTGACCCTGTTCACGCTGATCTTCTTCCTGCACGACGGCAACAAGGTCTGGACGTTCACCATCAAGATCGTGCCGGCCGACGTGCGGGACCGGGTCGACGTGGCCGGCAGGCGCGGGTTCGCGTCGCTGGTCAGCTATGTGCGGGCCACGGCGGCGGTGGCCGTGGTGGACGCCATCGGCATCGGCATCGGCCTGGCGATCGTGCGGGTGCCGCTGGCCGCGCCACTGGCCGCGCTGGTGTTCCTGGCGGCGTTCATCCCGATCGTCGGTGCGGTCATCGCGGGCGCGGTGGCGGTGTTGGTCGCGCTGGTGGCCAACGGTTTCGTGCCGGCACTGATCGTGCTGGGCATCGTGATCGCGGTGATGCAGCTGGAGAGCCACATCCTGCAGCCGCTGCTGCTGGGCCGGGCCGTGCGGTTGCATCCGCTGGCCGTGGTGCTGTCCATCGCGACCGGTGTCGAGGTGGGCGGGATCGCCGGCGGGTTGCTCGCGGTGCCGATCCTGGCCGTGGTGAACGCCGGCGTCCGGTCGCTGCTGCACGACCCGCCGATACCGCCGGACGCCGTGGACGCGCTGGAACGCAAGGCGGCCAACCCGATCAACGACACACCGATCGCCGACGACGCCCGGAAACCGGCGGCCGACGAGCCACCGGCCGACGACGCCCGGGACACCGAGCCATCGGACACCAAGCCGTCGAACACCGAGCCGTCGGACAGCAAGCCGTCGAACACCGAGCCACCGGACACCGACACGCCGAGCTCCGGCTCGGACACCGATCAGCGACACTGACTCCGACGAAGGAGCGAGGCCGTGGCGGTGCCGAAGACCCGACCCGCGCCCGCGCGGCGGACGCCCGCGGTGCGCGCCTGGCCGCTGCCCGCCGCCGACGCGCCGACCCGCGACCCGCTCACCCCGTGGTGGCGGGCCGCCGTCGTGCTGCGGGTGCTCACCTACTGCTTCGCGGTCGGCGCGACCGCCGTCTACGACACGCGGTACGCCATGCCCGCGCTGGGCTGGGTGCTGATCGCCGTGCTCGGTGCCTGGACGCTGCTGACCGGCTGGTTCTTCCTGCGGGAGAGCAGCCGCTGGCTGACCCTGACCGTGGCGGACCTGGTGGTGGGCTGCGGCCTGATGTTCAGCTCCCGCCTGGTGTTCACCCACACCCAGCTGGCCGGCCAGGCACCGATCCCGCTGCTCACCACGGTGTGGGTGAGCGGGGTGGTCGCGGTCGGCGCGATCCGGACCGGTCCGATCGGCGGTGCCGTGTTCGGCGCCGTGCTGGCAGTCTTCAACTTCACCACGCACGGCTACGTGGACGTCGACCTGTCCCGGGACGCCGTGCTGCTGATCGTCACCGGGCTGGTGATCGGGATGGCGTCGGTGACCGCACGCCGGTCCGGCGAGCAGCTGGCGCACGCCCTGCGGTCCGAGGCCGCCACCGCGGAGCGGGAGCGGCTGGCCAGGTCGATCCACGACAGCGTGCTGCAGGTGCTGGCCAGGGTCCAGCGGCGGGGCGCCGAGCTGGGCGGCGAGGCGGCCGAGCTGGCCCGGCTGGCCGGTGAGCAGGAGGTCGCGTTGCGGGCGCTGGTCGCCGCCGCACCGCCGGAGTCCACTCCGGACGGTGACGTCGACGTGCGGGCGCTGTTGCAGATCATGGCGACGCCGAGGGTGGACATCGCGGTGCCGGGCACCAGGGTGATGCTGCCGGCGCGGCTGGCCACCGAACTGGCCGCCGTGGTGCGGGAGGCGCTGTCCAACGTCACCCGGCACGCCGGTCCGGACGCACACGCCTGGGTGCTGCTGGAGGACCTGTCCGACGAGATCGTGCTGAGCGTGCGGGACAACGGGCCCGGCATCGAGCCGGGCCGGTTGGCGGCCGCAGCGGCCGAGGGCAGGCTGGGCGTGGCGAGGTCGATCCGCGGCCGGGTCGCCGAACTGGGCGGTGCGGCCGACCTGAGGACCGAGGTCGGCACCGAATGGGAGTTCCGGGTGCCGAGCGCACGCCAGCGGGCCAGGCTGAAGGGGGACGGCTGATGGACGCACGGCCCATCTCGGTGATGGTCGTCGACGACCATCCATTATGGAGGGACGGGGTGGCGCGGGACCTGTCCGAGCGTGGTTTCCAGGTGGCCGCGACCGCGGGTGACACCGAGTCCGCGGTGCGCATCGCCACCGCCGTGCGGCCGGACGTGGTGCTGATGGACCTCAACCTGGGCACCGGTTCCGGGGTGGACGCGATCGTCGGCATCGCCGGCAAGGTGCCCGCCACGCGGGTGCTGGTGTTGTCGGCGAGCGGGGCGCACTCCGACGTGCTGGAGGCGGTCAAGGCGGGCGCGTCCGGCTATCTGGTCAAGTCGGCGTCGGTGGAGGAACTGGTGGACGCGGTGCGCCGGACGGCGGCCGGCGACGCGGTGTTCACCTCCGGTCTGGCCGGACTGGTGCTGGGCGAGTTCCGCCGGATGTCCACCGGTCCGCAGGACGAGGACGAGACCCCGGCGTTGACCGATCGGGAGACCGAGGTGCTGCGGCTGGTGGCGAAGGGCCTGTCCGCCCGGCAGATCGCCGACCGGCTGGTGATCTCGCACCGCACGGTGGAGAGCCACGTGCAGTCGACGCTGCGGAAACTCCAGTTACACAACCGGGTCGAGCTGGCGCGGTACGTGATCGAGCACGGGCTGGACGAGGAGCAGGGCTGATCACCGATCGGCAACGTTCCCACGGCGACTAAGAAGTTTTGCTAGCGTGAGATTGTGTCCGTTGAAAACTCGGCTCTCCGGGCGTCCGACGCCGAGCGTGACCACGTGATCGACCTGCTGCAGCGGGCCGTCGGCCAGGGCATGCTCGACCTGGACGAGTTCGGCGACCGCACCGACGCGGTGCTGGCGGCGCAGACCAGGTCCGAGATCAACGCCGTCCTGCTGGACCTGCCCGACCTGCTGCCGGCCGAACCGGTCGTCCGTGACGTGCTGGTGCTGCGCAGCGTGCTGTCCGAGGTGCGCCGCACCGGCCGCTGGACGGTACCGGCGAAGGTCCGGCTGACCAGCCGGCTCGGGGTGACCCGGCTGGACTTCACCCGCGCGGTCCTGGCCGGCCGGCGGACCACCGTCGAACTCGCCGTCACCGGCGGCCTGATCGAACTGCGGGTACCGCGCCGGGCCACGGTGCTGGCCGCCGCCGTGCACGTCACCGGCGGCCGGGTGGTGGACCGGCGGCCTCCGGACCGGCTCGGCGACCCGATCTTCGTGCTGGGCGGCCGACTGCTGGCCGGAGAGGTGCGGATCAGCCGGCCCGGCCTGCTGCGCAGGCTGTTCCGCCGCTAGGACAACGGACCGAGAGCAGCCCTGGCGGCGAGCCGAGCGGCCGTGGGCGTGCCGGCGGCCGCCGCGATCCGGCCCGCGGTCTGGCACTGGTCCAGGCTGACCGCGGCCAGCGTGGCGCCGACCGTGTCGACCGAGGGCGCGTTCATGGACAGGCTGCTCACGCCGAGCCCGACCAGCACACAGGCCAGCAGCGGATCGGCTGCGGCCTCACCGCAGACCCCGGCCGGCTTGCCGGTCGCGAGCGCGGCCTCGCCGACGATCGCGATCAGCCGCAGCAGCGCGGGTTGCCACGGGTCGTTCAGCGCGGCCACCGCGCCCAGTTGCCGGTCGGCCGCGAACACGTACTGGGCCAGGTCGTTGGTGCCCAGGCTGACGAAGTCGGTGACCTTGAAGATCTCCCGCGCGGTCAGCGCGGCGGCCGGCACCTCGATCATCACGCCGGCCCTCGGTATCCCGGCCGCCCTGGCCCGGCCGGCGAACCACTCCGCCTCCTCGGCGGTGGCGACCATCGGCGCCATCACCGACACGTCCGCTCCGCTGTCCGCGGCGGCACCGGCGATCGCGGCCAACTGCCGGTCGATCAGGCCGGCCCGCGCCCGGGCCACCCGCACGCCGCGCACGCCGAGCGCCGGGTTGGGTTCCGGCTCGGGAGCCAGGAACCGCAACGGTTTGTCCGCGCCCGCGTCCAGGGTGCGGACCACGACCGGCTTGCCGGCGAACGGGATCAGCACCTCGGCGTAGGCGGCGCGCTGCTGCGCCTCGGTCGGCTCGGTGGTGGCCGACAGGTAGCTGAACTCGGTGCGGAACAGGCCGACGCCCTCGGCTCCGGCTGCGGCACCGGCCCGCGCGTCGGCCGCGCCGCCGACGTTGGCCAGCACCTTGACGCGGTGGCCGTCGGCCGTGGTGCCGATGCCGTTCCAGGCGCTGGGTCCGATGGCGGTGGCCGCGCGGGTGACCACGTCACCGGTGACCAGTTCGACCTCACCGGTGTCGCCGTCCACGATCAGGCCGGCGGCGCTCTGGTCGAGGATGCCCTGGCATGCCACGACGGCCGGGATGCGTAGGGAGCGGGCGAGAATCGCGGTGTGACTGGTGGGGCCACCCTCCTCGGTGACCAGCGCGAGCACCAGCGCGGGGTCCAGGCCGGCGGTGTCGGCGGGCGCGAGATCGCGGGCGACCAGGATGCTCGGCGCGGCCAGTGCCGGCACGCCGGGCGGTGCCACACCGGTGAGTTGGGCGATGATCCGCCGGGCCACGTCCTGGATGTCGCCCACCCGTTCGGCCAGGTAGCCGCCGACCGCGGCGAGCGTCTCGGCGAACGCGGCCGCCGCCTCGTGCACGGCGCGGGGCGCGGGCAGGCCTCGGCCGGTGACCAGTTGCTCGGCCTCGCTCACCAGCGCCGGGTCGGCCGCCATCGCGGCCGTGGTCTCCAGCACCGCACGGGCGTCACCCTCGACGGCGGCCGCCGCCTGCTCCAGTCGGGCCGCGACCGCGTCGGCCGCGACCGCGATGCGCGCCGCCTCGGCGGGCCGGTCGGCCGGCTCCGGACCGGGGGCCGGTTCGGGCAGCGGATCGGCCACCCGGACGGCAGGGCCGGACGCCCGGCCGGCACTGACCCCGACGCCCTTGAGCCTGGTGTTCGACATGGTCGCCGACCATACAGTCAGGCCGCGCTCCGCAGCACGTTCCTGATCTCGTCCACCGACGGGTTGACCAGCCACACGTCGCCGATGTTGATCGTCGGCACGGTCTCGTTGCCGTCCGCCACCGCGCGGACCGCCGCCGCCGCCTCGGGCTCCTGCCAGATGTCCCGCTCGCGGTAGTCCAGCCCGGCGGCGGCCAGGTCGCGGCGCAACATCATGCAGAACGGGCAACCGGGGCGGGCGTACATGACGATCTCGGTGTCGGCCATGACACCAGTGTGCGCCTTCCGGCGAATCAACCCCGGTTCCACCCGAGGACTGATCCACTCGACCTGCGTGAAGCGCACTCTGACCGCCGTGAGCAACACAGTTCTGACCATCGTGATATCCGTCGTCGTCCTCCTGTTCGTCATCGTCCGCCAGGTGGCCAAGCGTCCGGTCAAGGAGGACGCCAGGCCCGTCGTGCTCCTCGTCCTAGTCCTGGTCGGGGTCTACGAACTGGTGAAGTTCCTGTCCGACCACCCGGTGACCAGCACCGCCGTCACCATGCTGGCCGCCAGCCTGGTGCTGGCCGCCGCGTTCGGTGCGCTGCGCGCGTACACCGTCCGGTTGTGGCGGGACAACGGCGTGTTGTACCGGCAGGGCAACGCCCTCACCGTCGTGCTGTGGCTGATCGCGATCGGCGTGCACTTCGGTGCCGACGTGCTGATCGAGGGCGGCGTGCACAGTCCGACCAGTGGCCTGGCGTCGGCCGCGCTGCTGCTCTACATCGCCATCTCGTTCGGCGTGCAGCGGCTGGTCGTCATGTCCAGGGCGCGCACGATGGCCGTGGCGCGCTGACCGCGGTGCCCACCAGGCCGCGTCGCCGAGCAGGCGCAGCAGGGCGGGCACCAGCATCAGCCGCACCACCGTGGCGTCCAGCACGAGAGCGACGATCATGCCGATGCCGAGGAACCGCAGGGTCGCCAGCGATGCCAACCCGAACGCACCGGTGACCACGACCAGCAGCAGCGCCGCCGAACTGATCATGGTGCCGGTGCGCACCAGCCCGGTGCGGATCGCGTCGGCCGTGGTCGGCCCGGCGGCCCTGGCCTCGGCGATCCGGGACAGCAGGAACGTCTCGTAGTCGGTGGACAGGCCGAACACCACGGCACCGATCAGCACCAGGATCTCCGGCTGCACCGGCTCGCGGGTCACGCCGACCAGCACGCCGAACGTGGCGCCGAGACTCAACACACCGCACAGCACGGCCTTGACCGGCAGCAGCACCGACCGGAACGCCAGGAACAGCAACGTGAGCGTCGCGGCCACCAGGATCGCGGCCATCACCGGCAGACCGTCCACAACGGACCGCACGCTGTCCGCGACACCGGCCGTGAACCCGCCGACCAGCACCCGGTCGGGCGCCACCGCCCGTAGCCCGGCCACGGCGGAGCGGGCGTCGTCGCCGAGCGGGTCCCCGGCCAGGATCGCGGTGAGCAGCGTGGTGTCACCCCGGCTCGGGCCGCGCAGCACGGTCACCACGCCGGGCACCCGGTCGGCCCGCACCAGCACCGGCCCGGCGTCACCGCGCACCACGAGCAGGACGGCGTGTTCGCCGGTGGCCGGGAAGTCGGCATCGATCGCGGCGACGGCCTGCCGGGTCGGATCGCCTGCCGGCAACTGTTTCTCGTCCGCCGCACCGAACCGCACGGACCCGAACGGCAGCGTGAGCAACAGCAACCCGGCCACGATCGGCACGGCGAACAGCACCGGCCGCCGCAGCACCGCACCGGCCAACCTGGGCAGCCAGCCGAACCCGTGCGGGCGCGGAACGGAGAACCGGTCCACCCGGGGACCGAGCACGCCGAGCACCGCCGGCAACAGCGTGAGCGACACGGTCGCGGCGACCGCCACCGCCGCCATGCCGCCGTAGGCCAGCGATCGCAGGAACCCGACCGGGAACACCAGCAGCCCGGACAGGGCGACCACCAGCAGGGTCGCGGAGAACGCGACGGTGCGGCCGGACGTGGCCACGGTCGTGCGGACGGCGCTCGCGGTGTCCACGCCCCGGGCCAACTCCTCCCGGAACCGGCCGACGGTGAACAGGCCGTAGTCCACGGCCAGCCCGAGACCGAGCAGCGACACCACGTTGGGCGCGAAGCTGTTCACGTCCGCGCCCAGCGAGATCAGCCGGAGCACGCCCAGCGACGTGCCGATGGCCAGGCCGCCGACCAGCACCGGCAGCGCAGCCGCGACCACGCTGCCGAACACGAGCAGCAGCAGGACGAGGGTGATCGGCAGGGACACGGCCTCGGCGAGCGTCAACCCGGCGGTGGAGGCGTGGTCGACGGCGGCCTGCACCGGCACCGGGCCGCCGATCCGGGCGGTCAGTCCGGGCACGGCCAGCCGGTGCACGACGTCGGGGTACGCGTCGGGGCCGGTGAGCGTGATGGCGGCCAGCGCGGCGCGGTGGTCGGCGGTGACCTGCGCCGGCGAGCCGGTGTCCCAGTAGGACGTGACCGAGCGCGCGGGCAGGGCCCGCAGGACGGCTCGCGCGGCCGTCGCGACGGCCGGTTCGTCGACGGTGTGGCCGGGCGGTGCGGTGTACTCCACGACGACGTCGCCGGACCGGTGGCCGAACACGCGGTCGGCATCGGCCTGGGCTCGCGCGGACCGGCTGCCGAGATCGGTGTAACCACCCTCGCTCAACCGGCCGAACACGCCGAGCCCCCAGGTGGTGCCCGCCGCCGCGACCGCCAGCACCAGCGCGATCACCGTCCACCGCCGCCGGTACACCGCGACACCCCAGGCCGTGAACACGCCCACCTCCCGCCGTGGTGGTGCAGGCTGTCCGTACCGGCCAGCCACGCCGGAGCGAAGTTAACACCGTTTACCATGAGCGAGAGTACTTGAGTGAACACTGTTTACCAAGGGTGGGGCGGATGACGGACGACCGGCCCCGGGCCGAGAAGAACCGGGCCGACACCGACCGGCGGATCCGCGCCGTCGCCCGCACCCTGCTGGTCGAGCAGGGCGCCCAGGGCCTGACCCTGCGCGCGATCGCCCGGCAGATCGGGATCACCGCGCCCGCGCTGTACCGCTACTACGCCTCGCTGTCCGATCTCGTCCAGCACGTCTGCGGCGACATCTGCGCCGATCTCGCCGACGACCTGGGCACCGTGCTGGCCCACCTGCCCGCCGACGACACCGCGTCCCGGGTCTTCGCCGCGTGCCGGGGCTTCCGCACCTGGGCGATCGCCCACCCGCGCGAGTTCGGCCTCGTCTTCGCCACGCCCGCCACCCCCGGGGCCGCCGACGGCAACGGCAACGACCCGTTCGGCCAGATCTTCCTGACCTTCACCGGCCGCATCCTGGCCGGCGCACCGGGACAGGAACGGTCCGACCCGGACGTGCCGGCGCGGCTGCGGGCCGACATCGAGCGGTTCCGCGACACCCTGGTCGACGCCCTGCGCGACGGCGACCAGCCGGAACCGGTGGTCGGGCTGGGCACCGCCTACACCGTGCTGCGGTTCTGGGTGCGGCTCTACGGACAGGTGGCGCTGGAGGTCTTCGACCGGTTCCCGTTCCCGGTCACCGACGCCACCCCGCTGTTCGAGTCGATGCTGGCCGAACAGGCCGCCGAGGTCGGCCTCGGTTAACCGGCCACGACGTTGACCAGCCGGCCGGGCACCACGACGACCTTCTTCGGCGTGGCACCGGCCAGCAGCGCGACGATCTTCTCGTCGGCCAGCGCCGCGTCGCGCACGGCGTCGCGGTCGGCGTCGGCCGCGACCACCACCCGCGACCGGACCTTGCCGTTGACCTGGATCGGGTACTCCACCGTGTCCTCGACCAGGTACCGCTCGTCGGCGGCCGGGAACGGGCCGTGCGCCAGCGAACCGCCGTGGCCCAGCCGGCCCCACAGCTCGTCCGCGATGTGCGGGGCCATCGGGGCCAGCAGTTGCACCAGTGGTTCGACCAGCGCCCTCGGCGTGGCCCCGGCCGACCCGTAGGTCTTGGTCACGTGGTTGTTCAGCTCGATCAGCTTGGCGCCAGCCGTGTTGAACCGCATCGCCGCGTAGTCCTCGCGGGTGCCGGCGATGGTGCGGTGCAGCGCCTTCAGGTCGTCGACGGTGGGGGCGGCGTCGGACACCCTGACCTCGCCCGACTCCTCGTCGACGATCGCCCGCCACAGCCGCTGCAGGAACCGGTGCGCGCCGACGACGTCCTTGGTCGCCCACGGCCGGGACACGTCCAGCGGGCCCATCGACATCTCGTACAGCCGCAGCGTGTCCGCGCCGTAGCGGGCACACATGTCGTCCGGCGCCACCGAGTTGCGCAGGCTCTTGCCCATCTTCCCGTACTCGCGGTTCACCTTGCGGCCCTGGTAGAAGTACGCCGGACCGTCCGGAGTGGACTCCTCGGTGACGTCCTCGGCCGGCACGTACACACCGCGGTCGTCGGTGTAGGCGTACGCCTGGATGTAGCCCTGGTTGAACAGCCTGCGGTACGGCTCCGACCCGCTGACCTCGCCCAGGTCGTACAGCACCTTGTGCCAGAACCGGGAGTACAGCAGGTGCAGCACCGCGTGCTCGACACCGCCGATGTACAGGTCGACACCGCCGGGGTCGCCGTCGCCGTACTGCTCGGTGCGCGGCCCCATCCAGTAGCGCTCGTTGGCCGGGTCGCAGAACGACTCGGCGTTGTACGGGTCGACGTAACGCAGCTGGTACCAGCACGAGCCGGCCCACTGCGGCATCACGTTGACGTCCCTGCGGTACTTCCTGGGCCCGTCGCCCAGGTCCAGTTCGACGTCGACCCACTCGGTGGCCTTGGCCAGCGGCGGTGCCGGCGCCGACTCGGCGTCGTCCGGGTCGAACGTGATCGGGGAGTAGTCGGCCACGTCGGGCAGTTCCACCGGCAGCTGGTCGGCGGGCAGCGGGATCGGCAGGCCGGTCTCGTCGTAGACGATCGGGAACGGCTCGCCCCAGTAGCGCTGCCGGGCGAACAGCCAGTCGCGCAGCTTGTACTGCACGGTGCCCTCGCCGTGGCCGTGCTCCGCCAGCCACGCGATGATCGCCCGCTTCGCGTCGGTGACGTCCATCCCGTCCAGGAACCCGGAGTTGACCGCCGGGCCCTCGCCGGTGAACGCCTCGCCCTCGAAACCCTCGGTCGGCGCGACCGTGCGGACGATCGGCAGGCCGAACTGGACGGCGAAGTCCCAGTCGCGCTGGTCCTGGCCGGGCACCGCCATGATCGCGCCGGTGCCGTAGCCGGTCAGCACGTAGTCGGCGATGAACACCGGGACGCGCGTGCCGGTCGCCGGGTTCGTCGCGTACGACCCGGTGAACACGCCCGTCTTGTCCTTGTTCTCCTGGCGCTCCAGGTCCGACTTGCGGGCCACCGCGCGCCGGTACTCCGCGATCGCCTCGGCGGGCGTCGCGGCGCCGGCGGTCCAGCGCGGGTCGACGCCGTCCGGCCACCGAACCGCCGTCAGGCCGTCCACCAGCGCGTGCTCGGGCGCCACCACCAGGTACGTCGCGCCGAACACGGTGTCCGGGCGGGTGGTGAACACCTCGATCGACTGGTCGCCGTCGGCGGCGAACCGGATCCGGGCACCGTAGGAGCGGCCGATCCAGTTGCGCTGCATGGTCTTGACCTTGTCCGGCCAGTCCAGCAGGTCCAGGTCGTCGACCAGACGGTCGGCGTAGGCGGTGATCCGCATCATCCACTGGCGCAGGTTGCGCCGGAACACCGGGAAGTTGCCGCGCTCACTGCGGCCGTCCGCGGTGACCTCCTCGTTGGCCAGCACCGTGCCCAGCCCGGGACACCAGTTGACCGGCGCGTCGGACAGGTACACCAGGCGGTACGAGTCGATCAGCGTCCGCCGCTCGACGGCGTCGTACTCGGCCCACGCCCGACCGTCCGGAGTGGACCGGCTGCCGTCGGCGAACTGCGCCACCAGGTCCTCGACCGGCCGCGCCCTGGCCAGTTCCGTGTCGTACCAGGAGTTGTAGATGCGCAGGAAGATCCACTGCGTCCAGCGGTAGAACGTGACGTCGGTGGTGGCGATCCGGCGCCGCTCGTCGTGACCCAGCCCCAGGCCGCGGATCTGCGCCAGGAAGCGCTGGATGTTCTCGTCCGTCGTCTTGCGCGGGTGCTGGCCGGTGGCCACCGCGTGCAGCTCCGCCGGCAGGCCGAAGGAGTCGAAACCCATGGTGTGCAGGACGTTCCGGCCGGTCATCCGGTGGAAACGGGCGAACACGTCGGTGGCGATGTAGCCCAGCGGGTGCCCGACGTGCAGGCCGTCACCCGACGGGTACGGGAACATGTCCTGCACGAACAGCTTGTCCTGCGGCAGCGGCGTCGCGGCCAGCGAGCCCACCGGGTTCGGCGCGTGGAACGTGCCGTGCTCCTCCCAGTACTGCTGCCAGCGCTGCTCGATCCGCCCGGCCAGCGCGGCCGTGTACCGATGGGCGGGCACCGCCTCGGTCGTGCTGGTGGCACCGTCCGTCATCGCCGACAACCTCCCTGGTCCGCACCTGTCCACAACAACACAAAACCCCTCAGGCCATCAGGCCATGAGGGGCTGCCGCGTCGACCTCGCTATGGTCAACGCGGCGGGCTAAGGAGCAGGCGCACCGTGCGCATGGCCAAAAGGATAGCGCACATCAACCAACGGGGTGACCGAGTATGGGCCGTCGAGCGGCGACACTCATGATCGCGGTGGTGGCGGGTGGGCTGCTGGCCGCCTGTTCCGGTGGCCCGCCGGTACCACCGCCGCCCACCACGACGAGTCCGCCGCCGACGGTCGCGCCCACCACGACCACTGCCGCGGCGGCGCCGGCCGGTGGCCCGGTCGCCGACTGGCCGACCTACCACCGGGACAACCTGCGCACCGGCGTCGCCGCCGACGTGCCACCGCCGGGGAAGCTGCGCCAGGCGTGGCAGGCCGGCCTGGACGGTGCCGTGTACGGCCAGCCGCTGGTGGTGTCCGGCATGGTGTTGGCGGCCACCGAGAACGACACCGTCTACGCACTGGACCAGACCACCGGCAAGGTCCGCTGGCGGGCCCACGTCGGCACGCCCCAGCCGGGATCGGGCCTGCCGTGCGGCAACATCGACCCGCTGGGCATCACCGGCACCATGGCCTACGACCAGCCGACCGGCCGGGTGTTCGCGGTGGCCGAGACCACCGGCGGCGCACACACCCTGGTCGGGATCGACGTGCGCACCGGCGCGGTGGCCGTGCGGGCGTCGGTCGAACCGCCCAGGGGAGACCGGATCGCCCACCAGCAACGGTCCGCGCTGACCGTGCTGAACGGCCGGGTCTACGTCGCCTACGGCGGCCTGTTCGGCGACTGCGCCCAGTACATCGGCTCGGTGGTGTCGGTCACCACGGCGGGCGCGGACAAGATCAGCTACGCGATCCCCACCACCAGGGAGGCCGGGATCTGGGCGCCCGGCGGTGCGGTCGTCAGCGACGGTCGACTGCTCTACTCGGCCGGCAACGGCGAGTCCACCACGGGCTACGACGGCAGCGACTCGGTGATCGCCCTGTCGCCCGCCCTGCGCCGGGTGGACGTGTTCGCGCCGGCCACCTGGCCGCAGGACAACGCCAGCGACCTCGACCTCGGCTCGTCCAGTCCGGTACGCGTCGGTCCGTGGGTGTTCGTGGCCGGCAAGCGCGGCACCGGCTACGCCATGCGGCCCGGACATCTCGGTGGGGTCGGCGGCCAGGTGGGCCAGGCGGACATCTGCCGGTCGTTCGGCGGCGCGTCGGCGTCCGGTGGCGTGGCGTACATCCCGTGCACCGACGGGACGCGGGCGGTGGTCATCTCGACGAACGGGACGCCGGCCACCCGGTGGCACACCTCGGTGTCGGCCGCCGGTTCACCGGTGCTCGGCGGCGGTGTGGTGTGGGTCACCGACTACGACGCCGGCACGCTCTACGCGCTGGATCAGGGTACCGGCCGGGAGCGGGCCAGGATCGACGTGGGCGACCTGCCGCATTTCGCGTCGCCGACGCTGGTCGGGTCGACCGCCTACCTCGGCACACTGCACGGCGTGGTCGCGGTGGCCGGGGCGTGACCGGGGCCCGCGGGTAGGCTGGCCAGCCGTGACGCTGCGGATCGTGCTGTTGGCCGTGCTCGTCCTCTACGGCCTGCCGCTGGCCTGGGTGGGCCTGCTCGGCTGGCGGCGGAACCTGTCGCTGACCGGCCGGCTCGGTGTCCGCACGCCGGCCGCGGTGCGCGACTACCAGACCTTCCAGCTCGCCAACCGGGTTGCCGGGCCGCCCGGGATGGTGGCGGGCGCCGTCGCGGTGCTCGGCGGGCTGGCCGCGTTCGCGCTGCCGACGGTCGTCGGCACGGTGGTGGCCGCGGTGATCGGACTGGTCGGCGCGACGGTGATCGCGCGGGCCGGCGGTGTGCTCGGCACCCGGGCCGCGGCGGCCCTGCCGGCACCCGAGCCGGCCGGCTGTACCGGCTGCGCCTGCGGTTCGGCCGGTTGCGCCGGCGCCTGATCAGTTCCGGTGCACGTCACCGGGATGGGTGGCCAGCAGTGACGTCGGAATGGGCTGGCGACGCAGCACCCGACCCCACAGGTCCACGGTCGGCGGGCTGAGCACGTCGTCGGGCAGCGCCGGCACCACGATCCAGTCCTGGCGCTCGATCTCCCCGGCCAGTTGCTTGCTCTCCCACCCGGCGTAGCCGGCGAACACCCGCAGCCCGCGCAGCTTGGGCACCAGCGACTCCGGGTCGGCGTCCAGGTCGACCAGCGCCACCGGCCCGCGCACGCCGATCACCCCGGTCAGCGCAGCCGCCGTCTCCCCGGTGCGCAGCGCGCCCAGGCACAGCGCGGTCTTCTGCTCGACCGGCCCGCCGACGAAGATCGCCTGGGGCCGGCTGACGTGCGGGCCCCACGCCGGCAGCACGTCATGGACCGCGACCTCGCTCGGTCGGTTCAGCACGACGCCGAGGGTGCCCTCCCGACGGTGGTCGATGACGTACACCACGGTCCGACGAAAGTTCGGATCCACCAGGCTCGGCGCCGCGACCAACAAGGTCCCGGGTTCGACATCATCGTCCGGTCGCACCCGCACATGATCCCACCTCCGCGTGTGGTCACCGGCAACCGGCCAGCGGGGCCGAATCCGGGCTATTCCACTCCGGTGATCCGGTTCTCGCACCATGTGACATTCCGCTCCCGGGCCGTAGGCTCTGGGGCGTGTCCATCCCCGCCGGCGCGCCGACGGCGACGGGCGCCGCGACGCCGCCGGAGGCCGACCGGCTCGGCGCCCGGCGACTGCTCGCCATCCCGGACTTCCGCGCCCTGCTGCTGTCGCGGTTCGCGGCGCAGTGGGGTGACGGCCTGTTCCAGGCCGGCCTGGCCGGTGCCGTGCTGTTCAACCCGGAGCGGGCCGCCAACCCGGCGGCGATCGCGGCCGGGTTCACCGTGCTGCTGCTGCCGTACTCGATCGTCGGACCGTTCGCCGGCGCCCTGCTGGACCGCTGGGACCGCAGGCGCGTCCTGCTGGTCGCCAACCTGTTGCGGGGCGTGCTGATCCTGTTGACCGCTTTGGCCGTGGGCACCGGCCTGTCCGGGTTGCCGCTGTTCACCGGCGCGCTGATCGCGGTCGGGATCAGCCGGTTCGTCAACGCCGGCATGTCCGCGTCGCTGCCGCACGTGGTGGCCGACGAGCACCTGGTGGAGGCGAACGCGCTGGCCACCACCCTGGGTGCCGTGGTGTCCGTGGTGGGTGCCGCGTGTGCCGTGGTGCTGCGGGACCTGTTCGGCGCGGACAACACCGGTTCGGCGTGGGTCACGTCGGTGGCGGTGCTGGGTTCGGTGCTCGGTGCCGCGCTGATCGGCCGGTTCCGGCGCGGCCAGCTCGGCCCGGACCGGGTGGACGAGGCGGTGGAGACGATCGTGGCGGTCGCACACGGACTGGCCGACGGCGGCCGGGTCGCGCTGCACACGCCCAGCGTGGCCGCCGGGTTCGTGGCGCTGCTGGCCCACCGGGCCGCGTTCGGCGCGTCTCTGCTGCTCACCGTGCTGCTGCTGCGCTACAGCTTCCACAACTGGGGCCCGCTGCGCGCCGGCCTGTCCGGGCTCGGCGAGGTGGCCGTGGCCGGCGGTGCCGGACTGCTGGTGGCCGGGTTGGTCACCGCCCGGCTGGTCAGCCGGTTCGGCAGGCGCAACGTCATGTGTGGCGCCCTCGCGGTGGCCGCGGCCGCGCAGGTCGGGCTCGGCCTGCCGATGATGCTGCCCACGATCATCGTGGCCGCGTTCGTGCTCACCGCCGCCGGCCAGGTGATCAAGCTGTGCGTCGACTCGGCCGCCCAGCGCGACGTCGGCGACGAGACCCGGGGTCGGGTGTTCGCCCTCTACGACACGCTGTTCAACATCACCCAGGTGGTCGCGGTCGCGCTGGCCGCCGCCGTGGTGCCGATGAACGGCCAGGCCCGCTGGCTGGTGGTGGTCGCCACCGCCGTCTACCTCGCCGGCATGGCCGGCTACCTGCTGGTGCTGCGCGGCCGCCGGTCCTAGGCGGGCGGCTCGATGCCCCGCTCGCGCGCCCACGCGAACAGCGCCGCGACCGCCTCGTCGTGCGGCAGCGGTCCCTTGTCCAGCCGCAGGTCCTTGAGGAACCGCCACGCCTGGCCGACCAGCGGACCGGGCGGCACGCCGAGCAGCCGCATGATCTCGTTGCCGTCCAGGTCCGGGCGGATCCTGGCCAGGTTCTCGGCCACCGCGATCTCGCCGATCCGCTCCTCCAGCGAGTCGTAGGAGGCGCGCAGCGCGGCCGCCTTGCGCCGGTTGCGGGTGGTGCAGTCGGCGCGGACCAGCTTGTGCAGCCGGGGCAGCAGCGGCCCGGCGTCGGTGACGTAGCGGCGGACCGCCGAGTCGGTCCACTCGCCCCGGCCGTACCCGTGAAACCGCAGGTGCAGGTACACCAGCCCGGCCACGTCCTCGATCACGTCCTTGGGGTAGCGCAGGGCGTGCAAACGCTTGCGCACCATCTTGGCACCGACCACCTCGTGGTGGTGGAAGCTCACCCCGCCGCCCGCCTCGTACCGCCGGGTGGCCGGCTTGCCCACGTCGTGCAGCAGCGCGGCCAGCCGCAGCACCAGGTCCGGCCCGTCGCTCTCCTGGTCGATGGCCTGGCGCAGGACAACCAGCGAGTGCTGGTAGACGTCCTTGTGTTGATGGTGTTCGTCGATTTCCAGGCGCATGGCCGGCACCTCGGGCAACACGTGACCGGCCAGTCCGGTGTCGACCAGGAGCTCCACGCCGCGCTCCGGCAGGGCGCCGAGCATCAGCTTGGACAGCTCGGCCTGTACCCGCTCCGCGGTGATCCGCCCGATCTGGTCGGCCATCGCGGTCATCGCGGCCACCACCCGCTCGGCGGGCCGGAACCCGAGCTGGCTGGCGAACCGGGCGGCGCGCAGCATGCGCAACGGGTCGTCGGCGAACGACGACTCCGGTGTCGCCGGGGTGTCCAGCGTGCCGGCCAGCAGCGCGGACATGCCGTCGTACGGGTCGATGAACCGCTGCCCGATCACGTCCACCGCCATGGCGTTGACCGTGAAGTCGCGGCGCACCAGGTCGCCCTCGATGGTGTCGCCGAAGGTGACCTCGGGGTTGCGGGACAGGCGGTCGTAGGCGTCCGCGCGGAACGTGGTGATCTCCACCGTGGTGTCGCCGCGCCGCGCGCCGATGGTGCCGAACGCGATGCCGGTGGTCCAGACCGCGTCGGCCCAGCCGGCGAGCAGCCGCTGCACCTGCGGCGGCCGGGCGTCGGTGGTGAAGTCGAGATCGGCGACCGGCCGGTCGAGCAGCGCGTCGCGGACGCTGCCGCCCACCAGGTAGAGGGAGTGACCGGCGGCGGCGAACCGATCGGCGAGCTGACCGGTGACCGGGGACAGCCGCAGCAGTGCGGACACCGCGTTGCGCTGCGCCTGGCCACGAAGGTCGGCGCCGGGCGCCTGGTCCGGAGTGAGGGATCGACACATGGGAGGCCCAGGATATCGGGCCGCCACCGGGTGTCGGGTGCTCGGCGGAGGACGGCGGGTGACCCCGTGCGCACTACCATCGGACCCATGTCTCCGTCGCAAGCTCGGTCCGGCGGTGCGAAGCCGGGCCGGCGGAACCGGAGACCCGGCCGTCGCCTGCGCACGGTCGAGGAGACCTCGGCCGGTGGACTGGTCGTTGACGGCGACCATGCCAACGCGGCCCTGATCGGCCGCCTGGACCGCCGTGGCACGCTGCTCTGGTCGCTGCCCAAGGGCCACATCGAACAGGGCGAGACCCCGGAACAGGCCGCCGAGCGCGAGGTGCGCGAGGAGACCGGCATCCGCGGCTCGGTCTTGCGCGAACTGGGCACGATCGACTACTGGTTCGTGGTCGAGAGCCGGCGGGTGCACAAGACCGTGCACCACTTCCTGCTGACGGCCATCGACGGCGAGCTGTCCGACGAGGACCTCGAGGTGACCGAAGTGGCCTGGGTGCCGCTCGCCGAGCTGGACCGACGGCTGGCTTACGCCGACGAGCGCAGGCTGGTGCGCAGGGCGCTGCGACTGGTCAGATCGGGCGCGCTGGGCGGCACCAACGGGACGAGTCCCGACGGACACACCGGAACGGACGGAGCGGAACGGCCATGACGAGGCTGGCGGCGAGGACGGCGGGCGCGGTGCTGCTCGCCACCGTCGTCGCACTGCTGGTCCCGACCGCCGCCGACGCGGCAGCCCCGCCGCCCGCCGGGAACGCGCCGCAGCAGTGGCTGCGGCTGACCATCGGCTCGCCGGACCCGGCCGTGGTCACCGCGAACACCACGAGCGTCCGGCTGGCCGGTCGGATCACCAACATCAGCGACCGGCCCATCGCCCAGATCACCGCCCGCCTCCAGGTGGGCGACGCGCTGACCGAGGGGACCGACCCGAGGGCCGCGCTCGGCCCGTCCGCCGGCTACTCGCACGGCGACACCACGTTCAGCCCGCTGACCGGTCCGCTGGCCCCCGGCCGGAGCGCGAACTTCACCGTCACCGAACCGGTCGACGGTCCGGACTCGCTGCGCATCACCGAGCCGGGCGTGTACCCGATGATGATCAACATCCAGGGCGTGCCCGCCTACAGCACCGCCTACCGGCTCGTGGTGGCCAGCATGCTGCTGCCGGTCATGGCGCCACCCGGCGGCACGCCGCCGCCGGCCAGTGGCCGGCCCGACCGGCTGACCGTGCTGTGGCCGCTGGTCGACCAGCAGCCCAGGGTGATCGGCTCGGCCGGCGGTCACGCCGTGCTGTCCGACAACTCGCTGGCCACGTCGCTGACGCGGGGCGGTCGGCTGTTCGGGCTGGTGGCGGCGGCCCGTAAGGCGTCGGCCGCCAACCAGCAGGTGCTGGATTCGCTGTGCTTCGCCGTCGACCCCGACCTGCTGGACACGGTGCGCGACATGGCGGCCGGCTACCGGGTGCGCAGCGGTCCCGGCCGGACGGTCGCCGGGAGCGGCAGCGTGGCCGCGGCCGACTGGCTGGCCGCCCTGAAGAACCTCACCGCCGGCCGGTGCGTGCTGGGCCTGCCCTACGCCGACGCCGACCTGGCCGCGCTCACCCACGCCGACGGCACCAGCCTGCTCCAACTCGCGCTGGCCGAGTCCGCGTCGGTGGACACCGTGCTGGGCGCCAACCGGCTGACCGACGTCGCCTGGCCGGCCGACGGCAGCCTGGACACCCACACCATGACCGCGCTGGCCGGGCTCGGCGTGAACACCGTGCTGCTGGACCCCGGCTCGGTCGCGCCGGCACCGATGGCCGGGCCGGTGTCACTGGCCGGGTTCACCGGTGCCGCCGCGCCCAAGGTGGTGCCGCTGGACCCGGTGGCCAGTGCGGTGATGGCGCCCAGGACCGACGAGCCCACCGTGGTCGACCCGGGCGGCCCGGCACAGAACGGCCTGGCCGCCACCATCTACCGGACGGTGTTCAGCGGCGGCGCCGGCGACCCGGTGCTGGTCGCGCCACCCCACCGGTGGGCGCCGACCGAGGCGCAGGCGCTGGCGTTCCTCAACAGCACGGCCGCCGTGCTGAACGGCCACTACGCGACGCCGACCGCGCTGGGCGACGCCATCGGCGTGGTGCCCGCCGGCCGGCCCGCCGCGTTGCGCTACCCGAAGCAGGTCGCGGCGGCCGAGGTGAACCACGCGCTGGCCGCCGACGCCGTGGCCACCGACAGCCACGAGCGCGACATGCTCGACTCGATGGCCCGCGACCACACCACGCCCACCCCGGTGCTGCCCAGCCAGTTGATCACCCCGCTGCGGCTGGACCTGTTGCGCGCCATGTCGGCCGCGTGGCGGGACGGCGACACGGCCGGCACCAACGCGATGCTCGCCGTGGCCAACGCCGAGTTCCGGTCCCTCACCGACGACGTCACGGTGATCCAGCCGAATCTGCCGATCCTGCTCGGCTCCAAGGACAGCAGACTGCCGGTCACGGTGAGCAACAAGCTCCCGGTGGACATCTCGGTCCGGGTCGACCTGGTCGGCGATCCTGGCCTGCCGGCCGGCAGCCGCGAGGACGTGATCCCGGCCGGACTGAGCATCACCGTGTTCATCCCGGCGTCGGTCACCCGTTCGGGGAGAATCAGTGCCTACGCCACGGTCCGTACGCTTGGCGGCACCCAGTTGGGTCAACAGGCCCGGCTGGAGTTGGTGTCCAGCGCGTACGGCACGATCGTGGTGATCGTCACCGCGATCGCGTTCGGCCTGTTGGTGCTGCTGTCCGGCCGGCGGATCTACCGCAGGGCCAAGGCGTCCCGCGCGGCCGGGGAGGCGAAACAGGAGCCCGGCCAGGAGACGGTCGGCGCGCTGGTGGGGGCGGGTGAACCCGACCGGCACAACGGCGAGCGAGGGCAGGACCAGCGTTGACCAACGAGTCATGGACCGAGCCGATGCCCAGGGTGCCGCCCATGAGCGGGCAACCGGGTCCGGCCGCGCCCGTGGGCCCGCCACCGCTCCGCACTCCGCCACCACCGCCGCCCGGTCCGCCGCCGCGCTCCGGACCGCCGCCCCGGCAGCCACCGCCACCCTTGCGACCGCCACCACGCCGGCCGGCGCCGCCGCCCGGGCCGGGCTACCCGACTCCACCGCCGATGCCGCCGGGGGAGGCGCCCACCCAGGTGATCATGGTGGACGACGTGACGAGCAGCGCGCCCGTCACTCCGTCGCTGGCCAGGGCCAGCGGGTCCATGGTGATCGCCAACGCGGTCAGCCGGATCACCGGCTTCCTGCGGCAGATCATGCTGGTCAGCGTCGTCGGGATCGGCGCGGTCAACGACTCCTACAACGTCGCCAACACCCTGCCCAACATCCTCTACGAGCTGCTGCTGGGCGGCGTGCTGGCCGGCATCGTCATCCCGACACTGGTGCGGGCACAGCACGAGGACGCCGACGACGGTGAGGCGTTCACCCAGCGGCTGCTCACCCTGGCGTTCGCCGGCCTGGCCGTCGGCACCGTGGTGGCCGTGGCGATCGCCCCGCTGCTGACCAAGCTGTACTTCTCCAGCAGCGGCGAGGACGTGCCGGCGCTGACCACCGCGTTCAGCCGGCTGCTGCTGCCCGAGATCCTGTTCTACGGCATCTTCGGGCTGCTGTCCGGCTTGCTGAACTCGCGGCACGTGTTCAAGCCGGCCGCGTGGGCGCCGGTGCTGAACAACGTGGTCATGTTCGCCACGTTCGCCGTGTATCTGGTGCTGCCCGGCGAGATCAGCCTGAACCCGGTGCGGATGGGCGAGCCGAAGGTGCTGGTACTGGGCATCGGCACCACGCTGGGCATCGTCCTGCAGGCCGCGGTGCTGGTCCCGCCGCTGCTGCGGATCGGCGTGAAGTTCCGCTGGCGCTGGGGCTGGGATCGCCGACTCGGCACGTTCGGCAGGCTCTCCGCGTGGCTGGTGCTGTACACGCTGATCAGCCAGATCGCCTACGTCGAACTGACTCGGGTCGCCACCGGCGCCGCGCAGGGTTCCTACACCATCTACTCCACGTCGTGGCTGCTGCTGCAGGTGCCCTACGGCGTGCTCGGCGTGTCCCTGCTGACCGCGATCATGCCCCGGATGAGCAAAGCGGCCGCCGAGGGCGATCTCGGTGGCGTGGTGGACAACCTGTCCACCGGCAACCGGATGTCGTCGGTCCTGCTGATCCCGTTGTGCGCCATGATGACCGTCCTGGGCCCGCAGATCGGCATCGCGCTGTTCGGGTTGCGGCACAGCGAATCCGGCAACGCGGCGGTGATCGGCCTGACGCTCACCACGTCCGCGTTCGGTCTGGTCTTCTACGCGATCACCATGATGCAGCTGCGCGCCTTCTACGCGCTCAACGACGCCCGCACACCGACCGTGCTCAACGGCGTCATGGTGGTCGTGCGGCTCGCGCTGTTCTACGTCACCGCGCACGTCCTCGACCCCCACCACGTGGTGTACGGCCTGACGTTCGTCAACGCGATCAGCTACGTGATCGGTGCGGTCGGCGGCGACTTCTGGCTGCGGCGCAAGATCGGTCCGCTGGACACCGGTCGGGTGATCCGCACGATGGCCAAGGTCGGCGTCGCGTCGGCGTGGGGTGCCGGTGCCGCTCTGTTGCTGGCCAAGGGGATCGAGGCGGTCATCCCCGCGTCGGCGCTGCTGCTGCGGGCATGGGTGGTCATGGTGTTCGGCGCGCTGTTCGGGCTCGGGGTCACGTTCGGGTTGATGACGCTGCTGCGGGTGGAGGAGATCCGTCCGGTGGTGCGGCGGCTGTCCGGCCTGCTCTCCCGGGGCTGAGCGGCGTGACGTGTCGGGCGGGCCACCGTGGTTCTCCCGTAGGCTTGACACGGCGTAACCGGCACGACGAGTCGCGGTGAGTGGGCCGATGGATTACCCAGCGGGTACGGGCGGCGCGAACGCCGGATTCGGCGTGCGCGCGGCCGCGTCCACGATGCGACCCGGCGGTGTCGTCGGCGACAGCCGGTACCGGCTGCTCGCCCAGTTCGGTGAGGACCAGCGGGCCCAGGCCCAGTTCTGGCGGGCCAGGGACGGCCAACTCAACCGGGACGTCGCGCTCACCGTGCTGATCGGCGACCCGTCGGACGCCAAGGCGGGCGGCGACGCCACCCGCACCCTGGAACGCGCCATGCACGCGGCCACCTTCCAGCACCCCGGCGTGGCCCGCGTGCTGGACGTGCTCAGCCTGGGCAGCGGCGTGGTGCCCAGCGAGGGCATCCTCGGCATCGTGGTCGCCGAGTGGACCCACGGCACCGACCTGCTGGACGTGATCAGCGACGGCCCGGTGCCCGCCACCACGGCGTCCCGGCTGCTGGAACCGCTCGCCTCCGCCGTGGAGAGCGCCCACCACGTGGGCCTGGTGCTCGGCGTGGACCACCCGCAGCGGGTCAGGGTCACCCCGGACGGCGCCTTGCGGATGGCGTTCCCCGGCCCGCTGCCGCTGGCCACCCTGCGCGACGACGTCAAGGGCCTCGGTGCCCTGCTCTACCTGTTGCTGACCGGCCGCTGGGCGCTGCCGGACGGGCCGCAGGCGGTGCCCGGCGCGCCGACCGGGCCGGACGGCACCGTGGTCGCGCCGAACGTGCTGCGCCCGATGGTGCCGCCGGAGCTGTCCAGCGTGGCCGTGCGCAGCATGGAGGACACCGCCGTCGGCGGCATCCGCACCAGCGCCGCGATCCTGCGAGTGCTGGACCGGGTCGCCGAGGCCGAGGCGGCCACCACGATGCTGCCGCCGGTGCCAGACGGTGCCAAGCCGCCCAAGGACAACGCGGTCTGGATCACCAAGCGGCCGGTGCACACCCGCAGGCACAAGCGCAAGCTCGCGGTCTTCGTCGCCCTGCTGTCGGTACTCACCATCGCCATCGTGGTGTGGCTGGTCACCTCGGTGATCGGCTTCTTCTCCACATCGGACAACTCGGCGGGCGGCCCGGCACCCACGCCGGCCACCACCCACCAGGCCAGCCACTCGACCACGCCGCCGCCTACCACGACAACCACGCCCGCGGTCGGGCCCGCGGTGAAGCCGACCACGATGACCGAGTTCAACGTCCCCGGCCACACCGCGGACAACCCGCACTCGCTGCCCCGGCTGATCGACGGCGACCCGAACACGACCTGGAAGACCGACAACTACTTCCAGCCGTTCCCCACCCTCAAGCCGGGCATCGGACTGGTCGCCACGTTCGCCCAGCCGGTGCAGCTCACCGAGGTGGACGTCGACTCGCCCAGCGCCGGCACGGTCGTGCAGATCAGGGTGACGTCGTCGGTCAACCCGCCCGACGTCAACGCCACCCAGTTGATCGGCCAGGCCACGCTGATCAACGGGCACACCGAGATCCGGCTCGCACCGATGCAGCCCAACCAGTACGTGATGGTGTGGATCACCAAGCTGGCCGGCGGCGGCAGCACCAACGAGTCGATGATCGGCGAGCTCACCTACCGCCAGGCGAAGTGACTTCGGTGTCACCACCCGGAAAGTGATGATCGTCACTGCCGATATCCTGCCCCGGTGACCGCCGCCGCCAGTTCGGACGCCGACCTCATCGCGGCCCATGCCGCAGGCGATCCGCACGCCTTCGCCGAGCTGGTCCGCCGCCACCGGGACCGCATGTGGGCGGTCGCGCTGCGCACCCTGCGCGATCCCGAGGAGGCGGCGGACGCCCTGCAGGAGGCCTTCATCTCCGCGTTCCGCGCCGCCGCGTCGTTCCGGGCCGAGTCACAGGTCACCACCTGGCTGCACCGGATCGTGGTGAACGCCTGCCTGGACCGGGTGCGTCGGCGGCAGGCCAGGCCCACCGTGCCGCTACCGGAGACCGGACCCGGCGAACCGGCGGCCGACGGCGACGCCATGGCCGACCGGGAGACCCGGCTGGTGGTCAGCGAGGCGCTGGCCGCGCTGCCCGAGGAACAGCGGGTGCCGATCGTGCTGGTGGACGTCGAGGGCTACTCGGTGGCCGACACCGCCAAGCTGCTGGGCATCGCCGAGGGCACGGTGAAGAGCCGATGCGCGCGGGGCCGGGCGAAGCTGGCCAAAACTCTGGGTCACCTGCGGAACCCGAGTGCGGATGCGAACGTCCCAGATGACGCGGTTGACACACCAACGCGGCACAGGCAGGGGACACGTCAGTGGGAGGGCCGATGACGGGCATCGACCGGCGTGGCGACACGCCGATGGGGCCGCCGTGGCCGGTTGACGTGCTCGCCGACCTGCACGCCGGCGCGCTGGACCCGGCCGTCTCGGACGACCTGTGGCCCCGCGTGCGGCACGATCCGGACGCGCTGGCCGTCCTGGCCGCGCTGGACGCCACCCGCGCGGAACTGGCCGGCGTGGCCGCCCGACCTGCGCCGCCGATGCCCGAGCACCTCGCTGCCCGGCTGGACGCGGCCGTGGCCGCCGAGGCACGCACCGCGTTCCGCCCGCCTGCCCCGCCGCCCGTGGCCCCGCCGACCGCCCCCGTGGTCGACCTGGCCAAGGCCCGCAAACGCCGCAACCAGCGTTGGGGCTGGGCGGCCGGCGCGCTGGCGGCCGCAGCAGCGGTGGCGGTCGTGGTGATCGCGGTCCCACGCGGCGGCTCGCCGGTCACCGGTGAGGCGGCCGCGCCACCCCAGCAGCTCACCGCCGGCCAACTCAACGGCGCCACGCTGGCCTCGGCGCTCGGCCGTAGCGACTACGGCCCACTGTCCGACCAGGGCCGCCGCTCGGCATGCCTGACCGCCAACCACGTCACCGGTCAGCCGGTCGGGGGAATGCGGGTCACGCTGAACGGCGAACCGGGTGTTCTGATGGTGCTGACCACCGGTCAGACAGCCCGCTACCGGCTGCTCGTCGTCGGCCGGAACTGCGCCGCCGGCACGCCCGATGAGCTGGCGAATGTCGTGGTCGGCGGCCTGCCGGCACCCACCCGCTGACGTCACCCGGACGGCGGCCCAGCACACAGCCGGCCCCGGAACACTGACACCTACGATCGCGTTGACATGACTGCGACGGCACAAGGTCGCGGCAACGATCGGGAGGTTCGGCGTGACAACGGGTGAGCGGATCAGGGACCTGATCGTGGTGGGATCGGGCCCGGCCGGCTACACGGCCGCCGTCTACGCGGCGCGGGCCCAGTTGGATCCCTTGGTGTTCGAGGGCACCCAGTTCGGTGGCGCCCTGATGACGACCACCGACGTGGAGAACTACCCCGGTTTCGCCGACGGCATCATGGGCCCCGACCTGATGGAGCAGATGCGCGCCCAGGCCACCCGCTTCGGTGCCGAACTGCGCGCGGAGGACGTCGAGACGGTCGAACTGGACGGTCCGGTCAAGTACGTGACCGCCAACGGCGTCCGGTACGCGGCACGGTCCGTGGTGCTCGCGATGGGTGCCGCCGCCCGCTACCTGCACGTACCCGGTGAGCAGACACTGCTCGGCCGCGGCGTGTCGGCCTGTGCCACCTGTGACGGCTTCTTCTTCCGCGACCAGGACATCGCGGTGGTCGGCGGTGGCGACTCGGCGATGGAGGAGGCCACGTTCCTCACCCGGTTCGCCCGGTCGGTCACCGTGATCCACCGGCGCGAGGAGTTCCGCGCGTCCCGGATCATGCTGGAACGGGCCAGGGCGAACGAGAAGATTCGGTGGCGTACCAACGCCGAACTGGTCGAGGTGCTCGGCGACGGCGCCGTGTCCGGCGTCCGGCTGCGGGACACCGTGACCGGCGAGGAATCCGAGCTCGCCGTGACCGGCGTGTTCATGGCCATCGGTCACGACCCGCGCAGCGCGCTGGTCAGCGGCCAGATCGACCTGGACGATGAGGGCTACGTGCGGACCGTGGGCCGCACCACCTACACCAACCTGCCCGGTGTGTTCGCGTGTGGCGACCTGGTCGACCGCACGTACCGGCAGGCCATCACGGCGGCCGGCTCCGGTTGTTCCGCCGCCATCGACGCGGAACGCTGGCTCGCCGACTCCGAGGACGAACCCGCTCCGAGCGACACCGGCCTCGCGGTCGGCGTGCAGTGAACCGACAACCCACACGAGAGGGAGACCACATGGCCGGCAACACCGTGACCGTGACTGACAAGACATTCGCCGAGGACGTGCTGACCAGCGAGAAGCCGGTTCTGGTCGACTTCTGGGCCACGTGGTGCGGGCCGTGCAAGATGGTCGCCCCGGTACTCGAGGAGATCGCTGCCGAGCACCCCGACAAGATCACCGTCGCGAAGCTCGACATCGACGCCAACCCGTCGGTGCCCCGGGACTACCAGATCATGTCGATCCCGACCATGATCCTGTTCCAGGGCGGCAAGCCGGTGAAGCAGATCGTCGGCGCCAAGCCGAAGGCGGCCCTGCTGAAGGACCTGTCCGACGTGCTCGACTGAGGTTTGACGATCCGCGCCGAGGTCAATGCCTCTGGTACGACCATTCGATACGCCCCGCGTCCACCAGGAAGCGGGGCGTATCCCTGCCCGACGCCCCGATCCGGACCGGGGGCACAATGAGACGTCACGAACCGAAGTGGCAGCAGACGCACCGGGCAACCGGTGCCCGAGCCGAGCGAGGGGTTCATGCGGGTGCTCCGCCGCGGTGACGTCGGTCCGGCGGTCGTCGATGTCCGGTCCACACTCATCGCGCTGGAACTCCTGCCGCCGGTGGACGGGCCGGTCGAGACCGGTTTCGACCTCGCGATGGAGCAGGCTGTCCGGGCGTTCCAGCAGCAGCGCGGACTGATCACCGACGGCGTGGTCGGCCCGGCCACGTTCCGGGCGCTGCGCGACGCCACCTACCGGCTCGGCGGTCGCCCGCTGGCCTACCTGGTGTCCCAGCCGATCACCGGTGACGACGTGTTCGCCCTGCAGGAGCGGCTGCTCGAACTCGGCTACGACGCCGGCCGCCCGGACGGCATGTTCGGCCCGCAGACCGAGCACGCGCTGCGCTCCTTCCAGCGCGACTACGGCTTGGTCGTCGACGGCATCTGCGGCCCGGCGACACTGCGCGCGTTCCGCCAGCTCTCGCCGATGGCCAGGGGCGGGCGCCCGGTGTTCCTGCGCGAGCAGGAGCGGGTCCGCCAGGCCGGCCCGATGCTGCGCGGCAAGCGCATCGTCATCGACCCCGGCCACGGCGGCGCCGAGCGCGGCCGTGGCGTCGGCGACGTCACCGAGGCCGACCTGATGTGGGACCTGGCCCGCCGGTTGGAAGGCCAGATGGTCGCCACCGGCATGGAGGCTCTGCTCACCCGGGGCCCCGACACGTGCCCGGCCGAGTCCGAGCGTGCTCGATTCGCCAACGACGCCGGCGCGGATCTGTTCCTGTCGCTGCACGTGGACGGCAACCGCTCACCGCTGGCCCAGGGCGTCGCGTGCTTCCACTTCGGCACCGGCAACGGCACCACGTCCACCGTCGGCGAGGCGCTCGCCGGTTTCATCCAGCGTGAACTGGCCGCCCGCACCGGCATGCTCGACTGCCACACCCACCCCAAGACGTGGGACTCGCTGCGCATGACGCGCTGCCCCGCGGTGCGCATCGAGATCGGCTACCTGACCAACCCGGGCGACCGTGCCAAGCTGACCGACCCGGTGTTCCGCGACCTGGTCGCCGAGCGGATCCTCATCGCGGTCAAGCGCCTGTACCTGCTCGGCGAGAACGACCAGCCGACCGGCACGTTCACCTACGAGGACATCCTGCGCTACGAGCTGGCGCGCGCGACAGACCGTTAGGCGCGTGACCCGACCGGCGCGACCGGCCGCGTCGAGATGGTCACCGTGCCCAGCAACTGCTCCAGTGCCGCCTCGACGTCTTCCTTCCAGGACAGCGCCGAGCGCATCTCCAGGCGCAGCCGCGGCCACCGCACGTGCTGGTGCACCGTCTTGAAGCCGACCGAACGCAGGAAGTCGGCCGGGATCACACAGGTCGAGTCCGGCTCGGGCGAGGCGTCACCGAACGCCTCGATCGCCTTCACCCCGCGCCGCGTCAGATCCTTGGCCACCGCCTGGACCAGCGCCCGGCCCAGTCCCGAGCCGGCGAACTCCGGCAGGACGCGCAACGACGTGAGCAGGACCGCGTCGGCGCTGACCGGCGCCGTCGGGAACGCGACGGCCCTCGGCACGGCACTGGGTGGTGCGTAGAGCGCGTAGCCGGCCGGCACCGAGTCCAGGTAGATGACACGACCGCACGAGCCCCACTCCAGCAGAACGCTGGACACCCACGCTTCCTTCTCGAAGTCGGTCTGGCCGAACTGCTCGGCCTCCTCGCGCAGATGTGGCGCGACCTCCCAGAACACGCAGTGCCTGCACTTCTTGGGAAGGTGCTCCAGATTGTCGAGCGTGACACCGACAATGTGTCGGGACACCAGACCTCCCCAAGTGCATGGCAGTCTCGACCCGGGATACAGCGACAATGGTAAGGGCCCGTGATCGACGCCGGAAGGCAGCCGGGCGTAAGAGGTCCCCGGATACACTCGACCGATCTACGTGGTTCACCGACAGTGTGCAGGAGGCGGCGTGAGCGAGCCGTGGCGACCCCCGAAGGTGCCAGAGGCACCCGCGCCGACCCAGCACCTCGCAGCAGCCACCGACGCAGCACCGTCTCCGGCTGAGGACGTCCCCACCAGCGCACACCCCGCCGGTGCGCGTCGGCCGGCCGATCCCGCGCCGCACCGGGCCGGGGGCTCCCACCCGGCCGCGACCCAGCGATCGGGGCGACAACCGGCCGCGCCAGTCCCCACCACGGACGCGCCGTCGGCCGCCACGCACCTGCCCGCCGAGCACCCGGCTGCCGGGATCGCACCCAACTCCGCACGATCCCCGATCGAGGGCTCGCTCCCCGCCGAACACCAGGCGGCCGCGCACACGGCCGAGATCGCCCCGAGCTCACCGCAGCTTCCGGCCACCCGCAGCCTGGACCCCCACCTGCACCGCTACGCCGCCCGCACCACCGGCATGACCGCGTCGGAGATCCGCGCGCTGTTCGCCGTGGCGAGCCGCCCCGAGGTGGTGTCGCTGGCCGGTGGCATGCCCAACCTGGCGGCACTCCCCCTGGAGTCCCTGTCGGTCGAGATCGGCAAGCTGGTCGCGACGGACGGCCTGGTCGCGCTGCAGTACGGCTCCGCGCAGGGCGTGCCGGAACTGCGCGAGCAGATCTGCCAGATCATGTCGATGGAGGGCATCGCGGCGCACCCCGACGACGTGGTGGTGACGGTCGGCTCGCAGATGGGCCTGGACATGGTCACCCGCATCTTCTGCGACCCGGGCGACGTCGTCCTCGCCGAGGGTCCGTCGTACGTGGGCGCACTGGGCTCCTTCACCGCCTACCAGGCCCGCGTGGTGCACGTCGCGATGGACGACGCCGGCCTGATCCCGCAGGCGCTCCGCGAGGCGCTGGACGCCACGGCGCGGGCCGGCTCCCGGGTGAAGTTCCTCTACACGATCCCGAATTTCCACAACCCCGCCGGCGTGACGCTGGCCGTCTCCCGCCGTGCGGAAATCCTGGAGATCTGCGCGGCGCACGGCGTGCTCGTGGTGGAGGATAACCCGTACGGTCTGCTCGGCTTCGACGGCCAGACCTACCCGGCGCTGCGCTCGCTCGACCCGGACAACGTCGTGTACCTCGGGTCGTTCTCCAAGACGTTCGCCGCGGGTCTGCGGGTCGGCTGGGTGCTGGCGCCGCACGCTGTGCGCGAGAAGCTCGTGCTGGCGTCCGAGTCGGCGACCTTGTGCCCGCCGACGATCAACCAGCTCATCGTGTCGCGCTACCTGGCCACGCACGACTGGCTCGGCCAGATCAAGCTGTTCCGCGAGACCTACCGCGAGCGCCGCGACGCCATGCTGACCGCGCTGGACGACTACCTGCCCTCGGGGTGTTCGTGGACGAAACCGGACGGCGGGTTCTACGTCTGGCTGACCGTGCCCGAGGGCGTGGACACCAAGGCGATGCTGCCCCGGGCCGTGACGGCTCGGGTGGCGTACGCCTCGGGGACCGGCTTCTACGCCGACCGGCTCGGCAGCCGCCAGTTACGACTGTCGTTCTGCTACCCGACCCCGGAACGGATCCGGGAGGGCGTGCGCCGGCTGGCTCACGTGCTGGGCGACGAGATGGAGTTGTTCCGCACGTTCGGCTCGCTCGGGCCGGGGGCGCAGCGGGCGTTGTCCGGGCCGGAGTCGCCGTCGCCGGACACCGCCTGAGCTGACATCCGCTGACCGAAGCATCCGCTGACCGAAGGCCGGGGTGAGCTGACGTGAGGGCAGTGTGGAACGCGCGCGTGCGGGGGTGCTGTTCCGCTGAAGCTCCCGCGCGCGCTCCGCTTGATACCGCAACGATGGCATTCTTGAGTTAGTTCCGCTCAACCCTCGCTAATCCTACATCTCACCCGATCTGGTGAAACCAGACATTCAGTAAGGAGCCGCCCACGTGTCCGACGTCTGGGTCGCGGTGTTGTCCGGCGGTCTGTCCCATGAGCGGGAGGTGTCGCTGCGGTCGGGCCGGCGGTTGTCGGCCGCGTTGCGCGGTGTCGGGATGACAGTGGACGAGTGGGATTCCGACGCCCATCTCGTCGCGCGCCTGCGGGATGCGCACCGGCCGGATGCCGTCATCGTCGCGCTGCACGGCGGCGAGGGTGAGGACGGCGCGGTGCAGAACGTCCTGGAAATGCTGCACGTGCCCTACGTCGGTACCGACGCCCGCGCGTGCCGGTGGGCGTGGGACAAGCCGACGGCGAAGGCAGAGCTCGTGCGCGCCGGCATCGCCACGCCGGACTGGGTGGTGCTGCCGCACAGCACCTTCCGCGAACTCGGCGCGCAGGTCGTGCTCGACGCGATGGTGGAGCGGCTCGGGTTGCCGTTGATGCTCAAGCCGGACCAGGGTGGCTCGGCGCTGGGCGCACAGGTGGTGCGCGAGGCGGCCGAGTTGCCGGCCGCGATGGTCGGGTGTCTGGCGTACGGCGAGACGGTGCTCGCCGAACAGTACGTCGAGGGCGTGGAGGTCGCGGTCGCGGTGATCGACGGGCCGGACGGACCCGAGGCGCTGCCCGCGGTGGAGATCGTGCCGAAGCGCGGCGTCTACGACTACACCGCTCGCTACACCGCCGGGCTGACCACCTTCCACGCGCCGGCCCGGTTGGACGCCCGGACGGCGGCCGCGGTGGGCGAACTCGCGGTGTCCGCGCATCGGCTGCTCGGTCTGCGCGACGTGTCGCGGACCGATGCGATCGTGGATCGCAACGGCGACGTCCAGTTCCTGGAAGTGAACGTGTCGCCCGGACTCACCGAAACCTCGCTGCTGCCGATGGCGGTCGCGGCCGCCGGTCGGTCGCTGGGTGACGTGTTTTCCGGGCTGGTCGATCGGGCGCTGGATCGGGCCTGAAATCAGTCCTGAATCGTTCGTCACCGTGACGAAAGAGGCTGGTATGACCGGACGTCGGCATTACATGTCTGTTTTCAACCGTTTTGCCTGATCCGGCGACATGATGTCGACGATGCGCTCCAGGTCGTCGACCGACGCGAACTCGACCACGATCCGACCCTTGCGCCGGCCCAGTTCGACCTTCACCCGGGTGTCGAAACTGTCCGACAACCGGTCGGCCAGGTCCTGCAGACCGGGTGCCTGGATCGGCTTGCGTGGGGGAGCCTTCGGCTGCCGGGTCGGCTCGCTCTTGGCGAGGGTCACGGCCTCCTCGGTGGCGCGGACCGACAGGCCCTCGGCGACGATCCGGGCCGCCAACTCCTCCTGAGCGCCCGGATCCTCCAGGCCGAGCAGTGCCCGCGCGTGACCCGCCGACAGCACGCCCGCCGCGACCCGCCGCTGCACCGGCAAAGGCAGCTTGAGCAACCGGATCATATTGGTGATCACCGGCCGGCTGCGGCCGATCCGATTGGCCAGCTCCTCGTGAGTCACCTCGAACTCCTCGAGCAACTGTTGATACGCCGCCGCCTCTTCCAACGGGTTGAGCTGGACCCGGTGGATGTTCTCCAGCAGCGCGTCGCGCAGCATCGCGCTGTCGCTCGTCTTGCGGATGATCGCCGGGATGGCGTCCAGGCCGGCCTGCTGGGCAGCCCGCCACCGGCGCTCGCCCATCACCAACTCGAAGTGAGTGGTGTCCAGCTCGCGCACCACGATCGGCTGCATCAGGCCGAACTCGCGGATGGAGTGCTCGAGTTCGGCGAGCGCTTCCTCGTCGAACACCTGGCGCGGCTGCTTGGCGTTCGGCGTGATCGAGTTGATCGGCACCTCGCGGTACACCGCGCCGGCGACCAGGACGTCGACCGTCGGCGTGGCGGCACCGGTCGGACCGGCCGCCGCAGGGGCGACCCCGTTGGCCGCCGGCGCCGGACCCGGCGGGGGACCGCTCGGGATCAGTGACGCCAGACCTCTGCCGAGGCCGCCCTTGCGTTCCGTCATGGTGTCCCTTTCTCCGCACCCCGTTCGGCCACTTCCCGTGCCGCGTCCAGATAACTCATGGCGCCACGTGAACCCGGGTCGTAGGCCAACACCGTCTGACCGAATCCTGGTGCCTCGGACACCTTCACGCTCCGGGGAATCACCGTCTTCAGCACAGTGTCGCCGAAGTGACCGCGGACCTCGGAGGTGACCTGGTCGGCCAGCTTGGTCCGGCCGTCGTACATCGTCAGCAGGATGGTGGAGACGGCGAGCGCCGGGTTCAGGTGCTGCTGCACCAGCTCGATGTTGCGGAGCAACTGGCCGAGTCCCTCCAGCGCGTAGTACTCGCACTGGATCGGGATGAACACCTCGCTGGCCGCGACCATCGCGTTGACCGTCAGCAGGCCCAGCGACGGCGGGCAGTCGATCAGCACGTAGTCCGGCTGCAACTGGTCCAGCGCCTCGTCGGACAGCGCCTCCTTGAGCCGGGACTCGCGGGCGTTCATGGCGACGAGCTCGATCTCGGCACCGGCCAGGTCGATGGTCGCCGGCACGCAGTACAGGTTGGCCGACTGGTCACTCACCTGTGCCGCGTCGGCGAGCGAGATCTCACCGATGAGCACCTCGTAGACCGACGGCGTGCCGGACCGGTGCTCGACGCCGAGCGCGGTGCTGGCGTTGCCCTGCGGGTCGAGGTCGACCACCAGCACGCGCAGCCCGTGCAGGGCGAGCGCGGCGGCGATGTTCACCGCGGTGGTGGTCTTGCCGACGCCGCCCTTCTGGTTGGCGATCGTCATCACCCGCCGATGAGTCGGGCGGGGGAGTTGCAGTGAGTCGGGGTGCAGCACCCTGGTCGCGCGCTCCGCCTCATCGGCGATCGGCGTCCAGCCGCCTTCTTCGGTCGGCTTGTTCTGGTTCATCGGTCGCCGGACCTCTCCGTCGTCCGGGACGCCGTGCCGCCCTCGGCCGGCCGTCGACGTTTCACGTGGAACATCCAAGGCTCCACTCTGCCGCTCGGGTTGCACGTCACCGATCCTTCCTTGTCCGCTGCCGACCGTCACGCAGCCCCGCCGTCGCGGACCGGCGCATCCGCACGACCGTGGTCGGGACGGGGAGCAACTCGGCTCCACACGTCACCACGGACTGCTCGATGCCGCCGGCCCGGCGAACCTGGTCCGCATCCCGAGCCAGCTCCTCATTCGCACTCTCGCCCTTCAACGCCAGCAATGTCCCCTCGGGTACCACCAACGGGAGACACCAGCCGGCCAGTTTGCCCAGTGGCGCGACCGCCCGCGCGGTCACCACGTCCGCACCGCCCGCCGTCCGCCGCACATCCGGCTCCTCGGCCCGGCCACGCACCACGCGGACCTCCAGCCCGAGCCACTCGACCACCTCGGTCAGCCACGCCACTCGCCGCGCCATCGGTTCCAGCAACGTAAGCCGGAGATCCGGTCGGGCGATCGCCAGTGGCACGCCGGGCAGTCCGGCACCGGAACCGACGTCGACCACCCGGGCCGCCCGCGGCACCAGTTCGGCGATCACCGCCGAGTTCAGGACGTGCCGGTCCCACAGCCGATCGACTTCACGCGGACCGATCAGCCCGCGGGTAACACCGTGCTCGGTCAGGAGTTCGACGAACCGCTCCGCCAACGGCAGGCGGTCACCGAACAGTTGACGACACACCGAGCTCATCCGCAATCCATTCGTCGTTTCACGTGAAACCGTCGGGCGTCGGTGCGGACCCCAAGAATAGCGGCGCGGCCTGTTTCACGTGAAACAGGCCGCGCCGGGAAAAGCTGTACAGATCAGGACTGGGCGAACACCACAACCCGCCGCCGGGGCTCATCGCCCTCACTCTCGCTGTGCGCGCCGTCGACCTCGGCGACCGCGTCGTGCACCACCTTCCGCTCGAACGGCGTCATCGCCTGGAGCTTCACCTGCTCGCCGGTCCGCACCGCCTGCTCCGCCGCCGACCGACCCAGCTCCTTCAGCTCCGCCCGCCGACCGGCCCGCCACCCGCTGATGTCCAGCATCAGCCGGCTCCGGGTGCCGGTCTCCTGCTGCACCGCCAGCCGAGTCAACTCCTGCAGCGCCTCCAGCGTCGCGCCCCGCGTACCGACGAGCTTCTCCAGATCCTCGCCACCGTCGATGCTGACGATCGCCCGACCGGCCTCCACGTCCAGGTCGATGTCACCGTCGTAGTCGAGCAGGTCGAGCAGACGCTCCAGGTAGTCACCGGCGACGTCGCCCTCATGTACCAACTGGTCCTGCGACGACGTCCGCGGTTCGCGCGCTGACCCATCCTCCATCTCGACTTCCGGCGCCTCGTCGGTCTCCTGCAACGCCTCCGACACGTTCTCTCCTCTCCAGAACCGGCCGGCAGCTCAGCCGCGCTTCCGGTTCTGCTTCTTCCGCCGGGAACGGTCCGATATCAGACCGGGAATCTCGGAGGCGGCCGCCGTCCTGCCGTTGGTCGACGCCGCAGCGGTCGACGTGCCGTCCTGTTTCGCCGCGCCGTTGGCACGGCTCTGGTTCTTGGCGCCCGTGGTCGCCGTACCGTTGCGGTTGGTGGCCCGGACCGTCGGCTTGCCGTTCGTGGACTTGGCGCCGTTCGGGTTGGGCACGGTCGGCTTGACCGCCCGCCGGGGATCGTTCGTCCGCTTCGGCTTCGCGCCCGGCTTGGGTGCGGTCGACGCCGGCTTCGCATCCTCGACCACCTCGGGGACCGCGTCCTCCACGATCTCCGGCACCGCGTCCTCGACCGGCTCGCCCGACTTGGCCGGCGTCGCACCACGTCGCTTCTGCACCGGCTTCTGGCCCGGCTTCGGCGCGAGCGACTGGCGGTTCTGCAGCGCGGCTTCCTTCTGCGCCTCTTCCTCGCGGTCCATCTTGCGGAAGACGAAGTGCTGCTGGCCCAGGGTCCACGCGTTGTTGCTCAGCCAGTACAGCAACAGACCGACCGGGAAGCCGCCACCGAAGACCAGCACGCCGAGCGGGAACAGGTACAGCGTGACCTTGTTCATGATCGCCGTCTGGCTGGTCACGTTGCCCATCGCCTGCTGGCGCTGGACGGACAGCCGCGCGGTGAAGTGGGTCGCGATGCTCGCCGCGATCATCAGCGGGATGGCGACCGGCGCCACGCCCCAGTGCCAGCCGGGCGTCCCGCCGAGACTGCCGACGCCGAGCACCGCGTCACCGAGGTGCGCGTCGAACAGCTTCGCGTTCAGGTAGGAGTGGACGTCGGCGGCCTTGAAGAAGTAGACCTCGGTGGTGCCCGGGCGGAACGACCGCAACACGTGGTTCAGACCGAGGAACACCGGGATCTGCAGCACCAGGGGCAGGCAGCCGGACAGCGGGTTGACGCCCTGTTCCTTCTGGAACTTCTGCATCTCCTGCGCTTGCCGCTGCCGGTCGTTGGCGTACTTCTTCTGGATCTTCTTCATCTCCGGCGCGACTTTTTGCATCTTGCGCATCGCCCGGATCTGGTGCACCGCGGGCTTCAGCAGCACCAGCCGCAGGGTGAAGACCAGCAGGATGATCGACAGCGCCCAGCCGAAGAAGTTGGTCGGCCCCAGGAGAAACCCGAACACCTGGTGCCAACACCACAGGATGAACGAGACGATGTAGTAGATGAAGTCGAACACGGAGCTACTCCTCGGCAGGGGTCTGGTGAAGTCGATCCCGGTGTAGGACCGTGTGCCCTGGGTCGTGCTGTTGTCTCAGGATCAGTTCGCCGCGTCGCGGCGGCACCGGATCCCAGCCACCCGGATGCCACGGCCCGCATCTGAGCAACCGGAGCAACGCCAGCCAGGTCCCGCGCCGTGCGCCGTGTACCGCGAGCGCCTCGGCGGCATAGGCGCTACAGCTGGGGGTGAAGCGACAACTCGGCGGGAGCAGCGGCGAGATCCACCGTTGGTAGAAGATGATGCCGACCACCAGCCCGCGGGCCACGATCCCGGGTCGGTCGGCCGAACCACCGGGGCCACCATCGATCCGGGGGCCGCCGATCCTCGAGCTAGTCACTGCCCATCGCCAACTTCAGTCGACTCAGCGCCCCGTCCAGGTCCGCTCCGAGCTCGCCGCTGGACGCCTCGGCCGACGCCGGCAACGCCCGCACGACCAACGTGCAACCGGCCGGCAGAGTTCCGAGACGGTCGGCCATGAGATGTCTCAACCGGCGGGTCACGCGGTGGCGGACCACCGAGTTCCCGACGGCCTTACTCACGACGAAGCCCACCCGGGCGGTCGGCTGACCGACCCGGGTGGGCGTCGACATCTCCGGCGTCCGGACGTTCAGGGCATGCAGCACCAGCCGGGGCCGCCCAGCTCGACGTCCCCGGCGGACCACCGTCCCGAACTCCCGGCTACTGGTGAGTCGGGCGGCCGCGGGGAGCACGGCGCCGCGGTGCTCAGGCCGACAGCTCGGCGCGACCCTTGCGCCGACGTGCCGACAGAATGGCCCGGCCGGCGCGGGTACGCATCCGGAGCCGGAACCCGTGGGTCCTGCTCCGACGCCGGTTGTTGGGCTGGAAGGTGCGCTTGCCCTTGCTCACGGTCGATCTCCAGGCTTCTTCACTACCACCACTGGAACTACAGGTCTGTGTCCCGTCTCCTGGCTGCCTCGACATTGCGAGCTGAGTGCACGCCAAGGGCACCCGCCGCGAAAGGGGGACAACTTCGAGGGTACGCACCGACCGGCGGCCTCACCAAATCGGGGGTAGCGGGCAAGGTCGTTCAGCGCGACATCCCGCCGCTCGCGATACTGGCCCGGACCGAAGTCTTGTGGGCGGCCGCCGCGCTTGTTAGCGTGCCCCTTCTGTTGTGGCGAGGGGGGACCGGGTCAACGGCCGAGCCAGCGAAGTGCTGAGGTAGCCGGCGCCAGCAAGTTGACACAGGGTTGACGCACGTTGGACCTGCGGGGGGGTTCGATGGTGACTGCCGTACGCGTTCGTGCACAGTTGTGGACAAGCCTGTGGACACCTCGATGCTCGGCGACGCACTCAGCTCCGTGCTCCGGCCGCGCCACGCGGCATCGTGTCGATGAGGGGGAGGGGGACCCGTAGTTGACCGAGCAGTCCAATCTCGGCTTCGTGTGGGAGCAGGTCGTCCAGGAACTGTCGGACGGCACGTTGTCGCCGCAACAGCGTGCGTGGATGCGGGTGACCCGGCCGATCGGTCTGCTGGACGGCACCGCACTGCTCGCCGCGCCGAGTGATTTCGCCAAGGAAGCCATCGAGCGCGCGCTGCGGGAACCGATCACCGACGCGCTGTCGCGCCGGTTGGGCCGGAACGTGTCCCTCGCGGTGAAGGTCGACGCCGCGGTGCCCACCGCCAAACTCCCGACCGCCCCGGTGCCGCAGACCCACATGGATCTGGGCACCGTGCGGCTGGACGGACTGAACGGTTCGAGCGAACCGGCGCTGCCGCCGGTGGTCACCGAGCCGTCCGTCGACGCGATCGCCGGCGAGCCCGGTGACGAGGTGGACGAGGAGGGTGACGCGCTCGCCACGGTCCACGAGATCTGGCCGACCTTCGCCGGCGCGTCCGCGGCACCGCCCACCCAACCGTTCACCGCGCCGGCCAAACCGCAGACCTCGCAGACCCGCCTGAACGAGAAGTACACGTTCGACACGTTCGTGATCGGCTCGTCCAACCGGTTCGCGCACGCGGCCGCGGTCGCGGTCGCCGAAGCGCCGGCCCGCGCGTACAACCCGTTGTTCATCTGGGGCGAGTCCGGCCTCGGCAAGACGCACCTGCTGCACGCCGTCGGGCACTACGCGCAACGGCTGTTCCCCGGCATGCGTGTGCGGTACGTGTCGACCGAGGAGTTCACCAACGACTTCATCAACTCGCTGCGCGACGACCGCAAGGTGGCGTTCCAGCGCCGCTACCGCGATGTCGACGTGCTGCTGGTGGACGACATCCAGTTCCTGGAGGGCAAGGAAGGCACCCAGGAGGAGTTCTTCCACACCTTCAACACGCTGCACAACGCGAACAAGCAGATCGTGGTGTCCTCGGACCGCCCGCCCAAGGGGCTGGGCACGTTGGAGGACCGGCTGCGCACCCGGTTCGAGTGGGGCCTGATCACCGACATCCAGCCGCCGGAACTGGAGACGCGCATCGCGATCCTGCGCAAGAAGGCGGCGCAGGACCGGCTGGCCGCGCCGGCCGAGGTGCTGGAGTTCATCGCGGACCGGATCGAGCGCAACATCCGGGAGTTGGAGGGCGCGCTGATCCGGGTGACGGCGTTCGCGTCGCTCAACCGGCAGCCGGTGGACGTGCAGCTGGCCGAGATCGTGTTGCGGGACCTGATTCCGGACTCGCAGGTGCCGGAGATCAGCGCCTCCACGATCATGGCGGTCACGGCGGAGTTCTTCGGTGTCAGCATGGACGACCTGTGCGGGCCGGGTAAGACGAAGGCGCTGGCCCAGGCGCGGCAGATCTCCATGTATCTGTGTCGCGAGCTGACCGACCTGTCGCTGCCCAAGATCGGCCAGACGTTCGGCGGCCGCGACCACACCACCGTGATGCACGCGGACAAGAAGATCCGCAAGGAGATGGCCGAACGGCGCCGGATCTACGACCAGGTCCAGGAACTCACGTCACGCATCAAGCAGCGCGCCCGCGGCTGACACCCCTGCGCGAACCCACGAAGACCGGTCGGTTGACCGGTCTTCGTCGCGTCCGGGGGCCTGCCAATAAAGATGTGCGCCCGCCGGGCACCCGGGAAGGTGACTTTTTCCGGCTGTGGAGGGCCGCCCCAGCCTGGGGACCGAGCCACCCACATCTGTGGATCGAACTGTGCACAACTGGGCCGATGTGTGGACCGACGGGCTGTGCACAGAAGTTCTCCACCGGACCGCCGAGCTGTCCACCGGTTGCCACCACCCTCCGTCCACAACCGGAGCACACCGCTGAGCTGGGCGGACGCCGCCCATCCACACCATCCACAGCGCCTACTGTTACGGCTCTTTCTTTTTCTTCTAGAAGAGAAAATCAAAAAAGATCCGGGGATGTGGACAGTGGGGACAGCTGGCCGCAACCGCCGTCCGAGTGATCCACGACCGACCGGCCCGGAGTGACGAACCCGCCCGGGACGCTCTACGGTGGAGCCCCACGACAGGCATCGGTACGCCGCCGCCCGGGGAGGGTCCCGGCCGGCGTCGGCCAGGAGGGGCGCTTCGATGCCAGTCGCTCTCCCGCAGCGAGCCGTCGGCGAGTCGACGTCCCCGGCCGCCGCGGTACCCGAACCGGAGGGAACGTTCGATGAAGATTCGCGTCGAGCGGGACGGCCTTGCCGACGCCGTCGCCTGGGTCGCCCGCAGCCTGCCGTCCCGGCCGTCGATCCCGGTGCTGGGTGGGGTGCTGATCGACGCGGGCGGGGACGGCGTCGATTCGGGTGACGCACTCACCGTCGCCGGGTTCGACTACGAAGTGTCCGCGACGGTCGACGTGCCGGCGACGATCGCCGCCGAGGGCCGGGCGCTGGTGTCCGGCCGCCTGCTCGCCGACATCACCAAGGCGCTGCCCGCCCAGCCGGTCGAGATGTCGGTGGACGGCTCCCGGGTGACGATCACCTGTGGCAGCGCCAAGTTCAGCCTGCCCACCATGCCGGTGGAGGACTACCCGCAACTGCCGACGATGCCGCAGCGCGCGGGCGAGGTGGCCGGCGAGGTCTTCGGCCAGGCGGTCGCCCAGGTCGCGATCGCCGCCGGCCGGGACGACACGCTGCCCATGCTCACCGGCGTCCGGCTGGAGATCGCCGAGCAGACGCTGACCCTGGTCGCCACCGACCGGTTCCGGTTGGCGATGCGGGAGTTCGCCTGGACCTCCGGTGGCGACACCCCGGAGGGGACCGCCGTGCTGGTGCCGGCGCGCACCCTGGCCGAGGCCGCCAAGACGCTCGGCACGAGCGGCAACACCGTGGAGATCTCGCTCGCCTCCGGCGACGGGCTGCTCGGCCTGGCCGGTTCCGGCCGCCGCGCCACCAGCCGGCTGCTGGACGCGGAGTTCCCGAAGTACCGCCAGCTGCTGCCCAGCGAGCACACGTCCGCGGCGATCATCGGCGTCAGCTCGCTGGTCGACGCGATCAAGCGCGTGTCGCTGGTCGCCGAGCGCGGCACGCAGGTGCGGCTGGAGTTCGCCGAGGGCATGCTGCGGCTGTCCGCGGGCGGCGACGACGAGGGCAGCGCCGAGGAAGAGTTGGGCGTCGACTACACCGGCGAGCCGGTGACCATCGCGTTCAATCCCGGCTACCTGCTCGACGGTCTCGGCGCGCTGCACACCGACCGGGCCCACCTGTCGTTCACCACGCCCAACCGGCCGGCGCTGATCAAGCCGGTCGGCGAGGACGGCGAGATCGCGCCCGGCTACCTGTATCTGCTGATGCCGGTGCGGCTGCCCGGCTGACCGCTGTAGAACCCCCGTACTCCAGGAAGGACCGGACCGTGCAGCTCGGACTCGTCGGCCTCGGCAGGATGGGCTTCAACATGCGCGAGCGTTTGCGCCGCGCGGGACACGACGTGGTCGGCTACGACCGCAACGCGGACATCAGCGACACCGCGTCGCTGGCCGAGCTGGTCAAGCGGCTGGAAGCGCCCCGGACGGTGTGGGTCATGGTGCCGGCGGGGGCCGCGACCCGGGACACGATCCGGGAACTGTCCGGTGAGCTGGCGGCAGGCGACCTGGTGATCGACGGCGGCAACTCGCGGTTCACCGACGACAAGGCGAACGCGGCGTTCCTCGCCGACCAGGACATCCGGTACGTCGACTGCGGTGTGTCCGGCGGGGTGTGGGGCCTGGAGGTCGGGTACGGCCTGATGGTCGGTGGCGCCGCCGAGGACGTCGAGCACGCGATGCCGATCTTCGACACGCTGCGGCCGGACGGGCCGCGCGAGGAGGGTTTCGCGCACGCCGGCGAGGTGGGCGCGGGCCATTTCGCGAAGATGGTGCACAACGGCATCGAGTACGGGCTGATGCAGGCCTATGCCGAGGGCTACGAGCTGCTGACCGCCGTGCCGGAGGTCACCGACGTGCACGCCGTGCTGAAGGCGTGGACCAGGGGGACCGTGGTCCGTTCGTGGCTGCTCGACCTGCTGGTGAAGGCGCTGGAGGAGGACCCCGGCCTGGCCAAGATCACCGGCTGGACCGAGGACTCCGGCGAGGGCCGGTGGACGGTGAACGAGGCGGTCGACCACGCCGTGCCGCTGCCGGTGATCTCGGCCGCGCTGTTCGCCCGGTTCGCGTCCCGGCAGGAGGACTCGCCGACGATGAAGGCCGTGGCTGCGCTGCGCAACCAGTTCGGCGGCCACGCGGTGCACGCGGTCGGTCCGGCCTCGCCGCCCGCCAGCTGAGGGAGCCGGTGTTCGTCGGTGTACGTGCGGCAGTTGCAGGTCACTGACTTCCGGTCCTGGCAGCACGCCGAACTCGCCTTCGCACCGGGACCCAACGTCCTGGTCGGGGCGAACGGCCAGGGCAAGACGAACCTGGTGGAGGCGATCGGCTACCTCGCCACCCTCGGTTCGCACCGCGTGTCCACGGACGCGCCGCTGGTCCGGCACGGCGCAACCCGTGCCGTGGTCCGGGCGGCGGTGGTGAACGCGGGGCGGGAACTGCTGATCGACCTGGAGATCACCCCCGGCCGGGCGAACCGGGCCCGGATCAACCGCGCGCCGGTGACCCGGCCCCGGGACGTGCTGGGCATCGTGCGCACGGTGCTCTTCGCGCCGGAGGACCTGGCGCTGGTCAAGGGTGACCCCGCGGAGCGCCGCCGGTTCCTGGACGAGCTGCTGGTGGCGCGGTCACCGCGGTACGCCGGGGTGCGCGCCGACTTCGACCGGGTGCTCAAGCAGCGCGGCGCGTTGCTGAAGACGGCGGGTGCGGCGCGGCGGGCCGGCGAGTCGGGCGACATCCGGACGCTGGACGTGTGGGACGGGCACCTGGCCGAGCACGGTGCCGAACTGCTGGCCGGCCGGCTGGACCTGGTCGCCGACCTGGCCCCGCACGTGGCCGCCGCCTACGCCGGGGTGGCACCGGAGTCGGTGCCGGTCGACGTGCGGTACCGGTGTTCGCTGGGCGAGTCGCTGCCCGCCGGGTACGGCGTGCCGGGTGGTGAGCGAGCCGACCGGCAGGCGCTGGCCGAGGCGCTGGTGGTGGAGCTGGGCAAGGTGCGGCAGCAGGAGATCGACCGGGGCGTGAGCCTGGTCGGGCCGCACCGGGACGAGTTGGAGCTGATCCTGGGCGAGGCGCCGGCCAAGGGGTACGCCAGCCACGGCGAGTCGTGGTCGTTCGCGTTGGCGCTGCGGCTGGGCGGGTACGAGTTGTTGCGCGACGACGGTGTCGAGCCGGTGCTGGTGCTCGACGACGTGTTCGCCGAGCTGGACCGGCGGCGCCGGGCGGCGCTGGCGAAGGTGGCGGTGGCGGCCGAGCAGGTGCTGGTGACCGCCGCGGTGTCCGAGGACGTACCGGACGAACTGGCCGGGGTCCGCTTCGAGGTGGCTGGCGGGGAGGTGCGTCGGGATGGGTGACAGTGCCGCGCAACCGGGTAGCTCGTCTGGGGACAAACCTGTGGATGCTGTGGATAACAAGGTCACGCAGAGCCGACAAAATGGTGCTAGCGGGCAGAAATCGGACACCGGTCGGACGCATCCGAGTGGTCCGAATGGCTCAACGGGTGATTCGGCCGCGACGGACCGTGGTGAGGGCACGTTGCACGGTTCCGATCTGGCCAGGGCCGCGCTGCGGGCCGCGCAGGAGTCGGCGAAGGCCCGCGGCCGGGGCCGGTCGGCCGGTGGCGCCGTGGTCCGGGCCCGGCGTCGTCGTCGCTGGTCAGGACCCAAACCCGACGACAGGGATCCGCAACCGCTGGGTCGCCTGGCGGCTAGAATGGCCACGGACCGAGGTTGGGCCGGCCGGTTGGCCGGCGGCCAGGTGTTCGGCAAGTGGGCCGGCCTGGTCGGCGCCGACGTCGCCGAGCACACCCGACCGGTGCGCCTGGAGGGCGGCGAGCTGACCGTGCAGGCCGACTCCACGGCGTGGGCCACCCAGCTCCGCCTGCTCCAGCGCCCGCTGTTGGCCAAGATCGCGGCCGAGGTGGGCGACGGTGTGGTCAAGCGGCTGCGGGTGCAGGGGCCGTCGGCGCCGAGCTGGCGGCACGGACCCCGGCACGTGCCGGGCCGTGGCCCCCGCGACACCTACGGCTGACCGGGCCGCTGACGGCGAAGCAGCGATGCCAGACCCTGGTGCAGGCCGCCGCGACCCATCCAGGTTCACTTTTGTGTCTCTGTGACGGTCCTAGGGGTGTCCTTGGCCTACCTCAGTGGGCGTGGCCAAGTAGAATGGGTAGCACAGGGCGAGTGATGACCCGTACGAGGACAGCGAGGACTGCGTGACAGAGAACCCGACCCAGTACAACGCGTCATCCATCACCGTTCTCGAAGGTCTCGAAGCCGTCCGCAAACGGCCGGGCATGTACATCGGTTCCACCGGTGAGCGCGGCCTGCACCACCTCGTCTGGGAGGTGGTGGACAACGCGGTCGACGAGGCCATGGGCGGGTTCGCCGACCGGGTCGAGGTGATCCTGCGGGCCGACGGCGGCGTGCAGGTGACCGACAACGGTCGAGGCATCCCGGTGGACATGCACCCGGTGGAGAAGCGCCCGGCCCTCGAGGTGATCCTCACGACACTGCACTCCGGCGGCAAGTTCGGCGGCGACTCCTACGCGGTGTCCGGCGGCCTGCACGGTGTCGGTGTCTCGGTGGTCAACGCGCTGTCCACCCGGATGGACATCGAGGTCTTCAAGGACGGCTACATCTGGACCCAGAGCTACGACCACTCCCAGCCGGCGCACGCCCTGAAGCAAGGTGAGCCGACCAGCCGGACCGGCAGCGTCGTCACCTTCTGGGCGGACCCGACGATCTTCGAGACCACCGAGTACAACATCGAGACGGTGGCCCGCCGGCTGCAGGAGATGGCGTTCCTGAACAAGGGCCTGACCATCGTCCTGCAGGACGACCGGATGCCCGAGCAGGAGGAGGACACCGCCGCGGGCCGGGTGCGCACCCGCACCTTCCTCTACCCCGGTGGCCTGGAGGACTTCGTCCGGCACATCAACGCCACCCGCGAGGCCGTGCACAAGAACGTGATCTCCTTCGACGCCAAGGTCGACACCATGGAGGTCGAGGTCGCGATGCAGTGGAACACCGGCTACAGCGAGTCGGTGTACACGTTCGCCAACACGATCAACACGCACGAGGGCGGTACCCACGAGGAGGGCTTCCGCGCCGCGCTGACCCGCGTGATCAACGTGTACGCGCGCGACAAGAAGCTGCTCAAGGAGAAGGACGCCAACCTCACCGGTGACGACGTGCGCGAGGGTCTCGCCGCGATCGTGTCGGTCAAGTTGAAGGAACCGCAGTTCGAGGGCCAGACCAAGACGAAGCTGGGCAACACCGAGGCGAAGTCGGTCGTGCAGACCACGTGCAACGAGTGGCTGGCCGACTGGTTCGAGCGCAATCCCAGTGAGGCCAAGGCGATCGTCACCAAGGCGGTGTCGTCAGCCCAGGCCAGGATGGCGGCCCGCAAGGCGCGGGAACTGGTGCGGCGCAAGAGCGCGCTGGACATCGGCGGCCTGCCGGGCAAGCTGAAGGACTGCCGCTCCACCAACCCGGAGGAGTGCGAGCTGTACATCGTCGAGGGCGACTCGGCGGGCGGCTCGGCCAAGGAGGGCCGCGACTCGCGCTTCCAGGCGATCCTGCCGATCCGGGGCAAGATCATCAACGTGGAGAAGGCCCGCCTGGACCGGGTGCTGAAGAACACCGAGGTGCAGAGCCTGATCACCGCGCTGGACACCGGCATCCACGACGAGTTCGACCTGTCCAAGCTGCGGTACCACAAGGTCATGCTGATGGCCGACGCCGACGTGGACGGCCAGCACATCACCACCCTGCTGCTCACCCTGTTGTTCCGCTTCATGCGGCCGCTGATCGAGTACGGCCACGTCTACGTGACGCAGCCACCGCTGTACAAGATCAAGTGGCAGCGCGCGGACCCGGAGTACGCCTACTCCGACGCCGAGCGGGACGGTCTGCTGGAGCAGGGCCTGGCGGCCGGCAAGAAGATCAACAAGGACGACGGCATCCAGCGGTACAAGGGTCTTGGCGAGATGAACGCCGAGGAACTGTGGGAGACCACGATGGACCCGGCCAACCGCCTGCTGTCCCAGATCACCCTGGACGACGCCGCCACCGCGGACGAACTGTTCAGCGTCCTGATGGGCGAGGACGTCGAGGCCCGCCGCTCGTTCATCGTCCGCAACGCCAAGGATGTGCGGTTCTTGGATGTCTGACGGGCCGAATAGGGCCGTTGGAAACTCTTTGATCTTTGATCTCTAAAGCCGCGCCAAGAGAAGAGAAACAGTGACCGAAACCCTGCCTCCCTCGGGCGGCGAGCGCATCGAGCCGGTCGACATCCAGCACGAGATGCAGCGCTCGTACATCGACTACGCGATGAGCGTCATCGTGGCGCGGGCGCTGCCCGACGTGCGCGACGGGCTCAAGCCGGTGCACCGCCGGGTGCTCTACTCGATGTTCGACACCCGGCTGTATCCCGACCGCAGCTACGTGAAGTGCTCGCGTGTCGTCGGCGACGTGATGGGCAACTATCACCCGCACGGTGACTCGTCGATCTACGACACCCTGGTGCGCCTGGCCCAGCCGTGGTCGCTGCGGTACCCGCTGGTGGACGGGCAGGGCAACTTCGGTTCGCCGGGCAACGACCCGGCGGCCGCCATGCGGTACACGGAGAGCAAGCTCACCCAGCTCGCGATGGCCATGCTGATGGACATCGACGAGGACACCGTCGACCGCACCGACAACTACGACGGCAAGACGACCGAACCGCTCGTGCTGCCCTCCCGCATTCCCAACCTGCTGGTCAACGGCGGCAGTGGGATCGCGGTCGGCATGGCCACCAACATCCCGCCGCACAATCTGCGCGAGGTCGCCGACGGCGTGGTGTGGGCGCTGGACAACTTCGAGACGCTGGAGACCGACGAGGACGAGACCCTGGCCCAGCTCATGCTGCGCATCAAGGGTCCGGACTTCCCGACCCACGCGCTGATCCTGGGCACCTCGGGCATCGAGGAGGCGTACCGCACCGGGCGCGGCTCGGTCCGGATGCGCGCGGTCGTCGAGGTCGACGAGGACGCCAAGGGCCGGACCATCCTGGTCGTCACCGAGCTGCCCTACCAGGTGAACCCGGACAACCTGGTGGAGAACATCGCGCAGTTGGTGAAGGACGGCAAGATCACCGGGATCTCCGACATCGCCGACGAGACCAACCGGCGCAGCGGCATGCGCATCGTGATCACGCTGCGCCGCGACGCCGTGGCCAAGGTGGTGCTGAACAACCTCTACAAGCACACCCAGCTCCAGGCCAACTTCGGTGTCAACATGCTGGCGCTGGTCGACGACGTACCGCGCACGCTGCGGCTGGACCAGGTGGTCCGGCACTACGTGCACCACCAGATCGACGTCATCGTGCGGCGGACCCGGTACCGGCTGCGCAAGGCCGAGGAGCAGGCGCACATCTTGCGTGGCCTGGTCAAGGCGCTGGACGCGCTGGACGAGGTCATCGCGCTGATCCGCCGGTCGCCGTCGGCGACCGAGGCCCGGCCGGCCCTGATGACGCTGCTGGACATCGACGAGATCCAGGCCACCGCGATCCTGGACATGCAGTTGCGGCGGCTGGCCGCGCTGGAGCGGCAGCGGATCATCGACGACCTGGCCGCGATCGAGGTCCGGATCGCCGACCTGCAGGACATCCTGGCCAACCCGATCCGGCAGCGCACCATCGTGCGCGACGAGCTGATGGAGATCGTCGACAAGCACGGCGACGACCGCCGCACCAAGATCATCCCGTTCGACGGCGACGTGTCGGTCGAGGACCTCATCGCCGTCGAGGACGTCGTGGTCACCATCACCCAGACGGGTTACGCCAAACGGACGAAAACGGACCTGTACCGGGCGCAGCGGCGCGGTGGCAAGGGCGTCCAGGGCGCCGCGCTGCGCCAGGACGACATCGTGGGCCACTTCTTCGTGTGCTCCACGCACGACTGGATCCTGTTCTTCACCAACAAGGGCCGGGTCTACCGGGTCAAGGCGTACGAACTGCCCGAGGCCAGCCGGACCGCGCGCGGCCAGCACGTGGCCAACCTGCTGGCGTTCCAACCGGACGAGCAGATCGCCCAGGTCATCCACATCAACGACTACCAGGCGGCGCCCTACCTGGTGCTGGCCACCAAGAGCGGCCTGGTGAAGAAGAGCCGGCTGAGCGACTTCGACTCCAACCGGGCGGGCGGCCTGATCGGCATCAACCTGCGCGAGGACGACGAACTGGTCGGCGCGGTGCTGTGCTCCGGCGACGACGACCTGCTGCTGGTGTCGGCCGGCGGCCAGTCCATCCGGTTCCATGCCTCGGACGAGGCGCTGCGGCCGATGGGCCGGGCCACGTCCGGCGTGTTGGGCATGCGGTTCAACGACGGTGACGAGCTGCTGTCGATGGGCATGGTCGTCTCGGGCCGATATGTGTTGGTGGCCACCGACGGGGGGTATGCCAAACGAACGCCGATCGACGAGTACCCGCTGCAGGGTCGGGGCGGCAAGGGCGTGCTGACCATCCAGCACGACAGCCGTCGTGGCAGGCTGGTAGGTGCGCTCATCGTCGACGAGGACGACGAGCTGTACGCGATCGAGTCGACCGGCGTGGTGATCCGGACCAGCGCGCGCGAAGTGCGCAAGGCCGGCAGGCAGACGAAGGGCGTCCGGTTGATGAACCTCGCCGAAGGGACGACATTGGTAGCTGTCGCCCGCAACGCCGAGGACGTGTCGGACGTCTCCGAAGTAGAACCTGACCAGACAGAGGGATGACGGATAGCCGGACCCCGGTCCTGCCGGCCACCACCATCAGTGAGGGACAGCTCGTGACTCCACCCGACAAGCCGGACACCGTGGACGCCGCTGCCGAGACGAGCCGCGACGAACGGACGGTGGCGACCGCGTCGCCGGCGGTCGAGGCAGAGCAGGAGACCGGCACGAACGGCATGGCGCCGACCAACGGCAGCACGGCGTCGACGCCCGCCTCGGCGTCTGCGTCGGCGGCGGCGGCGTCGGCGAAGGAACCGGCCGAGACCAAGCCGGTGGCGAAAGCCGCTGGTCAGCCGACCCGGCCGGTGGCCAAGCCGGTCACGGCCGTGATACCGGCGGCCAAGCCCGCGGTGAAGCCGGCGGCCGAGCCCACCGCGCCTGCCGAGCCGGAGCCGGCCAAGCCGGTCGAGGGCTCGGAGGTCACGTCGTCCGCGCCGCCGCCGTGGCAGCGGGTGGCCACCGACACGCAGTACCTGGCCGACCAGGACACCACGACGTCGGCCAGCGAGAAGACCACCCGGTTCTCCGACTGGGGCTACCAGCGCAGCCCGCGTTCGGCCGCGTACTCGGAATCCACCGCGACCACCGACGACGCGCTCGCTGGTGGTGTGGTGTCCGGCACGGCGTCGTCCTCGGTGTTCGCGGCGACGGCCGGCCAGTCCGGCGTGTGGCCCGACGCCCGCCCGAACTCCGACCCCACCGGCCGGACCACGGTCAACTTCGCGCCGCCCCCGCCGACCAGCTCGCGCCGCCCGCCGACCAGCGCGCCGACGCCGACGCCCTCCGCGCTGCGCAGGCCGGGCCGGGGACCGCGCCGGGCCAGCCTGCAGGTGCGCCGCGTCGACCCGTGGTCGGTGCTGAAACTGGCGTTCGTCCTGTCGGTGGCACTGTTCTTCGTGTGGCTCGTCGCAGTCGGCGTGCTGTACGGCGTGCTCGACGGCATGGGCGTGTGGGACCGGGTCAACGGCACGTACAACGAGTTCGCCCAGAACAACAGTTCGGGCGCCAGCGGGCCGCTGATCACCGCGAGCCGGGTGTTCGGCATCGCGGCCATCATCGGCGCGATCAACATCGTGTTGTTCACCGCGTTGGCCACGGTGGGTTCGTTCGTCTACAACGTGTCCGCCGATCTGGCCGGTGGCCTGGAGATCACGCTGGCCGAACGGGAGTAGCCCGATGTGCGGCGCGGACCTGCGGTACGCTAGTCTTCGCGTCGTTCCAGGGGCCTATAGCTCAGGCGGTTAGAGCGCTTCGCTGATAACGAAGAGGTCGGAGGTTCAAGTCCTCCTAGGCCCACGCACCGTGACGTGCCCCTGGCAAGGGCACCGACTCGGTCCCGATCCACCTCAAGGGAGGCGACCTGTCGTGAAGAAGATCCTCGCACTCGTGGCCGTGGCCGCCGCCGCGCTGCTGATCATCCGTCGCAGCCGTTCCGCGAAGGCCGAGGCCGACCTGTGGCGCGAGGCCACCGCTCCGACCGACAAGTGACTTCAGCAGAGCGGGAGTCGGCCACCGGCCGCTCCCGCTCTTGTGCTGAGTACGGCTGGTCCGTGCCGGGGACGTAGCTCAATTGGCAGAGCACCGCCTTTGCAAGGCGGGGGTTGAGGGTTCGATTCCCTTCGTCTCCACGAGCTCAGGGCGACCCGGCTCGGTTGCTAGCGCAACCTCGCCGGGTCGCCGGTCACTTGGTCTGGGACGACCCCCAGACCCCCGGCCCGCTGCGCGTCACGCTGCGGTTCGCAATGTGTTCTGTCAGGCCCACTGATCAGGTGAGGAATCGCTCGGCCACGATCTCACCGTGGAACGTCTGGCCCGTCGGTCGGAAGCCCAGTTTCAGGTAGAACTGCTCCGGGCCGTGCGGGTGTTGGAGCCACAGGACCGTGGCGCGGTCGTTGCCCCGGCGGCGGGCCTCGTCGAGCAGCTGTTCCACCGCGAACCGGCCGTAGCCGGCGCCCTGGTGTGCCGCGTCGACGTTCAGTCGCCAGATGCCGCAGCGGAAGAAGTCGATCGGGCTGTCCGGGTCGAACCCGCCCATGATGAACCCCACCAGCTGCTCGCCGTCGTACACCAGGCGCGGCCACGCGATCTTCGGCTGGGCGTACGCCTCAGCCAACGACTCGGCGACGGGCGCGACGACACCCTCCTGCTCGGGTGAGATGCGCAGCCTGCACGCGGCGATCACGTTGTCCGGGGTGACCGGCTCCAGCCGGAGTGAACTCATGCCATCGACCCTAGAGATCCACCCCGACACGAATTCAACTGTCCGGAATGGACATTCCGGTGCGGATCTCCGCCGCGAGATCGCTCAGGTACGCCGACCAGGACAGGCGGTGCCGCACCTGGTCGCGGCTCGGGAAACCGGCGGACAGCACGTGCAGCGGGAACGGCGGCGTGGTCTCGGGCGACCTGACCAGCGCGGAAACGTTTGCGGCACCCGACGTGACACCGATGACGACGGCTCGGCGGGCCGGGTCGCCGTGCAACCGGGTCAGATGGCTGTAGGCGAACAGCTGGTAGGCGTCCGCGCTGCCCAGCCACCCGTCCAGGAGCTTGTACTTCGCGTCGATCACCGTCACCTCGCCGCCCACCGTGCCGACGAAGTCCGGGTACCGCTCGTCGTCGACCCCGACAGCCGACCACGGCGCGGCCACCTCGACGCCGTCGGCGAGCGCGTTGTCCGCGTTGTCCCGCAGGTCGGCCACCACCGTCGGCAGCGCCGCGGCCAGGATGCGCTCCCACAGCTTCTCGGTCGGCAGCACCAGCGACCAGGCCGCGTGCTCGTCGACACCGTGCCGGGGCGACAGCGCACCGTCGGCGAGCACCTGCCTGGCCAGCGCCAGCGCGTCCGACCAGTGCCGTTCCCGGCCGGTCAGCCGCAGATGCCGTCCGGCGTGCGCCGCGTACGACCTCGGCAGGGGCGCCACACCGGGTAGCGCCGCCACGTGCCGGGCCGCACGCTCGGCCAGGCCCGGGTCCAGGTGCGCGACGGCGGCCGGTGGCCTGGCCTGCGCGACGACCGCCAACGCGGCCCGGATCAGCTGGAGCAGCGGGCTGTCATAGGTGAGTTCGTCGTACCGGCAGCGCACCGCAGGCGCCCCGGTGTGGACCGCCACCGCCAGGCCGGCGCCGTCCAGCCGGCCGCGCGGCGCGGTGAGCACCTCGTCCCGTACGACGTAGCGTGGCCGGGCGTGGCCGGCCTGCCGTTCGAACTCGGCCAGGAACCGGTTGAACAGCAGCAACCGCAGCGCCGGATGGTGTTCCGGCCGCCGGTCACCCTGCCCGACCGGGGTGACCCTGGCCCGTTCGGACAGTGCCGCCAGGTCCAGCAGCGCATCGAAACCACCTGCCGATCCGGCCGGCACCGGCAGGCGGTCGGGCGGGCGGCACGGGGTGAGCAGCGCCTGCGCCGGGTCGTCGGCCGGCCACGCGGCGAGGCCGACCAGTGCCGGCAGCGGTGCCCGGACATACAGAAAGTCCAACTCGTGCAGGGTCACGTGGGTGGACGTGGTCGCGTCGACCGACACCACCCGCGCACCGGCCGCCCACGGCTTGGGCAGCACCGCGACGCTGAGGTGGCCATCGCCCAGCGGCAGCGACACGAAGCCGACGCTCCGCCCGTTCCGTCCGGCCCGCAGCCACACCCCGTCGGCCACTACTGGTCGCTCGGCCCCGGTTCGCGGGTGACCGGCTCGATCGTCAACGACCGCGCCATGCCGAACCCGCGCTGCGTCAGGCACAGGCCCAGCGTGTCGGCCAGGAACCGCTCGAACTTGGCCAGCCGGTCCGCCTCGCCGGGATGGCCGTGCACGTTCAGCCAGTCACCCCTGGTCGCCGGGTCGAGCAGGTCGGCCGCACCCCACTGGGTGACCGTCTCCACGAGCTGCGGCAGGATCGCGTACCGCCAGGTCAGGTACACGGCCTCGGCGTCGGCGTCCTCGCCCGGGTCGGCAGGCGGCGGAGCCAGCGCGGTGAGGTCGAGTTCGCCGAACTGCCGGCCGCCGGGGGCCGAGGTTGTCGTGTTCCGCCACGTGCTGACCGACGCCAGCGCCGCGACCACGGCGGGTTCGCGGTCCAGCAGCACCAGGTCGAACGTGTCATCCGGCCGGGCGAGCCAGACGTGCACCTTGTACTGGAGTTCGCCCGCCCAACCGGACAGCTTCTCGCCCTCCGGTGTGCCGCCCATCAGCTTCAGCCGCGTGTTGCTGCCGCCTTCGTTGCGCTGCACCGAATTGCCGATCCAGGTGCGCCCGTCCCAGTGCAGGTCGAAATAGGACTGGCCGGGCACGACGTCCCGGGTGACCTGATCGCCCGAGCGCATCGGGAAGAACTGCTCGACCAGGCTGCGGTGCGGGCCCGAGGCGCCCGGCACGTCGAACTGGTTGCCGGAACCGCCGGAGCCCTGGCCGATCTCCAACCAGAATCCGCGCGTGGCATCCTGCCGGGCGGCCGTGGCACGCACCTCGGCGAGCGGATCGGCGGCGGCCGGTTTGCGCACCTCGGGCGGGCGCATGCCGAACACGTAGCTGTGGCCCAGCATCGCGTCCGGCCCGAGGCACGCCTTCAGCGTCACGTTGAGATTCGCCAACTGGTCGACGGTCTCCCGAGCGCGGTTCGCGGCCGACTCGTCCTCCACGGCCCGCAGCGCGGCCAGCAGTTCGCCCGCCGGCATCGGGTCCACCCGGATCGACCCGAACCGGCGGCGCAGCGCGGTGTCCAGCGGCGCGATGGACCGATCGGACGTGTTCATGGTGGCCAGCAGATACAGGTTGTCCGGCAACGAGAACTCGCGCAGCGACTCGGGCAGCGTCACCGCCAGGCCGCCGGTCCACCGGCCGTCGGCGTACCGGGTGCGTTTGCTCGCCTCCATGCACACCAGGACGTCACCGAGCACCTTCGGCACGTTCGCCCGGTTGATCTCGTCCAGCAGCACCAGGAAGTCCGAGTCCGGATCAGCCTCGGCCGCCTTGACCGCGCGCAGCAGGAAACCGTCCCGGCGGGCGAACTTCTGCTCTGCCTCGTCGTAGCGGACACCCTCGACGAAGTCCTCGTACGTCGTCGACGGGTGGCAGACGATCGCGTACTCGCCGGATCCGTCACCGCGCAGCGCCCGGCCGGTCTCCTTCTCCCAGCGGGCCGCCACCCGCGCCACGAGATGCGTCTTCCCGGTGCCCGGAGGCCCTTCCAGCACGACGTTGCGGTAGCGGCGGAGCACCCGGATCAGCTCGGTGTCGTTGTCAGGCATGCGTCCCCCGCGTCCGTCGGGCCAGGCCGCCGGCCGCGAGCGCGGCCACCGCCGCCCGGCAGCCCGCCGGATCGGCCGGGTGCACGTCGGTGGCGATCAGGTCGTCGATCTCGCCGAGCACCGCACGGTGGTCGGCGGCCGCGCACAGCCGCCTGCCCAGTTCGGCCAGCCGGATCCGTTGTGCCGCAGCGGGTCGGTACAGGGCGACCCGGCGCAGGTGGGCCGCCTCGAGTTTCAGGGCGCCACCGCCCAGCACGTTGCCGACCGCCTCCAGAGTGGCCACGGTCAGTGTGCTGTTCAGCAGCGCGAGCATCGCGTACCGATCCAGCGCGTCCGATGTGGACTGCCACAGCGACGAGAAGTTGGCGTCCAGCACGATGGTCCGGCCGGGCAGTAGGTAGGTGCGCGGCGCGCTGCCACACACCCGGCCCAGCGCGAGCTCCGGTCGGTGGCGGTCGGCGAGTTCGGGCAACTGGTACCAGAACGACGGCGGCCGGTCCGGCTTGTCGAACACCGGGCGGTGGTTCGGGGCCACGGCGGTGAGTTCGGGCAGCGGCCGCTCACCGGACGCGGTCCGGACCGTCCACGTGGCCGCGTCCTCGACGAACCGGGACGCGGCCGGGCCGAGTTCCCTCATTGCGTCGGCGAAACCGTGCCGGGCGGCGAGCCGCCAGTCGGCGCGGGTGGCCCAGCCGCGCAGGTACAGCGCGCGACCGGACAGGCCGTCCGGCGACACCGCATAGCCGTCGGGCAGTTCGACCTGCCGCCGCAGCACCGGCAGGGCGGCACCATCGGGCAGCGCCACGGTATCGGGCCACCGGTTCGGCCGGACGTGGTTCGGTTGGCCGGCAACGGCTTCCTGGTAGAAGAAGTCGTTGGCACCGGTGCGCAGGCCCTGCCCGGCCCGCCAGCCGAGGCCGGCCAGATCGGTGAGCCGGTCCGGCGCGGTGACCAGCGCGGCCAGCTCGTGCGGCAGTGGTGACTCGGCCACGGCGGCCGGTGCGATGAGCGACGCGGGTGACGCGTCGATGCCGGCCAGCGCCACCGGTTCACCCGCCCGGCGCCAGTCGACGGCCCTGGCGGCGAAGTCGTGTTCGGTGGCGAAATGCCGGCCCACCAGGTTGTCGCCTGCCGCGGCCGGCCGGCGCAGCCGCACCCGCAGGTGCCGGCCGTGTGACGCGTCGCGCCGCGCCACGACCAGCGTGGTGCGCACCAGCGCGTCGGCGAACCAGGTCGCGTCGGTGTCCTCGACGACGTACTCCAGGTCGAACAGCGTGGTGAGGACGTCCCGTACCGGTTCGGCGTACTCGCGCGACAGCCACGCCTGCGGCACGACCAGCGCCAACCGACCGCCGGGCGCCACCAGCGCGGCCGCCAGCAGCCAGCACGGCACGGCCAGGTCGGCCAGCCCGGAGTACCGCCGTGCGGCTGCCAGCAGCAGGGCCCTGGCATCCTCGGTCACGCCGGGGTAGCCGGTCAGGAACGCCACCAGGTCCCGACGCACCTCGGTGGCCGAGGGCAGCGTGACGTCGAACGACGCGCCCAGCGACGTCGACTGGTACCGCACGTACGGCGGATTGGTGATGACGAGCTGGAACGGCGTCGCCGGGTAGGCCGCGGTGAACGCGTCGCCGGTGACCACCGTGGCGCCGGGGTGACCGAGCCGGGCCGTGGCCGCGGCGATCGGGTCGATCTCCACGCCCCACAGCGCGTCCGGTGTCGCGCCGACGTCGAGGCACGCGGTGAGCAGGTGGCCGGCGCCCACCATCGGGTCGATCACGCTGGCCGCCTCGTCGGCCCGGGCCAGCGCGGCCAGCACCCGGCCGACGGCGGTCGGGGTGAAGTACTGGCCGAGCCGCTTGCGGCGCCGCGCGGGCAGGTCGGTGTCGGCCGTCACGAGACGCCCATGCCCTGCACGGCCGCGTAGAACTCGTTGGCGCCGATGCTCACCGGGATGCCCCGGCGCAGTGAGGCGCCGACGAACCGGGAGTAGAGGCGTTCGCGGTTAAGCTCGGCCGCGTCACCGGTGGCCCGCGCGGTGGCCAGCACGAGCGACACCAGGTCGCCGTCGTCGACGGGCATGGCCGCCGCGTCGCCGGCCGCCTTGTGCAGCAGGAAAAGCGGGTCGCCGGACACGCTCTCGTGCCCGTTGACCTGCTTGAAGCTGCGCTGCGTCTTGTCCAGCACGCTGGACGCGGTCACGTCGAAACCGGCCGCCCGCACGGCATCCGACAGCGCGGTCCACACCTGCGCCTTCGACGAGTGGAACACCAGCGTGGCCACGCCGTCGTCGGCGAGCACCCGGTGCGCCTGGGCCAGCGCCGAGGTGAGCAGCCGCTGGTAGTCGTCGACCGTCTTCCCGCGAGCGGTGGAGATCACCGCCTCCTCGCTGTCGTCGGTGACGCCGGCCAGCCACAGTTCGTTGACCTGGTTGATCTCCGCGTACGGGATGTACCCGCCGAACGGCGGATCGGTGAACAGGTAGGCGATCGACTGCTCGGGCAGGTCGATCGCGGTGCTGCTGGCCGTGTGCACCCTGACCCGGCCGATGCAGCCGTGCAGCAGGGAAAACGCCTGTTCGAAGACGCCGATCTTGCGTGCCACCCCGAGCAGCACGTTCTTCTCCACCGGCAGCGCGCTCACGTACAGCACCCCGGACTGGGCCCCGGTCAGCACGAAGTCCGGCTGGTCGCGCTTGAGCACCACCCTGGTCATCAACGTCGAGTGGGTGGCGTTGAACGACAGCACCAGCAGGGTCAGCGCGTCCCGCAGGTCGGCGGGCGCCTCGTCGATCGCGGCCAGCAGCGTGGCCATGACGAGGAAGTTCCTCGGCGTGTAGAGGTGGTGCAGGTGGGTCATGCCGAAGTGGTAGCCGGCGCGGTGCAGGTCGCCCCACCGCAGCGGGCGCACCGGCGCTGACCCGGGCAGCGGGCGCGCCGCCACCGAGGCGCACAGCGCGGCGTCCGCGTCGGTGGCCGGGCGCTGCCACTTGCGCTTGCCCGACGTGCCGTACACCCGCCACGGCACCCGCACCCTGCGCTGCCCGGTGGTGCCGGTGACCGGGTCGGCGAAGGACTCGGTGGCCCGCTGCCAGCTCTCCGGATCGGACGTGTGGCCACAGGAGCACGTGCACAGCGCCACGAACCGCACCGGCGCGTACCGCACCCTGGCGTCCCCGTACGGCATGGTCTCGCCGCACGCCGGGCACACCAGCACCTCGCTGAAGATCACGTGCCGCAGCTCGCCCGGCGTGCCGTCGTCGGCGACGCAGTCGTAGACGCCCGGCAGCGCCGCGGCCGCGCGGTCCAGCAGCGCCCGCGCCTCGGCGCGGAACCGCGCCGGTTCCGGCGGTGACGTGAGCACGCGGGCGGCGAGCGTGCCGATCACCGAGATGTCGTACAGCTCCGCGTTCCTGGCGCCCCACACCGGGGACAGGCCCAGCCGCGCGGCCGCGTCGAGCATCGCCGGGGTGGGCCGTTCGCACAGCAGCGCCGCGATCCCGGTGGAACCGGACCCGGCGAACGTGTCCAGGACGGTGTCGCCGGGCGCGGTGTGCGTGGCGACGAACAGCGCGATCGCCTCGGGGCTGATCTTCGTCGGGTAGGAGAACGCGTTGTACAGCGGGCCGACCCGGGTCGACGGCAGCGCGTTCTCGTACAGCGCGAGCAGGTCGCCGCCGGGCGGGACAGTCAGGGCCATCGCGGGCACCGTAGCAGGCAGACGGCCCGAAGCCCGGTCAGTGGACACCGGCCCGTCGCACTCCCGCACGTGCGGATGATGGCAAGGAGGCCCGACAGAACGGCCGGGGTGGGCGGTCGGCCGTATATCCGGTCTGCTTCACTCCAACGGCTATGGGACGAACCGTGCTGAGCGTCGCCGTACCCGTGGCGCTGCTGGGGGTGCTGATCGCCGGTTGCTCGCCGACGACGACCACCGGGACCGCCAGTCCTGTCTCGACGATCACCCACAAGGTCACGGTGCCACCGACGTCGGTGGCCGTGCCGTCCGTGCTGCCACCGGCGAAGAACGCGCTGTGTCCGTACCTGGACTCGCAGGTGGCCGCGGACGACAACGGCCAGCACGTCGGCTCGGTGCGCATCTCCACCACGGCCGACGGCCAGACACATCCGGTCTGCTACTTCTACCGGCCCGACGGGCACCTGCAGCTCACCGTCCGGGTTTACGTCGGCCAGCCGGCCGTGGCCCAGGCGCTGGTCAACCAGGCGGCGCCGGTCGCCACGTCCAACCCGGCCGACCAGCCGCCCGGCTGGAACGGCGGTGCCGAGGCGACCCAGGACGGTTCGGTCTACGCCGTGGCCAAGGGCGGCACGGCGGTCGTGGTGATCAGCAACCAGCTCCAGTCCATCAAGGGCCGTCAGGTCGCGACCGACGTCGTGCAGGGCCTGAGCGCCAACTGACCCGGACACGGGTCGGCGGCCGGTGGTCGTGGGCGACGCTGCCCCCGACCACCGACCGCCTGCTCGGTCGCCGTCGTGGTGGTGCTAGTCGTGGTGCTAGTTCCGGTGGGCCGGGGAGTCGGTGTGCTCCTCGTGCTGCGGGGCGGTGCCGTTGCTCGACGGCGTGCCCCGGTGCTGCTCGGGCACCTCGTCGGTGAGGGCGGGCTCCGACTCGCGCTGCCTGGCCCTGGCCAGGTAGGCGGCCGTCCCGGCGCCCGCGGCCAGCATGCCGGCGCCGACCAGCCACGGCCAACGGCGCCGCTTGGGCTTGCCGGGCCGCGCGGCGGCGATGACGTCGCTCGCCGTGCTGGTCACCGTCCTCCGGGCGCGCTTGGCGCTCTTGCGGACCTCCTTGGTGGCCTTGCGGGTGTCCTTCGCCAGCCGTTTGCGAGCACGGCCGACCGTCTCCCCAGCATGTGCCTTCGCCTCGGCGAGCGGGGTGGCTATCGGGGTGTCCATCAGGTGCTCCTGGCTCCTTGGTCGGCATTGGTCACTGATTCCCGGGTACCACCACCGCTGACCTGCCAACCATCAGGAGGCCACGGGTCGGCGTCACCGGCCCCCGGGCCTGCCATCCTGCCCGGTCCGACACCATTCCGCCGTGGATGGCACGATGAACCAGTGGCTGACAGCAATGAATCGCTCGTTGGGGCGATAGTGACGGCGACCCTGCACACCTCAATGGGGGACATCCGCCTGAACCTGTTCCCGAACCAGGCGCCCAAGACGGTGAGCAACTTCGTCGGGCTCGCCGAGGGCACGAAGAAGTACGGCCAGAACGCCCGGGGCACGTCGGAGGGTCCGTTCTACGACGGCTCCATCTTCCACCGGGTGATCGACGGCTTCATGATCCAGGGCGGCGACCCGACCGGCACCGGTCGCGGCGGTCCCGGCTACAAGTTCGAGGACGAGTTCCACCCGGAACTGCAGTTCAACAAGCCGTACCTGCTGGCCATGGCCAACGCGGGCAAGAACACGAACGGCTCGCAGTTCTTCATCACGGTCTCGCCGACGACCCACCTGAACTTCGCCCACACCATCTTCGGTGAGGTGGCCGACCAGGAGTCGCGCACCGTGGTGGACGCCATCGCGACCGCGTCGACCGGCGCGCAGGACCGCCCGACGCAGGACGTGGTGATCGAGCGCGTGTCGGTGGTGAAGGAACGCCCGTGACCGTACCTCCTGGTCAGCCGGTCGGTCCGCCGGCGCAGCAGCCGGCGTTGCCGGCGTGCGCCCGGCATCCCGGCCGGCCGACCGGGTTGCGGTGCAGTCGCTGCGACCGGCCGGCGTGCGTGGAGTGCCTGCGCCCGGCCGCGGTCGGGCAGCACTGCGTGGACTGCCTGGCCGAGGGCCGCCGGACCACCCGGCAGCCGGTGACGATCTCCGGCGCGCGGACCGACCGGCGGCCGATCGTGCTGCCGATCCTCATCGGCATCAACGTTCTCGTGTTCGTGGTGACGGTCATCCAGGCGCGCAGCATCACGAACCTGCAGGGCTCGTCGCTGTTCGACAACTGGGCGCTGCTGCCGCTGCTCACCCGTAACGGCTACTGGTGGCAACTGATCACAGCCGGTTTCCTGCACGTCAGCGTCATCCACATTCTGATGAACATGATCGCCCTCTGGGTGATCGGGCGGGACATGGAGCGGGTGCTCGGTCCGTTCCGGTTCGGGATCGTCTACCTGCTCGGCGTGTTCGGCGGCAACGTCGCGGTGTTCGTGTTCGGCGCGGCCAACGCCCCCGAGGCGGGCGCGTCGACCGGGGTGTTCGCGCTGATGGGCGGCCTGCTGGTGGTCGTGTACCGGCTCAAGGTCAATCCCAGCCAGGTGATCGGCCTGATCGTGGTCAACCTGGTGATCAGCGTGGTCATCCCGGGCATCTCGCTGCTGGGCCACCTCGGTGGCCTGATCACCGGTATCGCGGTGACGTTCGCGCTGGTCAACGTGCCGGCCGAGCGCCGGACACTGTGGCAGACGGTCACCGTCGTGGCGGCGGTGGTGGTGCTGCTCGGCCTGGTGGCGGTGCGGGTGCCGCAGTTGCCCGTGCTGACGTGATCGACCTGACCACTCAGCGCCAGTAGGCGCGCAGGGCCGCGGCCACCTGTTCCGGTTCGGTGCCCAGGTCCAGCCAGCCCAGCACGATCAGGCCGCCGTCCGGGTCCTCGTCGTTGTCGGTGTCCAGCTCCAGCAGTGACACCGAGCGGCCGAACCGGCGGGTGGACGACACGCTGATCCGCATCGTGCCCCAGGGCAGCCGCTGCCGGCCCAGGAGCCGCCGGATCTCCACGCCGTGCGCGTCGGCCAGCAGCCTCGGCCGGGCCACGGTGCCGTACACCGCGAACACGCCCAGGCCGATCGTGGCCACGCCGGTGACCAGCCGGCCGATGGGGTCCGCGCTGAACACCGTGTAGGCCAGCGTCGCCACGGCGAGCACCCAGGTGACCGCCACGAGTGCGGGGCGGGGGGACCACGTACGCGGGTCGTGCGGCCCTTCGGCGTCCATGCCAGCAGTGTTCCGTATCGGCCGGGCCGGTGGCAGCCGACCAGGCAATCTCTACGCTCCGCCACCCGGGCGACGCTCCTGGTACCCGTTGGGTGGGCTGGCTAGGCTGCGCCGTGCCTTTGGCCACCCGTCGAGGAGTCCCCACATGCCGGCCGACCATCTGAGCTGGGTGCCCGCCGATGTCGACCTGTCCAGGCCGAACGTCGCCCGGGTGTACGACTACGTGCTCGGTGGTGCGAACAACTTCGGGGTGGACCGCGAGTTCGCCAAGCGGCTGCTGACGACCCTGCCGGACGCGCAGTTCCTGGCCCAGGAGAACCGGGCGTTCCTGCGCCGGACGGTGTCGTACCTGACCGGGGCGGCAGGCGTGCACCAGTTCATCGACCTGGGCTCGGGCATCCCCACGGTCGGCAACACGCACGAGGTGGTCCAGCGGATCGATCCGACCGCCAGGGTCGTCTACGTGGACAACGAGCCGGTCGCCGTGGCGCACAGCGAGCTGATCCTGCAGGACAACAAGAACGCCGCCGCGCTGCGGGCGGACATCCGGGACGCGCGCACGGTGCTGCGACACCCGGTGACCCGGCGGATGATCGACTTCGACGAGCCGGTGGCGATCCTGGCGTTCGCGGTGCTGCACTTCGTGCCCGACGAGCAGGACCCGTACCGGCTGGTGGCCCGCTACCGGGACGCCACGATCCCGGGCAGCTACCTGGTGCTCAGCCATCTGACGCGCAACAGCCGGCCGGAGATCAACGATCTCGTGCGGCATTACCGCAGTGCGGACAATCCGGTCACCGAACGAAGCGAGGCCGACGTGGCCGGATTCTTCGCCGGATACGACCTGGTCGACCCCGGTCTGGTGACCATCCGGGAGTGGCGGCCGGAGATCGACCTGGCGAGCGCCGGCCCCTCACCGCTCTACGGCGGCGTCGGCCTGCGGATCTGATCAAGCGCCCCGGACCTGGTACGTGCATCCGTGCACAAAGTTGTCCACAGGAGTTGTCCCCAGTGGGGATGACTTACAGGTATGTCGTTTGGTGACCGTCCGGTGAACGGCACTCGGCCGTGGGGTGTGGAAGTCCACCCGATGGGGTGAACTTGCTGGTCGGCGCGGTGGGGCTAACGCCACCGCATCGTCATCAGCAGGCCACCGATCATCAGGGCGAAGCCGATGAGGAAGTTCCACGACCCCAAGGTGTTCATGAACGCGATCTTGTCCGAGGCGATGTACGTCAGCACCAGCCAGGCGAGCCCGACGATCATCAGGCCGACCATGACCGTGATGTACACGGGGTGTGACGGCCCGGCGAGCCGCGCCTTGACCGGCGTGCGGCGATCGGCCGGCGCGGTGTAGACCGTCTTCTTGCGGACCTTGGACTTGGGCATGGTGTCCTCGCCTGGTGGAACTTGTGCCTTTGACGTCAGCACCGGCACGGCAACGCGTACGGTGTGACAGCGGCCGCGACGCGACCCCTCCGGGTGACCACGTTAACGTAATAGGGGACCCCCGCGAACAACGACCGGACTTCAAGTCGGTCAAACGTGTCCCGGGGCATCCTTGATCGGCCGGGTAGTGACGGGATACGGGCAGGCACACGCAGCTTCGGAGGACCGACGGTGAGTCAACAGCCACCGCCCCCATCAGGGCGGGAAGGGCCGTGGCCATCGCGGCGGCCGCAGGGTCGCCCGCAGGAACACCGACCGCAGGGGCCTGCCGGTCCGCAACGCCCGGGCGGACCACAGCCGCCGCCCGGCGGTCAGCAGAGCCAGTCGGGCCAGTCCGGCCAGGGCGGCGCCCGCCCGCCGCGCCCGGACCGGCCCACCACGTTCATCCCGAAGGTCGACGAGACCAGCTACATCCCCCGGGTGGAGGATTTCGGCGCGGTCGGCATGGGCCGGGACGCGGACGGCTTCCCGGAGCGGGACCCGGAGGAGTACCAGCCCCGGCACGGCAGCTTCGCCGATCTCGGCGGCCCGGCCGCGGCACCGCCACCACCCCCGCTGTCGCCGATGCCACCGCCGTCGCCCGGGCCGCTGCCCCTGCCGCCCCGGCCCCGGTCCTACGACGAGGACCTGACCGAGGTCTTACCGGCCGTGTCCCTGCCGGACGACCGGCCTCCCGAGCTCGCCACGGCGGGCGCGGGCGGGCGTACGGCGCTGCGCACCGCGGGCGAGGCGCTCATCACGCTGGGCATGGTGGTGCTGCTGTTCGTCGTCTACGAGCTGTACATCACCAACATCTTCGCCGCCCAGAAGCAGGCCAGCGCCACCACGTCGCTGAACAACGAGTGGGACACCGTCTTCAACGGGGCCAACGGCACCAACCAGCGCACCACCCACTACGACCTGACCGACGGCCACGGCATCGCCAAGCTCTACATCCCGTCCTTCGGCCAGGACTACGTGTTCACCATCGTCGAGGGCACCACCCAGGACGACCTGGCGATCGGTCCCGGTCACTACGTGGGCAGCGGGCTGCCCGGCCAGCCGGGCGACTTCGCGGTCGCCGGCCACCGGGTCGGTGAGGGCGCGCCGTTCGACGACCTGGGCCTGGTCCAGTCCTGTGACTCGATCCTGATCGAGACGCAGTCGGACTGGTACGTCTACCGGATGCTGCCGTTGTCCACCGAGGCCGCCGGCTGGGCGACCGGCAAGGGCAAGACCGCCCAGTGCTCCGGCCCGAACGGCGAGGCACCGGTGAAACCGTTGGGGGGCATGTACTCGGAGACCGTGGGCCGGGAGATCGTGCTGCCCAGTGAGGGCGACGTCGTGGCGCCGATCCCGCATCACTACGGCGCCAAGGTGTCCGCAGGCCAGGAGGCGTCGCTGCTCACCCTGACCACCTGCAACCCCAAGTTCTCCGCCGCCCAGCGCATGATCATCCACGCCGTTCTGGTCAAGGACTGGAAGAAGACCGCCGGGGCCGCCAAGATGCCACCGGAGATGAAGGAGACCAGCTAGATGTACGGCTGGATCTGGCGACACCTGCCGGGCCCGACCGCGGTCCGCGTCGCCCTGGCCGTCGTGCTGGTGTGCGGCGTGGTCGCGCTGCTGTTCTTCGTGGTCTTCCCGGTGCTGGATCCGCTGCTGCCGTTCAACGACGTGACGGCTGGGTGAGTTGTGCCCGTTGGCCGTTCCGCGGCCTGGGTGGCCGATACGCTGACGCCATGCGCGTCCTGGTGGTCGACAACTACGACAGCTTCGTCTACAACCTGGTCCAGTACCTGGCCCAGCTCGACGTGGACTGTCGCGTCCTGCGCAACGACGCACCCGAACTGACCGGCGCCGCGCTGCAGACCGAACTGGACGGTGTCGGCGGTGTGCTGATCAGCCCCGGTCCGAGCACCCCGGAACGGGCCGGCCGCAGCATCGACGTGATCCGTGCCTGCGCCGACCGCAGGCTGCCGGTGCTCGGTGTCTGCCTCGGCCATCAGGCGATCGGCGTCGCCTGGGGCGGTGTGGTGGACCGCGCGCCGGAACTGTTGCACGGCAAGACCAGTCAGGTGCACCACGACGGCGTCGGCGTGCTGGCCGACCTGCCCGACCCGTTCACCGCCACCCGCTACCACTCGCTTACCGTGCTGGCCGACACCGTGCCCGACGTGTTCGACGTCACCGGCCGCACCGACACCGGCATCGTGATGGCCATGCGGCACAAGGAACTTCCGGTCGAAGGCGTGCAGTTCCACCCGGAGTCGGTGCTCACCGACGGTGGCCACCGGATGCTGGCCAACTGGCTGGCCGTGTGTGGCCACCACGTGCCCGAGGACTCGGTCGCCGACCTGGAGCACCAGATGCGCGTCCTGGCGGCGGCCGCCCGGATCTGACGGTCCACCAACGACGAACCGGCCCGGCGGAAGCATCCGCCGGGCCGGTTCGCGTTACGGGTCAGTTGAACGGACCGCCGCCATTGCCGGGCGACGTGGTCGTCGTCCCACCGCCGACCAGTTGCTGTACGGAGATGAACACGGTCTGCTTCTTGGAGATCTGCGAGCCGGAGTCCGGGTTCTGGTTGTTGATCAAGCCGTCCTGGCTCGGGTCCAACGTCGGGACCGTGTTGACGTTGAACTTGCCCTTCCAGCCGATGCCGGCCATCTTCTGCTGCGCCTGCGACTGGGTCAGCCCGGTCAGGTCCGGCATGGTGAACTGCTGCTGGCTGCCGTCGGACACGCTCAGCGTGACCGTGGTGCCCGGCGCGACCTGGGTACCCGGCTCCGGGTTCATGTCGACCACGGTGCCGGCCGGCTGGTCGCTGGTCGCGGTCGCCTGCTTCACGTCGAACTTCTGGTTCTCCAGGTCCTGCTTGGCCTGGTCGAACTGCTTGCCCCGCTCGTCGGGCACCGGCACGTTCTGCGGCTGCGCGCCGATCGTGATGCTCACCGCGCTGCCCGGCTGCGCCTGCGCGTTGGCCGCCGGGTTCTGCGAGACGACCTTGCCGATCTTGGTGGAGTCGGTGGTCGGCTGCGACGCCGGGTTCGGTGCCAGGGTCAGCTTCGCCTGGGTCAGCGCCGCCTGGGCCTGCTGCGGCGTCATGCCGGTCAGGTCGGGCACCTTCACCGCCGCCGCCTGCGCGCCGACGAACAGTGTCACCTTGCCGCCGGTGGCCAGGAACGTGCCCGACGCCGGGTCGGTCCGGATCACGTGGCCGATCTGGTCGGTCGTGCACTGCGCGCCCGGTGTGCCCTGCGGCCCGCACGTCACGTTCGTCACGACGGGCACCAGGTTGGCCGCGTTGACCGCCTGGATGGCCGACGCCTCCACCTGGTCGACCACGTTCGGCACGGCGATCTTGCCCGCGTTGGGATTGTCGTTCCCGCCGCCGATCAGCTTGGGCAGCAGGAACGCCAGCAGCGCGATCACCGCGATGCCGGCGATCACGGCCAGCGCGATCAGCCAGCCGCGGCGCTTGCGCCTGCGGTCGTCGTCCGGGTCGTAGTCGTCATAGTCGTCGTAGTCGTTGGCGATCGCGCTGGGCCGGTGCCGGCCGCCGGTCATCACCTCGGTCCGGCCCGCGCCCATCACGGACGTGCGGTCGGCGTCGGTCATCACCATCGGCGCGGCCGGCCGCTGGCCGGACAGCACCCGCACCAGGTCGCCGCGCATCTCGGCGGCCGACTGGTAGCGGTTGGCCGGACCCTTCGCCATCGCCTTGAGCACGATGGCGTCCAGCGACGGCGGCACCCTGGGATTGACCGCCGAGGGCGGCTTCGGGTCCTCCCGCACGTGCTGGTAGGCCACCGCGACCGGCGAGTCACCGGTGAACGGCGGCTCACCGGTCATCAGCTCGAACAGCACGCAGCCGGCCGCGTACACGTCACTGCGGGCGTCCACCGCCTCGCCCCGGGCCTGCTCCGGCGACAGGTACTGCGCCGTGCCGATCACCGCGGCGGTCTGGGTGACGGCGGCCTGGCCGTCGGACACGGCACGCGCGATGCCGAAGTCCATCACCTTGACCGCACCGGTCTTGGTGATCATCACGTTGGCCGGCTTCACGTCCCGGTGCACGATGCCGTGCCGGTGGCTGAAGTCCAGCGCCGCGCACACGTCGGCCATGACCTCCATGGCCCGCTTGGGCGGCAGCGGCCCCTCACCCTTCACGATGTCGCGCAGGGTCCGGCCGTCCACGTACTCCATCACGATGTACGGCAGCGGGCCGTAGTCGGTGCGGGTCTCGCCAGTGTCGTACACCGCGACGATCGCCGGATGGTTCAGCGCGGCCGCGTTCTGCGCCTCCCGCCGGAACCGCTCCTGGAACTGGGGGTCCCTGGCCAGGTCGGCCCGCAGCACCTTGACAGCCACGTCCCGGCCGAGCCGGACGTCCTTGCCCCGATGCACCTCGGACATGCCGCCGTAGCCGAGCGTCTCGCCCAGTTCGTAGCGGTTGGACAGGAGTCGGGATGAGGTCATCGCCGTCCTCGCTTCGCGGCCGGCCACACACCCCGAAGGGCGAGGGGGGACACGGCGTCAGGTGTACTTCGCCTTCCGCTGTGCCTGTCGGTTCGCTCGCTTCGCTCGGTCATGGGTGCTGTGGTCCCGGTCCTCGTCAACGGTCTGTTCATCATGCCTGGTGTGCGCCTGGTGTCCCTGTTCGGCCTATCGCGTCCTGCCGGTCGGTGTGCACGTGACGACAACGAGCGACCCGTTCGGCAGGTCACCTGTCGGTGTCACCGCACCCACCACGCAGTGGCTGGCATCGCCACTGCCGGCCGACGCCGTGTGGAGGCTCGTTCTCAGTCCCAGCGCGTGCAGCTGGGCGATCGCCTGATCGGCGGTCATGCCGACGTAACCGTCCGCCCGGACGGTCACCATGCCCAGCCGGCCCGTTCCGGCGTCCCCGGCCGAGCCGCCGACCTGGGCGGCCGTCGTCTGCTCCAACCCCGCCGGCCGGGCGGTGCCCGGTGCGCTCCCACTGTGCCGGAATCCCTGGGTCAGTGCCCAGATGCCCAGCGCCGCGAGGAGCAGGACCACCACGCCGACCAGCAACCACAACGGATGGGCGCGAGCCCGCTGTCCGGCCGGGCCGGGCGGCGGTGGCACCGGCGCGGACGGCGGCATCGTGCCACCCATCGACGGCGACAGCGGGGGCGGCCCCTGCATCGGGATCACCACCGAGGGAATCGCACCGGTCACCGGCACCTGATGCGGCACGGACCGCGGTGGGATGCCGGGCAACCCGGTCAGCGCGGCCATGGTCAGCCCGGACGGCGCCGGCAGCGGCTGGCCGGACCGCACGGCGGCCACCGCCGCGGCGAACTCGCCGCCGTTGCGGTAGCGCTGCCTCGGGTCCTTCACCAGGGTCGCGTCGATCAGCGCACGCACCCCCGGCGGCACGTCCGGCGGCAACTGCGGCGGCAGGTTCCTGATGTGCATCATCGCCACGGTGACCGCGTTCTCGGACAGGAACGGGCGGTGCCCCACCAGGCACTCGTAGCCGACCACGGCCAGCGAGTACACGTCGCTGGCCGGCTCCGCCTCGTTGCCCAGGGCCTGTTCCGGCGCGATGTAGTGGGCCGTGCCCATCACCATGCCCGACCGCGTCACCGGCGCCGCGTCCGCGGCCTTGGCGATGCCGAAGTCGGTGAGTTTGACGGTGTGCCGGCCGGTGGCCGGATCGGTGGCCACCATGATGTTGCCCGGCTTGACGTCCCGGTGCACGTAGCCGCGTTCGTGCGCGGCCTGCAGCGCGTGGCCTGCCTGGCCCAGCACGTCCAGCGTGAACTCGGCGGTCAGCCTGCCCTGCCGGTTGATGATCGCGGCCAGCGGCTCGCCGTCCACCAACTCCATCACCAGGTACGCGGTGTCCTGCGGGCCGTCCGGGACGGCGGCCGTCTCGCCGTAGTCGTGCACGCCGGCGATGCCGGGGTGGTTCAGCGACGCCGTGGTGCGGGCCTCCGTGCGGAACCGGTGCAGGAACTCGGCATCGCCGCACAGTTCCGGCTTGAGCACCTTCACCGCGACGACGCGGTCCAGCCGGGTGTCCTCGGCCTCCCACACCTCACCCATGCCGCCCACCGCGATCCGGCGGGCCAACCGGTACCGGTCGGCCAGCAGCTGCCCCGACGTGAGCACCGTCAGCCACCCCCGAGGTCCGCGTTGATCATCGCGCGGCCCACCGGCGCGGCCACCTTCGCGCCGATCGTCGCCGAGCTGAAGTCGCCGCCGGAGGTCACCACGACGGCCACCGCGATCTGCGGGTTGTTGGCCGGGGCGAATGCCACGTACCAACCGTAGGGCTGGGTGTGCTTCGGGTCGGGACCGTGTTCCGCGGTGCCCGTCTTGGACGCGATCGGGATGTTCGGATCCTTGTTCAGGGTGCCGGAGTTGCTCTCCGACTGCAGCATCGCCGTCTTCAGTGCGCCGGCGACCTCCGGGCTGATCACGTCGTCGTTCATCACCTCGGGCGAGAAGCCCTGGATGGTGGACAGGTCCGGCGCCAGCAGCGCCTCCACCAACTGCGGCTGCATCTCCTTGCCGCCGTTGGCGATGGTGGCCGCGATCATCGCGTTCTGCAGCGGGGTCTCCTGGACGTCCCGCTGGCCGATGCCGCTCTGGTAGACGCCGGGCGTGCCGCCCTGGATGTTCATGCAGTTGCCGCCGACCCTCGGGCCGAGGCACGAGCTGACCGCGGGCATCGGGATGCTGGTGCTGCTGCCGAAGCCGTACTTCTGGGCCTGCGCCACGATCGCGTTCTCGCCGAGCTGGCCGGCCAGGGTGGCGAACGCGGTGTTGCAGGAGTGGGCGATGGCGTCCGTGATGGACACCTTGCCGCCGGACCCGCCGGGGCAGGTCTCGAAGTCGAAATTGGACAGTGTGGCGCTGGTGCCGGGCAACGTGATCGTCGGCTGGGCCGGCAGCGTGTTGGCGTTCGCGTCGGCACCGGCGGACAGTGCCGCGCTCGCGTCGATCAGCTTGAACGTGGAGCCCGGCTGGAAGGTCGACTGGATCGGCTGGTTGATCAGCGGCGAACCGGACGACTCCGGGTGGTAGGACTCCATCGCGTCGGCCTGCGTCTTGCTGTCGTGCGACGCCAGCGGGTTCGGGTTGTACGAGGGCGAGTCGACCATGGCCAGGATCTCGCCGGTGGAGGGCTTGATCGCCACGGCGGCGCCGGTGAACCCCTGCTTTCGCATGGTGGTGTAGCCGGCCGCCTGCACCCTGGGCTGGACGGTCAGCTCCACGTTGCCGCCGCCCAGGTCCTTGCCGGTGATCAGGTCGGACAGGCGGCGCACGAACAGCCGGTCGTCGGTGCCGTCCAGGATGGTGTTCTCGTACTTCTCGATGCCGGTCGAGCCGTAGATCGACGAGAAGTAGCCGGTCACCGGCGCGTACATCGGGCCGTTGCCGTACACCCGCAGGTACTTGAGCCGGTCGTTGGTCGGCGTCGACGACGCGAGCACCGTCTTGCCGTCCGCGGTGACGATGACTCCGCGCTGGCGGGCGTACTCGTCGTCCACCACCCGCTGGTTGTTCGGGTTGGTGCGGTAGCTGTCCGCCCGCACCACCTGCACGTACATGTCGTTGGCCAGCAGCAGCACGATCATGACCATCATGGCGAGACCGACGCGGCGCAGCGGAGTGTTCACGACGGCCGCTCCACCATGACCGTCGCCGACTCGGCGATCGGCGCCTGGGGCAGCTTGGGCCGGCTGCTGGTGGTCGGCCGGGGCCGGCGGGCCGAGTCGGAGATGCGCAGCAGGATCGCCACCAGGATGTAGTTGGCCAGCAGCGACGACCCACCGGCCGACATGAACGGCGACGTCAGGCCCGTCTCCGGGATCAGCTTGGTGACGCCACCCGCGACCACGAACACCTGCCACACCAGCGCGAACGCCAGGCCGCCGCCGAGCAGCTTGCCGAACGTGTCCCGCACCGCGAGCGCGCTGCGCAGGCCGCGCATGGCCAGCAGCAGGTAGAGCATCAGCACCGCGAACAGGCCGAGCAGGCCCAGTTCCTCGCCGACCGCGGACAGGATGAAGTCGGAGCTGGCCTCCGGCACGATGTCCGGCCGGCCGGCGCCCAGGCCGGTGCCGAAGATGCCGCCGGTGCCCAGCCCGAACAGCGACTGCGCCATCTGGTAGCCGTTGCCGGTCGGGTCGGCCAGCGGGTCGATCCAGTTGGCCACCCGGATCTGCACGTGCGTGAACAGCTTGAACGCCAGGAAACACGCGCCGATGAACGGGACCAGGCCGATGACCACCCAGGCGAACCGCTCCGTGGCGATGTAGATCATCACCAGGACCACGCCGAAGATGAGCAGCGAGTTGCCCAGGTCGCTCTCCAGCACCAGCACGCCGACGGAGAACGCCAGCGCCAGCAGCAGCGGGCCCAGATCCCGCGGGCGGGGCATCTCCAGGCCCAGGAACTTGCGCCCGGCCTGCATGAACAGGTCACGTTTGGCCACCAGGAAGGCCGCGAAGAAGATGATCAACATGATCTTCGCGAACTCACCGGGCTGGATGGAGAAGAACGGCAGCAGCAGCCACACCTTGGCGCCGTTGACCGACGAGATGCTGGCCGGCAGCACACCGGGCAGCAGCAACAGGCCGATGCCGACGAAGCCGAACGTGTAGCCGTACCGGGCCAGCGTGCGGTGGTCCTTGAGCAGCACCAGCACCACCACGAACAGGACCAGCGCGATCGTCGTCCACAGCACCTGCTTGGGCGCCTGTGCGGTGAAGTCCGGCCCGCCCTGCGCCGCCTTCTCCGCACCCGCCAGGTCCAGCCGGTGGATCATCACCAGGCCCAGGCCGTTGAGCAGGGCCACCAGCGGCAGGATCAACGGATCGGCGTACGGCGCCCAGCGGCGCACCGCGATGTGCGCGGCGCCGAACAGCGCCAGGTAGGCGACGCCGTAGTACACGATCTGCATGGTCAGCGACTGTTCCTGGTTCGCCTCCACCAGCACGAGCGCCGCGGTGACCAGCACCGCGGCGAAGGCCAGCAGGAACAGTTCGGTACCGCGCCGGGTGGACGGCCCGCCCGGCGGTGCGACGGCCCCGCCCTGACCGGGCGTCGGCCCCGCTCCGCCGAGGACCGGGGGCGACATCAGTTACCGACCTTCCGACAGTCCACGCCGGGCACCAGGACACGGGTCGTGGTCGGTGCGGTGGTCGGTGCGGGTGTCGTCGTCCGCCCGGCGCCCCCGCCGATCGGCGGGGAGGCCGGTTTCGTGGTCGTCGGTCTGGCCGACGTCGTGCGGGCCGCGCCCGTGGTCGGCTGGGTCGACGTGGTCGGCTTCGGGCACGCCGGCAGCACCATGTCCGTGCGCAGGCGCGCGATGACCGCCTCCGCCTGCTGGCGGCTCTGCAGGCCGATGATGCCGTTGCGCACGGTGCCCCGGGCGCCCTGCTTGAGGTCGTCCACGGTGATCAGCTCGCAGCCCGGGGTGTTCGGCGGGCACGAGCCCTCGACCTCCCGGTTCAGCGAGACGCCCAGGAAACTGCCGCGCACGCCCTGGAAGATGCCGATCTCACCGGTCTGCGCCACCGAGACGAAGTACTGCCGCAGCACCAGGTACCGGGTCAGGTAGAAACCGCCGACCAGCAGCACCACCACGACCCCCAGCGCGATCAGCGCACGGGTCAGCGCCTTGCGGCGGGACCGGGGCTGCTCCTGCGGCGGCGCCAGGTTCGTCCTCGGCGGTGGCGGGGTGATCGGGTTCAGTGCCCGGGCCCGGGATGCCGGCGAGTCCGGCTGGGGGACCTCGTCGCTGCCGTCACCGGCCGCGCCGCCCACGATCGGGGCGTCGTCACCGAAGTCCACGTCCACCACGTCGGCGACGATGACCGTGACGTTGTCCGGTCCGCCGCCGCGCAGCGCCAGCTCGATCATCCGGTCCGCGCAGTTCTGCGGATCCTGGATGTGCATCGCCTCGGACAGCGTCTCGTGGCTGATCACGCCGGACAGGCCGTCCGAGCACAGCAGGTACCGGTCGCCGGCCCGCACCTCGCGCAGGTTCAGCGTCGGCTCGATCGAGTCGTGGCCGGTCAGCGCGCGCAGCAGCAGCGACCGCTGCGGGTGGGTGTTCGCCTCCTCGGCGGTGATCCGGCCCTCGTCGATCAGCGACTGGACGAAGCTGTCGTCGTGGGTGATCTGGGTGACCGAGCCGCCGCGCATCAGGTACGTGCGGGAGTCGCCGATGTTGACCAGGCCCAGCCGGCTGCCGGCGAACAGGATCGCGGTCAGCGTGGTGCCCATGCCGTCCAGCTCGGGATCGCTGGTCACCAGCTCCGAGATCGCCCCGTTGCCGGCCTCCACCGCCTCGCGGAGCTGGCCGAGCAGGTCGTCGCCCGGCTCGTCGTCGTCCAGTGGGGCCAGCGCGGCGATCACGATCTTGCTGGCGATCTCGCCCGCCGCGTGGCCGCCCATGCCGTCGGCGACGGCGAGCAGCCGGGGACCCGCGTACACGGCATCCTGGTTGTTCGAACGAACCAGGCCGCGGTCGCTGCGGGCTACGTACTTCAGAACGAGGGTCATGAGCGCAGCTCGATCACCGTCTTGCCGATGCGGATCGGGACGCCGAGCGGGACCCGGAGGGGTGCCGTGACCTTCGCCCGGTCGAGGTATGTTCCGTTGGTAGAGCCTAGATCCTCCACATACCAGTCCGTGCCCCGGAGTGCCACGCGCGCGTGGCGGGTGGACGCGTAGTCGTCATCGAGCACCAACGTGGAGTCGTCGGCCCGCCCGATCAGGATCGGCCGGCCGTCCAGCGAGATCCGGGTGCCGGCCAGCGCGCCGTGCGTCACCACCAACTGCCGCGCCGCCTTCCCACGGTTCTTCTTGCCGGCCGAGCGCCGGAACCCCGGTACGGCCACCCGCAGTCCGGACGCCGCGTACAGGTCGGAGCGGACCACGCGCAGCACGGCCAGCACGAACAACCAGAGCAGGGCGAGAAACCCTGCTCTGGTCAGTTGCAACACCAGCTCCGGCACCTGTTGTGTCCGCTCCCGCTCAACCGACAACTGACCAGCCACCCACGGTCGTACCGACGTGCGGCACGACCGTGAGTAGCCGGCTTGGCTCGCTCAGCCCTGGCTGCGGAACACCAACGACGAGTGGCCGATGCGGATGACGTCGCCGTCCGCGAGCTGCCAAGTCTGCACCGGGTTGTTGTTCACCGTGGTCCCGTTCGTCGAACCGAGATCAGCGAGCATGGCACTCTGCCCGTCCCACGTGATCTCCAGGTGCCGGCGGGACACGCCGGTGTCGGGCAGCCGGAAATCGGCGTCCTGACCGCGACCGACGACGTTGCCACCCTGCTTGAGCTGGTAGTTCCGGTTGGAACCGTCGTCGAGCTGGAGGCTGGCCGACAGCTGGCGGGGGCCGGTCTGCACCGCGGGCGGGGCGTAACCCTGCTGCGGTTCCTGGCCGTAACCACCCTGCTGGGGGTATCCGCCGCCGGGCGTCTGGGGGTAACCGCCCTGCTGCGGGTAGCCGCCCTGTTGGGGGTAGCCGCCCTGGTCGTAGCCGCCCTGCTGGCCGTAGCCGCCCTGCTGCTGACCATAGTTGGGGTCGGCGCCGTACTGCTGGTAGCCCTGGTCGTAACCGGCGCCGCCGCCCTGCTGGGGGTAGCCGCCCTGGTCGTAACCGCCTTGCTGGCCGTAGCCGCCCTGCTGCTGACCATAGTTGGGGTCGGCGCCGTACTGCTGGTAGCCCTGGTCGTAGCCACCACCACCTTGGCCGTAGCCGGCGCCTTGACCGTAGTTCGGGTCGGCGCCGTACTGGCCCTGCTGTCCGTAACCTTGGTGGCCGTAAGGGTCACCTTCGGGGTGCTGGCCGTAGCCGGGGGGCTGGCTCATGGGTCGGTCTCCTGCGTTGCGAGGTCGTGCTGACCGTCGATGTGCGTCGGGGTCGACGGACGAGCGGGTTCGGAACTGTCCTGTGTGCAGCGCGTCGGAACGCTCTAGGGAGACTACGACGTCACCGTAAGTCTCCCAGCCGTGCTCGGTCAGATGCTCCGCCACGCAGTCGGACAACAACGCTGTGATTCGCTGTTCGTCCTGTTCAGCGCCCGCAAGTCTGGCGTGATCCGTCGGTCCGAGCAATACCGTGTAGTGGTTCGGGGCCAGTAACCGTCCGCCAGCAAGGCCGCGCACGTTCGACTCACCCTCGCGCTGCAGAGCCTGAGCGACCTCCTGCGGCACGACGTTCCCGCCGAAGACGCGCGCGAAGCTGTTACCGACGATGCCTTCGAGACGGCGCTCGAAGCGCTGCACGAGGCCCACGGCTGTCATCCCTTCCCACTGCGTGATCGCCGGCTGCGATCCTGGCGTCGATCGTATCCGTGCCCGTCCACCCCGACACGACTCCAGTGCAAACCCACCCATCACCCCGTGCTACGCTGCTCCGCGTCACTTCGGGCGAGTGGCGGAATGGCAGACGCGCACGGTTCAGGTCCGTGTGTCCGAAAGGACGTGGGGGTTCAACTCCCCCCTCGCCCACGTAACTCTGGGTGGACCTTGCTTGGCGCCCTTCGGGCGCCTTTGCCTGGTCATTCCATCATCATTTTGGGGGGACGACCCCCCATACCCCCGTCTGTCCTCGGCGCCGGCGCGCCTGCGGCGTTGCCGTTGCTTGGTGTCATGGCCGGGTGGGCGTGTGATGGCTTCTTGGTGGGTTTCTTGGTGGCTTGCCGTTGGTGTCTCCTTTTCTTTCTCTTGCGTGGTTTCACGGTACCCCCTGGTGTTGGGGTTCAACCCGGGGCGTTGGGGCTGGTGGGCAAGGGGGGATTGGTGTGGTGTGGGACACAGGGGTGGCGTGTGGCGGGGGGTGGTTGGGCCGTCGGTGGCAGTGGGTTGGGCTAGTTGTCGTAACATCCTTCATCTTTTTTTGGAATGGGTGCTTGTTCGTTGCTGGGGCGAGATAAATCACCGGGTCGTGGGTGGTTGTCGGATGGGTCAGTGCGATGACCGGTTGAGCGGTCTTTGCCGGGTCGTGGGAGTGGTCGGCGCTTCTTGTGGCCACTGTGGAGTGTTCCTTTTTTGGTGACTCTCCTTGGTTTCGTCGCTGGTGAGGGGTCTGGTGGGTGGGGTGGCGGTGGTGATCTTGATTGCCTTGGGTGACATTTTTCTGTGGCTGTTCGTGGCTTGGCAGGCGCCGCTCACCCAAATGGCCGCACCGCCGGGCTGAAGTCGAGTGGTCGATCGGCGACCGGTTACCGATGGGGCTGGGCCGTCGATCGCAGGCGGCTGTTCGACGGTGCAGCGGGGCGGGTTCTTCCTGGTACCAAATTCACAGGCGTCAGATCGATGTGGCCGCTTGCGTGCGAGCGGACAGCGGCCACGTGTCGATACCAGACGGTTACCAGGGAGGCGAACTTCGTGAGCGGCACCCAAGGGCGCACGGCGGTTCCTGGCGCACGCCCGACACGGCCGCTGCCGTCCGTCGAGCTGCCGGCACCGGTAGAGCAGCTGGCCGCGGGTGCGGCCGCACGACTGGGCTGGCACGGCACGGTGCTCCCCCCCATGACGCTGCTGGGCCGTCGGGTCGTGGTGGTCGCCGACCTCATCGCCGACGCCCACGCCGAGCGCATCTGCCTGGGCTGCGGGCCCGTGCCCGACCGGGCCACGGTCGCCACCTGGGTCTGGCCGGAGCTGGCCGACCGGGTTCCCCCGCCCGCCGTCCGGATCGTCGGCGTCCTGTCCGTCGCCCGCCACTGGCGTACCGGCCTGGTCGCCACCGTGCCGTTCGCCCGCTACGCGGAGACCGCGGTCGTGCTGCCCTGGTGGGCCGCGACCACGCACGACTACCTGGTGAACTGCCTGCCCCGGGCCCGCCGGCACGGTGTGGGCGTGTTGACCGCCGACCCCGAGGGTGTCACCGAGGTCGATCTGCCGGGCGCCACCGAGTGCTCGGCCGTCGAACTGGACGCCACCGGCCGCTGGCTCAACGAGGCTGTCTACGAGCGCCTGTCGACCGCCGTGGAATAGGGCGCTCCTGGCCATCCCGCGCCCCTGGCGCGCCAGGGCCTAACCTCGCCGTATGCGTGTTGTCATCGCCGGAGGTCACGGCAAGATCGCGTTGCGTGTCGCCCGGCTGCTCGCCGAGCGCGGGGACGAACCCGTCGGCCTGATCCGTGACATCGGCCAGGCTCCGGATCTCGCCGAGGTCGGCTGCGACGCCGTGCTGTGCGATCTGGAACAGGTCGGCGTCGACGAGCTCGCCGGTCATGTCGCGGGTGCGGACGCCGTGGTGTTCGCCGCCGGTGCGGGCCCGGGTAGTGGCGCCGCCCGTAAGGACACAGTGGACCGTGCCGCCGCCGAACTGCTCACCGATGCGGCCCGCAAGGCCGGTGTGCGGCGGTACCTGCTGGTCAGCTCGATGGGCCTGGACCAGGCCGGGCAGCCCGGTGTGGACGAGGTCTTCTCCGCGTACCTGGTGGCCAAGCGGGCCGCCGAGGACGCGGTGCGGGTGTTCGCGTTGGACTGGACCATTCTGCGGCCGGGTCGGTTGACCGACGATCCGGGCACCGGCCGGGTGCGGCTGGGCGCGCCGCCGATCCACTACGGCGAGGTGTCCCGGGACGACGTGGCAGCCGTGCTGGTCGAACTGCTGGACCGGCCGGCGGCCGCCGGGCACACGCTGGAGCTGGTCGGCGGGGCCGATCCGGTGGCCGATGCCGTCTATCTCGCGGTGGGCGGCTGAGACCGGCCGTTCAGCGCACCGGGCCGATCACCCGCGCGGTATAGGAGTTGGCGAACCGACCGGCCGGATCGACCGCCGCCCGCACCCGCCGGAAATCCTCGAAGCGCGGGTACAGCCGAGCCAGCCGTTCGGCGTCCAGGCTGTGCAGCTTGCCCCAGTGGGGCCGGCCGTCGACCCGCGCCATGACCGACTCGACCAGGTCGAAGTACCGGCGGTAGGGCATGCCCAGGTACTGGTGCACGGCGACATAGGCGGTGTCGCGGCCGTACGCGGTGGACAGCCACACGTCGTCGGCGGCCGCCACCCGGACCTCCAGCGGGAACATCACCGGATCGGCCAGCTTCGGGATCTCCCGGCGCAGTTCGGCCAGCACGTCACCCAGCGCCGCCCTGGGTAGCGCGTACTCCGACTCGACGAACCGCACCTTCCGGCTGCTCACGAACACCCGGTGCGACACATCCGAGTAGGCGCGGGTGGACAGCGCCACGTCGACGGTCCGGTGCAGCGGCCGGACCAGCCGGGGCACTGCCCGGCCCAGTCGGGACATGCCGGCCAGGGTGACGTTCTCCAGCAGCTCGTACTCCACGTAGTGGCGCAGCGGGGACAGCGGGCGCGGCTGCTCACCGGCCGGCAGCCGGTCGTTGCGTTTCACCAAAGCCTTGCGGCCGTAGGGAAACCAGTGGAACTCGACGTGGTCGTGCCGGTCGGCGAGCTCGTCGAACGTGGCGAACAGTTCGTCGACGGCCATCGGCCGCTCGTCGGCGGCCAGGGTGAACGCCGGCTCGCAGCGCAGGGTCACGGTGGACAGCACGCCCAGGGCGCCCAGCCCGATCCTGGCCGCGGCGAACAGGTCCGGCCGTTCGTCCGGCGAGCACGTCACCAGTGAGCCGTCGGCCAGCACCAGTTCCAGTGCGGCGATCTGGGTGGCGATGCCGCCGGAGCGGGCGCCGGTGCCGTGGGTGCCGGTGGACACCGCGCCGGCGATCGTCTGCGCGTCGATGTCGCCCAGGTTGGTCATGGCCAGGCCGAGTTGGTCCAGGCCGGCGTTCAACTCGCGCAGCGTGGTGCCGGCCCGGACGGTGACCAGCCCGGTGCCGGTGTCGGCGTCGTCGATGCCGTGCCAGCCGGCCAGGTCGACGGCGACCCCGTCGGTCGCCGCCGTCGCGGTGAACGAGTGGCCGGCGCCGACGGCCCGCACGGTCAGCCCGTCGCGCTCGGCGTCCTTCACCGCGTCCGCGATCTGTTCCGGATTGGTCGGCCGGCACCAGCGGGCCGGTTGGGCGGTCGCCGTGCCGGCCCAGTTCCGCCAGGACTGTTCCCTGTCCATCGTTCTGGCCACCTCCCGGGGGGACGGAGGCAGGATCGTAACGCCGGCAGTCCCGGCAAGTAGATCGGCGCGGCAGTTATGTGAAGACGATTCGCATTTTCGGCCGGGATCACTTACGGTGCGGTAGTGCCCAACCCGTCCGACCAGGGCCGCTACGACCAGGCCACGCGCGATCTCGATCCGCCGCTGGCCGTCGTCGACCTGGACGCCTTCGACCGCAACGCCGCCGACATGGAGCGGCGCGCGGCGGGCCGGCCGATCCGGGTGGCGAGCAAGTCGATCCGCTGCCGCCACCTGATCGAGCGTGTGCTGGACCGGCCGGGCTACGCGGGCGTGCTCGCCTACTCGCTGCCCGAGGCACTCTGGCTGTGTGCCGGCGGCACCGCGACCGACCTGCTGGTCGCCTACCCGACGGCGGACCGGGCGGCGCTGCGCGCGCTGGCCGGCGACGGGACGGCCCGCCGAGCGATCACGATCATGGTGGACTCCGTCGAGCACCTCGACCTGGTCGACGCGGTACTCGGCCCGGACCACCCGGCCGTCCGGGTGTGCCTGGAGCTGGACGTGTCGTGGCGGCCGGTGTCCGGCGTGCACATCGGCACCCGCCGCTCACCGCTGCACGAACCGGCCGACGCGGCAGCGTTCGCCTCGGCGGTGCTCGCCCGGCCGGGCTTCGACCTGGTCGGGATCATGGCCTACGAGGGGCAGATCGCCGGCCTGGGCGACCGCCCACCGGGCCGGCCGGCACGGGCCGCGACCCTGCGCTTCATCCAGCGGCACTCGGCGGCCGAACTGGTCGCGCGGCGGGCGGCCGCGGTGGCCGCGGTGCGGGCGCTGGCCCCGCTGGAGTTCGTCAACGGCGGCGGCACCGGCAGCATCGAGGTGACTACGCACGACGACTCGGTCACCGAACTGGCCGCAGGCTCCGGACTGGTCGGACCGACCCTGTTCGACGCCTACACGCGGTTCACCCCGGAACCGGCGTTGCTGTTCGCCCTGCCTGTGGTGCACCACCCGGCACGGGACACGGTCACACTGTTCGCCGGTGGCTACGTGGCCTCCGGCACCGGCACTCCCGACCGGCTGCCCACGCCGTACCTGCCCACGGGCCTGAAACTGCTCGGCCTGGAGGGTGCCGGCGAGGTGCAGACCCCGGTCACCGGCCGGGCCGCGCGCACGTTACGGCTGGGCGACCGGGTGTGGCTGCGGCACGCCAAGGCGGGCGAGCTGGCCGAGCGGTTCACCGACTATCACCTGATCAGTGGCGACCGCGTGGTGCGGACCGTGCCGACCTACCGCGGCGAGGGCCGCTCGTTCGGCTAGGCCTGCTGGTCGAGGTGGCCGGACAGGTAGCCGCGGACCACCCGCTTGGCCTCCGCGATCACCACGTCCTCGGTGAACAGCTTGCGGCGGAACGCCAGGTTCAGGATGCCGTCGGAGATCTCCACGGCCACCGAGATCGGCAGCCGCAGTTCGGTCAGCGGCAGGGCGAACTGGTCGGCGAGCAGTTCGGACAGCCGGTCGGCGATCACCGTGTTGTTGTCCCGCTGGTCGTCCATCAGTCGCAGGTCGACGACGTCGCCGAAGCGGATCTGGGTGAAGCCGGGCACGTGCCGGTACATCTCGACGTAGGCGTCGAAGACCAGGTCGACGGCGTCCCACCAGTGCTCCAGGGTGGCCGCGCCCAGCCGCTCGCCGATGGCCGCCATGAAGCCGTCCAGGTTGCGCTGGGTCAGCGCCTGCACGACGGCCCGCTTGTCCGGGAAGAACTGGTAGAGCGAGCCGACCGCGACGCCCGCCCGGTCCGCGATCAGCGTGGTGGTCACGCCGTCGTAGCCGACCTCGTCGATCAGCGTGGCGCACGCCTCGAGCATGCGCTCCACCCGTGCCGCGCTGCGCTGCTGGACCGGTCGGCGGCGGAGGTGGGTCGTGTTGGCGGCCAACGGTGTCTCCTCTTGGACTGCTCCAGTCCATCTTGCCTGGATCTGGGGCTCAGTACTTCCCTGTGGGCAAACCGATACGTACTATCCGAAGAACTTTCATATTAGACGGATGGTCGGGTGATCCAGTGACCGATCTTCGTACGACACCGGTCGCTACGGACCGTTTGACCGGGCGTGTCCGCTTCCGGGCACCGGATCGTGGGAGCCGGACTGGTCAGGGAGTACCCGCACGGCGAAGGATTCCTACCGCTGGTACCAGGACGCATTCGGGAAGAAGACGATCGCCATGAGCACGACGGGACGACGCACCGAGATACCGGACGCGCTCGCCGAACCGGTGGTCGCCGTCCGGCCTGGCTGGGTCACGCTGCTGTTCCTGGCCAACCTCGGTCTCTGGCTGGCGGTCTACGCGCCCATCCAGGTGCTCCTGCCCGAACAGGCCCAGGAACTGGACCGGGCCGACAAGACCCTGGTGGTCAGCGTGGTCATGGGCGTGGGCGCGCTCGTCGCGCTGATCGCCAACCCGGTGATCGGCATGCTGTCCGACCGGACCACCGGCCGCTGGGGCCGCCGCCACCCGTGGACCGTGGCCGGCGCGGTGCTGGGCGCGGGCGGCCTGGCCGTGCTGGCCGGCGCACCGAACATCGGCGTGATGATCCTGGCTGGTGCATCGCCCAGGCCGGCCTCAACGGCATGCTCGCCTCGCTCACCTCCGCCCTGCCCGACCGGGTGCCCGTGGCCCAGCGCGCCCAGATCGGCGGGTTCGTCGGGATCAGCCAGATGCTGGGCACCGTCCTGGGCGCCCTCATCGTCACCGTGCTCATCACCCGCATCGCGGGCGGCTACCTGGCCTGCGCGGTCCTGGTGGTGCTCGGCGCGCTGGCATTCGCCCTGTTCACCCGGGACGCGCGGCTGCCGGTGGAGTTCCGCCCCGCCGGGACGATCCTGGCCGGCCTGCGCAAGCTGTGGATCCCGCCGAGGACGTACCCGGACTTCGCGTGGGGCTGGGCCACCCACTTCCTGATCAACCTGGGCAACGCGCTGGGCACGCTCTACCTGCTGTACTTCCTGGGCGACGCGGCCCACTACCCCGACCCGCAGACCGGCCTGCTCATCCTGATGGCCCTGTACGGGGTCGCGCTGATCATCGGGGCGATCGTCTGCGGCATCACGTCCGACCGGTCCGGCAGCCGGCGGCCCTACGTGGTCGGCTCGGCCGTGGTGATGGCCCTGGCCGCGGTGCTGCTGGTCATCTCGCCGACGTGGGCGGCCGCCCTGGCCGCGGCGCCGCTGCTCGGGGTGGGTTTCGGCACGTACTGGGCGGTGGCGCTGGCCATTCTCACGCAGGTGCTGCCGGCCGCCGTGGACCGGGCCAAGGACCTCGGCGTCATCAACGTGGCGAACTCGTTGCCGCAGGTGGTGGGGCCGGCCATCGCCGGAGTGGTGCTGGCATCGACACACAGCTACCCGGTGCTCTTCGCATTGTCGGCAATAGCCACGATCGGGGGAGCTTTTACCGTGCTGAGAATTCGCTCGGTGGCTTGAAGAATAAGCACGGCGGAGTTCGGGTGTCGCTTCGCTCCTGGCCCTCCCGCGCCGCTGGCGCGCCAGGGCCTGGGGCCGCGGACCGGTGCCGGTCGGGGGAGGGGAGTGCAGCAGCACCGGCCCGCGGAGATTGTGGAGTTATGGGGCCGGCGACCCGGTTCGACGCGGTCGGGGGAACGGACGACCCGGGTCGCCGGCTCATGGCGGGCACTGCGACCACGCCGGATCGGGGACCGACGTGGGCGTAGGCCGCCAGCTCTAGTGCGCGCCCGCTATGGCGCGCCGGGCGGCACCCATGCGCAGGTTCCTCGCCGGTCGGGGTGCCAGACCCCCGGCGACCAGGTGTTCGTAGGCGGCCCGCCACACCGAACAGGGCGATTTCTGCTGCCGCCACTTGGTCGAGCACTCGGGACAGTTGCCCCGCTCGTCCGGTTCGTGCGCGGCGAGCAGCGCACGCCAACCCTCGGTCAGCTTGGGCAGTTCGGAACGCGCTACGGAGAGCAGTGACGGTGCGTCGGCGCGATTCGCCAGTTCGGCGAGCATGTCCAGCCGCTCCCACACGGCGTTGCGCAACACCTGACCGAGGATCTCGTCCACCGAAACGTCACCGTCACCTTTCCGCCTCGTCGGCGGCTTCCTGCAGGGCGGTTCTCAGCTGGCCGAGCTGGCCTGCGGTGAGAACCGCGGACTCGCCGGGTGGGCCGACGAGGACAACCCTGCCGTGTTCCACGAACAATGTGAGGAATCGTTCCCGATTCGCCACATCCTGGCAGCGGATCCGCCATTGCCGGGATCGCGCCGGGCGTTCGTCGACACCAGTGTCGACGTCGAGCTGGTCAGGGCGGTGCGTGGAACGCCCGGGAGCCGTCGCGAGGCTCACTCCGGTCAGGGAGCTCCTCGGCTCGACTGGGTTCACCGCGCATTCCCTCCGTGCTCGACTGCTTACCGGAAACTAGACTGCGACCTGTGCACCCTCAGTGGGGAGCCAGAGCGCCGATCGGTGCGAGTACGACGGTAAGCGGTCGGCCGAGTTCAGCCCAGCCGATCAGCCTCGCCGATCCGTACTTCTCGACCTGCGCGGATTGGCTCTACCCTGCGGTTGACGCCCGACGGACTGTGAGGGGGCGCAATTGAATACCATCGGATCGCAGGGCTCACCTGTTACATCTGATGTCTGGGAACTGCAGGAGATGCGCGACGCGCTGTCCGGCCGTGATGTCAGCCAGATCTACCGGCTACTCCGGCGCAGGGGCGTGTCACAGCGTCAGATCGCAGCTCTCACCGGCCAGTCACAGTCCGAGGTCTCGGAGATCCTCAAGGGTCGCCAGGTGATGGCCTACGACGTGTTGGCCCGCATCGCGGACGGCCTGAGTATCCCGAGGGGCTACATGGGCCTCGCCTACGACGAGGCCACCGCGGTGAGGGTCGCCACTTCGGAGGCGGACCCCCAGGCTGAGGAGGACGAGTCGGTGAAGCGACGGAGGTTCCTCGCGCACGCCGCGGCCGTCACCATGGGTGCGGCCGTGATGGGCAAGGACTCCGCGTCATGGGTGGCACATCCCGCCCAGGCTCCCGCCCCGGGCAAGATCGGCATGACCGACGTCCGGCAGGTGGAGGCGGCGACCAGGGCACTGCGCGCGTTGGACTACCAGTACGGCGGCGGCTTCTGCCGCGACGCCGTGGTCGCGCAGTTGTCCTGGGGGCAGCAGTTGCTCGACGCGAATGCCGCGGACCAGGTCCGCGAGCGGCTCTACGTGGCCCTGGCCGACCTGCACAATCTGGCGGGTTGGACGTCCTTCGACAGCGGGCTGGTGGACGCCTCACGCAACCACTTCGCACACGCGCTGGAACTGGCCAGAGCCGGGCGCAACGACCCGCTCGTGGCCAACATCCTGTACCGGATGGGGCGCGTCTACCTGCACCAGAACGCGCCCAACGACGCACTCAAGCTGTTCCAGCTCGGTCAGATCGCGGCCCAGGAGTCCGGCTCCGAACTGGCCGTCGCCGTGCTGTGCGCGAACGAGGCGTGGGCCTACGCGGCGCTGAAGAACGAGCGCCAGGCCATGAAGCTGATCAACCGGACCAAGGACGAGTTCGCCAGGGCGGATCACACCAACCCGGACTCGTGGGTCAGCTTCTTCAACGAGACGGACCTGTACGCGATGGTCGGCACCGTGCACTCGGTACTGGCGATGGAGGTGGACCGCAAGCACACCCGGTTCGCCATCCCCGCGCTGACCAGGGCGATCGGCACCTACGGCGACGAGATGGCGCGCAGCAAGGCGTTCAACCTGTCGATGCTGGCGACCAACCACATGATCGAGGGGGACGTCGACCACGGCACCCGCATCGGCCGCTCGGCCGTCGAGCTGGCCGAAGGCATCAAGTCGGCACGGACGAAGGACCGGATCATGCCGCTCAAGTCCGAGGCCGACAAGCGCAGCAACAACAGCGACGCCCGCGACCTCTCCGAGCGGATCAACGCCTTCCTGGCCACCTGAGGCGCGGGTAACGCAGGCGATCGGGATGCGGTGATCCCATGACGGCCCCAGCGGATCCGGACGCGACAGCACCGGACGAGGAAGGCCGGTTCACCCCGGCCCGGCTGACCGAGGTGCTCGCCGCGGTCTGTGCCGCGGCCGGCCTGCACCACAGTGGCGCGAAGCTGCTGAAGTTCACCGCGAACGCGGTGTTCCGGCTGCGTGAGCCGGTCGTGGTGCGCATCGCCGGGTCCACCGCGCTGTCCCACCGCGCGGCCAAGGTGGTGCGGGTGGCCAACTGGCTGGCCGGGCACGACGTGCCCGCGGTGCGGCTGCTGCCCGGCGTGCCGCAGCCGGTCTACGTCGGCCCGTACCAGGCCACCCTGTGGCAGGCGGTGCCGTCCGGACGCCACCGCCCGAGCGCGGCCGACCTGGCCCGGCTGCTCAAACAGTTGCACGGTTTGCCCCTGCCGACATTCGACCTCCCGTCGTGGGAACCACTCGACGACGTACGGCGGCGTCTCGGCGACGCGGAGGGACTGGATCCGGCCGACCGGCGGTTCCTGGAGGACCGCTGCGCCCAGCTCGCCGAGCGGCTGGCCACCTTGGACTATCCCCTGACCAGGTGTGTCGTGCACGGCGATGCCCATCTGGGCAATCTGATTCCGAGTCCACAGGGTCCGGTCCTGTGCGACTTCGACTCCACCTGTCTCGGGCCGCCCGAGTGGGACCTGACACCGATCCCGGTGGGACTGCGCCGATTCGGTGGTTCCCGGCGGGCGGCGCGCAGCTTCGTCCGGGAGTACGGGTTCGACGTCACGACGTGGCCGGGTTTCGCGGTGCTGCGCGAGGTCAGGGAGTTGAAGCTGGCCACCAGCGTGCTGCCGATCCTGCGCAGCAATCCCGGCGTGGCGCCCGAACTGCGGCGCCGGCTGGACAGCGTCCGAACGGGCGACACGACCGCCGGCTGGTCCCGGTACGGGTAGGCCCGTCTGGCGCCCGAACCAGGAAGATCTCACCCGGCTCGACGAAATCTGGCCGCCCGGCAGGCGTTAGCCTCTCCTTCGGCGACACCGGTCGAGGGAGGACACATGCGGATCGCGGACACCGTGGCCATCGTCACGGGCGGGGCTTCCGGACTCGGCGCGGCCACCGCGCGGGCACTGGCCGACTCCGGCGCTCGGGTGTTCGGACTCGACCTGCCCGGCGCGGTGGCGAAGGCGGAGGCCGACGCGCCACCCGGGATCACCTACCTGGCCGCAGACGTGACCAACCCGGAGCAGGTCGCGGCCGCCGTGGACACCGCGGCGCAGGACGGGCCGCTGCGGATCGCGGTGAACTGCGCCGGGATCGGCACCGCGGGCCGGATCCTGTCCCGCAAGGGTCCGCACGACCTGGCCGCCTACCGCACGGTGATCGAGGTCAACCTGATCGGCACGTTCAACGTGCTGCGCCTGGCGGCGGACGCGATCGCCAAGACCGACCCGATCGGCGACCAGCGCGGTGTGATCGTCAACACGGCGTCGATCGCCGCGTTCGACGGTCAGATCGGGCAGGCCGCCTACGCCTCGTCGAAGGGCGGCGTCGTCGGGCTCACCCTGCCCGCGGCGCGCGATCTCGCGCAGTTCGGCATCCGCGTGATGACGATCGCACCGGGCATTGTGGACACTCCGATGCTGGCCGGTGTGGGCGACGAGTTCCGGGCCGGGTTGGCCGAGGGCGTGCCGTTCCCGAAGCGGTTGGCCCAGCCCGCCGAGTACGCGCAGTTGGCCGTCGCGATCGTCGAGCACGACTACCTCAACGGCGAGGTGATCCGGATGGACGGTGCGCTGCGGATGGCTCCGCGCTAGAGATCTCCCATGTAGGGCAGCGTGGTCACCTCGGGCGTGGACATCCATTCGCGCAGCGCCCGGGTGGCCCGGACGTCGTCCTCGTTGTACTCCAGCAACCTGCGGCGCTGCTGGAGATCGATGGGCAGGCCGTCCATGCCGACCGCGTCCCGGTACCAGCGCATCGAGTTCTCACCGCTGGCTTCCGAGTCGCGCCAGTGGAACCCGGCGACCGGCGCGATCGTCTTCAGGCCCTTGCCCCGCGCGCACAGGAACGTGTCGGACACGACGCGGAACAGGTCGATCCAGGACGGCGAGTCGATGAACGCCTGCACGTCCTCCCTCGGCGGCACGTTCGGCGTGCCGGCGAACCGGTCGGCGGACGAGAGCAGCCAGCGGTTCTCGGCGAGTTCGTTGTAGCAGTAGGCGTGGAACGTCAGGCCGGCCAGCTCGGCACGCAGCCGCACCTCGGTCAGCCACTGCCAGAACTCGCCGAACGAGCGGCCCTCGTCCCGGGTGGGCAGCGGCTGCCAGGTGACGAACGCCCGGTAGCCGGCCGGCATCTCCAGCTCGCCGACCCTCGGCCCGGACAGGTGGGCGCCCCACAGGTAGGCACCGGAGTCGCCGAAGCTCTCCATGTCGACGTCGACCTCGACGTCCGCCCTGGGCACCGTCACCTCCACGACGCGGCGCACCACGGTCAGGTCGGCCAGCCACGCTCTGGCCAGGGCCACCGCGTCCGGGTACGGCATGCTGACCAGCGGCGGGTCGTGGTCCTCGGTGGGCGAGAGCGCCGCCAGGTCGTCCACGGTGCGGATGCCGGCGTGCCGCAGTGACACCGCGTCCTCGCCGCGCAGCACCAGGCTCACGTCCCTGGCCGCGTTCAGGTCCTGCTCGCACACCGGCCACCACGGGCAGCTGCGGCAGTCCACGATCCGGGAGGGCAGCGCCAGCGGTTCGGCGTGCGTGCGGGCCGCGTCGGCGACGGCCAGCCGGTCGGTGAAGCGGGCCTCGTACTCGGCCAGCGCGGTGCGCCCGCCCGGCCAGTTCGGTGCCTCCAGGTCGTGCCACAGCACCACGTCGGCGTCCAGCCCGATGACGCCGCCGACCGCCCGGCCGGTGGCGGCCTGGCCGCAGGCCCGCAGCAGCTGACGGGCGTGCACCAGGCGGAGCTGGTCCCTGGGCTGCGGGCGGACCTTGCGCAGCGGATCGCTGCGGCTGCCGCCGGGCGTCGGGTCCTCCGGCGGCGACGTGCGGGCGCCGCTCCCCGGATCGGTGATCTTGTGCCGGACCACGAGCACCGGGACATAGCCGCCGTTGCCGCGCACCAGCAGGTCGATGCGGCCGCGCCGGCCGCCCGCCGGGTCGCGGGGGAGTTGCGCGTTCCACACGAACGGGGCACCGACGCGCATCGCGGCCAGGGTGCCGCGTTCCCGGTCGGCGCCGCTCACCTCGGGTCCGGCCGGGATCTCCACCCAGGCGGCGCCGAACAGCCTGGCCAGGCTGTCGCCGACCTTCCTGCGGTGGGCCATGGCGTCGGCGGAGCGCTGCTCACCGGCCGGGTCGGGCGGCGCCTTGGGCGCGTCGGCCATCGCCGGATCGTTGTCCAGGTGTACCCGGCGTCGGCAGCGGGTGACCACGCCTGCGTCCAGGAGCACCGGGTTGTTCACGCCCAGAGACTCTAGAGCGTCGCCAGGACACGCAGGCCACGGTCCAGTAGGTTTCCCGGTCATGGCACTGCGCAGGAAACGGGTCGGCTCCGGGGTGCGGCTCACGCCGAGCAGCGCCAAGAACCTGGTCGGCGTCGCGAAGGTCATCGGACCGGCCGTGGTGCCGGTGGTGGCTCCCTACGTGTTGCGTGCCGCGTCGGTGGCCCGCGACGGCCTGGACCGTTACCGCGCCCGCAGGCTGGGCATCGACGTCGACCACCTCGCCGAGTACACCGGCCGGGGCGGTGCGCTGCACGCCAGGATCGCCGGTGCCGACCTGTCGCTGGAGGAGCTGGAGGCGCGGCCGGACGCCACGGCCGCCGACCGCGAGTTCGCCGCGCAGAGCCGGGCCACGCTCGTCAAGCTCGCCGCCGCCGTCCGGGCCGCGGAACGGATGCCTACCGCGCGCCGCAAGGCGGCCCACCGATCGGTGGTGCGGGAGCTCGATCCGGTGGAACGCGGACTGCTGAATCACCTCGGCGTGTAGCCGGCTTCCCCTCAAAAATCACTCATTGGTAGGAATCCAATCTGGGGGGTCACAGGGCGAGATCCGTGGCTTAGGCTGCGTTCCGTGACCAGCGGCTTGACCCCCACACGGGGCGCGTTCCGGGTGTCCCGGGGCGTCCTGCTGGCTGTCACGTCCGCGGTCCTGACCGACGCGGCCCACGCGGCCGCCGGTGGCGGACTGCCCAGCACCGGCCTGACCGCGTTGGTCACCGTCGGTGTCGCCGCGGCCGGCATCGGCCTGGCCGGCCGGCGCCGCTCACCCCTGGCCATCCTGGCCGTCCTGGGTGCCGCGCAACTGGCCACCCACGTACTGCTGTCGGTGGAGACACTGGCCGCCGACCAGGGCATGGCGACGGCGATGCACGGCATGCCGTTCGACGGTGCCGGCATGATCGGCGCCCACGCGGTCGCCGTGCTGCTCTCCGCCGGCCTGCTGGCCAAGGCGGACGCCGCGCTGTTCGCGGTCGCCGCCGTGCTGGCCATGGTGCTGCCGACGGTGTTGTGCGCGCCGCCGGTACCGGCGGCGCCCGCGCGGACGCGCCCGTTCCCGACCCCGGTGGACCGCGCGACGGTCCGCATCCTGTTGCGCCGCAGCCACGCGCGCCGGGGACCACCGGTGACCGCCTGACCGTTCCTCTTCGGGGCCGCCCCTTCGGCGTGCCCGGAACCGGTCGCAGCCGTCACCGAACGTCCCCACCCACGCCACGCCGGCCCTGATTCCGGTGTGCCCACCCGCTGCGGAGTGTCACTGCCATGTCCCCACGGTTCTCCACCCTCGTCGATGCCTGCCTGCACACCTCCCGGCGTCACGCCAGGCGCGCCGCCGTCACCCTGACCGCCACCGGCCTGCTGGTACTCGCCGGCGCCGGCATCGCGTCCGCCCACGTGTCCGCGCACAGCCCGGACAATCCGGCCAAGGGCGACGACGGCGAGATCGTCTTCCGCGTCCCGGACGAGGAGGCCACCGCGAACACGGTGAAGCTGCAGGTCAGCTTCTCCACCACCAGCCCGATCACCAACGCG
>DASUGU010000028.1:0-32183 GCA_036273855.1 Pseudonocardiaceae bacterium
GACCTGGCCGCGACCGACCCGAGCGAATCGGTGATCATCTATCGCGGTTTCCGGAACTTCACCGGCCCTTACGTCGTCCACTGCCACAACCTGATGCACGAGGACCACGCCATGATGTTCGCCTGGAGCATCGTGCCGTGACCAATGGCGTGGTGGCGCCCCTCCGGGCGCCACCACGCCGCACGCACCGACCCGCCGCCGGACCACGGAAGCGAGAGCACGATGGCGAGCAGGACATTCACCGAGCGCATGCGCGCCTTCTTCGACCCACGGCCGGCTCGGTGGCGCACGGTCGTCATCATCGGCATCGTCCTGGGCTACGCCGACGGGTACCTCCTCGTCGCGCTCACCGGTGCCGTCGGCGCCATCGAGCGCACCAACCACCCGTTCGGCGCGTGGCTGGAGGAGTCGGCGGTCCTGGTGCCGCTGTTCATCCTCGCCGAACTCCTGGTGCTGAAACTGGTCCGCCGCCGGACCGGCCCCGCCCTGCGCTCGGGGCGTGCGACGATGGTCGCCGCGTTGGTGATCTCGCTGGCCGTGTCGGTCACCGGCTTCCTCGCCATCGCCGCGAGCACCGGGTACGACTACAGCCTCCAGACCAAGCTGATCGTCTTCGAGGAGAACATCGACAACGTCAACGGCGTGCCCCTGGTACCGGCGGGCACCACGGTGGCGCGCGGTAACTGCAACTCCATGATCTGCAACGAGGAACGTTTCTCGCTGGCCACCGACGTCCGCGGCGCGATGATCTCGGCGCCCATCCTGGTCGTCGGCAACATCCTGCTGGTCGGCCTGCTGCTGGCCTACTTCGGCGGCCGGCTGGGCACGCCGGAGCGCCGCAAGGCCACCCCCGCTCCATCCACCGAGAAGGTCTGACCGTGACCCGGAGACTGGCCACACTGCTTCCGCCCGCTGCCGAGACCGAGGTCGCCGACCGGCGGCCTCGTTACGTGCTGCTGCTCGTCCTCACGGGCTGCGTCATCATCGGCGCCCTGGTGGGCCTGGCGATCACCGCCACCACGACCGCCGGAGAGATCACGTCCGGCCCACTGGTCCAGCTCGGCCTGGCCCTGTCCAGGTCCATTCTGGACGGTTCCGCTGTCGTCACGCTCGGCATGAGCCTGCTGCCGCGACTGGTCGTGCCGGAGCCGTCCGAGGGCCTGGCCGGGCCACTCGCGTCGGCCCGGCTGATCGCCGTGGTCAGCTCGGCGGTGTGGCTGGTGTCCGCGCTGGTGTCCATGATGTTCGAGATCGTGGACATCAACGTCGGCGAGCCGATCACGCTCGGCGCGATCCGGCAGTACGTCAGCGGTGTGGGCGCCGGTCAGGCCCACGTGCTGGTCGCGTGCGGCGCGCTCGTCTACCTGGTGCTCGCCGTGCTGGCGCTGCGCCGTGGTGAGCAGGTGCCGGCCGAGATGCGCATCGCGGTCGTCATATTCACCCTGCTGCCGCTGTCCGCGACCGGGCACGCGTCGGTCAGCGGAGCGCAGAACCTGCGGCTGGTCGCCCTGCTGTCGCTCGAGGTGCACGTGATCGCCGCCGTGGCCTGGACCGGCGGCCTGCTCGCGGTGATGCTCCTGCTCGGCCTGGACCGCACCCTGCTCGCCGGGGCACTGCCCCGATTCTCCAGGCTGGCCACGGTGTGCGTGTTCGTGACCGGGTTCACCGGCCTGTTCAACGGCTGGTTCGAGCTGTACAGCACACCCGGCATCCACTGGTACGTCGCGCTGTTCACCACCCGGTACGGGTGGGTCCTGATCGCCAAGGGCCTGTGCGTGCTGGCCGCCGGCCTGCTCGGTGGCTACACCCGGTTCCGGCTGCTGCCCAAGATCATCGAGCGGCGGACCACCGCCGTGGTCGCGTGGACCAGCGTCGAACTCGGGGTGCTCGCCGTGGCGTTCGGCCTGGCAGCCGTCCTGATCCGGGCACCCGTCGTGAGCGGCTGAGCCGACCAGTTCCGTCAGTGCGACAGTCAGTGTGACGAAGGGATCCCGCACCCATGGCCGTGACCGTTTCCCCGCCGGCCGTCCGCAGCACGTTGCCCCGCTCGGTGACCGTGGCGGCGACCGCTTTCGTCGTGACAGGCGCGCTTCGCCTGACCACGGCCGCCGAGCAACTCGGCCTGTCGGCCGGCCTCGCGGCCGTGTTCTTCGTGGTCGCCGCGGCCCAGATCGCCTTCGGCCTGGCGTTGGCCGCGGGTGTGACCCGGATGACGTCGACGCCGGTGGCGGTCACCGCGATGGTGATCACCCTGGCGTTCATCGCGGGCTGGCTGGTGGTCACGACATCCACCGTGCCGCTGTACCCGTTGATGAACGGCGACTTCGCGGTCGACGTCCTGGACCTCGCCGGCGCCATCCTGGAACTGACCGGCGTGGTCGCGCTCTGCCGGAGCCTGCCCCAGCAGACCCGACCGAGGGTCGTCTGGACCCTCGTCGGCCTGGCCAGCGCCGCCTGGCTCCTGTGGGTGATCATCGTCGTGATCGCCGGCCTCACCAACTGAGAGCCCGCTGTCGAGATAAGTGGGCCATGGTCGTGACGGACCGGCAGGTGGATGTGGGCGGTCGCTGCCTGCATGTCGCGAAGTCCGGATCGGGTGCTCCGGCGGTGATCCTGGAGGCAGGCTCCGGATGCTGGTCGGAGCACTGGCGAGCGGTGCGGGAACTGGCCGGCACCGTCACGTCGGTCTACGGCTATGACCGGGCCGGGCACGGGTCCAGCGATCCTGGCCGCCGTGGACCCTGGGTGGCTGGGTGGCCGATCTGGAGGCGTGGCTGTCGGCGGCGGCCGTGCCGCCGCCCTACGTTCTGGTGGGCCATTCCCTGGGCGGCCACGTCGTTCGGGCCTTCGCTGCCGCTCATCGGGCCGACGTCGCGGGCCTGGTCCTGGTGGATGTGCGCCACGAGGAGCTGTACGCCAAGCTGCCGGACACCTTCCTCGCGCGGCTGGCGGAGTGGTCGCCCCGCGACACCGAGCAGGCCTGCCACGCCGACGAACTGGTCCGGGGCCTCGGCGGCCTGAAGGGTCTGCCGGTGTCGGTCATCACCCACGGGCGGGCTGACTGGATACCCGACGAGTTCGGCCTGTCGCCGGAGGATCGTGACCGGGCCGAGCACGAATGGCAGCGCTCCCAACTGGATCTGGCGGCCAGGTTCGGACAGTCGACCGTGCACGTCGCGCGGGACAGCGGCCATGTGATCCCGGTCGAGCAGCCCGAGATGGTGGTCCGGGAAGTCGTCTCGATCCTCGGTCGCCGCACCGCACCCTAGCGTCGCCGCATCCGGTCGCGCAGCCAGAGCAGTTGTGTGCGGGTGTGCACCGCGTCGCCGCCCTCGTGGCCGTTGAACGGGTAGACGTGGATGGAGCGGTTCGCGGCGCCGTAGTGGTTGTACGCGGCGAACACGGTGCTCGGTGGGCAGACCGTGTCGCGCAGGCCGACACCGAAGTGCGCCGGGGCGACCGCGCGCCGGGCGAAGTTGACCGCGTCCACATAGGACAGAGTGTGACGGGCGGCCGCCTCCGCTCCCCGGTGCACCGACAGGTAGGTGGCGATCTCGCCGTACGGCGCTGCGTCGGTGATCTCGATCGCCCGCTGGATGTGGCACAGGAACGGGGCGGTGGCCAGCACCGCGGCCAGGTCCGGGACCAGCCCGGCCACGGCGAGGGCCAGGCCGCCGCCCTGGCTGTTGCCCACGGCAGCCACCCGGCCGGGGTCGACTCCCGGCAGGGCCCGGACCGCCGCGACCGCGCGCACGGCGTCGGTGATGAGCCGCCGGTAGTAGTACCGCTCGGGGTCGAGGATGCCCCGGGCCACCGGGCCGGGACCGCCCGGCGTTCCACCCACGGGATCGGGGGTGTCGCCACCTGCCCCGTACTGGTCGCCCTGCCCCCGGCTGTCCATCAGCAGGTGCGCGTAACCCGCCGCCGGCCAGGTGAGCCGTTCGTGCGGCAGGCCGCGACCGCGGCCGTAGCCGGCGAACTCCACCACCGCCGGCAGCGGCGCGGTGTACCCGGCCGGCCGGCTGTACCAGGCACGGACCGGGTCGCCGCCAAAGCCGGACAGCGTGACGTCCCAGGTGTCGACCAGGGTGAGCCCGGTCGGTTCGGCGGGCGTCACGTCCAGGAGCACCGGCGTGCCGGCCGCGGTCGCCAGGGACGCCTTCCAGAACGCGTCGAAGTCGGCGGGTTCCGGCACGTCGGGCAGGTAACGTTCGAGCTGGTCGAGCGGGAGGTCGAACAGGGCCATCGGGTCCTCGCTCCAGGAATCAGCTCGGGGGTGCCGAGCTCTCGCGGACGACCAGCGTGGTGACCAGGTCGACCCGGCTGGTCGACAGGTCGACCCCGCGGGCCAGGTCGATCACCATCTGGGCGGCGGTACCCGCCATCTCGCGCAGCGGCTGGTCGATCGTGGTCAGTGCCGGGTCGGTCCACGCGGCGACCGGCAGGTTGTCGTAGCCGACCACGGACAACTCGTCCGGTAGGGCCAGGCCGAGCCGGCGAGCCGCCCGGAGCACGCCGAGGGCCTGCAGGTCCGACCCCGCGAAGATCGCCGTCGGCCGGTCGGGCCGGTCGAGCAGCGCGGTGCCGTGCTCGTAGCCGGCCTCGATGGTGAAGTTGCCGTTGCGCACCAGACTCGGGTCGACCGGCACACCTGCCTCGTCGTGCGCGAACCGGAAACCGGCCAGCCGGGCCCGGCTGCACAGCACGTCGTCGGGGCCGGCGATCATCGCGATGCGGCGGTGGCCCAGTTCGAACAGGTGGTGGGCGGCGAGTTGGCCGCCGTTCCAGTTGTTCGAGCCGACGGTCGGCACCGACGCGGTCGTCGCGCTGTCGGTGTCGACGACCGCGAACGCGATGCCCTGGCGCCGCAACTGCCGCTGCTGGGCCTCGCTGGGGCTGCTCAGTACGAACAGCACGCCCAGGGGTCTTCGGGTGAGCACGGTGTCCAGCCACTGTTGCGGTGGATGGTGTTTCCCGCCGAGTTGGGCGAGGGTGAAGCCCAGGCCGGCGGCAGCGGTCACCTCCTCGACCCCGCGGATGATCTCCATCGCCCAGGCCGAGTCGAGCTCGTGGAACACCAGGTCGATCTGGCCGGTGCCGGTCTGCTGCTTCTTCGACCGGCGCTGGTAGCCGTGCCGCGCAAGGCTTTTCTCGACCCGGGCCCTGGTGTCGGCCGCCACGTCCGCGCGCCCGTTGAGCACTTTGGACACGGTCGCCAGCGAGACGCCGACCTCGCCGGCGATCGTGGCGATCGTCGCTGACCTGGTGCTGCCGTCCGGCGACGTCGGTGTCATCGAAATCCCACCCTGGTCTTCCCGTAACTTTCGGCGAGCTTAGCAGCTCGAAGGCCGAGCTCACTGTGCGTGTTCGGGCCTTGACTCGGTGCTCGACTATGCCTAAGTTACCGAAATACGGCAAACGATTTTGCGGAAACTTTCGATCGCCGCGTCGCCGCCGGGCACTGCGCACAGGAGGCAGGATGGGCACTCCCCGAATCCTGGAACCGCCGGGCTTCCTGCCGAGCGCGCAGCCGGAACCCCAGCGGCGCCCGCCCCGGACGCGCAGGCGGCGGCGGACCTGGCGGGTCGCCCTGCGGCGGGACTGGCGGCTGTACTCGCTGGCCGTGGCCCCGCTGGCGTTCTTCGTGCTGTTCCGGTACCTGCCGATGGCCGGCAACGTCATCGCCTTCCGCTTCTACCAGCCGGGCGGCAGCCTTTTCGGTGAGTACTGGGTCGGCCTGTACTACTTCCAGGAGTTCGTCTCCGACCCCACGTTCTGGCACGTGTTCACCAACACCCTGATCCTGGGTGCGCTGACGCTGGCGGTCACGTTCCCGGCGCCGATCATCCTGGCGCTGCTGCTCAACGAGGTGCGCTCGCGCAAGTGGAAGCGGTTCGTGCAGTCCGTGTCGTACCTGCCGCACTTCCTGTCGATCGTGGTGGTCGCCGGCATCGTCATGCAGCTGCTCTCCGACACCGGTCCGGTGAACCAGGCGGTGCAGGCGATCGGCCACGCGCCGGTCGAGTTCCTGCAACAGGCGGGCTGGTTCCGGGGGATCTACGTGTCGTCCGAGGTCTGGCAGACCGCGGGCTGGGGCACGATCCTCTACCTCGCCGCGCTGACCACGATCGACGGCCAGCTCTACGAGCAGGCCAGGATCGACGGCGCGAACCGCTGGCAGCAGACCTGGCACGTCACCCTGCCGGGCATCCGGCCGACCATGGTGACGATCCTGATCCTCAACGTCGGCACGTTCCTGGCGATCGGGTTCGAGAAGATCCTGCTGCTGTACAACCCGTTGACCTACTCGACGGCCGACGTCATCTCCACCTACCTGTACCGGGTCGGCGTCCAGTCGGGCAGCTTCAGCTACGCCGCCGCCATCGGCCTGTTCGAGTCCGTGATCGGGTTGGTCCTGGTCGGCACGACGAACTACATCGCCCGTCGCACGGTGGGGACGAGCCTGTGGTAGCGACCGAGTCCCGCCCGGTCCACGGCACACCAGCGGTGCGCGCGAAGATCTCCGCCGGCCGGGGAAACCGGACCTTCCGGATCGTCAACGGGGTCGTGCTCACCTGCGTGCTGGTGGTGACGCTGTACCCGTTCGTCAACCTGCTGGCCCAGTCGTTCAGCTCGGAGCAGGCGATCGCGGGCGGCCACGTCAACCTGATTCCGCACGGCTTCAACGTCACCACCTACCGGACGGTGATGTCGGATCCGACGTTCTGGGTGAACTATCGCAACACCGTGCTGTACACGGTGGTCGCCACCGCCATCGCCATGGTGTTGACCACCTGCTACGCCTACGTGTTGTCCAAGAAACACCTGAGGGGCCGGGGCTTCCTGATCGGCGTCGCCCTGTTCACCATGTTCTTCAACGGCGGCCTGATCCCGAACTACGTCCTGGTCAACGACCTCGGATTGCGCAACTCGCTGTGGGCGATCGTGCTGCCCAACGCCATCAGCGTGTTCAACCTGCTGGTGATGAAGGCGTTCTTCGAGAGCATGCCGAGTGATCTGGAGGAGGCCGCCGTCATCGACGGCCTGACCACCTACGGGATCCTGCTGCGCATCGTGCTGCCGCTGTCCAAGGCGGTGCTCGCGACCATGGTGCTGTTCTACGCGGTCTCGTTCTGGAACTCCTGGTTCTCCGCGTTCCTGTACCTCGATCACAACAACCTGTTCCCGGTCACCGTCTACCTGCGCAACCTGATCGCCGGGGCGACCACGGGTGCGAACGAGGGTGCGTCCAGCGACACCGCACTCCAGGTCGCGGCCAACATCCAGGCGGTCACCATCGTGCTCACCGTGGTGCCGATCCTGACCGTCTACCCGTTCGTCCAACGATATTTCGTCTCGGGCGTGCTGCTCGGCGCGGTCAAGGGCTAGGACCCGCTTCACCCTTTCCGACACACGGACGACGAAGGAGTTCCCGTGGACCGATTCACTCGGCGCCGTTTCCTCGCCGCGACCGGCGGCATCACCGCACTGGCCGTCGCCGGCTGCACCACCCACACACCCGGCAGCGATCCCGACGCGGGCAACCTGTCCGGCAACAAGGCCGGCGCGATGGACAAGTTCGCGGTCGGCGACCAGTTCAAGGCGACCCAACCGCTCGACTTCTCGATCATGATGCTGAGCAATCCCAGCTACCCGTACAACGCGCACTGGCCGTTCTTCACGGACCTGCAGAAGATGACCAACGTCAACCTCACGGCCACCGTCGTCCCGCTCAGCGACTACAACCAGAAGGTCGGCGTGGTACTCGGCGCGGGCGACGCGCCGATGATCATCCCGAAGACCTACCACCCGGCCGAACAGGCGTTCGTGTCGAGCGGGGCGATCCTGCCGGTCAGCGACTACCTCGACCTCATGCCGAACTTCACCGCGTCGGTGAACAAGTGGCACCTGCAGGGTGACATCGACCAGCTGCGCCAGGCCGACGGCAAGTTCTACCTGTTATCCGGCCTGCACCAGGACGTGTGGCTGGACTACTCGATCGCGGTGCGCACCGACATCCTGCAACAGCACGGCCTGGCCTTGCCGCGGACCTGGGACGACGTCACGTCGACGCTGCGCGCGCTGAAGGCCGCCTTCCCGGGCAAGTACCCGATGTCCGACCGGTGGAGCAGCACCCCGCCCGGACCGGGCGCGAACAGCCTGCTGGCCATCCTCAGCGCGGCGTACAACACCCAGGCCGGCTGGAACTACCAGCACACCACCTGGGATCAGCGGAGCAACAGGTTCGTCTACACCGGAGCCATGGACCAGTACCGGCAGATGTGCGAGTTCCTGCACGGCTGGGTCGCCGACGGCCTGCTGGACCCGGAGAGCTTCACCCAGAGCGACACACAGGCCGAGCAGAAGTTCGCCAACAGCGACTCGTTCGTCATCAGCGCCAACGCGCAGGAACTGGTCAACACCTACCAGAAGGACCTGGCCGGCACGCCGGGCGCGACGGTGCGGAAGATCGCGGTGCCGATCGGTCCGGCCGGCGCGGTCAAGGTGGGCTCCCGGCTGGAGAACGGCATCATGATCTCGTCGTCGGCCCGCAAGAGCAAGAACTTCGTCGCCATGATGCAGTTCATCGACTGGCTCTGGTACTCCGACGCCGGCCACCTGTTCGCCAAGTGGGGCGTGCCGGGTGTCACCTACACCGGCGACGTCAACAAGGGCACGTTCCAACTGGCCCCCAACGTCACGTGGGCCGGCCTGAACCCGACCGGCAAGCAGAACCTTCAGGTCACCTACGGCTTCTTCAACGGCGTGTTCGCCTACGGCGGCAGCACCGCGCTGCTCAACTCGCAGTTCCCGCCGGAGGAGGTCGACTTCCAGAAGGCGATGGACGCCCGCCGCACCCTGCCGCTGCCACCGCCCGCGCCGCTGAACGCCCAGGACCAGCAGCAGACCACGCTGTGGGGCACCACGTTGCTGGACTACGTGAACCAGCAGACGCTGCGGTTCATCCTGGGCAAGCGGCCGCTGAGCGAGTGGGACACCTACGTCTCGGAGCTCAAGGCCAAGAACAGCGACCGGTACGTCGACATCGTCAACAAGGCGCACCAGACCTTCCAGCAGAAGCACGGCTGAGTACGGAGGTGAACGTTGCCGACCCCTGTCATCGTCGGTGACCGGGCGAGCGGCCGGCTGTCCGACGCCTGGCGCCGGTGCGTGGGCACCGGCCGCTTCGAACTGGCGCTGCGCGGCGACTACCGGGACTCGCTGGCCCTGATCCAACGGGAGATCGGCTTCCGGCACATCCGGGGGCACGGTCTGTTCGCCGACGGGGTCGGCGTGCACCAGCCGTACGACTACCGGGGTGAGCGGCACGTCCGGTACGCGTACACGTACGTCGACCAGGTGATCGACGCCTACCTGGAGCTTGGCATCGCGCCCTTCCTCGAACTGGGTTTCATGCCGTCCGGCCTGGCATCGGGGGATCAGACCGTGTTCTGGTGGCAGGGCAACGTCACCCCGCCGAGTTCGTACGCCGAATGGGCGGACCTGGTCCGGGCCACGGTGTCGCACCTGGTCGACCGCTACGGGATCGACATGGTCCGGCAGTGGCCGATCGAGGTGTGGAACGAGCCCGACCTGGCGCATTTCTGGCTGAATGCCGACCATGCCGGCTACCACCGGCTGTACGAGGCGACCGCGTTCGCGGTCAAGGAGGTGGACGCCGGGCTGCGGGTCGGTGGCCCGGCGCTCTCGCCCGGCGGTGACGAGTGGCTGCGGCCGTTCGCCGATTTCACCGCGCGACACGACATCCCGGTCGACTTCGTGAGCAGGCACGCCTATTCCAGCGGCCCGGCCCAGCACGTGCCGTTCGGCGTGCACCAGACGCTGGCCCCGGCGACGAACCTGCTCGACCAGTTCGCGACCCCGAGGAAACTGTTGCGGGACACGGCACTGGCTGACGTGCCGGTGCACATCACCGAGTTCAACTCGTCCTACCGGCCGGACAATCCGGTGCACGACACCGCGTTCCACGCCGCCTACCTGGCGCCGGTACTGGCAGGCGGCGGCGAGCACGTCGATTCGTTCTCGTACTGGACGTTCTGCGACATGTTCGAGGAGATCGGCATCCCGACCACGCTGTTCCACGGCGGGTTCGGCCTGCTCACCCACCGGCAGATCAAGAAGCCCACCTACCATCTCTACGCCTTCATGGCCCGGATGGGACCGGACGTGCTGGCCCGGGGCGACGACCACCTGGTCACGCGGGACGCGGACGGCCGGATCACCGTGCTGGCCTGGGCACCCGTGGACGCCTCCGGCCGCGAACCGTCGCCTGCCGGGCACACCGTGGCGCTGTCCATCCCGGTCACCTCGCCGTCCGGGTCGGCTTTCCTGCTGCGTTCCTCGGTGAGCGAGCAGGCCGGCAACGCGTGGGCCGCGTGGTGCGAGCTGGGCCGGCCGCCGTCCCCGCGCCCACGCGAACTGGACGCCCTGCGCGAGGCGGCGCAACCGCTGCGCCGGCACGCGAGCCTGCCCGTCGAGGCAGGCCGAGTGGCGCTCACCCTCACCTTGGATCGCCACGAGGTGACCCTCGCCGAGATCACCGGTGTGACCGACCGGACCGCGCCCTGGTGGGACGAACGCCGGCTACTCGGCGGTGAAACCGAGGAGAGCCGATGAGAACAGCGCGCCCGTTCGGCGACGGTCCGCTCGCCAGGGTCACGTCGGCGATCTACTGCCTGCTGGCGGTCGAGGCGCAACTGCTGCTCGCCGTCGCGCCCGGCCTGGTCGCGTTGATCGTGCTCGACCGGGACGCGAGCAACGCGCCGCTGGCGCTGGCCTGCCTGCTGCCGGTGGGCCCCGCGCTGTCCGCCGCGCTGTTCGCGTTGCGCCGGCACACCGGCGATCTCGCGGACCTGCGGCCGGTGGCCGAGTTCTGGCGCGGCTACCGGCTCAACGCGGGCGGCGTGCTGCGGCTGTGGGTGCCGTGGCTGGCGGGGCTGGCGGTGATCACCGAGATCCTCACCCACCGCGCTGCCGCCGGCGTGCCGGGGTGGTGGGCGGCGGTGCTGGTGGTCATCGTCGTCGTGGCGCTGCTGTGGATGGCCGACGCCCTGGTGATCATGTCGCTGTTCACCTTCCGGGCGGTCGACGTCGCCCGGCTGTCGGTGTACTTCCTGGGCCGCACCAAGGGTGTGACGCTGGGCAGCCTCAGCCTGCTGGTCATCGCGTTCGGCGTCGTCGACATCGCATCCGAGGCCGCGCTCGCCGTGCTCGCTGTCGTGTTCGCCGGCGCGTTGCTGCGGGTCGCGGGACCGCTGATCCGCCAGGTCACCGAGGACTTCACGGCATGAGTCCACCCAGGACCCGGAAGGTTCTCTTCGGCGGGGACTACAACCCGGAGCAGTGGCCCGAGCCGGTCTGGGATACCGATTACGAGTTGTTCGACGCCGCCGGGATCGACACCGTCACCCTCGGCGTCTTCGACTGGGCACTGATCCAGCCCGCACCGGACGTGTACGACTTCACCGTGCTCGACCGGATCGTGGGCCGCGCCGCCGCCGAGGACCGGCAGATCTGCCTGGCCACCGGCACCGCCGCGCTGCCGCCGTGGCTGGCGCGCGCCCATCCGGAGGTGAACCGCACCGATTTCGAGGGCAGGCGGCACCGCTACGGTCAGCGGCACCACGCCTGCCCGAGTTCGCCCGTCTTCCGCAGGCTGTCCACCGAACTCGCCCGGCGGGTCGCCCACCGGTACGCCGGCACGCCGGCGGTGATCGCCTGGCACGTCGGCAACGAGTACGGCGGGGCCTGCTACTGCGGCCTGTGCGCGCACGCGTTCCGCGACTGGCTGCGCAGCCGCTACCACAGCCTGGCGGCCCTGAACACCGCGTGGTACACGACATTCTGGTCGCACACCTTCACGGACTGGGACGAGATCGAGCCGCCGACCGCGCTCACCGAGCACTGGCGCGGTCCCGACCACACCGCGTTCCAGGGCATCACGCTGGACTACCGCAGGTTCTTCTCCGACGCCCTGCTCGCCAACTTCGTGGCGGAGCAGGCCGCCATCCGGGAGTCCAGTCCGGACACACCGGTCACCACGAACTTCATGGGCATGTACCAGCCCGTCGACTACCACCGGTGGGCGCCGCACCTGGACTTCGCGTCCTGGGACAACTACCCGCCCGACGACCGCTCGCAGGCCCGGATGGCGCTGACCCACGACCTGATCCGGGGGCTGAAGGACGGCCAGCCGTTCTGGTTGATGGAGCAGACGCCGAGCACCACGGCCAGCCGCGACGTCAACCCGCTCAAGCGGCCCGGCGTGCTGCGGCTGTGGAGCTGGCAGGCGGTGGCTCATGGTGCCGACGCCGTGCTGTTCTTCCAGCTACGTGCCTCCCGTGGGGCATGCGAGAAGTACCACGGCGCGGTGATCGGCCACGCCGGCCGGTCCGACACCCGCGTCTTCCGGGAGACCGCGGCGCTGGGGGCCGAGTTGAGCCAACTCGGCGACGCGGTGCTCGGCGCGCGCACGCCCGCCCGGGTGGCCCTGCTGTTCGACTGGGACAGTTGGTGGGCGTTGGACATGTCGGACGGCCCGTCCCGGCTGGTGCGCTACCAGCAGACCGTGCTGGCCTACTACACGGCACTGTGGGAGTCCGGGGTCGACGTCGATGTCGTGCCGGTCACCGCGGACCTGAGCGGGTACGACGTCGTCGTGGCGCCGGTGCTGCACATGGTCAAGGCCGACCTCGCGGAGCGGCTCCAGGACGTCGCCACGCGGGGCGGTTCGGTGGTCACCACCTTCCTGTCCGGGCGGGTCGACGTCGACGACAACGCGTTCCTGGCCGACGTGCCCGGACCGCTCAGACCCCTGATGGGTGTGCGGGTCGACGAATGGGACGCGCGTGGCCCCGAGTTCGTGAACCCGGTCCGGTTGGGCGAACTCGACGTCGAGGCCCGGCTGCTGTTCGAACTCGTCATCCCGGAGGGCGCCGAGACGGTCGGCACCTACCAGGCCGACTTCTACGCCGGCACCCCGGCGGTCACCCGGAACAGCTTCGGCGCCGGCCACGGCTGGTACGTGGCAGCGGGACTGGATCAGCGCGGCGTGTCGTGGGTGATGCGACAGGTACTGGCGTGGCACGACATCCCGCTGCGGTACCCGGACCTGCCCGATCTCGAAACGGCCGAGCGGGTCACGTCCGACGGTGTCCGGGTGCTGTTCCTGCTCAACCATGTGGACGACGCGGTCGAGGTGACGGCCGAACACAGCGGGCTGGACCTGCTGTCCGGCACCGACGTCGTGCCAGGAGCGGTGCTGTGCCTGCCACCGCGCGGTGTCCTGGTGCTGCGGCTCAGTACAAGGGACGACCGTGCGCGTCCGGCGCGCCCGACTTGCGGTGGAAGTAGGCATTGACCTGGTCGCGCCACTCCTCGGCGCACCGCACCTGCTCGTCCAGCCGCCCGGCCACCCTGGCGGCCACGTCATCGGCGACGAGTCCGGCGATCCGCTGCCACCGCGCCCGCAGTTCGCGCGCCCGTTCGGCACCGGCGAAATGCGAGTCGTAGATGTGCTGGATGACGGTGCTGCCGCTGTGCAGCACGTGGTCGTAGGGCACGTGGTGGAAGAACAGCAGCAACTCGTCTGGGCACCGGTCCCGTGACTCGTACACGGCCGACCAGGGTGGGGGAAACTGTGCGGCGAAGCCGGTGCCGGTGGCCGCCGTCCGGTCGACACCCACACCGTCCCGGTCCGCGAAATGGTAGGTGCCCCACGGGGTGTACTCGTACCCGTCCACGTCCGGGCCGTAGTGGTGCCCGGGACGGACCATGAACCCGACCCCCAGGGGAGCGGTGTACTGCTCGTAGGTGCGCCACGACTCGTCCAGGACGGCGTGCAGGGTGTCGCGCAGTTCGTCCGCAGGATCGGGGGCGAAGGTGAGCGAGATCCACTCGTCCAGGATCGCCGCCGGATCGACGCCGGGATCCCAGGCCAGCCGCCCGAAGGCGTAGAGGTTCGCCTGGGCCAGTGGATGGCCGGTCCAGAACGGGTCGTCGCCGACGTTGGACACGGCGGCCAGGCCTTGGGTCACCGCGGCGACGGTCCGGCCGTCATCGCCAAAGGGGCGGAAGCGGAGCACGTCGCTCCACATCGGACCGAGATAGCACACGTGTTGCTGTTGCCCGGTGTACTCCTGGGTCACCTGGAACTCCACCGCCAGGCGGGTGTGCGGCATCGCCGCGATCACCGGTGACACCGGCTCACGTGGCTGGAAGTCCAGCGGGCCGTGCTTGACCTGCAGGATCGCGTTCTCCCGGAACTGCCCGTCCAGCGGTGCGAAATGGTCGTGGGCCGCGCGGGCCCGGTCGGTGGACCGGTCGCGCCAGTCCTGCCGGTGGTTGTAGACGAACGCCCGCCAGTGCACGACACCGCCGAAGGGGGCCAGCGCGTCGGCGAGCAGGTTCGCGCCGTCCGCGTGACTGCGCCCGTAGCGGTACGGCCCCGGTTGGCCTTCGGAATCCGCCTTCACCAGGTAGCCGCCGAAGTCCGGGATGTGGTCGTGGACCCGCAGGGTGGCCTGTTCCCACCAAGCCCGGACCCCGGAGGCCAGCGGGTCGGCTGTGTCCAGGCCGCCCAGCACCATGGGGGAGGCGAAGCTCACCGAGAGATGCACCCGGATCCCGTACGGGCGGAACAGATCCGCGAGCGCCACCACCTCGCCGAGCCGGTCGGTCAGCAGATGCGCCTCGGTCCGGTGCACGTTGACGTTGTTGACCGAGACCGCGTTCACGCCGGACGCGGCCAGCAACCGCGCGTAGGCCCGCACCCTGGCCAGGTCCGGTTGCTGCCGGCCGGCCACCCAGAAGATCGACCCGCCCGCGTAGCCGCGTTCGACCTGGCCCATCACCGGATGCACGTCGACGTTGTCCCAGTGGTCGAGCATCCGCGACGACACCGCAGGCCGGTATGCCCGTACCGGGAGATCCTCGAACGCCGCTTCGCCCAGCCGGACGACGTGGAAGAAGCCGTACAACAGCCCGGCCGGCTGGTCCGCGAGCACGACGGTGACGCCGTCCCACCGGCCCAGCGCGAACCCCTCCGGTCCCAGTGGACCGGCGGCGCCTGCCCGGCAGCGCTCGACGGATCGTGTCAGGTGAGCCGGGAGAAGCGACGTGGACGGCGCGAGCGCCAGCACGAGGTCCGGGTCCCCTGCCGGTCCGGCATCCCCGGGCAGCCGGCTCGCCATGCCGCCGAACCGGGCGCACGCCGCGTCGGCCTCAGCGGCCACGGTGTCGACGAGCGGCCCGTCCCCGCACACGAGGACGCGCCGCGAACCGAGCCCCCGGAAGGCGTCCGGCGGCAGCCACGCCGGGTGAACCGGTGATGGATCCGCAGTGGTCACGCGCCGCCCGATCTGGTGCTCCGGTCAGGTACCGACACCAACCTAGCGAAGTTTCGGATAGTTTCCGAGGCTCTCCTAGGACTGGCTGGCGCGGAACCTGTCCAGTCGACGACGGTCACGTTTGGTCGGCCGGCCGGCGCCGCGCTCCCGGAAGGCGACGGGCGGTTCCGCAGGCGGCACGGGTGTGCGGTCGATGAAGCACGTGGCCGCGTCCGCCGCGCCGACCCGCTTCTGGATGACGCGCACCACCTCGACCACCCGGGTCCGGTCCCCGACCCGGGCCCGCACCTCGTCACCGGGGGATACCGAGGTCGAGGCCTTGGCGGGCCGATCGTTGACGCGCACGTGCCCACCACGGCAGGCGTCCGCCGCGTCCGGCCGCGTCTTGGTCAGCCGGACCGCCCACAGCCACCGATCGACGCGCACGGACTCCACGATTCGGATATTAGTGGCAGGCCGCGGCACAGGCCGTCGTGGATTTGGCGAAAACAGTTCCTACGAATGCAACGCCACGTAGCGAACCCACTCGTCGGCAGCGGACCTCTCGGCCACACCAGCCTGGTCCGGTCGGGCGGCCAACTCGACGAGCCGCTCCATGAAGCCACGGAGCCTCGGTGCCCGCCACGGCTGGGCGATCACGATGCTGCTGACCCCGGACTGGTACGTGCTGATCCGCATGACGACAGTGCCGTCGAGCGACGACATCGTCATCTCCGGCCGCCCCGCTCCTGAGCCCAGCAGTTCGGCACCGGCGCCGACCAGATCCCACTCGCCCCGCAGTCGCACCCGCCGCCACCCGAGGACACGGCCGCCGTCATCGTCCGGTACTCCCAACAGAAACTCACGGTCCGTCCCGAACAGACCATGCTCGGTGGCCAGCCCGAACCAACCGGCATTGGCCCGCTCCACCAGATCCGGATTCTCCTCGTGCACCCAGCCATCCACCCACGCGTCGGTGCGACCGTCCTCGGAGCGGCAGGACACCAACACCGACACCATGACCAACGGCGGCGGGGCAGGCGGAACATCACCTGGAAGCACAGTCACACCGGCGGCGGCGAGCAACTCCGTCGCTCTCGAGTAGCCCATGTCCCACACCCCCGTTGATGATCCCATCATCCCGCACCCGACCTCGGCAACATCCGGCGGCCGGGCCGTCGTGGGCGCGGGCTTGGTCACAGGGGTGTGCCAGGGCGGTGGCCAGTTCCAGTGCCGTTCGGTGGTGGCCCAGCGCGTCGTGGTGGTCGCTGGCGGCGTAACGGACCCGGCCCAGCGCCTGAAGGGCTGTCGCCCCTCGGCCTGGACCCGTTCCGGTCCTAGCAGGCGCGGCCGGCGGATTCACGGTTGGTGAATGGTCCGCGAAAGCCGCCGCGGCCAGGGTCACGAGTGCAGGATCGCTTCGCCGAACGGATTTCCGAGAAAGGGGAGATGCCACTGCCATGCCGGAAACATCGGCCGACTCCGAAGAAACGTCACCCACAGGGGCACGCGGCTCCTGTCCGCCCTCGTGCTCGCCTTCGGAATGACCGTCTTGGTGTCGATGGCGACCCAGCCGTCGGCCCATGCGGCGGTCCCACCCGTCGACGATGCCGCCGCCATCCTGATCAACGCGACAACCGCAGCCTTTCACCCGCCGACACTCCAGGTGTCGGCGACGGTCTGCGGCTGACCGCCCGTGCCGGACGGAACGCTCCAGGACGGCTCGGGCCCGGCCCGAGCCGTCGTGGTGGGGCCCCACGTGCCGCTTCGATTGGTCAGTCGAGCGTCAGAGTCGTGTCAGGAGCGTCTGGCATCGTTGCCTTGTCAGGTGTTCAGGAAGATGGGAAGGATCCGATCCGCTTGGAGGAGAGGTTCTCGTAGCGGCCCAACGAGTTCCGTCTTGAACGGAAGGACTACGGTTCCGCAGGTTCGAATCCTGCCCTCTCCGCGACAGGCCAGCGACCGGTGACGGTCGCTGGCCTGACTGTCGTCGTGGCCACGGAAGGTCCTGGAAGGTGCCGTATCCGCCCGACGCCGCCGGGCGGCGCGAGCTGGCGGCGGCTGCTGACAGCGTTGGCCAGGGACTTCAGCCAGTGACAAGTAGGGGAAATGACATGCGATCAGGGGCGCCATCAAACGACGTTTCGTGGCAGCACGAACTGCCCGGGCATTGCGCTTGCGTATACCGGTTCGGATCACACCCTGTCATTTGCGAAAATATCTCAAGAAACGAGGTGTTTCCAGATTCGAGATGTGCCCTTCTGTTCGTCGGGTGGCAAAGTATGGTGGACGTTCTTTCGTACATCCCGAGGGCGAGGGCGCGGTTATGATCGATTTTCGAATCCTGGGAGCACTCGAGGTTCGTTCCGGAACGGAAGTCTTCAGACCGCGCGGATCGCTGCAGCGGCGGCTGCTCGTCGCCCTGCTGGCCAGCGCGCCGAACCTGGTGCTGGCGGACTCCTTGATCACGGAACTCTGGTCGGAGGACTGTCCGGCCCGGGTCGAGAACGCGCTGCAGGCGCACATCAGCCGACTTCGGCAGCAGTTGGCCGCGCTGGAGCCCGGTCGCCCGGGCCCTCGGCTGGTCACGCACGCCGCCGGTTACCAGTTGGACATCGACCCGAGCGAACTCGATGCCGCCCGGTTCGTCCGTGGCCTGGAAAGGGAACGGCTGCGGTTGCTGTCGGAGGGTGACCCTGAGCGAACCGTGCGGGCATTGCGTGAGCTGCTTGCGCTGTGGCGGGGGCCGGTCCTCGGCGGCGCCGCCGACAGCCCACTGTGCGAGGCCGCGGCCGACCGGTACGAGGAGTCCCACCTGGCCGCACTGGAACTGCTCTTCGATGTCGAGTTGGAAGTCGGCGAGCACGCCAAGATCGTGCCCGGGCTGCGTGACCTGCTCAAGGAATACCCGTTCCACGAGCGCTTCCGGCAGCAGTTGATGATCGCGTTGTACCGGGCCGGCCGGCAGGCCGAGGCACTCGAGGCCTACCGTGAGTTGTGGCGGCGGTTGACCGAAGAGCTCGGCATCGAGCCGACCCCCGCGATGCGCGAGTACGAGCGCGCCGTGCTGCGGCACGACCCGATTCTGTCGTCGGCGCGCATCGGACTGCCAGGGTAGGCGAGCAACTCAGCAGCGATCATGGTGGCGCCGCGGCCGTTCCGGCACGGTGTCAGTGTCAGTGACACGTCACGATCGCGCCAGCGTCGCAGGATCATGTCAGCGGCCGGTAAGGGGTGCTTGCCAGGCTTCCGTCCGAAACGTGTTGAAGCCGTTTGTCGGGCGGGAGATCGGAACGACAATGCGCGATGCCAGCACCATCGTTGGGGCTCAACGGCCACCACACGGCCACGCCACCATCGAACCGAACGTGATCCTGCGTGGGGGTAGCGCCGAACACCTACCGGACGCGCTGTGCACCCGGCACGTGGAGGACAGCGGCGTACCGCTGAAGATTCAGTGGGGCAACCGTTATGAGCACTTCTCCCCGACCGTGGAGAAGGTCATCCATGACGGCAACGAGCTCCTCGTGTTCGCGTGGACCACTACGACCTATGTCGCCGAGTGAGGTAGCCATGACCAGCTCGACCGAAACCGATCCCAGCACCTGGACCATCACGTCCAGCATCGCGGCACACGCCAGGAACCGGCCCGACCATCCGGCCGTCATCTGCCAGGACCGGGAAGTCAGCTACGGCCGGTTGCACCGGTCGAGCAACCGGACCGCGCACGCACTCCTCGCCGCCGGCCTGCGTACCGGTAGCCGGGTCGCCTATCTGGGCAGGGAGTCCGAGCACTACTACGACCTCGTGCTGGGTTGCGTGAAGAGCGGGGTCGTGTTGGTACCGATCAACTGGCGGCTCACCTCGGTCGAGGTCGATCACGTGCTGCGGGACTCCGGCGCGGAACTGGTGTTCACGCAGTCCGGCTTCCGTGGGGTCGTGGATCGGATGCGCGCGGAACTGCCGGAACTGCGGGCCGTCGTCGACATGGATTCGGCGGCCGGCACGGGAGAGGGCTTCCTGTCCTGGCAGGCAAGTCATGACGAGTCCGACCTGGAACCGGTCACCGGCCCGGACGATCCGATCGTCCAGATGTACACCAGCGGCACCACCGGCCTGCCCAAGGGCGTGGTGCTCGCACACCGCACCTACTTCACCTTCGATGCCAACATGAAGCGGGCCGGCCTGGACTGGATCGACTGGCGGAGCTCGGATGTCGCGCTGATCTCCTTTCCCGGCCTGCATTCCGGCGGTATGGCGTGGTTCATGTTCGGCATCGTCGCCGGGTCGACCAATGTGATCATGACGATGTTCGATCCTGAGGAGGCGGTGCGGCTGATCCGGCGGCATCGGGTCACCAACACCTTTGCCGCGCCCGCCATGTTGCAGATGATGCTGGACGAGTCGGCCGCGACGCCGGAGGGATTCCGGTCGCTGCGCAAGGTCGTGTACGGCGGCGCCCCCATGTCGGAGCACGTGATGCTGCGCTGTATCGCCGAGTTCGGCTGCGAGCTGACGCAGATGTACGCCTCCGCCGAGACCGGCAGCGTGGTGACGTGCCTGCCGCCCCACGAACATGTGCCAGGCGGTCCGAAACTGCGTTCCGCCGGACGGCCGTGTCCGGGTAACGACGTTCGGATACTCGACGAACGGCGTAGGCCGCTACCACCCGGTCAGATCGGGCAGATCTCCGTGTTCAGCCCGGCCCATTTCGTCGAGTACTGGAACAATCCGCAGGCCACGGAACGGGTACTGCACGACGGCTGGTTGGACATGCCCGACGCGGGGTATCTGGACGACGACGGCTATCTGTACGTGTGTGACCGGATCAACGACATGATCATCGTGGCCGGCCAGAACATCTACCCGGTCGAGGTGGAGAACGCACTGCTCGCGGCCAATCCGGCGGTGGCCGAGGTGGCCGTGGTCGGCCAGGTCGACGAGCGCTGGGGAGAGATCGCCAAGGCCGTCGTGGTCCGGCGTGACGGCGAGCAGGTCACCGGCCGGGAGCTGATGCGGTCCCTGCACGGTCGGATAGCGGACTTCAAGATTCCCACCGTATACGAGTTCGTCGACCGGCTGCCGCGCAATCCCACCGGCAAGGTGATGCGTCGCCTGCTGCGTGATCCGATTCACCAGCAACCCGGAAACGCCGAACCACGGCATGACCAGCCAACTTACCCGAGAGGTAATTGACCAGCGTCGGGAAAACCGCGAATCTTGCCTTACAGGTCGCTCACCGGTCCGCTCAACCGTGGGCCTTCGACATCCGTTCGACACTCGGAAAAGCCTGATCGATCAGGAGTTCGTAAATGGCTACCACCCCAAATACGGTACGCGCCACCGGGACCGCGGCACCGCCGCAGGCCGGCGCTCCCGCGGCACCGCACTGGGCCACCTTGCCGATCGTGCTGGCGGGTCCGCTGCTCAGCGGCATCGACTTCTTCATCGTCAACGTGGCGATTCCCTCCGTGCAGAGCAACCTGCACGCCAGTGCCGCATCGATCCAGCTCATCATCGCCGGCTACGCGCTGACCTACGGCGTCGGCATGATCACCGGCGGCCGGCTCGGCGACCGGTTCGGCAGGCGCAACATGTTCGCGCTGGCCATGGCCCTGTTCACCGCCGCGTCGGTGGCCTGCGGTCTCGCGCCGACGGCCGGGTTCCTGCTCGGTTCGCGGGTCGTGCAAGGTGCCTCGGCCGCGTTGATGGCTCCCCAGGTGTTGTCCATCTTCAGCACCGTCTACGGCGGTGAGGCCAGGGCGAAGGCCATCAACTGGTACGGCTTCACACTGGGCCTGGGCGCCGTGCTCGGCCAGATCATCGGCGGCCTGCTGATCGGTGCGAACCTGTTCGGGCTCGACTGGCGGACCTGCTTCCTGATCAACCTGCCGGTCGGCATCGTCGCGGTGATCCTCACGCTGAAGTACGTGCCCGAGTCGCACGCGCCCGGCAGGCCGAAGCTCGACCTGGTCGGCATGGTGCTGGTCACCTTGGCGTTGCTGGCCTTGGTGCTGCCGCTCACCGAAGGACGCCAGCAGGGCTGGCCACTGTGGACGTTCCTGTGCCTGATCGCGTCGGTACCGCTGTTCCTGGCGTTCGGGCTCTACCAGAACCGGCTGCAGGCTCGCGGTGGTTCACCCCTGGTCGACCTGGGGCTGTTCCGCGAGCGGGCGTTCTCCGTGGGCCTGGCCGGCCAGCTCATCTTCTGGACCGGGCAGGCGTCGTTCTTCCTGGTCTTCGCGCTGTACGTGCAGCAGGGGCGCGGCATGAGCGCACTCGGCGCCGGGCTCATCTTCGGCGCGTTGGGGCTGGGCTACATGCTGTCGTCGATGAGCGCGCGGCGGGTGGCACTGGTGATCGGCAGGCAGGTCATCGCGTTGGGCGGGCTACTGCGAGTGGTCGGTCTCATCGCGCAGATCGTGGTCGTCGCCAGGATCGGGGTCGGCGGCAACGTCGCGTGGCTCATTCCCGCCCTGTTCGTGGATGGCGCGGGCATGGGATTCGCCGTCGCCCCGCTGGCCTCGACGGTGCTGGCCCGGGTCAAGCCGGCGAACGTCGGTGCCGCGTCGGGCGTGCTCACCACGGGTGTGCAGGTGGGTAACGCCCTGGGCGTGGCGGTGATCGGCCTGATCTTCTACAACCTGCTCCACCACGGTTCGGGCACCGGTGCCTATGCAACGGCGTTCAACTACAGCCTGTTCTACCTGATCGGTATCGGCTTGGCGTTGGCGTCGCTGGTCCAGCTCCTACCGCGGCACAAGGCGACATAACAGACGAATCGAAAACGCGGGCGGTCCGGTCATCCCTTATGACCGGATCGCCCGCCGCCGTGCGAGCAGCTCACCGGTGCGGTTGTCGGCCGGGTAGAACGTCTCGATGGCCAGCTCGGCCAGGGTGATGTCCAGCGGCATGCCGAACGTGGTCACCGTGCAGAACAGGGCGTACTCGTCGTTGCGGTGCCGTACCCGCAGGGGCACCAGGATGTCGCCGTCGTCGGGGAAGACCACGTCCGGTTGCGGTTGTTCGCAGCCGTACGAACACAGCTCGTCGTACAGGGCGGCGAGCGTGCGATCGCCGGTGAGGCTCACCCGGCGGGCCAGCTTGTTGAGCTGGTAGGCCCGCCACTGCCCGATGTTGGCGATGCGCGGTGCCAGGCCGAGGGGGTGCAGCGACAACCGCAGCGCGTTCACCGGTGGGGCCAGCAGTTCCGGCGCGACACCGTCGGTGAACAACCCGAAGCACGAGTTGCTGTCCACCAGGTTCCAGTTGCGATCCACCACGGCGGCCGGGAACGGCTCGTGGCCGGTCAACAGCTGGCGCAGCGCGTCCCGTACGGCCGACATCTCCGGTGCGTTCAGCGTGGTCTCGGGGTACACGGGCGCGTAGCCCGCGGCCATCAGCATGTGGTTGCGGTCCCGCAGCGGCACCTCGAGCCACTCGGACAGCCGGACCACCATGTCCCTGCTGGGCGTCGACCTGCCGGTCTCGATGAAGCTGAGGTGGCGTGCGGAGACGCCGGCGAGCGCGGCGAGATCCAGTTGGCTCAGCCTGCGGTGTTCCCGCCAGTGCCGGAGTACCTCCCCGAACGGCTGCTGGCGTTGGGCGATCCCGGGCGCTGCTGTCATGATCTGTTCCCCAAACGATGTCGTATCAACCACCCTGCGGGTAATAGATCCCACGACCACCGTATCAAACGGTCGGACACGGCCGGCCGGCTAATCGATCTTACCTCGAAGGTAATCGACGCGCCTCGGCCGGTGTGGGATGCTGAAGTGGCAATGACCAGCAGAAATACCGCTGAGATCGGATTGGAGAGGTAGCTCCCGTGACTGATCTGAACGGGTTCGCACGACAGTACATCGAAGTGTGGAACGAACCCGACGCCGATGTGCGACGCGCCTCCATCGCGAAACTTTTCGCCGAGGACGCGGTGCACTTCAGTCCGTCCCAGGAAGTACGCGGACACGACGAACTCGCTGTTCGGATCGAGAATGCGTATCGACAGTGGGTCGAGCCGGGCGAACACGTCTTCCGATCCCAGGACAACGCCACCGGGCACCACAACGTGATGCGGTTCAACTGGGGCATGGTCCGCCAGAGCGACGGCGAGACGATCTCCGTGGGGTTCGATCTGTTCGTGCTGGCCGAGGACGGCCGGATCCAGGCCGACTACCAGTTCGTCGACAGGTAGAGCGGTAGGAGCGAGGTGGGAATCGTGCCGAGATTCAACGAGATCGCCGATCGATACATCGCGATGTTCAATGAGCCGGACGACGGCGTGCGGCGGCGCAGGGTCGAGGAGCTGTTCACCGAGGACGCCGTCTACATCATGTTCAACAACTATCCGTTCGTCGGGCATGACGCGATCTTCAAGCAGGTCACGGTGTCGCACCGGATCTATGTGCCGCTGGGCTTCCGGTTCGCCTCGTCGCACAACGCGGTCGGGCACCACAACCTGGTGCGGTTCGGCTGGGTACTGCTCTCCGCGGACACCGGGGACGCGGACATGATGGGTAGCGACGTACTGGTGCTCGCCCCGGACGACCGCGTCAGCGCGGACTACCAGTTCCACGACCGGGTGTCCTCCGTGCCCTACGACCGGTTACGCCCGGTCGACGAGCTGTTCGGCGACGTCCTCAACGCCGACGAACTGGCGAGGTACCGCGAGGCGTTCGCGAACGTGGGTCGCTGGCGGGGCGCGGTCGCGAGCGACTGAACCGCGCTGTCGCTCAGGATTCTGGTGCCGCGTGGGCGTGGCGGCGAAGCTGGCCGGCCAGCTCGGTGGCGATGGCCAGTTGGTGGTCGTGTAGGAACATGTGCGCGCCGCGCAGCACGCGGCAGCCCAGGTAGTTCTCGGTGCGCGAGCACCATTGCGCCATGGCCTCCGGTGCCAGCCGACGCGACCTATCGCGAGGTGTTCGCGAACGTGGGTCGCTGGCGGGGCGCGGTCGCCAGCGACTGAACCGCGCTGTCGCTCAGGATTCTGGTGCCGCGTGGGCGTGGCGGCGGAGCAGTCCGGCCAGGTCGGTCGCGATGGCGAGTTCGTGGTCGTGCAGGAACATGTGCGCGCCGCGCAGCACGCGGCAGCCCAGGTAGTTCTCGGTGCGTGAGCACCATTGCGCCATGGCCTTCGGTGCCAGCAACGGATCGGCGGTGCCGCAGTAGGCGACCACCGGGCACTGCACCCGGGCGCCGTCGTCCCGGTAACCGCCGGCGGCCGACAGGTCCGCGCGAATCGCGGGCAGCGCCAGCGCGAGCACCTCGGCGTCCGAGCACACCTCGGCGGGCAGGAAATCCAGTCGCCGCACCCGTTCTATGAGTTCCTCGTCGTTCATCGTGGCGTATGCGGCCGCCGGCATGGCGAATCGCCGTGGCGACCATCCGGAGACCGCGAGAAGCGCGGGCCGGTGGCCGGGATCCCGCTGTAGCGCGAGGGTCAGCCGGTAGGCCAGCAGGGCCCCCAACGAATGCCCGAACAGGGCGAACGGGCGGTCGTCCAGTTCGGCGTCGAAAGCCTCGTGCAGGGCGGCGACCAGCCGCTCCAGTTCGTCGATCGCGGGCTCCGCCCGTCGCTCCTGCCGGCCGGGCAACTGCACACATTGGACGGCGAAGTCCTGCGGCAGCAACGGGAGCCAGCGGTGGTACACCGACGCGCCCGCACCGGCGTAGTGCAGCAGGAACAGCCGGAGAGGCGCGCCGGTGTCGTCGGGCTGGAACCAGCCGCCGGGCAGGTCCGTCATGCGTGACTCACCCGGCATCGGACGCGGACAGCAGCCGATCGAGATATTCCGCCAGCAGTTCGGCGGACGGGTGATCGAGTGCGATCGAACCGGGCAACTGGATGCCCAGTTCCGCCTCCAGCTTGTTCTTCAGTTGCACCGCCACCAACGAGTTCAGTCCGAGCTGGATGAATCCGGTGTGCGAGTCGACGATGTCCACGTCGTCGATGTGCAGCACTTCGGCCACCGTGGTGCGGATGAACTCGTCCAGTGCCGCCAACCGCGTGACCGTGCTCCCGGCCGCGAGCCGGTCCAGGCCGCGAGCCGGTGAGTCGGCGGATTCGGCGACCGGCTCGACGGCCGGGGCGGCGACGAACCCGAGCCCGACCAGTTCGGCGATCGGATCGTCACCCTCCAGCAGCACGACATCGGCGCGGAACTCCAGATGTGCCTCCGCCGCCGGACGCATCCGCAGCGCGGCACGGAGGACACCGGCCCTCGGCTTGCGCAGCAGCCGGAACGACTCGCAGCCCACCGCGATGTGGTTCATGTCACCGGCCAGCAGAGCCACGATCGCGTGGGTCGCCCCGTCCATCACCGGTGGCGGCAGGTGCTCGGTCGCGTCGGCCGCCCGCCCGGCCAGTTCGCCGACCGCGAGATCCTGCCCGTACCTGGCGACCCACCGCACCCGGGAGAACTCGGGGCCGTAGTCCAGACCGAGCCGGGCGTAGGCGGCGTAGACCTCGGCCGCGTCCAGCCTGGCCTCCGGTTCACCGACCGGCGGGGTGATCACCCGGACGTGACGGGGCTCGGCCGCCAGCGTCGCGGAGGCGTACCGGCGGGCCACGACCTCACCGCCGACCTCCGTCCGGCCGGTGACCTCCATGGTCGGCGGGCCGTCCTCGACCGTCCGCAGCCGGGTGCGCAACTCGATGTCAGGCCGCTCGGACAGGTACAGGATCTCGTGGAACGCCAGGTCCCGGACGACGCGGGTGGTTTCGCCGTACACCGCGTCCTGCAGCGCGAGCGCCAACTCCAGATAGCCGGCCGCCGGGAAGAACGCCCGGCCCTGTTGGGTGTGGTCGGCGAGGTACGCGGGGTGCCGAGTGGTGGGCCTGCTGGCGAACTCCCGGGTCCCGGCGGCCCGCTGCTGCGGCGTGGTGACTTCCTCGCCCAGTAACGGATGCCACCGCCGATCCGCCACCTGTGCGGTCAGGCGGCCGCCCGGACCGTCGTCGGTGAGCCAGTACCGCTTGTGGTCGAAGACGTAGTGCGGCAACGTGCCTTTCGACGGCCGGTGCCCGGAATGCACAGCGGACCAGGACACCGGCAACCCGCTGACGTACAGGTCGGCGACCGCCCGCAGGATCGTGGTGCCGTCGACGTCGTCGGGATGCAGGCAGGTCAGCCAGCGATGCTCGGCGGCCGGCACGCATTCGGTGGCCGGCGAGGTGAGTGCTCCCGACGGTCCGATCTCGACGAAAACGTGCTTGCCCCGCCGGGTGATCGCGTGCATCCCGGCCTCGAAGTTCACGGTCTCGTGGAGATGCCGGATCCAGTACTCCGGCGTGCCGATCTCGGCGGGCACGGCCACCTCGCCGGTCAGGTTCGAGATCAGCGGCAGTGTCGGTTCCTGGAACCGAATGGTGGCCAGCACGGCCCGGAGTCGCTCGCCGACGGGATCCATCAACGGCGAGTGCGACGCGACCGAGATGGCCAGCGGCGTGACCTGAAAACCCTTGCCCCGCAAGACGTTGCCGACGGCCTCCAGGGACGCCCGCCCGCCGGACAGTACGCACTGCCGCGGTGAGTTGGCCGCCCCGATGGCCAGGTCGGGACAGGCCGCCAGGAACGGCCGGATGTCATCGGCCGAGGCACCGATCGCGGCCATCCCACCGGGCACGGCCACCTCGTGCATCAGCCGCGCACGGGCCGCCATGAACGTGGCGCCGTCCGCGAGCGAGAACAGCCCCGCCACGGTCGCCGCGACCACCTCACCCGTGCTGTGGCCCAGCAGCGCGGTCGGCCGGACGCCCCAGGACAACCACAGCCGGGCGAGCGAGTACTCGAGGGTGAACATGGCCGGCTGGGCGTAGCGGATGTCGTGGATCAGTGCCGGATCATCGGTCTCCCCGAACATGAGGGCCCGGATGGAACGGCCGAGATGGCGTTCGAACAGCGCGTCGCACTCGTCCACCTGCTGCCGGAAGACGGGGAACATCCGGTACAGGGTCCGGCCCATGCCGGTGAACTGCGAGCCCGCGCCGGCGAACAGGAAGGCCAGCTTGCGGAATCGCGCCGGTTTCACGTCCGTCCGGTCCGGCCTGCGCAACTCGCGGTCCAGCAGGGCGATCAACTCGTCCCGATCGTGCACGACACCGGACATCCGGTGATCGAAATGGGTCCGGCCGACATTTCCCGTGTAGCACAGGTCGGCCAGGTCGACCGTGGGATGTTCGGCCAGGAACTCCCGGTAGCGGCGCACCTGGGGCGCAGCGCCGGCCGGTTCTTCGCCGACAGTGTGAAGACGTGCGTCCGCCGAGGGTCGGCCGGCTCCGCGGGGGTCCGGACGGGCGGCTCCTCCAGCACGGTCACACCGATCGCGCCGGCGAAACCGAAGCTGTTCACCATGGCCCGGCGTGGCCCCACCGGCCACGGGGTGCACCGGGTGGGCACGGTGACCGGGTAGCGGTCCCAGGGGATGCGCCCGGTCGGGGTGTCCAGGAGGTGCGGGTACATGGTCGCGTCCTGGAACTGCAGTACGCACTTGACGATGCCGCCGAACCCGGCGACCGGCTCCATGTGGCCCAGATTCGACTTGAGCGAGCCGACGGTGATCGGTGCCACCTTGGTGTGGGACGTGCGGAACACACTGGCGATGGAGTCCATTTCGATCGGATCACCCAGCGGCGTGCCGGTGCCGTGCGCCTCGACATACTGGATGTCCCCGGGCTCCAGCCGCGCGTTCGCCAGCGCCGCGCGCATGATGGCCTCCTGCGCGGTGCCGTTGGGCACGGTCAGGCCGGCGCTGGCTCCGTCCTGGCCGATCGCGCTGCCACGGACCAGGGCGAGGACGGTGTCGTCGTCGCGGAGCGCGTCGGAGTACCGCTTGAGAGCCAGTACCGCGCATCCCTCGGCGCGGGCGTACCCGTCCGCGGCTTCGTCGAAGGTCTTGCACCGGCCGTCGGCGGCCAGCATCCGCGCGTGCGAGAACATCACCAGCGTGCGCGGATGGTGAATGAGGTTGACCGCACCGGTCAGCGCGATGTCGCACTCCCGTTGCCGGAGCGAGCCGACGGCCAGGTGCATCGCGGTCAACGACGACGCGCACGCGGTGTCGGTGCTCAGGCTGGGGCCCTGCCAGCCCAGGAAGTACGACAGCCGGCCGGACATGGGGTATGTGGTGAACCCGGTGGCCAGCGCCGGGTCGAGATCCTCGTAGCGCAGCGATTCCATCTCCAGCGCGTAGTCGATGGAACTGGCGCCGATGAACACACCGCCGTTGGAGTTACGCAACGACACCGGGTCGATGTTCGCGTTCTCCAGCGCCTGCCACGCCGTTTCCAGCAGCAGGCGCTGCTGCGGGTCCGTGTAGCGCGCCTCCTTGGGCGACATGTTGAAGAACGGGGCGTCGAATTCGTCGATCCGGTCGAGAAAGCCGCCGCCCGCGGTGCCGATACGCCCACTGGTCGTCTCGCCGTCCGGGCCGAACCGGTCGACGTCGAAGCGGTCCCGGGGGAGTGGGCTGATGCCGGAACGCCCGGCACGGAGAAAGTCGGCGAACTGGTCGACGGTCGCGTTGCCGCCGGGGAAGCGAATTCCCATGCCGATGACGGCGACGGGCTCCGGCGCACCGGCCTCGGGGTCGTGCGGCATCTGCTTTTCCTTCCCGGGTTGACGGGTTGTCACGTCTGGCTAGTACGAAGATCCACCGAGCAGGTCAGGGAAGATCACCTCGGCCAGATAGTCCATGAACTGGTTCACGGTGGGGTTGTTGAACAGCTGTGTCGTGCTCATCTCACAGCCCAGGAGCCGTTCCAGCCGTTGTTTGATCTCGGTGATCCGCAGCGAAGTGAAACCGAATTCGAAATAGCTCTGGTCGAGCGGCAACTCTTCATCGTCCGGCATGATGAGGGTGGCTTTGAATTCGGTGATCACCAGTTCTTCCAATGCGACACGGCGGGCCGACCTCGGCATCGCCGTCAGTTGTGAGATGATGGGGTTGAACCGGTCGACTTCCACCGCCGGGTCGAGTGTCGCCGCAGTCACTGTACGTAAGGGCTCACCCACTGTTGTATCCTTTGTTTGTCGGAACTGCCGTCGTTGCGGGGAGTCAAACAGCCACAGCTTGCGGTGCGCTGACGATCAACTGACGTGTGACGCGCGGTAATCGAATTGATCGGTAATTCTGATCATTACCTGGTAGGTAATAGACAAGGTGCTGCCGGCATGGCAGGTTAACACGCCGTTGCCTGGGGAATCGGCCGGGTATCCGCCTGGCGAGGTCGGGGAGGGAACGATGCTGGAATTCAATGTTCTTGGTCCGCTCGAGGTTCGGCGGAAGGGAGCTTCGCACACGATTTACGGCGCATGTCAAAGAATTCTGCTGGCCGCGTTGCTGGCCCACGAAGGTCAGGTGGCGACCAGGGAGGCGCTGATGGACGAGCTGTGGGGAACCGGTCGGCCGGAGTCGCCGGACAACGCCCTGCAGGCGGACATCAGCAGGCTGCGCCGGCAGCTGGCGAAACTCGAACCCGAGCACCGGCGGTCCCGGCTGCGTGGGCACGGCGCCGGCTACCGGCTGGTGCTCGATGACGCCGAGTTCGACGCGCGCACCTTCATCGACAGCATGCGGGAGGTCGACCGGCACGCGCCCGGTTGGTCGCCGGAGCAGTCCGTGGTGCGGATCCGGGCGGCCATCTCCCGGTGGCGTGGCCAGGCGTTCGCCGGCGTCACCGGCGGCCGGATCTGCCAGGGCGCCCACCGCCGGTACGAGCAGGCCAGGCTGCGTGCGCTGGAGTCGCTGTTCGACGCCGAACTACAGCTGGGCAACCACCGGTTGATCGTCCCCGAGTTACGCGAGCTGATCGGCACGTATTCGCCGCACCAGGAACGGTTCGGCGAACAGCTCATGATCTCGCTGTATCGATCCGGCCGGCAGGCCAAGGCGCTGGAGATCTGCCGACGGGTCGGCAAGATGCTCCGCGACGCCGGCGCGACGCCCAGCGGCCGGCTGCACGAGTGCGAGCAGGCCATCCTGCGGCACGATTCCCGACTGGCCATGCCGGCGCCTGCCGTCCCGATCGATCGGGCCGGAAGCCTGCTGCGGACCACCCGGTAGGTGCGATCACGCCCGGCGCCCAGGTGGCCGGCGTGGTTGACTGCGACACAGGCACCCATGGTCACCCGAACGGCGCAGTGGTGAGCATCGTGGGGTGTCAGACCCAACCAGCGGAGGTGTCCGATGGCCGAGCTCCCACCGCCCCCGGAGAGAATCGTCCTGGCCCACTTCATCGTCTCGGACGACGTCGAGCGCTCGCGGCGTTTCTACACCGAAGTACTCGGCGGCCGGGTGGTCTTCTCCGGAGACGTGACCTATGTCGCGCTGGCCAACAGCTGGATCATCATCAATGTCGGCGGTGGCCCGACCGACGACAAACCGACGGTCACCCTGGAAACGCCCCGCGACACCGACCAGGTCAGCAGTTTCCTCAATATCCGGGTCAAGGACATCGAGGCCGTATATGCCGAATGGAGCGCCCGGGGTGCTCAATTCCTGACGTCGCCGAAACAGCACCAGTACGAGAAGCGGTGCTACATCCGCGATCCCGACGGTCATCTGATCGAAGTGGGGCAGGCGACGGATCCGGAGGGGGACTGGTCACCCGCCCACTGGCCATCGAGTTCACCCGCTGACTCAGGCTGAATGAATGCCATGGAAGAGGCGGTCCGTGACGCCGGCGCACCAGGACTGGTGCGCCGGCCGCCAACGGACTTCCCGGCCGGGTTCAGTTCACCGACGCTGTTCTGTCATGCGTCGGGCGAACCGGTGATAGTCGTTCTCGATCCGGTCCACGGTGTCGAACACCGGGTCGTACGACGCCAACTGGGGCGGTACGGTGATCAACGGCTTCCGGCCGCGCGCGATGCGCTGCTTACCCTTGGCACCAAAGGAAAATAGACTCACGGTTGGGGCTCCTCGAACAGAGATACGGGTGGGCGCACTGGTTCCCTGTCCGACCGGGCATCGGGTGCACCGCCTCTCTCTCCGTTCGCCTGATGCGCAGACCACGGTGCCACGCCCATGACAGCCGCGGCAATCGAATTAACCGGGGCGTCAGCGTATGCAGATGGGTTGGTACGGGACGTTCGGTGTGTACCGCTGCCAGGTCACGGCGTCGAGGATCGGCCTCGACTGGCAGATTCGGGCGATGACCTGGGCCGTGTTGATGTCGCGGAGTCGTACCGAACCGTCGGTGGCGAGGACGGCCAGGGTCTGCCCGGTGGGGTCGAACGCCTCCGGTGTGGCATCGGTCAACACCGCGAGCAGGGCGGGTGACGTGGGATCGGCCACGTTCCACAGTTGGGTCGTCGAGCCGGCCCCGGCGATGGCCAGCGTCGTGCCGTCCGGGCTGACGAGCAGTTGCTGGTCTCGGACCGGCATGCCGGTCAGCCCGGCGACCGGCTGCGGGCTGGCCGGGTCGGCGACGTTCCACAGGCGTACCGAACCGGAGAAGGTGATGGTGGCCAGCACCGGACCGCCGGGCAGGAACGTGAGCTGGGTGGCCGGCACCGGCACCCGGCCCACGATGCGCGGCCGTCCGGAGTCGTGCACGTCCCAGAGGACCACCGAGGAACCGCCAGGATTCCAGTCCGCGACGGCGACCAGGTCGCTGTCCGGGCTGAACGCCACCAGGCCGTTGGTCTGGGAACCGGTGAACCGCAACAACAGCCGCGGCCGGGCGGGATCGGTGACATCCCACACCCCACTGGTACCGGCCAACAGGCGGCCGTTCGGACTGAACACGATCGGCGTGTCCGACACCGCACCCAACGGCCGCGGCCGCTGGACATCACTGTCATCCCACAACATCCCCCGCCCCGCCGTGGTCGC
>DASUGU010000029.1:0-228796 GCA_036273855.1 Pseudonocardiaceae bacterium
CCCGATCGAGATCCAGTCCGTCAGCCGACCATCACCAGCCACCACCACATTCTGCGCCACGACCGACGATCGTCCTGCCTGGTCCGGCCCACAGCCCGCACCGACACGCCATCAAGATCAAACTAGGCTAAGTGGCATTGGTTCTTGGCCGCTCGGGCCTGTGATCTTTCCGGGGTTTCCGACTCTGCTGTGGACGCTGTCACTCTTCGGTCGGTTCTCATTTACGAGGAGCGGAAGGCGGCTGCGTTTCGGGAGTTCTTTCGGGTTTTGCGTGGGGGTGGACGACTTTCGTTGTTTGAGCCTGTCAATCGGTTCACGTTTCCTGAGCCGGCGGATCTGTTTCTTGGGTATGACGTTTCGGAGATCGTGGGGATCGCTGACAAGGTGAAGGCTGTTTTTGCCGCTGTTCAGCCCGCTTCGGATCCTATGGTCGACTTTGATGAGCGGGACCTTGTGACGTTCGCTGAACGGGCCGGGTTCACCGAGGTGCACGTTCAGTTGTCGATCGACATCGAGCCTGCTCAGGCCCGGGCCTGGACGACCTTGGTCAACAGTTCCGGTAATCCTCGGGTTCCCACGCTCGGCGAGGCCATGGGGCAGGCCCTCACCGCCGACGAAGCCGAGCGGCTCACCTCCCACTTGCGGCCGCTGGTGGAGAACGGCATCGGGCAGCGGCGCAGCGCCGTCGCGTATCTCTGGGCCCTCCGACCTCGTTCACCGGGTGAGGTGGACTAGGGGGTGGTCTGGCGTTGTACGACGCGTTCGTTTCCTACAGTCACGCGTTGGACGGGACGTTGGCGCCGGCACTGCAGGTGGGGATGCAGCGGTTCGCCAAGCCGTGGTACCGGGCCCGCGCGCTGCACGTCTTCCGGGACAACGCGAATCTGCAGGCCAACGCCGGATTGTGGTCGTCGATCGAACGAGCGCTCGCCGAGTCCGAATGGTTCGTCCTGCTCGCGTCACCTACCGCGGCCGCGTCGCCGTGGGTGAACCGGGAGGTCCAGTGGTGGCTGGAGCACCGGGACGACGAGCGGATTCTCGTGGTGCTCACCGAAGGGGAGTTCACCTGGGACGGCGAGAACGCGGCGTTGCCGCCCGCGCTGCGCGGCGCCTTTCCTGAGGAACCACGCTGGGTGGATCTGCGCTGGCTGCGCGCCGTCACCCAGGTGGACCAGTCCAACCCGCGCCTGCGGGAAATGCGTCGCCGACCTCGCCTCGGCGATCCGCCGGGTGCCCAAGGACACGCTGATCGGCGAGCACATCCGTCACCACCGGCGGGCCATGCGGCTGGCGCGCGGCGGTGTCGCCTCTCTGGTGGTACTGCTCGTGGCCGCCCTGCTGGCCTCGTTCATCGCCTTCAACCAGCGCGATCAGGCCCAGACCGCCCAGCGGCAGGCCGAGGCTGCTCAGGCCCGGACCCTCGCGGCGCAACGCCTCGTCGTCGCCCGCAGCCTGATCGCCCAGGCCGACCAGCTCCGGGCCAGTGACCCTCGCTCGTCGCTCCAGCTCGGCATCGCCGCGGCCCGCCTGAGTCCGGGGCCCATCACCACCGCCGGCCTGACCGAGACACTCGCCAACAACCCCTTCCGGGCCACCCTCACCGGCCACACCAGCATCGTCGAGGCCGTCGCCTACTCGCGGGACGGTCGCCTGATCGCCACCGGCGGGCTGGACGGCTTCGTCCAGCTCTGGGCGACCGGCCGGCCGGACAGCTCCCCGCGTCGCGTCGGTCCCACGCTCACCGGCCAGAGCCGCATTCGCACGGTGGCCTTCTCGCCGAACGGACACGTCCTGGCCAGCGCCGGGGACGGGGGGACCGTCCAGCTCTGGAACATGACCGATCCGAACCGGCCGACCCGGTTCGGCCAGCCACTGCGGTTCGACCTGCCGATCCACTCGGTGACGTTCTCACCGGACGGGCACCTGCTCGCGGTCGCCGGCGGCCAGTACTTCCCGGACGCCAACGAGCACCGCGATCTGCTGTGGAACGTCGACGACCCGGCCAGGCCCCGGCTGGTGAACGCGTTCTCCCTGGCCCCCTACGGCGTTGTCGACCAGGTGGCGTTCTCCGGCGACAGCCGGGTGCTCGCCACCAGTGTCAGCGGGACCTGTGTCCTCTGGGACGTCAGCGATCCGGCCCATCCGAAGCGTCTCGGGTCGGGTGCCGACGTCGCGGAGGGGTCCACCCTGCAGATGGCGCTGTCGCCCAACGGCCGGCTCCTGGTGACCTCGGATCTCACCGGTGGTGCGGCACGCCTGTGGGACGTCAGCGATCCGACCCACCTGCGCGCCGTCGGCCACCCGTTCGGCAGCAGCGATACTGTCGGGATCTTCGCCTTCTCGCCGAACGGTCACACACTGGCCACGGCAGGCGGCAGTCACGGCGTGTTGCTGTGGGACATCGACGGCAACGGAGCCACCCAGCGAGCCACGATGACCGGGCACACCAGCAGCATCGAGGCACTCGCGTTCTCCCCGGACGGCAGTACGCTGGCGTCCGGCTCCGATGACGCCACCACTGTCCTCTGGAACGTGAACGGCGAGGGGCAGCCGCGGCTGATCAAAAGAATTCCCTTGCCGAACAACGTGAATCCGTCACCGGTCGAGATCTCGGCGCACGGCACGACGCTGGCGTTCGCCGACCGGTCCGATGTGGACGTGTGGAACATCGCCGATCCCGAACACGCCAGGCGCCTCGGGGCGACGCCCGCGCAGCCGTTCCCGGTCGACGCGCTCGCCCTGTCGCCGGACGGGTCGATCCTGGTCACGGTCACCAACGGCGACCAGCCGGGCTCGGGCGTGAACATCTGGGACGTCAGCCATCCGGCCCACGTCCGACGGCTGGCCGGGCCGCTGCGGATCGGGGATCCGGCCGACCCGCAGATCGTGAATGACCTGGCGCTGAGCCCCGACGGCCGGACCCTGGCCGTCGCCGCCGACTCGACGACCCTGTGGTCACTGGCCGACCCGAGGCACCCCCGACAGCTCGGCAGTGCGTTCGGCGAACAGTCGGTGCTGTTCGGCACCGCGTTCTCGCCGGACGGGCACACGCTCGCCACCGGTAGCTACGACTACACGATCGCGCTGTGGAACGTGTCGGATCCGGTGCATGTCACGCGGGTCGCCGGGCCGTTCAGTAGTGACGCGGGGCCGGTGTTCTCCGTGGCGTACCTGGCCGACGGTCGAACGCTGGATGCCGTGTCCGGCGGTTACTTCACGCTGTGGGACGTCACGCCCGGGAAGGTCCCGGCCCGGCTCGGGCCGCCGATCACCACGTCGGACTCCATCCCCGCGGCGGCCATCTCACCGGACGGGCGGCTCGCCGGCGTGACCGCCATCGGGGAGACCGTCACGCTGTACGACCTCACCGACAAGTCGCAGGCCCGTCCGCTGGACCAACTGCCGTCGTCGACGCGCTCGGTGGCGCACCTGGCGTTCACGCCGGACAGCCGCACGCTGGTCACGACCGGTGCGACCGGGGTCGAGCTGTGGGATCTGAGCCCGGTGGACCAGTTGCGTGCCGACGCTCTGGACACCGCGTGCACCCGGGCCGGCCAGCTCGGGCCGGCGGACTGGGCGACCGACGTGCCCGGGGTCCCGTTCGAGAACACCTGCGCCACCGGCTGAGCGGCTTGACACGGCCGTGACAGCGCGGGTTGACTCCCGTCATTGAGAGCGCTTTCAGGGCGCTGGGCTCACTGTCTCGTACCCAACGGAGGGCGAGCACATGACCGGACAATCACGCCTCTTCGTCATCCTCGCCGCGATTCTCGCGGCGCTCGGCCTGGCGCTCGTGCCCACCTCGGCACAGGGCCAGACCGGGTTATCGGGGTCCGATCGCCCGCCGGCCACCGGCGGCAGCCTCGGACCCAACGTGCTGGTGTTCACGCCGGACATGCCGGTGAGCACCATCCAGAGCAAGCTGGACGCGATCGCGGCGCAGCAGGTGCCCAACCAGTTCGGCACGCAGCGGTACGCGGTGCTGTTCACGCCGGGCACCTACGGCACGGCGGACGATCCGCTGAACATCACCGTCGGCTACTACACGAGCATCGCCGGCCTCGGGCAGAACCCGAAGCAGGTCGTCATCAACGGCACGATCGACGCGTTCAACCAGTGCGAGAACGGTGACCAGACCAACTGCACGGCGCTGGTCAACTTCTGGCGGTCGGTGTCGAACCTGACGATCAACGTCGCGGGCACCAGCGGCTGCTTCACCGGCAACGACATGTGGGCGGTGTCCCAGGCGGCGCCGATGCGCCGGGTGGCGATCAACGGCGGGTTGACGCTGATGGACTTCTGCGACGGCTCCCCCGACTTCGCCAGCGGCGGGTTCATCGCGGACTCGTCGTTCAGCGGCGGCACGATCATCAACGGTTCGCAGCAGCAGTTCATCGTGCGGGACAGCAACGTGGACGGCTGGAGCAACGGCGTGTGGAACCAGGTGTTCTGCGGCGACCCGGGCGCGCCCGCCCAGGCGTTCGGCGACCCGGCAGGCGCCGGCCCCTACACCACCCTGGCCACCTGCCCGAACACCGAGGAAGAGCCGTACCTCTACCTGGACTCGGCCAACCACTTCCGCGTGTTCGTGCCCTCGCCGCAGCGCGACACCAGCGGCCCGAGCTGGGCGAACGGCAACACGCCAGGCACGTCGCTACCGCTGAGCTCGTTCTACGTGGTCAACGCGGCCAGCTCGGTCAGCGACATCGACAACGCCCTCAAGCATGGTGACAACCTGCTGTTCACGCCGGGCGTCTACCAGGTCCCGCAGACGATCAACGTGACCAAGGCGGACACCAAGATCATCGGCCTGGGCTTCCCGACCCTGGTCCCCCAGCACGGCAACGTGACGATGAGCGTCGACGACGTACGCGGCGTCAACCTGTCCGGCCTGCTGTTCGACGCCGGCCCGGTCACCTCGCCGGTACTGCTGACCATCGGCAGGCCGGGACAACACCACGGCAGGGCGAACGACCCGGTCACCGTCGACGACGTCTTCTTCCGGATCGGCGGCGCCACGGCCGGCTCGGCCACCACGGCCCTGATCGACAACAGCGACAACTCGATCCTCGACGACATCTGGGCCTGGCGAGCCGACCACGGCGCCGGCGCCGGCACCTTCACCGGCGACCCCGCCTCGACCGGCGTCGTGGTCAACGGCGACCACGTGTCCGCCCTGGGCCTGTTCGTCGAGCACTTCCTCAAGTACGAGACGATCTGGAACGGCCAGGACGGATTCGTCCTGTTCTTCCAGAACGAGAACCCGTACGAGGTGCCCAACCAGGCCGCCTGGATGGCCAGCCCCACCCAGAACGGCTTCCCGGCCTTCCTGGTCACCGACAAGGTCACCAGGTTCCAGGGATTCGGCATGGGCAGCTACTCGTTCTTCAACCAGGGCGCCGACATCCACAACGCCATGGCGTTCCAGGCACCAACCAGGCAAGGAGTCCAGTTCCACGACCTGCTGACGGTCTTCCTGAACGCCAGCGGCGGCATCGACTCGGTGATCAACGGCCAAGGCGCAGCAGTGAACCAGAACAACCACGGCCCCAGCAACGTGGTCAGCTTCCCGTAACCACAACCGCAACGCGTCGCCAGCCCCGCCCGCCACATCGACGGACGGGGCTGGCGACGCAGCCGGCACCGGGACCGGGACCGAACGATCCACACCCCCCGCGCCAACCCCAACCCCAACCGGTCGAGAGCCCAAGCCCCCGAGATGTGGTGAATTCACCAAGAACCGCACAAAAGACGATTACCCTGACCACCGTGCGACCCACGGATCTCCCCCCGATCCCGGAGTCGTTCCTGCACAAGGACCACCCCCTACACCGCCCGAGACACGGCCGCAGACAGCGAGTGGCCCTGATCTGCGCCATGATCTTCTTCCTGATCCCGGCCGGCGCCTACGCGGTAGGCGTACGACCGCAAGCCTTCGAGAACCACCGACTGGCAGCGTTCCCCAGCATCACCCGAGGCTGGGGTTTCTTCACCGCCCTACCCAACTGGGCCACCGACAACCTCCCGGGACGACAGGCAGGCGTACACGCCGAAGCAGGCATCAGTCAGTCGATCTTCGGCGAGCCGCCGGCGTTCTCCGGCACCGACCGCCAGGGCACCCCGATCGGCCCGGTGGGCCAGGTCCAGACGGCCCCACCGCCGCCCGACCCGCTCAACGGCGGCCAGACCGACTTCTCCCAGGTGATCGAGGGCAGGAACGGCTGGCTGTACTACGCCCAGGACATGACGTCCAAATGCGACCCCGACCAGCCGATCTCCGCCACCATCCAGGACCTGGCCACGCTCAGGTCGGCGATCGAGGCATCCGGCAGGAGCCTGGTCCTCGTGGTGGCACCGGACAAGAGCACGGCCGAACCCCGGTTCCTGCCACCCACGTACCCGGACAAGGACTGCGCGGCCCAGGCCAGCACCCCGTTCTGGCAGGGCCTGGTGGACACCGACGGCGCCCTGGACCTACGCCCGGGGCTGTCCGAGGCGGCCGCCCAGTCGGGCCGGCCGATCTACTACAAGCAGGACACCCACTGGAACGACCTGGGCTCGCTGGTGATGCTGCGCGCGGTGGCCGACCAGATCGACCCCGGCGTCACCGGCACCTGGCAGTCGGTTCCGGACGGCGTGGTCGAACCGGGCGCCGACCTGCCGCCGATGATCGCCAGCACGGGCCGGAACACCGAGATCCACTACACGCTGGGCCCGGACGGTGGCGCCGACCGGACCGGTCCGACGCTGGCCGACATGCCGAGGGCGGTGCGGTTCGCCGGCGCACCGACCGCGGGCATGGTGAACGAACCGGTGGCGATTCTCGGGGACTCGTTCCTGGCGCACGCCAGCCGTTACCTACCGGCCGTGTTCAGCGACGCCACCGCGATCGACTACGCGTCGATGGACACCGACCAGGCCGGGGTCGAATCGGTGCTGGCCAGCGGGAAGGTGATCGTCATCGAGGTGGTGGAGCGGGTGCTCACGGCCGGTGACGCGCCGTTCCTGCGGCCGGATGTCATCGGCGGCCTCCGTTCGTACCTGGCGGCCCACCCGGCGCCTTGAGCCGTTTGGCCGATTCACTACGCGGCCGAACGGCTCGCGTTAGAGTGCGGCGTGCCTCCACCTCCGTCGCGTCCCGCCGGTGTCGTGTTCGTCCGGGGCAGTGCCGATCTTCCCGGGCTGGGCGACCAGGTGCTGTCCAGGGTGCTGGACCGGGAACTGCGCCGCCGGCTGCCGGATCACCGGGTCACCGTGTGTGCGCCCTTCGGCGTGTTGCGGCCCTCGATCACCGACGGCGGGCTGGCTCCGTTGCCGCTGCTCGGGTCGTCGACCGACGATGACGGATGGATCACGGTGGTGTGCCCGGGTTTCCCGGTCGACGTCACGGCGGACGAACTCGTCTCCCGTTACGGCACACCGGACGCGGCCGCCGCACCACCGTTGTTCGCGGGTGGTGGGCCGAACGTGGTCTGGACCGCGGTGCGGGTGGCGGGTGACGTGCCGGACGACCTGGCCGCTGCCGTCGCCGGGCAGCCGTGCCCCTCGGTGCGGGACCGCGAGTCGGCCCGACGGCTGGGCGCGGCCGGTGTCGACGTGCCCGTGGTGGCGCATCCCGGTGTGCTCGCCGGTGCGGTGGTGGACGAATCCGTGCTGGTCAGCCGGTTGCGGGTGCTGCGCCAACTGAAACTGGTCCCGGACGACGACTACACCGTGGTGCACGCGATCGGCGGTGACCTCGCCGGGCTGCGGTGGACCGGGGACGGGCACGTCGTGGTGCTGCCGACCGCACCGGTGGACGGCGAGGTGTTCTGGGCGACGGTGCTGCCGGCCGATCTGGTGCTGGAGGACCGGCTGGCCGTGCTGGCCGGTGCGCGGGCCGTGATCGCCGCCGACGAGCACGTCGCGGCCGTCGCGGCCGGGCTGGGCAGGCCGTGGGCGCTGCTCGATCGGTCCGGAGTGGACGGTGTAGTTGCGTTGGAGTTCGGTGCCCGGCAACAGGTGGTCACCGAGCCGGGTCGGGCGCCGGACGCGGTGGCGGTGTCCGACATCGACGCAGCCGTCGCAGGCCTGACCGAACACCTGGACCGGCTGGCCGAACTCGTCGCCACGGAGGGCGACCCGGTACCGGCCGAGGTCCGGATCGCCGAACTGGCCGCGGAGAACCGGGCGCTGCGGATCGCGCACGAGCGGCTGCGGGAGCGGATGGTGCTGGAACGGCGGCGGCTGGTCGAGTCGCTGGCCGACGCGCTCGACGCGCGGGAGGCGGCCGGAGTTGTGCCGGAACCGGTGGACCAGGAGTTGGTCGCGCGCCTGGCGGCCTCGCAGCGGGAGCTGGACGCGTTGCGCGGCACCAAGTTGCTGCGCTGGTCGGCGCCGCTGCGGCGGGCCTACGGAAAGCTGCGGCACGCATGACGGAGCCGGCGCGGGTCACGTTCGTCCTGGTGTCCTACGGTGGCCGGGAACTGGTCACCCGGTGCCTCGAACTGCTGCGGGAGCACGTCGACCAGCCCTATCGCGTCGTGGTCGTGGACAGTGCGTCGCCGGACGGCACCGGCGAGTGGCTGGCGGCGAATCTGACCGGCGCGACCGTGCTGCGGATGGCGGAGAACCTCGGGTTCGGCGCCGGGTGCGATCTCGGGATCGCGCAGGCGGACACGGAGTTCATCTGCCTGCTCAACGCCGACGTCGAGGTGACCGATGGTTGGTTGCCGCCGCTGCTGGACTTCCTCGACAGCCACGACCAGGTCGCCGCCGTCGCACCGCTGATGACCAATGTGGACGGTTCGGTGCAGGAGTCGGGCAGCATCATCGGCGGCGACGGCTGGTGCCGGGCCTGGGACGACGAGGCCAGCGCGCGGGTGGCCAGGGAGGTGGACTACGCCTCGGCGGCGTGCCTGGTGGTGCGCCGCGCGGCCTTCCTGGAGGTCGGCGGGTTCTCGCCGGACTACGAGATCGCGTACTTCGAGGACGTGGACCTCGCGCTGCTGTTGCGCGCGAACGGTTGGCAGACCTGGGTGTTGCCGACCGTGTCGGTGCTGCACATCCGGCACGGCAGTTCGTCCTCGGCCCGGGCCGAGGAGTTGATGCGCCGCAACCACGGCACGTTCCTGCGCCGCTGGCCGGCCGAACTCGCCACCCGGCCGCCCACGGTCGGCTTGGAGGAGCGGCCGCACCGGCGCTGGTGGCTGCGCGACCAGCTGGCGCCCTACCGGGTGCTGGTGATCGACGACCGGGTGCCGCATTTCGACCGCGGCAGCGGCGATCCGCGCACGCTCGCCGTGCTGGACGCCTGGCACCGCGCGGATCCGAGGGCCAGGGTGACGTACTTCGCCTACCTGCCCGACCGTGCCGAGGAGTACGCACCCGCCCTGCGGGCCAGGGGCATCGAGGTGGTGTGGGGCGTCGACGACCCGGAGGCGTGGTCGAGGGAGCGGATGGGGCTCTACGACGTGGTGGCCGTGTTCCGCCCGCACAACCTGGACCGGGCCGGGCTGCCGATCAGTCGCTGGCAGCCGCAGGCGGTGCGGGTGTACGACTCGGAGGCACTGTTCCACCGCCGGCCGGAACAGCATTTCGTGACCGCGCCGGACCAGGCCACGCGCCGCGACCGGGCGGTGGAGGCGCATCTGCTGCGCGCCCAGGAGGTCGCCGCGTTCACCTGGGCGGACGTCGCTGTGTGCGTGAGCGAGGACGAGGCACGGTGGGCGCGGCGCACCGCGCCGGACACGTCGGTGCACGTCGCGTGCTACCCGGTCGTCGTGCCGGACACCGTGCCGGGCTGGGCGGAACGGTCCGGGATCGCGTTCTTCGGCGGCTTCAACGCGACGCCGGGCACGCCGAACGAGCACGCCGTGCTGGAACTGGCGTCGGACGTGCTGCCCGCGCTGCGGGACCGCCATCCCGGGCTGGTGCTGCGGGTGGTCGGCGCCGATCCGTCGCCCGCGGTGGCGGCGCTGGCCGGTGCCGGGATCGAGGTGCTCGGCCGGGTACCCGACCCGAAGGCGGTGCTCGGTCAGCAGTTGCTGCACGTGGTGCCGATGCGCTACGGCGCCGGCGTGAAGATCAAGTTCGTGGACTCGATGGCGGCCGGGCTGCCGTTCGTCACCACTCCGGTCGGCGGCGAGGGGTTGCACCTGGGTTGGACGGCACGCCACCTGATCGGCCGGTCACCGGCCGAACTGGTGGAGTTGAGCTCGCGGATGCTCAGTGACCAGCCATTGTGGACGGACGTGCAGCAGGAGCTGTCGTCGGTCTGCCGGGAGCATTTCTCGGTGGAGCGGTTCGGCGCCGAGATGGCCATGGTCCTGGCCGACTGCGGCGTCCCGCCGGCCCGCTCAGCCCTGGTCGGCTGAGTCGGCCGGCTCGACGACCTCGACCGCGCCCAACACCCGTTCCAGGACGGTCCCGTCGGCCAGGCGCACCCGCAGGCCGACCGGGCCGGGTTCGGTCACCGGCACCGTGACGGTCACACCGCTGTGCTCGCCCACCGGCACACCTGCCCGGCGCAGGGCCACGGTGACGTCCGGGCGGTGGCCGCCCAGCTCCATCGCGTGGGCCTGACCGTCGACCAGCAGCCACACGGCGACCACCGCCAGGTCCGGGTGGGCCACCCAGCCGGACACCGTGAGATCCGGCTCGGTCGTGGCCGGGATCGGCACGTCGAAGTGCAGCCGGCCGTCCCGGTGGGACGCGGCGGCGGCCCGGTAGCGGGCGAAGCGGGCGAAGCGGTCCGTCGGGGCCAGGCGGCGCAACACGTCGTCGGCCGGCACCGACGGGTGGGCCCGCAGCAGGTCCCACCGCCCGCGCAACCGGGACCGGAGCGGCCACCACAGCCGGTTCGCCGCGCGCACCGTCCACGTCCGCTCGACGGCGGCCAGGTGAGCCTGAGCCGCGGCGAGTTCGGCGCGTGTGTCGGCCAGGACGCCCGCGACGTGGGCTTGCTCGGCCCGGACGGACTCCAGTTCGCGGACCGCGGCGGTCAGTTCGGCGAAGGCCAGGCCGATGCGGTCGTCCTTCTCGTCCAGCGCCAACAGCGCCGAGGACAGCTCGTCGCGGACCAGTTCGTTGGCCGCCCGCTCGTCGGCCAGTTCGCCGCCCTGGCCGGCCAGCGCGGCCACGTGGTCGGCCAGTTGACCCTCCACCGTGGCCAGCCGCTCGGCAAGTTCCGCCGCCCGGTCGGTGGCCCACCGGGCGTCCTCGACGGCCTTGGCCACCCTGCCGTGCTCGGCGCGCAGCGTCGCGAGGCCGCCGGGCACCGCCCACAGCGGCGGGTCGGCGGGCACCGCGCCGGCCGACTCGATAGCGGCGGCGATGTCGGCAGGCGAACCCCCGGCGACCGCGGACTGGAGTTCCGCCTCGGCCGCCACCAGTTCGGTCCACCGCTCGGGCAGGCGTTCGGCCAGCCCGGCCGAGGCGGCCAGGCCGGCCAGCACGTCGGCCGGCGACGCGGTGGGCGACCACGGGTGCGGCGCGTGGTTGTCCACGATCTCCCTGGCGAACTCCAGCAGCCCGCGCAGCATGACCAGTTCGGCGTCCACGCCGTCGCCGGCCAACCACTCGCGGTCCACCCTGGTCAGTTCGCCGTCCTCGGACACGATGAAGTTGCCGGGGTGGGCGTCCAGCAGGTCGGCCGGGAGCACGTCGACGCCCGCCCGGCCGGGCAGGTAGGGGTGCCGGCGGTCGTCGTCGCGCAGCGGCCGCGCGTCGGCCAGGGTGGCCGCGCGCCAACGGGCGACCAGGGTGTCCAACTGGTCGAAGTCCTTGGCGGACAAGGCGTCCAGCAGGTGGGCGTCGAGCGGCCTGCCGGGTGTCAGCGACTCGGCGGCGACGAGTTCCTGGCGCAGCCAGGGATGCGTGTGGTGGTCGGGCAGGCCGGCGCCGTCACGGACGGTGTGCAGGGTCAGCCGGTCGTCCAGCCGGCGCAGCCGCCGCCACTCCGGCCGCCTGCCGTCGTTGTTCAGCCAGGCCAGGCCCGGTTCGCAGGTGCGGGTCAGGTCGGCCGCCGACGGCCCGGCGACCACCAGGAACGACGACGCCACGAGCGCGCCGATCCCCTGCTCGGTGGCCAGCCGGTGCGGTGTCCGGCCGGCGACGGCGGCGTCGTTGCCGCCGAAGGCGCCGCGCAGCGGCTCGCGGACCAGCTTGTCCACCAGTTCCGGTGCGTCCGGGCGGGCGAACACGGACTCGTCCAGCAGGATCCTGGGCAGCTTGTAGTCCGGATAGGGCAGCAGCCAGCGTTGCGCCGGCAGGCCGGCGTCGGCGAGCAGGCCGGCGAGCACGCCCCTGGGCCAGGTGTGCGGGGCGCGGTGCTCACCGGGGTAGCCGGCCAGGCCGATCCACGACCGGGAGTGGTGGTCCTCCGTGCCGCCCAGCAGGTAGCGCAGGCCGAGCTGGTTCTCGATGGCCAGCACGACCACGCCGCCGGGGGCCAGCGAGGCTCGGACGGCGGCCAGCAGCGCGGCCGGGCCGTCGCCGTACTTGTCGCTGTACTCCAGCACCCCGCACAGCAGCGCCACGTCGCACCCGGACACCGCGTGCAGCGCGGACTCCACGCGGGCGCAGACGATCCGCACGCCGGGCAGGTCCCGGCAGCGGGCCCGCGCGGCCTCGGCCCGGTCCGGCATCGCCTCGATGCCCACCACCTCGGCGCCGGTCTCACCGAGCGCCCTGGTGAGCACGCCGGATCCGCAGCCGACGTCGACGACCCGCATGCCCGGACCGATCCGCAGCGGGGCCAGCAGGCCGGCTCGCTGCGGCGAGAAGTGGTACGCCGTCTCCCAGGACGTGATCCGCTCGGCGAGCGCCGCCGAGCCGGAGCTGACGTCGTCCGTGCCGCGCAGGAGTTCGGCGACCGTGGCCTCGGCGCCGTCCGCGTAGTCCAGCGGTGCGACGGCCGGATCGGTCACCTCTGTCATGCGCCGGAGGGCGGGTACTTCGCGACCTCCCGCGACATCAGGTCGTTGAACTGCTGCTCCAAAAGGGTTGAGTCGACGTCCGGCGTCTCGCCGTAGACCTCGATGCGGACGAAGACGCCGTCCCGGGTGAGGTAGTGGGCCCGGAACGTGGCGCTCGCCGACGAGTTGCCGGCCAGCGACAGCGCCTCGACGCCGGGTGGCGCACCGGGGATCGGGCGGTAGCCGGCGTGCGTGTAGTAGGTGTCCATCGCGGTCAGTGCCGCGCTGGCGTCGTCACCGGTGGCCGGGGCGAACGCCCAGATGCCGTCGAACACACCGTCGTTGTTGGTGATCAACGCGGACACGGTCTCGATCCCGTTCTCGTGCAGGATCGTCGCCTCCTGCGGCGTGGGCAGCTTCCCGGAGACGGCGTCCTCGATCGACCACGTCATGTTCAGTACTGGCTTGCCCTGTAAGGGGATGAACGGGCCGGGCGGCAGCTTCGGGCCGGGCGGGGGCTTCGGCTTGGTGCTGGTGGTCGTGGTGATCTGGCTGCCGCCCGCCTCCTGGTGCTTGCCGTTGTTGTTGACCACCAGGAAGGCGGCGAGGCCGCCGCCGATCAGCACCACGACGACCGCCACGATGATGGCGATCTTGCGGCCGCGGCCCTTGTTCTCGGCGAACACCTCGGGGCCCTGCCGGATCCAGGTGGGCACGCCACCGAGTTCCTGCGACGGGTCGACGCCCCAGGGCGGCGAGTAGTCCTCGTCCGACTGGCCGTGCTGCGGCGGCGGGACGACCCGCCACGGCTGGGCCTGCTGGCCGGGTTGGCCGGGACGCACCGCCTGCGTCCGGTCCCAGCCGCCGGGCTGGCCGGGCCTGGCCACCACCTGGGTGCGGTCCGCGTCGCCGGGCGGACGGCCGGGCACGACCTGGGTGCGGTCGCCGCCGTCACCGCCGTTGTTCTGTGGCGGCCCGGACACCGGCCGCATCGCCTGCGTCATGTCGGTGCCACCGGCGGGTGTGCCGGTCGGCGTCCAGCGGAACGCCTCCGGGAAGGGGGTCCGCTGCGGGTCCTGTGGGTTCTGCGGCGTGGGCGGGGGCATCTGCTGCGACGGCTGGCCGGGCGTCGGGATCGGCCCGCTCTGACCGGGGTCCGGAGCGGGTGCGCCACCAGCCTGTTCGCCGGCTGCCATGGCCAGCAACTGGTCACGCTTCTGCCGGTACTCGTCCGCGGAGATGCGACCGGCAGCCAGCGCGGTGTCGAGCTGATGCAGCTCGTCTTGCCACGACATGTACGAGCCTCCCAGTTGGCCGTGAGCAAATGTATTGTGCCCAACCGCCACGCCGGCAGGCGGGTTCCGAGACCGGGCCGCAACCATGGGCGGACCGATCGTGTTGGCAGTCAGGATGGCACCGTAACCCGATGGGGCATACCGCCCGACGACCGGACGACAGTGTCACCGACCGTGACTAATGTCGACCACCGACAGGTGTGACGGGCGCCACGCACGACTGTGACCGACCACCCCTGCCAGAGGGTGGCCGGCCACAGTGTGTCGGTCGACTGGTCAGCCGACGGGTTCGGCGATCTTCTCCACACCGGAGGTCCAGGTGTCGTGGTCGATCTTGCGCAGCCGTTCCTCGTCGTCGAGTTCCAGCCTGCTCATCACCCAGCGCAGCACCGGCGGGGCCATCAGCGAGGTCACGATCGCGACCAGGACGACGATCGTGTACGACGCCGAGTTGAGCACGCCCAGCCGCAGGCCGGTCAGGGCGACGACCACCTCGACGACACCTCGGGAGTTCATGCCCGCGCCCAGGGCGAGGCCTTCCAGCTTGGTCAGGCCGGTGGCCCTGGCACCCAGGTAGGCGCCACCGAACTTGCCCAGGATCGCGATGGCCAGCACGGCGACACCGGCGATCGCGACGGACGGTTTGGTCAGGGACGTCAGGTCGACCCGCAGGCCCGCGGTGGCCAGGAACAGCGGGGCGAACACGGACAGCACCACGGAGCGCAGCGGAGCCAGTTTCACCTGCACCGGCTTGACCCGGGAGACCAGCACACCGGCGATGAAGGCGCCGAAGATCGGCTCCATGCCCAGCGCCAGCGTGACGATCGAACCGGTCAGCACGATGATGACCGCTGCCGCGATGGCCGGCCCGGACTCGGCCGACTTCGCCATCCTGGTCATCACCGCGCGCACCAGCCTGCGACCGATGGTCGAGGCGAACGCGATGAACACGGCCAGGTAGGCGACCTGGAGCGAGACGTGGCCGAAGGTGACACCGGCGGTCGCCGCCGCGGACACCACGGACAGCAGCAGCCAGCCGATGGCGTCGTCGACCATGCTGGAGCCCAGGATCAGTTGACCGAGGTTGCGGTGCAGCAGACCCATGTCGGTCAACGTCTTGGCGATGACGGGGATCGCCGTGACACACATGGCGATGCCCAGGAAGAACGCGAAGACACCGCGACCGGCCGAGTGACCGGCCAGGGCGCCGGGCAGGATCAGGCCCAGCCCGATGCCGAACAGCAACGGGATCAACAGGCCGCACAGGCTCACCGAGAACACCGAACGGGCCCGCCGCTTCAGGATGTCCGTGTCCAGGTGGGTGCCGGTGATGCCGACCAGCAGTACGACACTGAGCTGGCCCGCGGCGTCGAGCAGGTGCGTCTGCTCCGCGGAGTTCGGCAGCAGCCACTGCGCGACACCGGGCAGCAGGTGGCCGAGAATGGACGGTCCGAGGATGACACCGGTGACCAGTTCACCGACGATGGCCGGCAGGCCGAACCGCGCGGCGAGTCTGCCCAGCAGACGCGCGAGCACCAACAGCACCGCCAGTGCCGTGAACAGCACCAGCAGTGGGTGTGGTGCCAGTGGCGCGATGATCGACGACATTGATCGACCTCCTCATGGTTCGATACGGTCCTGGCCGTATCCACGCTGCGCCAACCGGTTTACGGTCCCCATGACCAGGTCGTGCGCTGTGCCAAGCATGGCTCATACCGGCGCCCGTGACTTCTCCATGGCAGCGCATGTGACTTCGTCCGGAATAGCACCATGATGTACACATGGAAAACCCGGGCCCTGATGGGCCCGGGTCTCGAGAAGGACAAACCACAGTGGACCGGTCAACCGCGATGGGCGCTGACCAGCTTGCGGGTGTCGCGACGGGGCTGCGTGGGGTGGCTGGCGCGGACCGCCGGAGCCGACCGCTTGGGCCTGCGGTGCAGTCGGGCGCGCAGCGACCGGTCGCCCCAGCCGCCGGAGACGGACCTCGGCGCGGCGGGCTCCGGTGTGGTCAGCGCGGCGAGGACGACCACCAGGGCGGCCAGTTCCGCATCGTCCGGTGCCCCGCGCAGGACGCGGAACTCGGGCTGTGCGACATCGAATGTGTCCAGGTTCATCGTGTTCCGCACCTTCCTTCTACAGCGGCATGTTCCCGTGTTTGCGGTCGGGGCCCGCGGTGTACTTGTCGCGCAACATGGCCAGTCCCCTGGCGAGCGCGGCCCTGGTGTCCGCCGGGTCGATCACGTCGTCCACCAGACCGCGTTCGGCGGCGTACTGCGAATGCATGTACTCACCCTGGTACTCGCCGACCAGCTCCGCACGCAGCGCGGCCGGATCGTCCGCGGCGGCCAGTTGCCTGCGGTGCAACACGTTCACCGCGCCCTCGGCACCCATGACGGCGATCTCGTTGGTCGGCCACGCCAGTGACAGGTCGCAGCCGATGGAACGGGAGTCCATCACGATGTACGCGCCGCCGTAGGCCTTGCGCAGGATCACCTGGATCCTGGGCACGGTGGCCTCGCAGTAGGCGTACAGCAACTGGGCGCCGTACCGGATGATGCCGGCGTGCTCCTGTTCGGTGCCCGGCATGAAACCGGGCACGTCGACCAGGGTCACCAGCGGGATGCTGAAGGCGTCGCAGAACCGCACGAACCGCGCCGCCTTCTGGGACGCGTACCGGTCCAGCACGCCGGCCAGCACGGTCGGCTGGTTGCCGACCACACCCACGACGGCACCGTCGATCCTGGCCAGCGCGCAGACCACGTTCGCCGCCCAGGTCTCCTGGAGTTCGAAGTAGTCGCCGTCGTCGGCCAGTTCCGCGATGACCTGCCGGATGTCGTAGGGCCGGTTGGGCTCGGCGGGCACGATCTCGGCCAGCCTCGGCCTGCGTTCGCTCGCCGCGCCGACCCCCGGATCGCCCGGTGCCCGTTCCAGGTTGTTGCCCGGCAGCATGGACACCAGGTACCGCACGTCGGCCAGGCAGCTCTCCTCGTCGTCGTGCACGATCGTGGCGACACCGGACGTGCCGGCGTGCATGTCGGCACCGCCGAGTTGCTCGTGGGAGACCCGCTCGCCGCTGACCGCCTCGACGACGTCCGGTCCGGTCAGGTACATCTTGGCCGTCTTGCGCACCATGAAGGTGAAGTCGGTCAGCGCGGGCGAGTACGCCGCTCCCCCGGCACACGGCCCGAGGATGACGCTGATCTGCGGGATCACCCCGGACGCCGCCACGTTCCGGCGGAAGATCTCGCCGAAGCCGTGCAGCGCCATGACGCCTTCCTGGATGCGCGCACCACCGCTGTCCAGCAGCCCGATCAGCGGCGAACCCGTGGCGATGGCCAGATCCATCACCTTCTGGATCTTGGCCGCGTGCGCGTAGCCGACCGAACCGCCGGAGACGGTGAAGTCCTGTGCGTAGACGAAGACCCGCCTGCCCTCGATGGTGCCCGACCCCGCGACGACGCCGTCGCCGTGCGGCCGGTCACCGGACCTGGGGCCGGCGTTCTGCCGCCGGTAGAGGTCCATCTCGACGAACGAGTCGGAGTCCAGCAGCAGGCCGAGCCGTTCCCGAGCCGTGTACTTGCCCAGCTTGTGCTGTCGGGCGACGGCGTCCTTGCGGCCGGCCAGGATCGTGTCCCGCAGGGCGTCCCGATCGTGCCGCGACCGTCGCATCGACCGCGTGGGCATCGGCACCGGGGCCGGCGGCGTGTCGCCGTTCCGGTGTCGCTCGTCGGCGTTCGGCGTTCCCGGCCGGGGCGGCGGCACGTGCCCCCGCTCCCGGTTCCCGGCCGGGTCGAACGCGACCGGCTCGACCTGACCTGTCACGCCGCTTTCCTCGCCTCGAGTTCCGCGTCCATCTCGGCGACGATGTCACTCCAGACGACACCGCGGTACAGGCGGGGCAGCGAGCCCACCGGGGGGTCGTAGTCGTAGTCGTACTCGCCGCGGTACCCGCCGTCGGTGGCCGGGGCCGCCGCGGTGGCCGCGGGTAACGGGTCCCGGTTGGTGTGCAGTGTCAGTTCGTGGTGCATCGTCGGTTCTCCTGTCTACTGTGGCCTTTCGTCAGGCGGTCGCCCTGAGGTGCACGCCGACGTCGTGATAGGCGCCGCTGAAGAACAACAGCGCCGGCTGGTCCCCTCCTCGGTGGGAGCCGAGCACCTCACCGACGAAGATCGAGTGGTCGCCGCCGTCGTGCGCGGTGGCGAGCCGGCATTCCAGCCAGGCCAAGGAGCCGACCAGCAACGGGGAGCCGGTCGCCGGTCCCGGGGTCCAGTCGACCTGGTTGAACTGCGCCATGCCGCGCGGCCGCCGCCAGTCGGCGAAGTACCGCGCCACGTCCTGCTGCTCGGAGCTCAGCACGGACACCGCGAACGCCTGCGCCGACGTGATGGCGGCGTGCATGCGTGCCGCACGGGACACGCAGCACAGCACCATCGGCGGATCCAGCGAGACCGAGGTGAAGGCGTTCGCGGTCATGCCGTGCCCGTCCTCGCCGGCCGCCGTGAGCACGGTGACGCCGGTGGCGAACTGGGCCATGACCTCGCGCAGCGCGGTCGCCGGGGACAGCGGCTCGTGCCGCTGGCCCGGCGCCGACCTCGCCGGCGTCAGCTTGGTGGACCCGTTGATCTTGATCACCTAGGCCCCCCTGGTCGCGGCGGCGGCCGCCAACGCGTTCTCGGCGTAGGGCGCGAGTGCTTCGCGCAGCTGCTCCGGCACCCTGGTGGGCGAGGTGTTCTGGTTCTCGCCGCGCATGCAGGCGATCCGCTGCCGCCCCTTGGCGACCAGGTTCTCCCGGTCGCCGGCCAGGTGCACGTAGTCGAAGGAGAACTGGACCTGCGTCGAGGTGAGCTCCTCCAGCCGCATGCGGATGGACAGCTCGTCGAATGCGGTGATCTCGGCGAAGAACTCGCACTCCACCTTGAGCGTGAACAGCTTCAGGTCGACCCGCACCTCTTCCAGTACCGCCGGTGCCTTCTCCTTCAGGAACATCTCACGGCAACGGCCCTGCCACCGCAGGTAGTTGACGTAGTAGACGTTGCCCACCAGGTTGGTCTCCTCGAATCCCACCGTGTGGCGGATTTCGTAGTAGGCCGCCATGTCAGTCCTCCTCTCCGGCGAGAACGGCGAAGACCACGGGGTGGGGCTGCCCGTTGACGGTCGTCACCCATGTCGCGATGCGCGCCGCCCCGTTGGACAACAGCGTCCACCCGTCCTGGTGCACCCGGTGCACCGTGAGGGCCTGTGTCATGGAGCCGGTCTTGCGGACGCATTCCAGGGCGGTCCACACCCTGGTCCGCGCCACCGACGCCGGCTCCCCGGTGTCGGCCGCCAGCAGTTCGGCCAGTGCCAGCGGTTCGGGTCCGAGCAGGTCGGCCCAGTCCGTGTCGGTGCGCTCGAGCACCGTCTCGGCGTCGCAACTGAGCGCTCCGGTGCCGACCACGGCCAGAGTGAGATCCGCCTTGTGCGACGCGGACACCGTGACGCCGTCGGCCTCGGGCTTGCCGTCCGGGCGGTAGCGCAGGCCGGCCTGCCGGCCGAGCACCCGGCTCGCCGCCAGTTCGGTCTGGGCGCGCCGCTCGGCGACGGTGTGCACCGGGCTGTCGAACGGGTTGGGTTCGACGATCACCGACCGGCTGCCACCGAGCACCCGCTCCAGCGAACGCTCCAAATAGGACCCGAGCATGGCGGCCACCCACGGGCCCTCACCACCGCGCTTGCGGACCGCCCGCAGGGTCAGACCCTCCCAGCGCTCCACCAGCACGCCCTCCGGCGAGCGGACGTCGATGTCGTAGGTGTAGCTGTCGCCGTCCTGGGACCGTTCCACCGCGTCCATCACGACGTACTCGGTGGCCTGGTCGGCCCGGCGGGACAGGTACAGCCGCTCGATGCCCTGCGGCAGCAGTGTCGCGTCCGGGATGCAGCACTGGATGGCGTGCATCATGGCGTCCCGGGTGCCCGGGTCGGCCAGCAGCCGCTCCTGGGGCAGGAAGGGCGCGAACCACGGCGTGTCACCGGTGGTGGCGATCTCGGCGATCGCGCGTCGCGCGCTGGCCCGCCGGTAGGCGTTGAGCCGCTGGAACCGCTTGCCCTGGAACAACACCGTGCCGTACAGCTCGGTGATCGGGTCGACCGGGACGACCGGCAGGTCCGGTCCGGTCACCGGCTCGGCGGACAACTCCGGGCGCGGGAACCGCAGACGGGCCCGGAAGTGGTCGGCGCTGAAACCGGTCTCCTCGCTGCGCAGCACCACGTCGACGGTCTCGGCGTCCCTGGCCAGCGCGGCCAGCCGGATGGTGGTGGAACCGCCCGGCGCGACCACGATCGGCCGCAGGAACTCCACGTCCTCCAGCAGTGGCGGTGCGGAGCTGCCGGTCACGGCGACCGCGACCTGCGTCATGGCCTCCATGCCGATCACCGCGGGGAACAGCAGGCTGCCGTCCAGCAGGTGGTCGCCCAGGTACGGGTCGGTCGGGTCGGCCAGGTCGGCCTCGGTGACCAGTTCGATGCCCGGGTAGTGCACGATCGCGCGGTCGACGAACCGGGACAGCGGCAGTTCGCGGCGTTCCATCGGCAGCGTCGGCAGCCCGGAGGTGCGGCCGCACAGGACCATCACCGGCGGGGACTGCGGGTCGGCGAGGACCGAGCGCAGCATCTCGATGCCGGCCTCGGTGGAGATCGGCGTGATGCCGTCCCGCATCAGCGCGCTCACCACGCCCAGCCGCTCGCCCATGCCGGCGCCGGACCAGACCGACCACTCCATCGCCAGCACCCTGGCGTTGGGGTGGTCCTGGCCGAACCGGACGGTCAGCTCGGACATCCAGTCGTTGGCGGTGGCGTAGTGCGCCTCACCACGCAGGCCGGCCCGGCCGATGATGCTGCCGAAGGTGATCAGCAGCTTGATCCGGTTCTGGTCGACCGAGTTCAGCACCGCCCGCAGGCCGCCGATCTTCGGGCCGACGGTGGCCCGGAAGGTCGACTCGGTCAGGCTGAACAGGGCGGCCGGGTCGTTGCGGCCGGCGCCGTGCAGCACGCCGGTGACCGCGCCCAGCTCGGACTCGAAGGCGACCACCGCGGCGGCGACCTGGTCGACGGACGTGACGTCGGCCCGCTCGTAGTGGAAGCGGATGCCGGCGGCCGTCATGCGGGCCAGGTTGTCGGCCAGCTCGGTGTCGTCCGCCGGGTCGCTGCGGCCCAGCAGGGCCAGTGCGGCACCGGAGTCCTTGGCGATGGCCAGGGCGCACTCGGCGGTGATGCCCTTGCCGCCGCCGGTGACCAGCAGGACGTCGCCCTCGCCGAGGGTGGCGGCCGGATCGGCGTCCGACGGTGCCAGTGCGGACAGCATCGGCACCGTGCGGGTGCCGTCCTCGGCGTAGTACGACTCGGCGAAGTCCGTCGTGGCGGCCACCTCGGCGACCACGATCCGCACCGCGTCGGCGATGTCGTCGGCGGACGTCGGGGTCACGTTCGCCAGGTCGACGATCGTGGTCTTGGCCGACGGGTCCTCCAGCCGCAGCGTGCGCGCCAGGCCCGCGGCGCCCAGGCCGTGCTGGACGACGACGAACCGGGTGCCGTTGGGCGCGCCCAGCACCAGCCGGCCGGCGTCCAGGAACAGGCCGATGTGGCTCTCGTCGCAATCGGCCGGCAGGCACAGCAGCACGCCGGGACCGACACCGGACCGGGACAGCGCGTCCCGCAGCGGCTCGGCCAGCGAGTGGCCGGCCGGCGCGAACACCGACCAGGTGGCGGCGTCGGCCGCGGAGGCCACGTTGAGGATGTCCGCGGGCGGGCGGGGTGCCTCGACGCGGCCGACCGCGAACGGCCGGACCCACGGGGCGACACCGGCGACCTCACCCTTCTCGGTCTCCTTGGCCTGGCCCGCGGTGTCGGCGAGCTCGTCGATCATCTCGGCCAGTTCGCCCAGGTCCACCGTGGCGAAGTTGGGCATGCCGGCCAGTGCCGGCCGGCCCAGGCTGCGGGTCACGTCGTTGACGATCTGGCCCACCGTGATGGAGCTCAGGTGCAGGTCGTCCAGCGGGTGCGAGTCCGCGCTGACCGCCTCCAGGGGCAGTTCGACCCGTTCCGCCATCAGCTTGCGCAGCAGGTCCAGCGTCGAGCTGCCGCCGGCCTCGGGGGTGGTCGCGACCGCAGGGCGGTGAGGGGCGGCACCCCCTGCGGTCGCGACGGTGTCGCCCTGGAGGTGGGCGAGGTCCGCGTCGATGGCCGGCGCCGCTTCGCACGGGCTGGCCAGGAACTTCGGTTCGGCGTCCAGGTCCAGCGGCCGGTACAGGCGGTCGGCGAACAGTGCCGGCACGTCCACCGGGGCGCCGAGCGCGAACGCCGCGCCGACCACGCGCAGCAGCGCGGCGATCGACTTGTGGTCGGTGTCCACGGTGACGATCGGCGTGTCCGGCGCGATCTCGCCGAACAGGTTGGACAGCACCCGGCCGGGACCGACCTCGATGACCAGGTCGCTCTTCTCCGCGACCTTGGCCGCCGCCTCCCGGAACCGGACCGGCTGCGGGATCTGGTCGCGCAGCAACTCGGCCAGGTTCTCCGCGGCGTGCAGGACGTCACCGGTCAGGGTGGACACCACGGGCCGGGTCAGCCGGTCGAACTCGAACTCGGTGAGCCGCTCGGTGAACGCGGCGGCGGCCGGTTCCACGGCGGGCGAGTGGAAGGCGTGCGACACGCTGATCCGGGTCGCGTTGACCCCGGCCTCCCGTGCCTTCGCGCACACCCGGTCCACGGCGGCGGACGGTCCGGAGATCACCGTCTGTTGTGGAGCGTTGTAGCCCGCGATGACCACGTCCTCGCCCTGCATCAGGTCCTCGACCTGGCTCGGGCCGGCGGCCACGCTGGCCATCGCGCCACCGCCGCTGCTGGCGTTCGCCATGACCTGGCCGCGCACGGCGGCCAGTTTGAGCACCTGCGCCTCGTCCATGGCGCCGCCCCAGTGCAGGGCGGTCAGCTCGCCGAGGCTGTGTCCGGTGGCGATGTCCGCGTCGATGCCCAGCCCGCGCAGCACGCGCAGGGCGGCCAGCGACCCGGTGACGATCCTGGGCTGCGCCACCTCGGTGGCCACCTGGTCGCCGTCGGTGGGCAGGCCGGCCTGGGTGAAGATGTCCTCGGCGGCGGCGAACCGGCGGCGGATGGCGCCGACGACGCCACGGCCGGAACCCTGGCCGGGGAACAGGAAGCCGATCGCCGGGGCGCTGCGCCGGATGTCGGCGAAGATGCCGTCGGTCGGCGAGAACACCGACTTGGCGCCGCTGCCCAGCAGGCTGAGCAGGCTGGCCAGCTTGCGCTGCGCGTCCTCCGGCGTGGTGACGACCAGCGCGGCCCGCACCGGCTTGCCGGACAGGCCACCGGACAGCGTGGCGGCGAGGTCGGTCACCTCGGCCATGGACAGCTTCTCCACGAACTCGGCCAGCTTCGTCACCTTGCCGCGCAGTTCCGCGGTGTCGGCCGCGTCCAGCAGCAGCAGTTCGGCGTCCTGGCGGCCGGCGACCAGTGTGCGGGTGCGGTCGTCGATGTCCTGCCGGCGCGGCTGGTCGGGGGCCTCCTCGATGGCGATGTGCGAGTTGACGCCGCCGAAGCCCATGGCGGAGACGCCGGCGCGGACGACCTGGTCCTCGGGCCACGTGATGGCGTCCAGCGGCACGAACATGGTCGCGTCGTCCGCGGTGAGCAGCGGGTGCGGGTCGTGGTGGCCGGTGGCCGGCGGGATCACCTGGTGGTGGACGGCGAGCGTGGCCTTGATCAGGCCCGCGACGCCGGCCGCCGCCTTGGTGTGGCCGATGTTGCCCTTGAGCGTGCTCAGCGCCGCCTTCGCGGCGGTGGGGTCGGCGATGCGGCGGGCGCTGGACAGCGCGGTGAGTTCGGTCTCGTCGCCCACCGCGGTGCCGGTGCCGTGGCCCTCGAAGTAGGACACGGTCTCGACCCCGTACCCGGCGCGGCCGTAGGCGCGCTCCAGGGCCAGCCGGTGGCCTGCCTCCTCGGGCCGGGTGATGCCACCCTTGCCGTCCGAGGACACGCCCCAGCCGGCGATCGTGGCGTAGATGCGCAGGCCGCGGTCGATCGCGTCCTGTTCGCGCATCAGCACCAGCACGCCGGAGCCCTCACCGGGCCAGAAGCCGTTGGAGTCCTTGTCGTAGACCTTCATCTCGCGCTTGGCCAGCGCGCCGGTCTTGGCGAAGCCGATCACCTCGAACGGGTCGATCGACAGGTCGACACCGCCGGCCAGGGCGACGTCGAGGTCGTTGTTGGACAACGCGTTCGCCGCGGTGACCACGGCCAGCAGCGACGACGAGCAGGCACCGTCCACGGTGAACCCGCCGCCGCCGAGGTCGTAGTAGTTGCAGACGCGGCCGGCGATGGTGTTGGCCAGGCCGCCGGCCAGGGTGTCCTCGTCGATGCCGGGGAACGGCGACTTGTACTGGGTCTCGAGTTCGGCCAGGAACGTGGCCGTCTCGTCGTCGGACCAGTTCTTCGCGGCCAGGGCGGCGGCGACGGTGCGCCGCACGTACGGCCAGCGCAGCCGCATCAGGTTCGCCCGGGAGAACTCGCCGGTCAGGCTGTTGCCGATGATCACGCCGGTGGACCGCTTCGGCAGGCCCTCGCCGTTGGCGAAGCCCGCGTCGGCCAGCGCCCGTGATGCCACGTCCAGGGCCAGCCAGTGCGTCAAGTCGGTCGACCGGAAGGTGCTGCCCGCGATCTTGTGTTTGACCCGGTCGAACTCGTAGTCCCGGAGCACGGCCGCCTTCTTGGCGTAGAACCGGTCCGGTGCCTGCGGATCCTCCGACCAGTAGTCGTCGTGGTTCATCCGCTCGTCGGGAAGCCGGCGGAAGGCCCGACGTCCGGCGAGCACGTTCTCCCAGAGTTCGTCCGGAGAAGTGGCATCAGGATAGCGGAGGCCAATGCCAACGATCGAAATTCGCGCGCTCATACCACGGTACTCCAATATGCCGGCTCGATATCCTGCCCAACAGTGATGGTGTTGTACCAAAAATTGGTTCAAGGAAACATGGTTGGGACAAGGATGCACCAGCTACCAGCGCGGACGCTTCTCCCATTCTGCCGGTCGTCTTCTCCAATTATGCCCGGTACTCCAGAATTCACGGGGAACCGATTCAGGGCAACGGCACAACGACGGCGGGACGGCGATGTGCGTCGCCGTCTCCCGTTGTGCGGTGCGCGCCGCCACCCCGATCATCGCCGGGCCCGGTCAGGCCGCCTCGCGCAGCGCCCGCAGCGGCACGACGTTGCTGGTGCCGAGCGCGGAGCCGGTGCTGGCGAGGGTGATGGCGATCGGCGGGTCGGTCGGCTGCAGCGGACGCAGCCGGATGTGCGCGTCGACGGTCTCGTCGTGGGTGACGACGACCGGCGAGCGCACCACCCCGATGGCGAAACCGTCCGGCGAGGTGTCGCCGACGGCCTGGGCGGCCGCGATGACCACCCATTCGCCCTGCGGGATGTTGTTGATGATCAGCTCGCCCGAGGTCGCCGCCTCCAGCGCGCTGAACGCCACGGGTCCGCGCTGCGGGATCGGGTCGGCGAAGACGCCGACCAGGGTGTTCCACTCCCGGTCGTCGGGCATCTCGAGCTGGCCGACCAGTGCGCCGCCGGCCTGCTGCGGCACGGCACAGGTGACACCGACCGAGCGCATCAGCTCGAACGACGGGATGCGCTGGAAGTCCGGCGACATCGCGACGAGCAGTTCGGCCACCTCGGGTCCCCGGTACTGGGTCGGCGTCATCCCGACCCCCCGGGTGAACCGGCTGGTGAACGTGCCGACGCTGCTGTAGCCGACGCTGCACACGATGTCGGAGACCGTCAGCGACGTGGTGAGCAGCAGCCGCTTGGCCTCGAACAGGCGCACCGCGGTCAGGTACCTGCCCGGCGTCACGCCGGTGACCCGCGCGAACATCCGCGAGAAGTGGAACGGGCTGACATACACCTCGGCAGCCAGCTCGTTGAGCGTGAGCGGCGTGTCGTACCGCTCGTGGATCGACGAGATCGCCTTGTGGACAGCCGTCAACATCGCTGGCTCCTCTCCGTCACGTGGTGACGAATCGGTGGGTCACGCCGGGTCGCGACGGCCACACGTGGCCGGCCGCACAACTGGCTCGGGATGGGTCGTGGGCGACCCCGGCGCGCACCGTGGCGAACACCGTGCGGTCGCAGCCGGGCCAGCGGCACCGGCCGTAGGAGATGCGGCGCATCGGGTTGGGGTGGCGGGCCCGGCCGGCCGCGGTGACCAGGTCGGCGATGTCGCCGGCCTCGGGCAGGGCCATCAGCCGGTCCAGGCGGGTGATCAGGAAACCGACCAGCGGCCCGATCTCCCGCGCGGTGGGCACCTGGTCGTCGTCTCCGGTGATGCGCTGGCACCACGAGGCGAGCACGGCCACGAGCACGACGTAGAGCACCGCGGGCGGCGGCGCCTGGTCGGTGGGATCGGCGGTGTCGGGGTCGGGGTCGTACAGCTCCCCCAGGGTCCGCAGGTCCCTGCGCAGCCCCGCCCGGCACCACGCGCAGGTGAGCACGTCGGTGTCCGTGGCGAGTGAGCGTGCCGAAGCGCCGCCCGAGACGTGGCATCGGCCGACGCAGTAAGGGTTCGTCCCCATCGCAACTCCATGCCTTGTGCCGTGGATCGCGATGCGCCGCGTCGGCGTCCGTGTCGCCGCGGGCATCACCCTCGGTCAGCATGGGGTCATCGGCTCGAACCGAAGTCGAAACCAAGTCGAGAAACGAGCACGCCAGGGCGCGCCGGACCTGCTGGGTCCGGGCGCGGCGGCTGGGCACCCGGCCGGGGAGGGACGGCGCCGACCAGCCGAATCGGGTGGTGTCCGGCTCGGCGGCGGCTGCGCTCGCGATGGCGATCGGGTGCCGCGGGAAACGGCAAGGAGAAAGTCGGCAATACCGGAGTGGTGGCCCGACAATCGTCGCCAACGACAATGCCGACGGCCAGTGTCACCGTCATCGTCCCGCTATGCGTTGGTCATAGGCCGGTGTGATTCACACACAATGTGCTGGTGTCCGCATCACTGCCGCAGGCCGGACGGATCTGTCATGGTTTGACGTGCGGGCGACCGCTTTTCATCCTGATACAGGCATGAGCTGGAGTGGTGTTCCGGTGGGTGACAAAGACCCTCAGGGCACGGGAAGGCGCCTTCGATGTCATCCGAACTGGCGGTCCGCGACGGACCCGACCACGAGGCCCACGGCCGGCAGCGCGACGAGGCAGCGGACGACGTGGCGTTCACCCTCCTCGGACCACTGGAGGTGCTCAAGAACGGCGTGAACTTCGCGCCGTCCGCGCCGAAGATCCTGCAACTGCTGGGGATGCTGCTGATGCGGCCGGGCAAGGTCGTACACGTCGACGCGATCATCCAGGAGCTGTGGGCCGACGAGCCGCCGCGCAGCGTCCGCACGACCATGCAGACCTACGTCTACCAGTTACGCAAGTGCATCGAGCGCCACGGCCTGGCCGAACACAGCGAGACCCTGCTGGTCACCCGGTCGCCCGGCTACGTGTTCAACATCGACCCGTCGCAGTTGGACGTCACCGAGTTCCAGCAGCTCTGCCGTGCGGGCAGGGACTCGATGGCCGCCCATCAATACGACGACGCCGCCCAGTCGTTCCGGTCCGCCCTGGGGCTGTGGACCGGACCCGCGCTGGCCAACGTGCAGTGCGGCGCACTGCTCACCGCCTACGCCGTGGACCTGCAGGAGCAGCGGCGCGCCGCGCACCACCTGCGCATCCAGGCGGAGATCGAGGCCGGCAACCACCGTGAGCTGATCGGCGAACTGAAGTTTCTGGTCAGCACCAACCCGTTGGACGAGGGCCTGCACGGCCAGCTCATGCGCGTGCTGGCGCGCAGCGGCCGGCGGTCCGACGCGATGGAGATCTACCGCCTGTTACGCACCCGCCTGCACGCCGAACTGGGCGTCGAGCCGTGTGCGGAACTCCAAGCGCTGCACCACGGACTGCTGTCCGCCGGTGACACGTGAACACCGTCCGGCGTCGCCGCGCCGGTCGCCCCAACAAGGAGAAGCACCTGATGGGTTCTCCGTTCGGACAAGTGAGGACTGACGCATGACCGGTCGTACGTACGGACAGTTTTGTGGCCTGGCACGCGCCCTGGAGCTGGTCGGGGAGCGCTGGTCGCTGCTCGTCGTCCGTGACCTGATCCTCGGCCCGAAGCGGTTCACGGACCTGCGCGAGGGCCTGCCCCGGATTCCGGTGAGCATCCTGTCTGCCCGGCTCAACGAGTTGGAGGAGGCCGGCGTGATCCGGCGCCGGGTGCTGCCCAAGCTGGACGCCGCCGTGGTGTACGAGCTCACCGAGTACGGCAGCGAACTGGAGCACGTGCTGCTGCAGCTCGGCCTGTGGGGCTCCCGCTCCCTGGGTGACCCGGCCGCCGGTGACGTCTTCGGCCTGGACACGGCGATTCTCTCGCTGTACACGACGTTCCGGCCCGAGTACGCGGCGAACGTCCGCGTGTCGTTCCAGATCAACTACGGCGAGTTCGTGGTGCACGCCGTGGTGGACGACGGCCACCTGCGGGTCGCCGAGGGCGAGCTGCCCGAGGCCGACCTGGCCATCGACCTCTACGGTTCGATCCGCGGCCTGGCCGCCGGTGAGATCACCGTGGCCGAGGCGCTCGCGTCCGGCCTGGTGCACATCAACGGCGACTCCGCGCTGCTGGACCGGTTCGTCGAGTTGTTCCACATCCCGTCGGCGCCGGCGCGCAACTACGGCCTCGCCGTCCACTGAGATGGTCGCCGCCCCTTCGGTCCGACCGGCCGAAGGGGCGGCGCTGTCGTCTCCCCGACTGCGCGCGCAGGGGACGAGAACACATTCGTGAGTGATTCACGGCGGCGTGGTGACAGCGCCACTGGCAGGGGAAACCCGGCCGGACCGACAATTGGTCACAGAGCGGTTCGCCCGCCGAAGGGAGCGGAACATGCCAGCCACGAGCCTTCTGGAAAAGGACGGCATGCGGTTCGACCAGATCGTGGTCGCGTTGAACGGCCTGCCGAGTTGGGGACAGGAGACGGTGCTGCGGCGGTTGATCCGCACGCTCGCTCACTACGAGCACACCGGGGATCTCACGATCATCGACCACTTCATCGCCAGCCTGCAGATGACGGCCAAGATGGAGCGCAACCCGGCCTACGTGCTGGCCACGACGATCCGTGAAGAGCCGGGTGAACCGCGGGACCTCGAGGACGTCATCGCGGGGATCGAGGCGCGGCAGCGTGGCGACGGGACGTAAGCGACGACTCAACGTGGGCGTCGCCTGCCTGGAGAAGTGGACCCAGACCGCCAATCAGGCCGACAAGAACGCGGTGTACGACGTGCTGTTCGCCGTGTCGGACGGATCGGTCTTCCACAGCCACAAGGTGTTCGACGACGTCAAGCGGCCGGGTGAGTTCTTCGTGCTGGCACGGGAGGACCTGGTCGTGAAGATAGGCATATTCCCGTTCAACAATTTCGGCATTTCGTACATCGGCACGGTGGACGGCGCGTCCGATCTGAACCTGGACGCCGCCTGACACCGCCCGGCACGAGGAGGACGCCATGTCGGCGGAGGTTCCAGATCTTGACGTGTCGTCGCGGGTCCGCGCGCGGGACATCCCGATGAGCGCGGTGGCGCACGTGGGGCGTCGCCTGCTGCTCGTGTCCGGTGCGCTGGACGCGACCGACCACGACGTGTCGATGTCGATCACGCTGCCCGAGCCGGGCCGCTGGCAGGTCGTGAAGGCCGAGACCAACCTGACCGACCAGGTCTGGGTGGCCATGCAGATCACCACGGACGAGAACACCACGTTCGTCAACGACACCGGCACGGTCATCGCGTCCACCCAGTTCGCGAAGACGTTCATGACGCCGGACCAGCGCAGGCTGACGTTCTTCGACGGCGAGGTGCGGCCGGGCGAGTCCGCGGTGAAGTCGTTCTCCCTGGAGGCGTCCAGCGGCCGGCCCAGCTACGCGCACGCCCGGTACAGCCGGTTGACCAGCGACACCGCGGAGCAGTCAGCGGACGCGCTGGAGCGGATGATCACCGACGGGATGCCGCAGCGACCGGTGCTGGAGTTGATCGTGCCGGTTACCGTGGTGGAGTGAGCAACGTCTTCATCACAGGCTCCAGCGACGGGCTCGGCCTGCTGGCAGGTCGACTGCTTGCCGAGTCCGGACATGACGTCACTCTGCACGCCAGGAACGAGGGACGCGCCGAGGACGCACTGCGCGGCCTCCCGGCAGCGACCGGCGTGGTGGTGGGCGACGTCAGCACGCTGGCCGGGATGCGGGCGGTCGCCGAGCAGGCGACCGCCCGCCAGGCGTTCGACGCGGTCATCCACAACGTCGGCATCGGCGAACGGGAACGCAAGCGGGTGCGCACCGAGGACGGGCTGGCGCACGTGTTCGCCATCAACGTGCTCGCGCCCTATGTGCTGACGGCGCTGCTGCCGGTGCCCGGCCGGTTGGTGTACCTCACGTCCGGCATGCACCGCGGTGGCGATCCGGACATGGACGACCTGCAGTGGGAGCGCCGCCGGTGGTACGGCGCCCAGGCGTACTCGGACAGCAAGCTGTGGGACGTGGTGCTGGCGTTCGCGGTGGCCCGGCGCTGGCCGTCGGTGTCCAGCAACGCGGTCGATCCCGGCTGGGTGGCCACGAAGATGGGCGGCCGGGGCGCACCCGACGACCTGATGCAGGGCGCGGAGACGCAGGCGTGGCTGGCGGCCGACGCCTCGGCCCGCGAGACCGGCGGCTACTTCTACCACCGGCAGCGGTACCGGCCGCATCCCTCGGCCGAGGACGAGGATCTCCAGGAGCGGCTGCTCGCGGTGTGCGCCGAGCTGAGCGGCGTGTCACTGCCGGCGGCCGGGTGACACGCATCGACCTATGCTCGTGCCATGGCGACGATCACGGCCACGCTCCAGTTGGCCGACTACCGGCGGCGGGTCGGCGAGCTGTACGCGGCCGTGCGGGCCGAGGCCGAGCCGGCGAAGGCCCACGCGCTCTGGCGGACCAGCCGGGACGAACTGTTCCGCACCCACCCGCAGAGCCCGCTGCCCGCAGGTGATCCGTTGCGGGACACCGGTGTGCCGTACTGGGACTACCAACCGGAGTTGCGGTTCACCCTGCCCGTGCTGCCCAGCGAACCGCTGGACCTGGACGTGCCGACGGACAACGACGGCACCACGTCCATGACACGCGTCGGGCACGTCGAGTTCCTCGGCGCCGGCCTGGACGTGTGGTGGTTGCGGCAGTACGGCGGTGGCCTGTTCGTGCCGATCCGGGACGGGTCGGCCGGGCGGGGCAGTTACGGTGGCGGCCGGTACGCCCTGGACAGCGCCAAGGGCGCCGATCTGGGCGGCCCGGCCGACCACGTCGTGCTGGACCTGAACTTCCTGTATCACCCGTCCTGCCGGTACGACAGCGCATGGCAGTGTCCACTCGCGCCACCCGGCAACACGATCAGCCTGCCGATTGAGGCTGGGGAACGGATGTGACCATCGGCTCGGCGTCCGGCGTGCCGAGCTGACGCCACCGGCGCTGGCACAGCGCCGCCAGGATCGCGACGCCCAGGCACGCCCCGGCGATCGGGAAGAACGGCGCCGGCCCGAAGTGCTGCACGACCAGCGCGCCGACGACAGCGGAGACGGGGAACATGCCGTAGCTGCACAGCAGCAGCAGTCCGGTGACCCGGCCCAGCACGGCGGGCGGCGTCCACCGCTGGAAGACCGTGATCATCACGATGTTGGCGAAGCCGATGAGCATGCCCTCGATCGCCAGCACCACACCGGTCGCGATCGCGGTACCGACGTAGGGCACCAGTCCCAGCGCCACGGCCGCACAGAGAAACACGATGGAGCAGACGATCGCCGGCCGCCTGGACTCCTTGACCTGTCCGGCGACGAGCGTGCCGATCACCCCGCCCGCGCCGATGGCCGCGACGAGCCCACCGAAGCCGGCGGCGCCGGTGTGCAGCGGGCCGTGCGCCAGCGCCGGCAACGCCACCTCGATCGAGCCCGACGCGCCGAGATTGGCCGCCACGGTGGTCAGCAGGATGATCAGCAGCACCGGTTCGCGCAGCAGGGAGCGCACGCTGGGCCGGGCCGCCGGTTCGGTCGCCTGGTCGGCTGCCGGTTCGGCCGCCGCCGCGTGGGCCTTGCGGATGCGGATGCCGGCCAGGGTCGCCGCGGACACCGCGAAAGTGGCCGCGTCCACCCAGAAAACCGGTGCCGGGCCGATCAACGCGACCAGCGCACCGCCCAGCGCCGGGCCCACCAGGGTGGCCAGTTCGGTGCCGCCGTAGCTGAGTGCGTTGCCCGCCTGGAGGTCCTCGTCCGGCAGCAGCGTGGGCACGATGGCCATCGAACCGGGCAGGAACAGCCCCTCCCCGGCGCCCACCACGACGGCGATCGGCACCAGCACGGCCACGTTCGCCGGACCGAGGCCCGCGGCGACGGCGAGTGCGACCATGCCCAGCGCACGGACCGTGTCCGACGCCATCATCACCGTCCACGGCCGCCACCGGTCACTGGCCGCACCGCCGAAGGCGAGTAGTGCGGTGCGCGGCACACCGTATGCGGCCAGCACGGTGCCCAGCAGCAGTGGGCCGCCGTGCACGGCGAGGACATACCAGGGCAGGGCGACGGCGTAGCACGCGTCGCCGAGATTGGACGTGAGCTGGCCGATGGCGAGTAAGCGGAAATCTCTGTGGCGTAAGGGTTTCAGGCTGCGCGGCATCATTTCTCCCCAGAAGTGTCGTGCGGCAGTGTGAGTGGGTAGGACAGGAACTGCGTCTCCACCGGCGCCGAGCCCGGTGGGCGGAGCGACGGATCGGTGAGGCGGTCCCAGTAGCGGGTCATCAGGATGTCCAAGACCTCCTGGTTGAGCTGTTCGAGCTCCTCGGCGGTCACGAAGAACAGGAACGAGCTGTCCTCGGCGGCGTCCTGCCACTCCTTCGGGTAGGTGCGCATCGTGTCGCGCCAGTTCTGGAAGCGCTGGAGGCTGCGATCGCGGACCATGCGGCCCAACACGGTGGCGGCCACCTGGTTCTCCGTGTCGCCGCCGGTGCTGTTGATGGACATGCCGATCGCACTCATCCGCCACGGCCGGGCCCGGCCCCGGCCACCGCCCGCCTCCTCGACCAGCCCGTACTTGGCCAGCTGGCGCAGGTGGAACGAGCAGGTGGTGGGCGACTCGCCGATCCGTTCGCCGACCTCGGTGGCGGTCAACGGGCCACCCAGGGACAGCTCCTCGAGCAACGCGACCCGCACCGGGTGGGTCAACGCCCGCAGGGTCTGCGTGTCGGTGATCTCGCGCAGCTTCGGCTGGCGGCTGTCGTCGCCTTCGAGAGACATCTCTCGATAGTGAGCTCTCGAGAGATGTCTGTCAATGCGCTTTGCGGCAACGCCGGCTGCCCGATCGGTTGGCATCGTGGTGCTCCCCCGGGTGTCGCGGCCGGCGTAGGACACCCGCATGAGCCTGCTCAGTGCTGCCCTCTCGCTGGTCACCCACGGCGGCGTCGCCGAGGCGAAGCGATGGTTCGACACGGTCCGCGATCCGCACGAGCAGGTCCGCGAGTCAGCCGACTCGTGGCAGCGGTTCCGCGAGCAGTTGCCGGCGGCGGCCGAGCGACAGTCCTTCTCACCCGACGCGGCCCGCCAGTTCACCGACGGCATGGAACAGCTCGCCGACCACCCGAGCGAGCTGATGGTGGCCCGCCTGCACGCCAACCGGTCCGACCTGCCTGACCTGTACACGGCGGCAACGCAGGGCGGCGGCGAGTTCGACGAGTCGGCGGCGGCCGGCGCGTTCGGTGGCTCGGTTGCGGGCGCGTTCGACGGCGTGGCGTCGGGCGTGGGTGGACGGTTCGACAGGTTGCACCGTGACCCGGCGTTGGCGGCGCAGGTGCAGGGCGCGCTCGGTTGGTCGCCGGAGCACTACGAGTCGCAGCTCGGCCCGTACCTGGACAACTGGTGGGGCGCGGGGTGGGAGCAGCATCCCGCCGAGCACAAGTCGGCCTGGCTGGACCAGTTGGTCTCCGGGGTGAATCCCGCGCCGGCGCCCTGATCGCCACGGCGCCGGCGCCCGCATGGATCACCACGCCGGGATAAGAGTGTCGCCGGCTGATGCACTCCTGGCGACACTCTTATCCCACCGGCCCTCGCCGCTCCGGATCAGGCGGCTGGCAGGTCCGGCATGGCCTGGGTGCCGACGTAGTCGCGGAACAGGACGATCTGGCCGTCGCGGATCCGGAAGACCTGGATGCAGGGCACCTCGAACGACTGCCCCGTCGTGGTGACCCGACCGACGGTCACCAACTCGACGATGACCACCTCGGGGTCCTCGGTCCGGTAAACCTGCTCCGTCCGCAGGTCGGCGATCTCCAGTGGGTGGTCACCCGACTGCGCGGTGAACTCCCTGATCGTCTCCCGGCCGGCCAGTCGGGTCGGCAATCCGTTGGTGGCGAACGGAATCTCGATCACACCGTCGACCGCGAACAGGTCCGCGAACGCCGCCATGTCTCGCGCGATCACGCAACGCCGCCGTCGTTCCAGGACCGCCAGCGGACCGTCGACATCCATGAAATCCCCTCCCAAGTTGGTTCAACGAGCGTAGAACGAACTCGGAGCCTCAGTCAACACCTGTAGAATGACCCGCCGTGAGCGACTCCTCGCGGGCTCAGCAACGACGCGACACCCAGGCCCGGATCCTGGCCGAGGCACGCACGCTCTTCGCCGAGCGCGGCTACGAGCGGACCACCATCCGGGCGGTGGCCGAGCAGGCCACTGTGGACCCCGGTCTGGTCATGCATTACTACGGCAGCAAGGAACGCCTCTTCGTCCAGGCCACTCAGGACCACTCGTCGCCACTGCCCGGCGGCAGCGCCGACCAGGTCGCCGAGCAACTACTCGACCGCCTGCACCAGTCGCTGACCGACGAGCCGACCGCCTCACTCGCCCTCCTGCGATCGATGCTGACCCACCCCGAGGCCGCTCGCGAGATCCTGAACAGCGCCCGCGACCACAAGGACCGGATCAGCGCGGCCATCCCCGACGACCAGGCCGACCTGCGCGCCGCCCTGCTCAGCGCGACGCTCATCGGCGTCGTCCTCGGCCGCCATCTCGTCCAACTCGACCATCTGGCCGACGCCGACCCCGAGCAGATCATCGACATCCTGCGCCCGTGTGTCCGCTCGCTCACCGCCGCCGACCGACCTTGAGCGATCGCTCAAGTCGGGTGCTATCGTTTGAGCGATCGCTCAAACGTGGAGGCGACGATGGCCGACGAGCGGGAACGCACCGCCTGGTGGCAGCGCTGCCTGCCGGTGATCGCCGCACTCGCGGCGGCCGCGGCGGCGACCTGGGCGATCACCGAGGCACCGCACGAGGCGGGCCTCTACCTGATCTGGCCATTCGTCGCACTCGTCCCCGTCGTCACCCCCCGGCAGCGCGACTTCCGGCCGACCTGTTTCGTGGCCGGATCGGTGCTGATCGTCTTCGGAGTGCTGGGCACGCTGTGGGGGCTGTGGATCTTCATTCCGGCCGGACTGGCCGTGGTCGCCGGGGGGACCACCGGGGGCCGGATCGCCTGGCTGGGCGGGACGCTGTCCGCGCTGGTCGCGGCCACCGCGCTGGGGTATGCGGTGAGCGAGGTCGTGCCGCTCTACCGCCCACCTGACGCGTTCATCGTGCGGTTCGACTCCCGGCAGTACCAGCGGCACGAGGACATGCTGGACGCCTTGTCCGTTTCCCCGCCGTCGTTCGGCCGCGGAGCGGTGAGCGTCAGCATCGGCGCGGACGACGCCGGTCCGGAATGGGGTGTCTTCTTCCGCACCGATCTCTCCTCGCGGGGACAGGCGATCCTGCGGGACTACCTGGGTACGCTGCCCGGCGTGATCGACGTCCGGTACTGCGATTCGCCCTATGACTGCGGACGCTAGTGGCTCCATCGCGAAGCACGCCCAGCACCCGGCAGCGGCTGATCGATGGTGCGATGGACACCGTCCGCACGCACGGCATCGCCGGGGCGTCCGCACGGACGATCGCCGGCACCGCCGGGGTGAACCAGGCACTGATCTTCTACCACTTCACCAGCGTGGACGACTTGCTCGCCGAAGCCTGTCGCATGCGAGCGGCGGAGCGGGTCGAGCAGTACCGGGAGCGATTCGCCTCGGTCACCAGCCTGGCCGAACTGCTCACGCTCGGCCGGGAGATCCACGCGACGGAACGCGAACTCGGCAACGTCACGGTGTTGGCACAACTGCTGGCCGGCGCCCGGGCCAACGCGAAGCTGGCCGCCGGGACCCGGGCCGCCCTGCGCGAGTGGACGGTGGAGGTCGACCAGGTACTCAGCCGGTTGCTGGCCGGGTCACCGCTGGCCGGACTTGTCGACCCGGCCGGCCTGGCCAGTGTGGTGAGCGCCGGCTTCGTCGGGCTGGAGCTGTGGGAGGCCGCGGATCCGGACGGCGCCGAAGCGGGGTTGGGTGCCCTGGAGCGACTGGGTCAGATCGTCGAAACTCTCGGACGGTGAGGCTCAGCCCTTGCTGGGGCGGATGTTCGGGTTGAGGTGGAAGGCGTTGTCCGGGTCGTAGGCGTCCTTGACCGCGACCAGCCTCGCCAGTTTCTGTGCCGAGTAGGCCCGTCCGACGCCGGCCGCACCCTCGTCGCTGATCGAGTTCACGTACACGCCGTTGGCGTACGGGGCCATCGCTGCCGCCGCCGCTCGGGCCCTGCCCATCCGGTCACGATCCTGCGCGGGATCCGTCCAGCTCATGCCGGCGCCGTACTCGAACAGCGTGTGCCGGTGGCTGAAGGCCGCGTCCGACTCGGGCACGTCGGCGATCGCTCCGCCGTGTGCCTGCAGGCCGACACTGGGCAGCGGACCCGGGCCGCCACCACGGAACAGGAACGCCTCGATCGCCGAGTCGGGAAACGCACCGAGGTAGTGGGCCTTCGAGTAGCGGCGCAGCGCATGCCGCCCCACCGTGTCGTCCCGACGTTGCATGTCCACATAGGACATGACGCCGACCGAGCAATCAACCGCACGACCCAGGGATTCGAAGGCCGGCAGCAGTGCTCGCGCACCGGCGGGGTCGCCGACCCACACGAAACCGAGGGTCACCTCGTCGCCGCTCACCGACGCGGTGAACGTCGCGGCGCGCGGTGCGGTCGCGTTGAGGTCACGCCAGCCGCGCAGCGCCGAGAATGCCTGGTCCACCGGGTACCGGTACTCGGTGACGAACGCCCGCGTGCCGACCGGGTGCAGCCGGAACTCGAACTCGGTGACCACGCCGAAGTTGCCACCGCCACCGCGCAGGCCCCAGTACAGGTCGGGATGTTCGTCCCGGCTGGCCCGCACCACGTCACCGGCCGCCGTGACCACCTCGTACGAGATGACGTTGTCGCAGGCCAGGCCGTACTGCCTGGCCAGCCAGCCCATGCCGCCGCCCAGGGTGAGGCCGCCGACGCCGGTGTGCGACACGTTGCCGGCCGTGGTGGCCAGGCCGTACCGCTGCGCCGCCAGGTCCAGCGCGCCGAGCAGAGCCCCGCCCTGCACCCGCGCGGTGCGCCGCACCGGGTCGACGCGCACGCCGCCCATCGGTGTGAGGTCGATCATCAGGCCGCCGTCCGGCACGGCCCAGCCGAGTCCGCTGTGGCCGCCGCACCGCACGCCGATCTCCAGGCCGGCGTCGCGGGCGGTGCGCACCGCGGTCACCACGTCGCCGACGCCGGCACATCGCATGATCATCGCCGGCCGCCGGTCGACCATCGCGTTCCAGACGGTCCTCGCCTCGTCGTAGCCCGCGTCGCCGGGCCGGAGCAGTGTGCCGTCGATCGTCGCTGTCGTCATGCAGCAAGGCTGACAGTAATCGGTACTGCCGGTAAGGTCCGATCCCATGACCCGAACCAGGACCAATTCGTCTGTCGCGGCGGACCTGATGATCGAGTTGCGGCGCGGTGACGGGGTGCCGCTGCACCGCCAGATCGAGACGTCGATCCGGGAAGGCATCCGCTCCGGCCGGTTGCCGGTGGGCACGTCGCTGCCGCCGACCAGGACCGTCGCCGCCGACCTGCGGGTGTCCCGGGGTGTGGTGGTCGAGGCGTACCAGCAGCTCGTCGCGGAGGGCTACCTGACCAGCGAGGCGGGTGGCTACACCAGGGTCGCCACCGGACCCCGCCCGGCAGCCGTGCGCACCGAGCCCGCCAGGACCGAGCCGCCGCGGATCGACTTCCGCTACGGCCGGGCCGACGCGGCCCAGTTCCCCCGGGCCGCGTGGCTGCGCTCGATCCGGCGGGTGCTCACCGAGGCGCCCAACGACCGGTTCACCTACCTCGACGGGCGTGGCGTCCCCGAGCTGCACCAGGCGCTGTCCGACTACCTCAACCGGGTCCGGGGCACGTCCGCCACGCCGGACAGCATGGTGATCTGCTCGGGCTACGGGCAGGCCGTCAACCTGCTGTGCCAGGTGCTGGTCCGGTCCGGGGCGAAGCGGGTGGTGGTCGAGGACCCGTGTCCGGACGACGACGCCCGGCAGGCCGCCGAGTCGGCCGGCCTGGAGGTGGTCGGCGTGCCGGTGGGGCCGGACGGCATCCGGGTCGACGTGCTGGACCGGATCGCGGCGGACGCCGTGGTGTTGACGCCGTCGCACCAGTGGCCGACCGGCGCGGTGCTGTCCGCCGAGGGCCGGGCCGGCGTGCTGCGCTGGGCGAACCGGCACCACGCGCTGGTGGTCGAGGACGACTACGACGCCGAGTACCGGTACGACAAGGCACCGATCGGCGCCTTGCAGGGCCTCGATCCGGACCACGTGGTCTACGCCGGCACGGCGAGCAAGACGCTGGCGCCCGGCCTGCGGCTGGGCTGGCTGGTGCTGCCGGCACACCTGCTCGCCCCGGTCGCGGCCGCGAAGGTGGCCGCGGACCGCGGTTCGGCGGCGCTGGACCAGTTGGCGTTCGCGGACTTCCTGACACACGGCGAGTTCGACCGGCACCTGCGCCGGATGCGGCCGGTGTATCGGCGGCGCAGGGATGCCCTACTGTCCACATTGGAACAGCGGCTGCCCCGGTTGCGGCCGGCCGGGGTGTCCGCGGGCTTCCACCTGGTGACGTGGCTGCCACCGGAACTGGACGAGACGGACGTCGTCCGGCGGGCGGCCGAGCGGGGCGTCGGCGTGTACGGGGTGACGCCGTACCGGATCGCGCCGGGCGAACCGGGCCTGCTGTTCGGGTACGCCGGGCTGGCCGAACGGGCGATCGCCGAGGGCGTCGAGATCCTGGCGTCGGTGATCGACGGGTAGCGCCCAGGGTTTTCCCCAGGTCGCCGTCCGATCCTGCGTTGGACGTGCCGGGCCACCACGCCTGGCATGTCTTACGGCGCAGGGAAAGGACAGTTCATGGACACATTGCCGGCCACACGCGGGCGGGCACGAAGACGGTCCGGGCGTTGGACCCGTCTGTCGACCCGCACGTTCGCGCTGCTCGGCGCCGCCGCGTCCGGGACAGCGGTGTGAGCCCGACCGGGTTCAGCACGGTGACGGTGCAGTCCAGTAGAGGCGGGTTGAAGGCCAACCAGCCGTTCACGCAGAAGTAATCCGCGGGGCGGGTGTCCTCCCACCCGCCCGGATGCCGTCCCGAGGACTCGCCGCCTCGGGACGGCATCGCCGTCAGCGAACGACGCGATAGTCGACGAGCAGGTAGCCGGTCGGCGAGAGCGTGCTTCGGATCGATTCGAGCCGGATCGACGGCACGCCGTCGAGGAGCCGGCGTCCACTGCCGGCGATCCTCGGCGCTATCACGAGCCTGAGTTCGTCGACCACGCCGGCGGCGAGGAGCGCCTGCGCGACCGAGATGCTCGCGTGGACGCCGACATCGCCTCCGGTCCGCTGCTGGAGATCCCGAACGGATTCGACCAGCCCACCGTCGAGCACCGTCGCATTGGCCCAGTCGCGGTCGAGGGGCGTCGATGTCGCGACATACTTGGTGACCGCGTTGATGAATGTCGCGAACGGCTGGATCCGGCTGCTCGGCCAGAACTGCGCCCACTCGGTGTAGCTGCGGCGACCGAGGATGACCGCGTCCTGTGTCGCGATCACGGCGGCAAGGTTGGCATCCATCGCCTCGTCCCAGTCGGCGAGGAAACCATCCGGGTCCTCGGCAACCCCGTCCAGGGACACCAATTCGTACACGACGACCTTTCGCACGCCCGATACCTCCGATTGATGGATGCTGGTAGTTGACTGATCATCCCGCCGAAACTCAGTCGGTGGGGAAGATGCGGTCGAGCTGACTATCCATTGCGGATAGTGCGGTGGCGGCGTCGACGTGACCGATGAGCTGGGCGATCATCAGGCCGTCGGCGAGGGCGAGCAGCGTGACGGCCTCGCGTTCCGGGTCGAGGCAGGCAGGTGCCCTGCCGGCCGCCTGGGCCTGGCGGATGTACGCGGCCAGGAAATCGATCATGCCTGTGCCGCCCTCGCGCTGGAGTGCGGCCAGGCGGGGTTGGACGGCGGCGCCGGCGAGGAACGCGAGCCACAGCGGTGCCTCGGCGCGGGATTCCTCGTCGAGCGAGGTCAGGTGGCGCAGCAGCGAGCGAGGGCTCGGCTCCGGTCCGGCGGCCGTGACCGCCGCGATCAGGCGGCGTTCGGACCGCTCGATGAACGCGTGGAAGGCGAACAGCAGCATCTCGTCCTTGGTCGCGAAGTAGTGCTGCACCTGGCCCATCGACACCCCTGCCTCGGCGGCGATGTGGCGCAGGGTGACCGCCTCCAGACCCTGCCGGGCCACCAGTCGGCACACCGCGTCGGCGATCCGTTGGCGCCGTTCCTGATGGTCCACCTGCTTCGGCACGCCCACGTCCTTTCCCATGCAAACGCATTGCAAAACGCCGACAGCGCGTTACGATGCAAGCGCATGATAAAACAGTCCGAGGGGGTCTCGATGCCGACGACACGCCACGATGCCCTGCTACGGCGGGGGCGGCGAACCTGGAACCTGATGTCCGGGTACCACGGCGGAGTCGGCGACCGGATCGGGGCGCCACTGTACGACCTGGCGATACGGCACCTGGACCTGCGTGCCGGGGAGGCCGTCCTGGACATCGGGTGCGGCACGGGTTCCGCTCTCGGCAGGCTGCGCGAGGCCGTCGGGCCGGACGGCCGGGTGGTCGGCGTGGACTACAGCCCGCGCATGCTGTCCAGGGCCCACCGGAGGGTCCGCGACCAGGCGTGGACGAACGTCGAGTTGCGCCGGGCCGACGCCAGCCGGGAACCGCACGGCGACGGCGAGTTCGACGCGGCGCTGGCGCTGACCTCGATCAGCGCGATGCCCGACATCGCCGAGGCCGTCCGGCTCGCGCACGACGCCCTGCGCCCGGGCGGCCGGCTGTTCGTGTTCGACATGCGGCTCGTCCCCGAGGGCTCCGCCTGGACGAAGGCGACGATCGGCCTGGGACGGCTGTGCTACCGCGCCACGACCGGTTTCACCGGCGCGGACGTGCTGGCCGAACTGCGCCGCACCTTCGCCACCATCGAGCCGGTCGTGCCCGGCGGCGACACCTCCCCGACCATGACGCTCACGCTGGCCACCAAGTAGCCGGCCCGAGACCTACGCCCGCCGCGCCCGGAACACGAAGATCCGGGATCCGTCGTCGGCGGGACCGCCGTGCCAGTCGCCGGTCCACGTGACGTCCGTGAAGCCAGCCGCGGTGAGTTCCCGCCGGAACTCCGACGCGGTGCGGAAGAACAGGACGCTCGTGTAGACCCGGTCCTCGCCGTCCGGGAACACGTTGTGCGCGTCGAACACCACCCGGCCATCGTCGATTTCGGTGACGTCGAGCCATTCCCGCAACTGCCCGCTCGGTATGGCCCGCTCGCCGTAGGTGGCCTCCCGGGTCCAGCGCTCCCACTCCCGGTAGGCCGGGTTGCGGCTCTCGAAGCTGAGCGTGCCTCCGGGGCGGAGCGACTTGGCCAGCGCCGCCAGGGTTTCGGGCAGCTCCCGCGGGCCGATGTGCATGATCGCGTTGCCGGTGCAGACGGCGAGATCGGCTGTTCCGTTCGGCGCCAGTGCGGTCGCGTCGCCGTGCACCCACGTCACCGACTCGGCACCCGGCTGCCGACGGGCATGGTCCAGCATGGTGCGACTCGGGTCGACCCCGACCACGGTTCGTCCCGGGCCGGCCAGTGACCGGGTCAGCAATCCGGTGCCACAGCCCAGATCGACGATCGACCGTGCGCCGATCTCGTCGGCCAGCGCCCGGTAGTAGGCGTGGTCCTCGCCATCCGGGTTGTCGATGTCGTACAGCGCGACGAGATCCTCGTCGCGGTAGGGGTCGTCGGTCATGGGCTCAGTTGTCGGCCGGCTTCTTGTTGAGGTCGGCCTCCAGGTAGCCGGCGATGAGGTTGAGCAGGCGGTCGGTGTCGACCGGCTTCGGGACGTAGTCCGTCGCGCCGCTCTCCAGGCTCTTCTCCCGGTCACCCTTCATGGCCTTCGCGGTCACCGCGATCACCGGCAGGTCGGCGTGCGCGGACATGCCGCGGATGGCCGCGATGGTCGCGTTGCCGTCCAACTCCGGCATCATGATGTCCATCAGCACCAGGGCGATGTCGTCGTACTGCTCGAGGGCGCGGATACCGGACACGCCGTTGTCGGCGAGTACCACCCGCAACCCGTGCAGCTCCAGAACAGTGCTCAATGCGAACACGTTCCGCAGGTCATCGTCGACGATCAGCACCCGTTCCCCGTGGAAGCGGCGCAGCGGGCCGTCCGGCTGCTCGGACTGCTGCTCGGCCGTCACCCTGTCCAATTCGGACTGGGTGATGGGCGGCGGGGTCATCGGGACCGTCAGCACGAACGTGGTGCCCTCGCCCGGCGTGCTGGTCACCCGTAGGTCGCCGCCGAGCAACTGGGTCAGCTCGCGGCTGATCGACAGGCCGAGTCCGGTTCCGCCGTACTTGCGGCTGGTCGTGCCATCTGCCTGTTGGAACGCCTCGAAGATCACGTCCAGCTTGTCCTCCGGGATGCCGATGCCGGTGTCCTCGACGGCGAACGCGATGCGTGCGCCGCCTCGGTGGTGGCGGTCCGGGTCGGCCGGGCGGATGGTCAGCCGGACCGTGCCCTCCGGCGTGAACTTCACCGCGTTGGACAGCAGGTTGTGCAGGATCTGTTGCAGGCGCTGAACATCAGTGTACATGGTGTGCGGCACGTCCGGGTCGACCACCACCGCGAAGTCCAGGCCCTTCTCCGCGGTCAGCGGCCGGCACAGCGCCTCCACGTACCCGACGACGTCGGCCACCGCGACCGTCGTCTGCTCCAACTGCACGTGACCCGCCTCGACCTTCGCCAGGTCGAGAATGTCGTCGATCAACTGGAGCAGGTCGCTGCCCGCGGCATGAATGGTGGAGGCGAACTCGACCTGCTTCTCGGTGAGGTTGCGCTCCAGGTTGTCGGCCAACAGCTTCGCCAGGATCAGCAGGCTGTTCAACGGCGTGCGCAGCTCGTGCGACATGTTCGCCATGAACTCGGACTTGTACTTCGACGCGAGCGACAGCTGCTTCGCGCGCTCCTCCAGTTCCTGCCTGCCCTGCTCGATCTCCTTGTTCTTCAGTTCGATGTCGCTGTTCTGCTTGGCCAACTGGGCCGCCTTCTCGGCGAGTTCCCGGTTGGACATCTGCAACTGCTTCTGCTGGGCCTGCAACTTCGCCGAGCCCTCACCGAGTTCCTGCGCCAGCCGCTGCGACTCGGCCAGCAGCGCGTCGGTCCGGGAACTGGCCAGAATGGTGTTGACGGTGACGCCGATGGTCTCCTTCAACTGCTCCAACAGATCCCGGTGCACGTCGGTGAACGGCGTGACGGTGGCCAGCTCGATCACGCCGAGCACGCTGCCCTCGAACAGCAGCGGCAGCACGATCACGTCGGCCGGCGGGGCCGAGCCGAGGCCGGACGAGATCCGGATGTAGTCCGGCGGCGCCGAGTTGATCTGGATGGTCTTCTTCTCCTTGGCACTCTGCCCGACCAGCGACTCGCCGAGCCCGAAGCACAGCGCGTCGTCGTCCGGCCTGCGGACGCCGTAGCCGGCGACCAGCGTCAGCGTCTCGTCGTCGGCCAGGAAGAACAGGCCCTGCTGCGCGGACACCAGCGGGGTCAGTTCGCTCATGATCAGCCCGGCCAGCTCCTGCGGGTCGCGCTGGCCCTGCATCAGGCCGGACAGCCGGGCCAGGTTGGTCTTCAGCCAGTCCTGTTCCTGGTTGGTCCGGGTGGTCTCCTTGAGATTGCCGATCATCCGGTTGATGTTGTCCTTCAGGTCGGCCATCTCGCCCTTGGCCTCGACGGTGATCTGCTGGCTCAGGTCGCCCGCCGTCACGGCCGTGGCGACCGCGGCGATCGCCCGCACCTGGATGGTCAGGTTGCCGGCCAGCTTGTTCACGCTCTCGGTCAGCCACTGCCAGGTGCCGGCCACGCCGGGAACCCGTGCCTGGCCGCCCAACTGGCCCTCGGTGCCCACCTCGCGGGCCACCCGGGTGACCTCGTCGGCGAACGCGGACAACTGGTCCACCATCGTGTTGACGGTGTTCTTCAGCTCCAGGATCTCGCCGCGCGCGTCCACGTCGATCTTCTTGGACAGGTCGCCCCGGGCCACCGCCGTGGTGACCTGGGCGATGTTGCGGACCTGGCTGGTCAGGTTGTCCGCCATGAAGTTGACGTTCTCGGTCAGGTCCTTCCACGTGCCGGCCACACCGGGAACCCGCGCCTGGCCGCCCAACTGGCCCTCGGTGCCCACCTCGCGCGCCACGCGGGTGACCTCGTCGGCGAACGCGCGCAGGGTGTCCACCATGCCGTTGAGCGTGTCGGCCAGCGCGGCGACCTCGCCCTTCGCCTCGACGACGATCTTCTTCGACAGGTCGCCGTCGGCCACCGCCGTGGCCACCCTGGCGATGCCCCGCACCTGGCCGGTCAGGTTGTGCGCCATGACGTTGACGTTGTCGGTGAGGTCCTTCCAGGTGCCGGCGACGCCCCGGACCTGCGCCTGGCCGCCCAGCTTGCCCTCGGTGCCCACCTCGCGGGCCACGCGCGTCACCTCGTCGGCGAACGCGGACAACTGGTCCACCATCGTGTTGATCGTGCTCTTGAGTTCCAGGATCTCGCCGCGCGCGTCGACGGTGATCTTCTGGGTGAGATCGCCGCCTGCCACGGCCGTGGTGACCTGCGCGATGCTGCGCACCTGGCTGGTCAGGTTGCCGGCCATGAAGTTCACCGAATCGGTCAGGTCGCGCCACGTCCCGGCCACACCGGGCACCTGCGCCTGACCGCCCAGCCGCCCGTCGCCGCCGACCTCACGGGCCACGCGGGTGACCTCGTCGGCGAACGCGGACAACTGGTCCACCATCGTGTTGACGGTGTTCTTCAGCTCCAGGATCTCGCCCTTGACGTCCACGGTGATCTTCTGCGACAGGTCGCCCCTGGCCACCGCCGTGGTGACCTGCGCGATGCTGCGCACCTGGCTGGTCAGGTTGCCGGCCATGAAGTTCACGTTGTCGGTCAGGTCGCGCCAGATGCCGGCGACGCCGGGCACCCGCGCCTGCCCGCCCAACTGGCCCTCGGTGCCCACTTCGCGGGCCACGCGGGTCACCTCGTCGGCGAACGCGGACAACTGGTCCACCATCGTGTTGACGGTGTTCTTCAGGCCGAGCATCTCACCGGACACCTCGACCGTGATCTTCTTCGACAGGTCGCCGTCCGCGACCGCCGTGGCCACCCGGGAGATGTCCCGGACCTGGGCGGTCAGGTTGCTGGCCATCAGGTTGACGTTGTCGGTGAGGTTGCGCCACGTGCCGGCCACACCGGGCACCTGGGCCAGGCCGCCCAGCTTGCCCTCGGTGCCGATCTCCCGGCCGACCCGGGTGACCTCCTCGGCGAACACCGAGAGCTGGTCGAGCAGGCCGTTGACTGTGGAACACAGTTGCGCCGACTCGCCCCTTAGGGGCTGCCCCCAACGCTGCGCGGTCATCCGCTGGGACAGATCGCCCTCGGCGACGGCGGCGAGCACCCGGCTCAGCTCGGTCGTCGGGTACAGCAGGTCCTCGATCAGGCCGTTCACCGACTCCCTGGCCAGCGACCAGCCGCCCTGGGTCTCCTCCAGATCCAGCCGTTCACCCAATCGGCCCTGATCCCCGGCAGCCATTCGGATTCCGGCAAGTTCCCCTACCAAGTCCTGGTTTCGCTCAACGATCTCGTTGAACATCGTGGCGACCTGAGCGGGCAGTCCGTCGCCGACCGGAGTCAACCGGCGGCGGAAGTTCCCGTCCCGCACATCCGCCATCGCGGACAACAAACGGGCAAGAAACACCTCCGAACCAACGCCCTGGCCTGTGTCATCCGTGTCCGTCACCGTGCGCAACGACGGCGAGCTCGTGTCCATGCTGGCCTCCCACGGGTGCCGACTCGACGTGTCCCAGCCTGCCACGCGTTCACCCCCGGTGACGGGCCGACCGCATCGGGGCGAGATGGGGCCCCGCGGTTACCCGTTAGTCTGATACACGGGCGGCGTGCTGCCGCCAACGAGCACCCCAGCACCCGGGAGGTGGCACGGTGGCCGACCGGCCTGCCACGCCGAGGACGAGCGGACTGACTCGCAACGCCCAGGCACGGCTGACCGGACAGCTCATGAAGCGCGCCATCAGCACTGACCTCTGGCAGCAGTTGGAGGACGCCAGCAGGCGGGTCGTGCTCGTGCAGGACGCGCAGGGCGTCGTTCAGGTGGTCAGTGCGGCAGCGACCGAACTGTTCCCGGACCTGGTGTCCGGTGCGCGGTTGACCGAGGTCGACGGGTTCGGCGACGCGAACGGGGAACCGTTCGAGCTGGTCAGAGCCGGGGTGCACTGGCGGTGGCGACCGGAGCGGATCGGCCCGCGCCACCTGGCCTGGCACGGCGACGTGGTGGACGACGTCGAGCCGTGGTGCGACAACTGCGCGTGGTCCAAGTTCCTGGCCAACGCCAGCCGGCTGCTGGCCGGGTCGCTGGACCGGGAACGCATCCTGCGGGCCTCCGTGCAGCTCGCGGTGCCGATGCTGGCCGACTGCTGCGCCGTGGTGCTCCAGGCGCCCAGGGGCCGGCTGGAGTGGTGGCGGTTCGCCCGGGGCGGTGACACCGCGCGCGGCCGGATCGGCCTGTACGCGCTGGAGTCGGTGACCGACCTGGCCGAGGCGTTCGAGGGACCGGAGGCCCGGCTGACCAGGACGTCGCTGGCCGACGGCCCGCGCCCGGACTGGCTGCTGCCGCCCGAGTTCGACGAGGTGGGCGACCTGGTGGTGGCCCCGATGCGGCACGGTGACCAGGCGCTCGGCGCGCTGGTGCTGGTCAACGGCCGGCAGCGCGGCGATCTCGACCCGAACCGCTACGACGTGGTGCGCGACTACGCGTCCCGCGCGGCGATGGCGTTGACCCAGGTGGCGGCCTACTCGGCGCAGGAGAGCGCGGCCTCGATCCTGGAGGCCGACCTGGTGCCCGGCCCGCTGCCCGAGGTGCCCGGCACGGTCCTGTCGGCGGCCTACCGGCCGGCGAAGGAGTCGATCCGGGTCGGCGGCGACTTCTACGAGGTCTACCCCGGTGCCGACGGCTCAGCCCTGTTCATGCTGGGGGACGTGGCCGGCAACGGTGTGGAGGCGGCGGCGCTGGCCGGTCGCATCGAGCACTCGGTCGCGGCGCTGCGGCTGGTCGAGTCGCGGCCGGCGCGGCTGCTCTACCTGCTCAACCAGACCATCCTGGGCAACAGCGACAACCGGTTCGCCACGCTGGTGATGGGCTCGCTGACCAGGGTCGACGACGACCGGCTGGAACTGGTGCTGGCCTCCGGTGGCCACCCGCCGCCCGTGCTGCTGCGCGCCGACGGCACCGTGCAGGAGATCATGGTGCCCGGCACGCTGGTCGGCGTGCTGTCCGAGCCGAGGTTCAGTGAGACCACGGTGTTGCTGGAACCCGGTGACGTCTGCCTGCTCTACAGCGACGGCGTGACCGAGGCCAGGGGCGGGCAGGACGGCCAGGAGCAGTTCGGCTCGCAGCGGCTGGGCGAGGCGATGGCCGGCGGCGCCGGCCTGTCCGCCGCCGACCTGACCCGGCACATCGAGTCGCACCTGGAGAACTGGCTGGACGGCCGGGAACACGACGACATCGCGCTGCTCGCCGTCCAGGCCGCCTGAAATTCATCCGCCGACGATGTAGAAACGCGGCGACCGGCGACGACCCACTGCTGACCGCATCATCAAGCAGCAAGCAGGAGGGATCGAGATGGACGAGAAGCTGACCGGCAAGGTCCTCTGCGGTGTCGGAGTGTCGCTGGACGGGTTCGTGGCCGGCGTGGGGATGACCGAGGAGCGTCCGTTCGGTGACGTCGAACCCGGCAGCCTGCACCGGTGGATGTTCGACGAGCCGGAGCAGCACAAGACGGAGCGGGCGTACCTGAGTGAGCTGGCAGGCGCCTACATCATGGGCCGGAACATGTTCGGTCCCAGCGGCGCCGAGTACGACCGGAACTGGCGTGGCTGGTGGGGCGAGGAGCCGCCCTACCACGCCCCGGTGTTCGTGCTGACCCATCGGCCGCGCGAGCCGCTGACGATGGAGGGCGGCACGACGTTCCACTTCGTCACCGACGGCATCGAGTCGGCGCTGCGGCAGGCCAGGGCGGCGGCGGGCGAGCGGCCCGTGTTGATCGCGGGTGGCGCCCAGGTGGTCAACCAGTACCTGGCCGCCGGGTTCATCGACGAGCTGTGGATTCACACGGCCCCGGTAACGATCGGGCACGGTCCGCGGTTGTTCACTGATGTGCCCCGGATGCGGTTCGAGCCGGTCGAGTTCGGTGGGACGAGCCTGGTGTCGCACGTGCGGTACCGCGTTCTCGGCACGGATGTGGACTGACCCGCGAGAAGGAGAGCCGCATGACGAAGCCGATCCTGCAACCCGGACCGGACCACCCGATCACCGTGGAGCCCAGCTCGGCACGGGTCGTGGTGACCGTGGAGGGCAAGACGGTCGCCGACACCCGCTCGGCCATGACCCTGCGCGAGGCGGACTACCCGCCCGTGTACTACCTGCCGCGCAACGACGTCGACATGTCCCTGCTGGAGCGCACCGACAACGCCACGTACTGCCCGTACAAGGGCGATGCCAGCTACTTCAGCATTCCGGTCGGTGGCGAGCGCCTGGCCAACGCCGTGTGGACGTACGAGACGCCGTACCCGCCGGTCGCCGACATCAAGGATCACGTCGCGTTCTACCCGGACCGGGTCACCATCGAGGTCACCGAGTCCTGACCGCACGCGACGAGGGCGTGGCCGACCGGCCACGCCCTCGTCGGGTCAGCTCGTCGCCGGTCCGGCCAGGCCGACCAGGTTGCCCTCCGGGTCGGTGAAGTGGGCGATCATCAGGTCGCCGCCCGGCACGGTCTCCGGGCCGAGCACGCGCGTGCCGCCCAACCGCTCCGCGTCGTTCAACGCGGCCGCGACGTCCGGCACGCCGACGTAGAACAGGGTGCGCGGCTGGTAGCCGGTACCGCCGCCCACACCGCCGGGGACGCCCGGCAGCTCGGTGAAGCCGTAGTTGCCCGATTCGGACACCGACTCGGACACCGCACCGTCCGTGGCGAACTCCCAGTCGAACAGCGCGCCGTAGTACTCGCGCAGCCGTGCCGGGTCGGTTCCGATGATCTCGAAGTGCACTACCGGCTTGGTCATCATCGCTCCAGTCCTGGTTGTCGCTTCCGGGACCTGAGTACCACCGTCCCGGACGGCGGCTCTACTCCGACGCTGGCCAGTTGCGCGCGCTGATCAGGTCAGCAGCGCTAGGTCCAGCTCCCGCACGTGCTCCGGATCGGCCTGGATCTCGATGACCGTGATCCGATCGGCCACCACGGTGAACGTCATCACGGCGAACGGCTGCTTCGCGCTCGCCACCACCGCGCCGACGGCGCCGTCGACCAGCGCCGGCTGGGCGTCGCCCGCGATGGTGGCGTAGGCCAGGGCGTACCGGACCACCGTGTCCGCACCCTGGATCGCCATCGGCCGCCCGACGGGTGTGGCGGCAGCGTCGGCCCGGACGGTGACGTCCGGATCGAGCACGGCCAGCAGCGCGTCGAAGTCGCCGGCCCGCGAGGCGTTGAAGAACGCCGTCACCACGGCCCGCTGCCGGGCCAGGTCGGCCGCCGGCACGCTCGGCTCGCCGCGCACCCGGCGCCGCGCCCGGCTGGCCAGCAGCCGGGCCGCGTTCGGCGTACGGCCCATGACCGTGGCGATCTGGTCGAACGGCAGGTCGAACAGGTCGTGCAGGACGAACGCCACCCGTTCGGCGGGCGCCAGCTTGTCCAGCACCACGAGCAGCGCCAGGCCGACCGAGTCGGCCAGCAACGCCTCCTGTTCCGGCGTGACCACGGTGTCGGCGGGCGCGTGCCCGTCCAGCGGCTCCTCGCGCCGGGCGGTGCGGGAACGCAGCATGTCCAGGCACACCCGGCCGACCACGGTGGTCAGCCAGCCGCCCAGGTTGGCCACGCTGTCGGCGCCGGTTCTGCTCAGCCGCAGCCAGGTCTCCTGCACGGCGTCCTCGGCCTCGGCCGCCGAGCCCAGCATCCGGTAGGCCACCGCCCGCAGGTGGGCCCTGTGCTGTTCGAAACTGTCCGCCAGCCAGTCGTTCCCGGTCACTGACACATCCTCCGACTCCGTTTCGTCATCAGTCTGACGAAACGGAAGGGAGAGGTGTGTCAGCATGACCGACAGGAGGCTGTTCGCCCTCGCGGTGCTCACGTCGGCGCTGGTGGCGGTGCAGTTCGCGCTGGCAGGCGAGGGAGCGTTCGGCGGCACGTACACGGCACACATGGTCGTCGGCCTGATCATCGCCGCGATGACGCTGATCGACCTGATCGCGGTCCTGGTCAGCCGCGCGGCCCGGTCCCGGCCGTCGATGCTGTGGCCCGCGGTGGCACTGGCTGTGCTCGCCATCGCCGTCGAGCCGCTGCTCGCCGAGGCCGGCAAGCGGATCGCGGCGGTCGGAGCGCTGCACGCGCTCACCGGCGTGGCGATCCTGGCGTTGACCGGCTGGCTGGTGGCCACGACGAGCCGGCACCGCGAGAAGGTGGGGTGATGGCCCGCATCACCGGATTACGTGGCGGGCTGTCGACCCGACTCGCGATCTGGTTCACCCGCCGGCATTTCGCGCGACTCACCGGCCGGGCACCGGAGCGGGCCGTCGAGCCGCTGGAGTTGTTCGCGCACCTGCCCGGCCTGCTGCGCGGCTACAGCAGGCTGGAACAGGCGGTCGCGCGGCTGCACGGCCTGGACCGGCGGACCGACGCACTCGCCGAACTCAGGGCGGCGACCGTGGTGCGGTGCGAGTTCTGCATCGACCTGGCGTCGCAGGTGGCGCGGCAGTGGGGGCTGACCGATGCGGAACTCCTTGCCCTGCCCGAATATCGGACCAGTGAGCTGTTCGACGAACGGGACCGGCTGGTGCTCGACTACGCCACCGCGATGAGCCGCGAGCCGGTGCGGGTGACCGATGAGTTGGTGGCCGCGTTGCGCGTGCACTTCAGTGAGGCGCAACTCGTGCAGTTGACGTTCGTGATCGCTCTGGAGAACCTGCGCGGCCGGTTCAACGCGGCCCTGGGCGTCGAAGCGGCCGGCTTCAGTGAGGGCAGGGAAATGGGTTCGCCGCGATGACGCCCGGGTTGGTAGCGTGCCCGCGACCGGACACCGCGCGAGGAGGTGAGACCCCGTGAACGCTGTATCGACCTGGGTGCTCCCCTCGTGGTCACGGTCGGGCGACTGACGTAGGTGTCGCCGGGAGCGCTGGAACAAGCACTCCCGAAAGGCAATCGCCATGGACACTTTTCGTTTCACCGCGGAGACCTCGTCGAACGGTGTCGTCGAACGCGACTTCACCCTGGGCGAGATCACCGGCGTTCTCTGGTCGCCCGCATCGGGCTCCGATCAAGCGCCCCTGGTCCTGATGGGTCACGGTGGCGGCCTGCACAAGAAGACACCGGGACAGGTGTCCCGGGCCCAGCAGTACGTGACCGCCCACGGCTACACGGTCGCCGCCATCGACGCGCCGGGGCACGGCGACCGCCCACGCACCGCACAGGACGAGCAGGCCCGCGCCGACCTCCACGAGGCTCTCGCGGCGGGCGAGTCGGACCGCTTCCGGTCGATCAGCCTGCACTACGGCCTCGCACTGGCGGAGCGTGCCGTGCCGGAATGGCGGGCGACCCTGGACGCCCTCCAGCGACTGCCCGAGATCGGTACCGCGGCGCCGATCGGCTACGGCGGTGGCATCACGTTGGGCACCGCGGTCGGGATACCGCTGACGGCGATCGAACCCCGCATCAGCGCCGCGATCTTCGGTGGCGGGTTCGTCGTGCACGAGTCGCTGATCGCGGCGGCGAGGCGGATCACCGTCCCGGTCCAGTTCCTGCTCCCGTGGGACGACGAGCACGTCGAGCGCCACACCGCTCTCGCGTTGTTCGACGCCTTCGCCTCGCGGGACAAGACGCTGCACGCCAACCCGGGCGATCATCGGACCGTGCGCTGGTTCGGGCTCGACGACTCGTTCCTGGTCCGGCATCTCGGCCGGGCCGGCGTGACCCGCGTCAGCGGGTGATCATGGCGAGGAACGCCCGGGCGGCAGTTCGGCTGAACAGCAGCGCCGGGCGATCCGGCCGCTTGGAGTCGCGATAGCCGACGACATCGCCTGACCAGCCCGTTTCCACGCATGTCGAGTTGTCGACGCTGTGCGTTGCCTTGCGCCAGTTGTGGATCACTGCACGTCCTTTCGCAGCTTGCTCAGCAGCGCCCGGGACCGTTTCGGGTTGAGCGCCAGGTGACGGAGGTGGTTCATCACCTTTGTATAGTCGTCCAGCGCGTCAGGAACGTCGTAGTAGTAAGCAAAACGACGAGTCTCCTCATAGGCGACCCGCCAGTCGTCGTCGAAGGTGAGCAGGAAGAACGCGCCCTTCAGCGCCGGATGCAGCCCGACCTCGTGCGGGATCACCTGGACATTGACGTTCGGGCGCCTGGTGATCTCCAGCAGATGGTCGAGCTGCTCGGCCATGATCGCCGCACTGCCGACCGGCCGGCGGAGCGCCTGTTCCTCGATCACGCACCACAGCTCGGCCGGATGCTCCCGGGTCAGGACGGCCTGCCGGCTCATGCGCAGCGCCACGCTCTGCTCGACGTTCACGCGGAGGCTGATCGATGCGTGGTAGGCGATCAGCGCTCGCGCATAGGCTTCGGTCTGGAGCAGGCCGTAGACCGCCATCGGCTCGAACGCCTCGACGTTGGTGGCCACTGCTTCCAGTCCGACCGCCAGCTCGAAGTCGTTCATGGATGACTCGACCGTGCCGAGCTGGTCGGGCTTGAGTTTGGCCATGGCCAGTAGTTCCAGCATGAGCGGCAGGCGATCCGGCCGGCCGACGAAGTCGAGCAACACCTCCAGGGCCGGCCTGGACGGCAGGTTGCGGCCGCTGGTGATGTGCGTGAACGCGACCCTCGTCATGCCCAGCCGTTCACCCACCTGGCTGTGGTTCTTGCCGGCCTGCACGCACAGGCGGTCCAGTTCGTAGCGCAGCACTCTGCGAGCGACCTGGGGGCCGAAGGTGACCTGCACGTGGATCCTCCTGAAATCATCCCGGGTTTTATCACCCGATCGGTACCGTGTGTGGACTGGCTGCCGCTCCGATATCCGCCGTAACGTGTTCCGCACGGCACACATGGAAAGGACTTCGCCCGTGAGCGGCTTCGACGTGTTCGCCAACGCCGTCGTGGACTCCGGGGTGGAAATCACCCTGCACAAGCCCAGGACGCCGGATGACGAGACCATCTCCATCCTCATCGGCCCGGAACAGATCACACTGGAGTTCTTCGACGTGGAAAGCCTCGAACGACTGCGTGATGTGGCTAACGAAGGCGCGGCCCGACTGCGTGCGCTGACCGAGGGCCGGGATCGGTAGAAATCGGCCCCACCCGCTGCCGGCCGACTGCTATCTTGAGGCGCGTGGCGACGGACAATGGTGACGAGCTGACGATGCCGTCTGTCGCGACGCGACTCCCCGCCGAATGGGCCCAGGCCAGGGTCGCCGTCGTCGTGCCCACGTACAACGAGGCGACCAACCTGCCCATCCTCGCCGAGCGCCTGCTGGGCCTACCGCTGCCGAACCTACGGCTGATCGTGGTGGACGACAGCTCCCCGGACGGCACCGGGCAGATCGCCGACGGGCTCGTCGAGGCCACGCCCGGGCGGGTCTCCGTGGTGCACCGCGAGGTGAAGGACGGCCTGGGCCGGGCGTACGTGGCCGGCATGCGGGCAGCGGTGGACAGCGGCGCCGAGTTCGTCGTGCAGATGGACGCCGACCTGTCGCACCAGCCGGAGACCATCCCGGAACTGCTGGGCACCGCGCTGGCCACCGACGCCGGCCTGGTGATCGGCAGCCGGTACGTGGTGGGCGGGTCGCTGTCGGCGCAGTGGGGCCGGCACCGCCGCTTACTCTCGCGCGCCGGCAGCGTGTACGTGAACCTGGTGCTGGGCCTGCGAATCCGCGACACGACGGGCGGCTTCAAGCTGTGGCGCCCGGACGTGCTCACCGCGATCGACGTGGATGGCGTGGTCAGCAACGGCTTCAGCTTCCAGATCGAGATGAACCACCGTGCTCTACGACTGGGCACCAAGATCGTGGAGATCCCGATCCACTTCGAGGAACGCTACAGCGGCACCAGCAAGATCAGCCTGGCCGTCCAGTTGGAGGCGCTGGTGGTCCCGTGGCGGCTGCGCGCGAACCTGCGGCGTTAGCAGGAAAACGATCATGAGCCGCGCGACCTTGTTCGCGGTGTTGCTGGTGGCGACATCCGTGACCGGGTCCGCATGTGCGGTGAAGTGCGAAGGCCCGGTCGACCCGGCCCCCTTCGTCGCCCTGCACGTGAAGGCCTGGGAGTCCGTTCACCCCGAGGCCCACCTGGCCGCATGCCTGGCATCGCACTGCGTCGATGTGCCCGCCGGCGAGACCGCGCAGGTCAATGTGTCACTGCCATCGGTCCCGACCGCCCCGGTCCGAGCGCTGAGCCTGCGCCTCACGGCGACCCGGGGCGGTGAGACGATTCTGCACACGACGCACCTCGTCCGGCTGAGGAAGGTCACCGTCCCCGGCCCCTGTGGCTTCATCGAATCGACCCGCGACGTGACACTCACCGCTCAGGGGAGTCTGTCGGTTGCCTGACCGCCGTGTTAGGAGTTCCTGGTGGACCGCTATCTCGTCACCGGCAGCGCGGGGCACCTGGGCGAGGCGCTGGTCCGCACGCTGCGCGACGCCGGTAACGACGTGGTCGGGCTGGACGTGCTGGACTCGCCGTTCACCACGGTCGTCGGCTCGGTCACCGACCTGGACACCGTGGCGCTGGCCATGGCCGGCGTGCGGTATGTCCTGCACACCGCCACCCTGCACAAGCCGCACGTCGGCTCGCACAGCCCGCAGGCGTTCGTGGACACCAACATCACCGGCACGCTCACCGTGCTGGACGCGGCCAGCACCGCGGGCGTGGACGGCATCGTGTTCACCAGCAGCACCAGCGCGTTCGGCCGGGCGCTCACCCCGCCGCCGGGCGCACCGGCCGCGTGGATCACCGAGGACGTGCCGCCGGTGGTGCGCAACATCTACGGAGCCACGAAAACAGCCGCCGAGGACCTGTGCGAGTTGGCGCACCGCGAGGACGGCCTGCCGGTGATCGTGCTGCGCACGTCCCGGTTCTTCCCCGAGGGTGACGACCGGGACGAGGTGCGCGCCACCTATCCCGATCTCAACGTCAAGATCAACGAGTTCCTGTACCGGCGGGTCGACATCGCCGACGTGGTCACCGCGCACCTCGCCGCTGCCCGCAGGGCGGCGGACCTCGGGTTCGGCCGCTACGTCGTCACCGCCACCACGCCGTTCACCCAGGACGATCTCGCCGAGCTGGCCACCGACGCGCCGGCCGTGGTGGCGCGGCTGTTCCCCGACCAGCCCGCCGTGTACGACCGCTTGGGCTGGCGGATGTTCCCGGCACTGGACCGGGTCTACGTCAACGCCAGGGCCAGGACCGACCTGGGCTGGACGCCGAGGCACGACTTCGCCACCGCGCTGGCCCACGTGGCCGCGGGCGAGGATCCGCGCAGCCCGCTGGCCGCCACGATCGGCGCCAAGGGCTACCACGCCCGGCCGACGGGTCCCTACACGGCCTAGTCCGATACCACGTCGCGCTGGTACCAGGTGCCCTGGTTGCCGCCGATGTCGGCCGGGTCGGCCGGGCCGACCGCGACGAAGCCGGCCTTGGTCAGCACCTTCTGGGACGCGACGTTCGCGTGGGAGGTCGCCGCCCGCAGGGTGTGCAGCCCGTGCCGCGGCGCGGCCAGCCGGCACAGCTCCAGGACGGCCGCGGTCGCCACGCCACGGCCGGCGACGTGCTGCGCGACCCGGTAGCCCACCTCCGCGGTGCCGTCCTTGATGTTGTACAGGTTGAACCTGCCCAGCACCGAGCCGTCCTCGGCGACGAGCACGTACCAGGCGCGGATGCCGGCCTCCTGCTCGGCCAGCTGGGCGTCGTACTCCTCGGCGAACCGGTCGAAGAAGGCGTCGCCGCGGTCCGAGATCGAGGCAGCGAAGTAGGTGCGGTTCGCCAGCTCGAAGTCCAGGACCGCCGTGGCATGGCCGGCATGCAGCTGTGTCAGCTCGGGCACCGCCCGACCTTAGCCAGGCGGTGCGCCCTGGCACACCTGAGTTTCCGCGGGCCGAACACCCGCAGTTGCAGGACCTGGACGGTCTGCTGGCGCCGAGCTTCGCACCGGTCTCCGTCCCGGTGTTCTGACAGACAGTATGGACCGCCCGGTCACCTGGCCGGGCGGTCCGCCGTGCCGATCGTCAACCGTCCTGATCGGACAGAGTGTCCACCTCGATCATCGTGGTCACGGACGGCACCAGGAACAGCACACCGCTGGGCGGCAACCGGAGCAGGACCGACGCCGGCAGACCGTGCCACGGCTTGGCCTCGGCGACCACCCGGCCCATGTTGCCCACACCGGACCCGCCGTAGAGCTCGGCGTCGGTGTTGAGCACCTCCAGCCACTCCCCGGCGGCCGGCAGCCCGACGCGGTAGTTCTCGTGCGGCACACCGGCGAAGTTCGCCACACACGCGACCACCGAGTCATCGGTGCCACGACGCAGGAAGCTGAGCACGTTGCCGGCCGAGTCGTTGGCGTCGATCCACTGGAAGCCGCTGGGCCGGGTGTCCTCACTGAACAGTGCCGGCGACGACCGGTACAGCAGGTTCAGGTCGCGCACCAGGTCCTGGACGCCGCGGTGCAGCGGCGCCTCCAGTAGACCCCACTCCAGTGACCGGGACTCCGACCACTCGCCGGGCTGGCCGAACTCGCCGCCCATGAACAGCAGTTGCTTGCCCGGATGGGCCCACATGAAGGCCAGCAGCGACCGCAGGCCGGCTGCCTTGTTCCAGTCGTCGCCGGGCATCCGCTGCCACAGCGAACCCTTGCCGTGCACGACCTCGTCGTGTGACAGCGGCTGCACGAAGTTCTCCGTCCAGGCGTACACCATGGAGAACGTCATCTCGTTGTGGTGGTACGAGCGGTGGATCGGGTCGCGGGACAGGTAGTTCAGCGTGTCGTGCATCCAGCCCATGTTCCACTTGAACCCGAAGCCCAGGCCGCCGAGATGGGTCGGTCGGGTCACGCCGGGCCACGCGGTGGACTCCTCGGCGACCATCACCGCGCCGGGGTGCTCCCGGTAGACGGTGGCGTTGAGCTCCTGCAGGAACCGCACGGCGTCCAGGTTCTCCCGGCCCCCGTACTCGTTGGGCAGCCACTCGTCCCGCGAGTAGTCCAGGTACAGCATCGACGCGACCGCGTCCACCCGCAGCCCGTCCAGGTGGAACTCGCCGATCCAGTAGAGGGCATTGGCGACCAGGAAGTTGCGCACCTCGTTGCGGCCGAAGTCGAAGATCAGCGTGCCCCAGTCGGGGTGCTCGCCGCGTCGTGGGTCGCTGTGCTCGTACAGCGGTGAACCGTCGAACTTGGCCAGCGCCCAGCTGTCCCGGGGGAAGTGCGCCGGCACCCAGTCGGCGAGCACGCCGATGCCGCGCTGGTGCAGGCGGTCGACGAAGTAGCGGAAGTCGTCCGGGCTGCCGAACCGGGAGGTGGGCGCGTAGTAGGAGGTGACCTGGTAACCCCATGACCCGCCGAACGGGTGCTCGGCCACCGGCAGCAGCTCGACGTGGGTGAAACCGGTGGCGGACACGTAGTCGGCGAGCTGGTCGGCCAGTTCGCGGTAGTCCAGGCCCTGCCGCCACGACCCGAGATGAACCTCGTAGATGCTCATCGGCGCGTCCGACCACTGGGTGGCGGCACGGCGGGCCAGCCACTCGCCGTCGCCCCACTCGTAGGTCGACCTCGTCACGACGGACGCCGTGGCCGGTGGGAGTTCGGTGGCGAACGCCATCGGGTCGGCCTTCTCGTGCCACGCGCCGTCCGCGCCGAAGATCCGGAACTTGTACTTGGCGCCGACCGCCACGTTCGGCAGGAACACTTCCCACACACCGCTGGAACCCAAGGAGCGCAACGGATTCGCTCGCCCGTCCCAGCCGTCGAAGTCACCGGTGACCCGCACGCCCCGCGCGGTGGGCGCCCACACCGCGAACGACACGCCGTCCACCGTGCCGCTGGGTGTGTCGTAGGAGCGGGGATGTGCGCCGAGCACGTGCCACAGCCGCTCGTGCCGGCCCTCGCCGATCAGGTGCAGGTCCAGCTCGCCGACCGTGGGCAGCCAGCGGTACGGGTCGTCCACGGTGACGACGTTGCCGTCGTACTCCACCTCCAGCAGGTACGACCCGGGGTGTTCGGCCAGCGCACCGGCGAACACGCCGTCGGCGACCCGGCGCAGCGGCACCCGCCCGGCAGCCGACACCAGCGTGACGGAGTCCGCGCCCGGACGCAGCGCCCTGGCGGCCAGGCCGCCTGCCACCCGGTGCACGCCGAGCACGGAGTGCGGATCGTGGTGCGCACCGGCCAGCAGGCGCTCGACGTCGTGCGGTGCCGGCACCACGCCGGTGGACACGTCTGGGACAGCGTTCATGGTCACTCGCCTCCGGCGGTCAACCTGCTGATCGAGGACAGCGGTACCGCAAGCCACTCCGGACGGTTGGCGTGCTCGTAGGCCACCTCGTACACGGCCTTGTCCAGTTCGAACGCGCGCAGCAGGTCACCATGCGTGCGGGGGTCGCCGATCGACTCGACGTCCACCTCGGCGTAGCCGTCGCAGAACGCGGCCCGGTTGCGGCGCGCCCACTCCAGCGCGCTCTCGGTGAGCTGGTCGTCCTCCACGGACTGGCCGATCAGCATCTGGTGGGCCGCGTAGTCGAACGAGCGCAGCATGCCGGCCACGTCCCGCAGCGGGGAGCGCAGCACGCCACGTTCGGCGGGCGGCGCGGCCGGCTCGCCCTCGAAGTCGATCAGCAGCCAACCGTTGGCGGTGCGCAGCACCTGCCCCAGGTGCAGGTCGCCGTGGATGAACTGCATGTACACCGGCGCCTTGACCTCGCGGATCCTCTCGAACGCGGCCCGCAGTGACGGCACCATCGGCACCAGTTCCGGCACCCGCCCGGCCACCTCGTCCAGCCTGCGGGCCATCGCGGCGACCGTGCGGTCGAACTCGTTCGCGTCCACCTCGTGCTGGCCCAGCGCGGTGCGCAGTTCGGCGTGCACGGTGGCGACGGCGTGGCCCAGCCGCTGCGCCTCACCGGCGAAGTCACCACCCACCTCGGACGCGCCGAGGTCCGGCTCGGCCATCAGGTCGCGCACACTCGTGGTGGCCATCGCCCAGCCGTCCACGGCGTCGCCGACGAACTGCTGGAGCATCGCCACGGTCGTCGGCTCGGTACCGCCGAGGTCGCCGCTGATCGAACCGAGTGGCGGCGCGATGTGGTCGCTGCCCACCCCGCGCAGCGCCCGGTGCAGCTTCAGGTCCGGATTCAGCCCGGGGGCCAGCTTGCGGTAGAGCTTCAGGATGTACTGGCTGCCGAACACCAGCGACGTGTTGCTCTGCTCGGCGATCACCGGCCGGGCCCGCAGGTCGCCGGTCAGCGTGACGTCCGGCTCGTGCTCGAAGGTCAGCGGGCCCACCCGCTGCCCGTCCACCATCAGATCCAGCAGCGTGCCGGTGAGGTCGGCGTCACCGGTGGCCTCGTAGCACAGCAGGCCCTCCTCGGTACCCAGCCAACTGGCACCCAGGTGGTCGGGCAGTTGCGTGCCGCAGCCGATCAGCAACTGGTAGCGCTCACTGCGGTCGTCCTGGATCACCTCGACGATCACGTGCAACAACATCGGGTCGCCGTCGCGCAGCAAGGTCCACGAGACCGGCCGCACGTCCGTGACCGGGCGATCCTTGCCGGCGAACCACCGCTGGCCGGGCAACCACGCCGGGAGTTCGGTGACCACCTCGTCGACCAGGTTGGCCAACTGTGCCTGATCGGTCACGTGCCTCACCTCGGTTCGGTCTCGTTGCCCGGCTCGACGAGCTGGAACCAGTAGAAGCCATGGCCAGGCAAGGTGAGCAGGTACGACAGGTCACCTATCCTAGGGAACCGGACCCCACCGGTGAGTTCGATCGGTGTGCAGTCCCGATGCGCCGACAGGTCCAGCTCCACCGGTTGCGGGAAGCGCGACAGGTTGTTCACGCACAGCACCACGTCCTCGCGCCCGTCCGGCCGGCGCCAACTGCGCTGGTAGGCCAGCACGCTCGGATTGGATCCGCCGAGATCGACGAACTTCCCCTCGGCGAACGCGGGGTGCTGCTTGCGAACCTCGATCATCCTCCGGGTCCAGTGCAGCAGCGACGACGGGTTGTTGGTCTGTGACTCGACGTTGATGCCCTGGTAGCCGTAGATCGGGTCCATGATCACCGGCAGGTAGATCCGGCCCGGGTCGCAGCCGGAGAAACCGGCGTTGCGGTCCGGCGTCCACTGCATGGGCGTCCGCACCGCGTCCCGGTCGCCGAGCCAGATGTTGTCGCCCATGCCGATCTCGTCACCGTAGTACAGCACCGGAGAACCGGGCAACGACAGCAACATCGCCGTGAACAGCTCCTGCTGGTTGCGATCGTTGTCGAGCAGCGGAGCCAGCCTGCGCCGGATGCCGATGTTCGCCTTCATCCGGGGATCCTTGGCGTACTCGGCGTACATGTAGTCGCGCTCGTCGTCGGTGACCATCTCCAGCGTCAACTCGTCGTGGTTGCGCAGGAAGATCCCCCACTGGCAGCCGGACGGGATCTCCGGTGTCTGGGACAGGATTTCCGAGATGGGGAACCGGCTTTCCCGCCGCACGGCCATGAACAGCCGTGGCATCAAGGGAAAGTGGAACGCCATGTGGCACTCGTCGCCGCCGACCGACGGATCACCGAAGTACGCCACGACGTCCGACGGCCACTGGTTCGCCTCGGCCAGCAACACGCGGCCGGGGAACTCGTCGTCGACGACCTTCCGGCAGCGCCTCAGGAAGTCGTGCGTACGCGGCAGGTTCTCGCAGTTGGTGCCCTCCTGCTCGAACAGGTAGGGCACGGCGTCCAACCGGAAACCGTCGATCCCCAGGTCCAACCAGAACCGCAGCACGTCCAGCATGGCGTCCTGCACGTCGGTGTTCTCGTAGTTCAGGTCCGGCTGGTGGGTGAAGAAACGGTGCCAGTAGAACTGGCCGCGCACCGGGTCGTACGTCCAGTTCGACGTCTCCGTGTCCACGAAGATGATCCGCGCCTCGGCGTAGCGGGAGTCGTCGTCGCTCCACACATAGAAGTTGCCGTACGGGCCGTCCGGTTCGGTCCGCGACTGCTGGAACCACGGGTGCGCGTCGGACGTGTGGTTGAGCACCAGGTCGGTGATCACCCTGATGCCCCTGGCGTGCGCCTCGTCCAGCAGGTACACGAAGTCCTCGACGCTGCCGAACTCCGGCAGCACGGCGCGGAAATCGCTGATGTCGTAGCCGCCGTCGCGCAGCGGCGACGCGTAGAACGGCGGCAGCCACAGGCAGTCCACCCCGAGCCACTGCAGGTAGTCCAGCTTGCCGGCCAGGCCGCGCAGGTCGCCGGTGCCGTCCCCGTTGGAATCACTGAACGCCCGGACCAGCACCTCGTAGAACACGGCGCCCTTGAACCACTCCGGCACCCCGGGTGCTTCCATGGCCGAGACGAAATCCGCCGCGCTCGGCTCGACGAGCATGCCGTCCGCGGTGATGGCCTCACCGGTGTGCGGCACGCCCTCCAGGCCCAGTGCCGCGTCCGGGCGGTGGGTCTCCTGCTGCTGGACTGCGTCGGTCAGCGGGTCTTCGATCACGAGTTCCACCTCGTCGGCGTGAGCGGGGCTCACCCTGCGCCGGGGGGACGCGGGGTTGGGGACAGAGGACGTGCGCCGGACCCGGGCCCGGTCACACTTCGGGTCGTCGTACGCCGACCACGTGCGCCACCGCCCGCCACGGCTCCAGCCGCACGTAGTTGGCCTGGCCCCAGTGCCATGTCTCGCCGGTGACCTCGTCGTGCGCGAGCAGCAGGTCCGGCCACTCGAAGCCCAGCGACGGCAGGTCCAGCCACAGGGTGCCCTCCTGGGCCGTGAAGGGATCCAGACTGATCACCGAGACGACGGTGTCTCCGGTGGCCGGGTCCTGCTTGGAGTAGGCGATCAGGGCGTCGTTGTCCACGTGGTGGAACCGCAACGTGCGCAGCTGCTGCAACGCGGGGTGCGCCCGGCGGATCTCGTTGAGCTTGCGCAGCCACGGTTCCAGCGACCGGCCCTCGGCCAGCGCACCCGCGAAGTCCCTGGGCCGCAGTTCGTACTTCTCCGAGTTCAGGTACTCCTCGCTGCCCTCGCGCACCGGTACGTGCTCGAACAGCTCGAACCCGGAGTAGACGCCCCAGGACGGCGACATGGTCGCGGCCAGCGCCGCCCGCACGGCGAACATCGCCGGGCCGCCCCGTTGCAGCGACGCGTGCAGGATGTCCGGCGTGTTCACGAACAGGTTCGGCCGGCCCTCGTCGACGTGGTCGAGCAGGTCGACGCCGAACTCGACCAGTTCCTCCTTGGTGGTACGCCACGTGAAATAGGTGTAACTCTGGGTGAAGCCCAACCGGGCCAGACCCCACAGCACCGCGGGCCGGGTGAACGCTTCGGACAGGAACAACACGTCGCGGTGCGCGTCCTTGACCGAACCGATCAGGCGGGCCCAGAAGTCCGGCGGCTTGGTGTGCGGGTTGTCCACCCGGAAGATCCGCACCCCGTGGTCCACCCAGTGCAGGACCACGCGCAGCACCTCGGCGTAGATGCCCTGCGGGTCGTTGTCGAAGTTGACCGGGTAGATGTCCTGGTACTTCTTCGGCGGGTTCTCCGCGTAGGCGATCGTGCCGTCCGGCCGGGTGGTGAAGAACTCCGGGTACTTGACCACCCACGGGTGGTCCGGCGCGGCCTGCAGGGCCAGGTCGAGCGCGACCTCCATGCCCAGCTCACCGGCCCGCCCGACGAACGCGTCGAAGTCCTCCTCGGTGCCCAGGCGCGGGTGGATCGAGTCGTGGCCGCCCTCGTCGGCGCCGATCGCCCACGGCGAGCCGACGTCCTCCGGTCCGGCCGCCAGCGTGTTGTTGGCGCCCTTGCGGTTGACCCGGCCGATCGGGTGGATGGGCGGCAGGTAGACGACGTCGAAGCCCATGTCGGCGATCCGGTCCAGCGCGCCGGCCGCCGTGGCGAACGTGCCGTGCACCGGCCGGCCGGACTCGTCGACACCGCCGGTCGAGCGGGGGAACAGCTCGTACCAGGAGCCGAAGGCGGCCCGCTTGCGGTCCACCAGCACGTGCATCGTCCGGCCCTTGGTGACCAGTTCGCGCACCGGGTACTCGTGCATGATCGCGAGCACCTCGTCGGCCAGCGCCGGGGCGACCCGCTCGGGCAGCGGCAGGTCCTCGTCGCGCAGCGCGACCGCCGCACCGGCCAGCAGCACCCGGTCCAGCCGCCGGTCCGGCCGGCGGGAGACCCGGTCCAGCAGGCGGGCACCGTTCTCCAGGTCGTTGGCCAGCTCACCGGCGCTCTGGCCGGCGTCGACCTTCACCTCGACGGTGTGCAACCAGGTGCGCCACGGATCGCTCCACGCGTCCACCCGGTAGGTCCACAGCCCGTCGCTGTCCGGCACGATCACGGCGGCGAACCGGTCCAGGCCGGCGCCCACCGGAGCCATCCGGGTGAGCCTGGCGGTCCGGTCGTCCGGGCCGCGCCAGGCGACCGTGGCCGATACCGCGTCGTGCCCGTCGCGCCAGACCGTCGCGGTGACCGGAACATGTTCACCCACCACGGCTTTCGCCGGGTAGCGTCCACAGCTCACCGACGGGGTCACGTCGTCGATGCCGAGCCGACCGGTCATGGACCACGCTCCTTCCGTCCGTGCCACACAGCGTCACACGGTGCCCGAGAGTGTGCCGCGTCGATCATGCCGGGCAGTCATCGGGGACCCGTTCAGCCTAGTTACCCCGGTTGACGGACTGGTACACCTGTATGGACTTTCCGTGAGGTCCGCGCGTCGGTCTGTCCAGAGTGGTCACTCGGTCGTAACGTCATCACACCCCGCCGTTCACACCTCGGTGTGAACGCTTCGGGCAACCTCGCAACCAGGACATTGGCGACACACGAGCGGGTGATCGGCGCCACGGACGTGGTCGCCGGATAGGGTCTTTCGCCATGCGTGCCGTTCGCCGGTTGACCGTCCGCGCCAGCCTCCCGGCCCGACTGGCCGCGCTGGACCAGCTCGCCACCAATCTCCGTTGGACGTGGCACCAGCCGACCAGGGATCTGTTCGCCGCCGTCTCCCCCGAACTGTGGGCGAGCACCGGCGGTGATCCGCTGCGCCTGCTGGCCGAGGTGCCGGCCGGTCGGCTGGCCGAACTGGCCGCTGACGAGGGTTTCCTGGCCGACTGCGACGCCGCCGCCACGAACCTGTCCGACTACCTGGCCGGATCGAGCTGGTACACCGCCGAGCCCGGCCGGCCGGTGGCGATCGCCTACTTCTCCATGGAATTCGGCGTCAACGCCACCCTGCCCAACTACTCCGGCGGCCTGGGCGTGCTCGCCGGTGACCACCTGAAAGCGGCCTCCGACCTGGGCGTGCCGCTGATCGGGGTGGGCCTGCTCTACCGGCACGGGTACTTCCGGCAGTCGCTGTCCGCCGAGGGCTGGCAGCAGGAGCACTACCCGGAGCTCGACCCGCGCGCCCAGCCGCTGACGCCGCTGCGCGAGCCGTCCGGCGAGCCGGTCACGGTGGCCGTGCCGATGCCCGCCGACCGGGCGCTGCGGGCCCGCGTGTGGCTGGCCGCGGTGGGGCGGGTGCCGCTGCTGCTGCTCGACTCGGACGTCGAGGGCAACGACCCCGACCTGCGCGAAGTCACCGACCGGCTGTACGGCGGCGACCAGGACCACCGCATCCGCCAGGAGATCCTGGCCGGCATCGGCGGTGTCCGCGCGGTCCGTCGTTACTGTGAGCTGTCCGGTCACCCCGGTCCGGTGGTCTTCCACACGAACGAGGGACACGCCGGTTTTCTCGGGTTGGAGCGCATCCGGGAACTGGTGGCCGCGCCCGGTCTGGACTTCGACGAGTCGCTGTCCTCGGTGCGCGCCGGGGCGGTGTTCACCACGCACACGCCGGTGCCGGCCGGCATCGACCGGTTCCCCATCGAGCTGGTCGAGCACTACTTCGGCTCCGGCCGGCTGCTGCCCGGCCTGCCGGTGGACCGGATCCTGGCGCTGGGCGCCGAGGACAACCCCGGCATGTTCAACATGGCGCACATGGGCCTCCGGCTGGCGCAGCGAGCCAACGGGGTGTCGCGGCTGCACGGCGAGGTGAGCCGCGCGATGTTCCACGGCATGTGGCCGGACTTCGACGAGGCCGAGGTGCCGATCGGATCGGTCACCAACGGCGTGCACGCGCCGACCTGGTCGGCGCCGGAGATGCAGGAGCTGATCGACGGCTCGGTGCCGGTGAGTGACACGCGGCTGTGGGAGCTGCGGTGCGAGCTGCGCGGCCGGCTGGTGGCCGAGGTGCGGCGGCGGGTGCGGGCGTCGTGCCTGACCCGGGGCGCGTCCGCGCTGGAACTGGACTGGGTCGACTCGGTGTTCGACCCCGCCGTGCTGACCGTGGGCTTCGCCCGGCGGGCCGCGACCTACAAGCGGCTCACGCTGATGCTGCGCGACCCCGCCCGGCTGCGGTCACTGCTGCTGGACCCGTCCCGTCCGGTGCAGCTGGTGGTCGCGGGCAAGTCGCACCCGGCCGACGACGGCGGCAAGGCGCTGATCCAGGAGATCGTGCGCTACGCCGACGATGCCGACGTGCGGCACCGGATCGTGTTCCTGCCCGACTACGACATGTCGATGGCCCGGTATCTCTACTGGGGTTGCGACGTCTGGCTGAACAATCCGGTGCGGCCGCTGGAGGCATGTGGCACGTCCGGCATGAAGTCGGCGCTCAACGGCGGCCTCAATCTGTCCATTCGCGACGGTTGGTGGGACGAGTGCCACGACGGCCGCGATGGCTGGGCCATCCCCACCGCCGACGACGTCGCCGACCCGAACCGGCGCGACGACCTGGAGGCGTCGGCGCTCTACGAGCTGCTGGACCGCCAGGTGCTGCCGCTGTTCTACGAGCGCACCGACGGCCTGCCGACCGGCTGGCTGGACCGGGTACGGCACACGCTGCTCACCCTCGGCCCCCGGGTGCGGGCGGACCGGATGGTACGCGAGTACGTGGACACGCTGTACGTGCCGGCCGGGCGGTCGGCGGCGGCCACCAACGCGGACGGCTACCGCGGTGCGCGCTCGCTGGCCGACTACCGGGACCGGCTGCGCGCCCACTGGGCCCACGTGCGGGTGGCCGACCTGGAGCTGGCCGACACGGACGCGGTGACACCGCTGGTCGGCACGCCGGTCCGGGTGTGCGCGACGATCGAACACGGCGAACTGGCGGTGAGCGAGTTCGACGTCGAGGCCGTGTTCGGTCGGGTCGACGACAACGGTGAACTGTTCGACGCGATGACGGTGCCGATGTCGCTCAAGGAGAACGGCCGGTACGAGGCGGAAGTGCCGCTACCGGGCGCGGGCGCCATCGGCTACACGGTCCGCGTCCTGCCCAGGCACGACCTGCTCGCCGCGCCCGCCGAACTGGGCCGTGTGGTGCTCGCCCACTAGGGCCGGATTCAAGGTCGATGAAAGGTTCCGGAGAGGTTGGGCGGGCAGCGTGCCGAGCACAACCGCTTGCGGAAGGGCTCAGATGAAACTCGGATCAGGCCGGATCTCCGCGATCGCCGCCGACGGGCTGATCGTCGACATCACACCCTGTAGCGCGAGCGCTGACGTAGCCGCTCAGCAGTTCGGTACCTCCTGAGAGCCGGTCTCAGCCGGGCGTGCCACCGTCGGTCGCGGTCGTCGAGGGGTCGGCCGTGGTGGTCGGCGGCTCGGTCGTGGTGACGGCTGAGCCGGCTGTCGAGGTCGGCGGCTCGGTCGTGGTGGTCGGTGCCGGATCGGTCGTCGTCGCGGGCGGCTCGCTCGTCGGCGGCGGCGCGGTCGTAGTCGTCGTCGTGGGCGGCTCGGTCGTCGGCGGTGCTGGCGGCTCGGTCGTCGTCGCGGGCGGGGGCGTGGTGGTCGGCAGCGGTGTGGGTTGGGGCGCAACCGACGTGGTCGCCGGCCGGGCGGCCGCCGGCCTGCTCAGGGCGGCTGTCGGGCCGCTGGGCGGCGGGTTGTGCAGGACGACCGGGCGGCCGCCGCCGGCGAAGGCGCTGAGCTGCTGGATCGTGCCGCTGAAGACGTCCTGGTCGCCGGGGAACGTGCCGGCGTCGTCGTACTGCCAGACCGCGTAGAACGACCAGCCGGCCGGCAGCGCGCCCGGGTCGCTGTTGTAGCGGGCCAGCCACAGCGGATCGGTGTGGGCGACGGCGGCGTCGCCGGCACACCGCGACCACCAGTCCCGCGTCGTGTAGATCATCGGCCACCGGCGGGTCCGGTTGTGCACCGTGACCGAGAAGTCCATCACCCAGGCGGACATCTGGGCCTGGTCGAGGCCGTAGCAGGTGGGTCCGTACGGGTTGTATTCCATGTCGATGACCGGTGGCAGGGTGGCGCTGTCCGCTGTCCAGCCGCCGCCGTGGTCGACGAAGAAGTTGGCCTGCGCGGCTCCGCCGGACCGGTCGGGCAACGCGAAGTGGTAGGCACCACGGAACAGGCCGGCCGCGCGCGAACCGGCGACGTTCCGATGGAACTGGCCGTCCACGAAGCCGGTGCCCTCGGTGGCCTTCAGGTAGGCGAAGGTGGCGCCGCCGGCGGCGACCGATCCCCAGTTCACCGTGCCCTGGTGGTGGCTGACGTCGAGGCCGGGCAGCGTGGCGCCCGGGTGCGGCGGTGTGACCGGCGGGGAGTGCTTGCCCTCGTGGGCCTCGATCGTGGAACCCAGGAAGTCGTCGTTCGGATGGGTCACCGGCGCCGACACCAGCTTCGGGTGCCGCGCCCGCGTGATGGCCGACGATGCCTGGTGGGCGACGACCGGTCGGGGCGCGGTGCCCGGCAGCGGCCGTAACGCGGTGGCCGGCAGGTGCGCCACCGACGCGTGGCGCGGGGACGGCGTGGGGGCGGCGGCCGACACCTGTGCCGTGTCCGCAGAGCCGGCGCTCACGGCCGCCAGGACCACGAACGCACCCAACACGGCGCTGAGCCGTCGCCGCCGGTCACGCAGAAAGGAGCCGTCCATCGCCACCTGCCTCCAGAACGTCGCGGACAAGCCGGACGAACGCGCCTGCCCGCCGCCCAGTGTGCGGTCCGGAACGGTGTCCCGGGCGACCGCGACCTGAATCAGCGGCGGCCCGGACATGAATGTCCGCAGGTCGGCGCCTCGACCAGCGGATGTCTCCTGCGTGGCAGTTACATGTCGGCCCGAGGTGCGCGGAGCAGCAGCAGTGACCGGCCCTCCAGCGGCACCGACGAGCCGGCCGCCAGCGTGCCCGCGTTGGCCGGGCTGCCGTCGGCCGTCGTCGTGTCCAGCTTGGGGTCGAAGGTGCGGCCGTACTGGGGCCCGGGCAGGGCGAACTGCACGGTCTCGGTGCCGGCGTTCAGCAGGAGCAGCCAGGTGTGGTCGGCCACCAGTTCACCGTCGCGGGTCCGGGACTGGCTGTTGGAGCCGTCGATCCACATGCCCAGCGTGCGCCGCCCCTCGTCGAACCAGTCGGTGTCGGTCATCTCGCCGCCCTCGGCGCGCAGCCAGATCAGGTCGGGGACGCCGGTGGGGGTGGTGCGGCCCTCGAAGAACTGCGGCTGCCGCAGCGCCGGGCTGGCCGCGCGCACGTGCACCAGCCGGCGGGCGAACGCCAGTAAGGCGTCCGCGTCCGGTGACGCGTCCCAGTTCAGCCACGACATCTCGTTGTCCTGGCAGTAGGCGTTGTTGTTGCCGTTCTGGGTCCGCCACATCTCGTCTCCGGAGACGAGCATCGGTGTGCCCGTGGACAGCAGCAGTGTGGCCAGGAAGTTGCGTGCCTGCCGGGTGCGCAGGGCGCGGATCGCCTTGTCGTCCGTCTCGCCCTCGACGCCGTTGTTGTTCGCGCGGTTGTCGTCGGTGCCGTCGCGGTTGTCCTCGCCGTTGGCCTCATTGTGCTTGTGGCTGAAGGAAACCAGGTCGCGCAGGGTGAATCCGTCGTGCGCGGTCACGAAGTTGATCGACTGCCACGGGCGGCGCAGGTCGTCCGCGTAGAGGTCCGACGAGCCGGACAGCCGGTACGCCAGGTCGCGCACACCGGTGTCACCGCGCCAGAAGTCGCGCACGGTGTCCCGGTACTTGCCGTTCCACTCCGCCCACTGCGCGCCGAACTCGCCCACCCGGTACCCGTCGCCGGTGGCGTCCCACGGCTCCGCGATCAGCTTGCACCGGGACAGCAACGGATCCGTGGTGATCGCGGTGAGCATCGTCGAGTCGCGGTCGAAGATCCGGCCACCCGGCCGGCCGAGCGTGCTGGCCAGGTCGAACCGGAAGCCGTCCACACCCAGTTCGGTCACCCAGTACCGCAGCGAGTCGGTGACCAGCCGCACCACCGTGGGCGATCCGGCGTCCAGCGTGTTGCCGCAGCCGGTGATGTCGACGACCCGGCCGCCGCCCCGGTGCAGGTAGTACGTGGGCGCGTCGTAGCCGCGGAAGCTCAGCGTGGGACCGTCCGGTCCGCCCTCGCACGTGTGGTTGTAGACGACGTCGACGATCACTTCGATCTTCGCCGCGTGCAGTGCGGCGACCATCGTCCGGAACTCCTCGATCTCCCGGCCCGGTTCGCTGGCGTAGCCGGCGTGCGGCGCGAAGTAGCCCAGCGGCGAGTAGCCCCAGTAGTTGTGCCGGCCGGCCCGCAGCAGCGCCGGTTCGTCGCCGAACGCCTGTACCGGCAACAGTTCCACCGTGGTCACGCCCAACCGCACCAGGTGTTCGATCACCGCGGGGTGGGCCATGCCGAGGTAGGTGCCGCGCAGGCTGCGGGGCAGTTCCGGGTGCCGCTGCGTGAAACCCTTCACGTGCAGCTCGTAGATCACCGCCTCCTCGTACGGCACCTCGGGCCGGATGCCGGTGTCCGGGCCGCCGCGCGAACTCACCACGGACAGCGGCACGCTGCCCAGCGAGTCGACGGGCGAGGCCGGGCCGCGCATCGGGTCGCCGACATAGCCCAGGGCGGACGCCAGATTCGTCAGGCTGCCGGCGATCCGGGTGGCGTACGGGTCGATCAGCAGCTTCGCCGGGTTGCACCGCAGCCCGCGGCCGGGGTCGTACGGGCCGTGCACCCGGAAGCCGTACCGCTGCCCGGTCGTCACACCCGGCACCAGGCCGTGCCACACGCCGAACGTGCGCTCGGTCAGTTCGACCCTGCGTTCCGCGCCCTCGTCGCTGATCAGGCACACCTCGACGGCGTCCGCGACGGCCGACGCCACCGCGAACCGGACGCCACCGGCTTCGGGGTGGGCGCCGAGCGGAAACGGATGCCCGGCGAGCACGCGCGTCGGTGTGGGCGGTCGAGTGGCCATATTCGGCTATTTTGCCAAAGAATCGATCAGGACGAACGACTCCGGCGGCAGGTGCACACTTTCGCCACGCGGCGCCGGCGCACCCCAGGACAGCAACACGCCGCCCGCCGGGACGTCCAGCGGCACGTCGACGGGCGTGTCGCCCCAGTTGCACGCCAGCCGCAGCGGGCCACGGGACAGCACCAGCCACGAGTCGGCACCCCGCACCCCGAACTGGTCCAATCGGGGGTCGGCCAGCTCGGGCCGCGCCGAGCGCAGCCGGATCAGGTCGCGGTAGAGGGCGAGCATCTCGCGGTGGCCGGGTGCGTCCGGTTCCGCCCAGTCCAGCCGGGACCGGACGACGGTGGCCGGGTCCATCGGGTCGGGCACGTCCTGCTCGGCCCAGCCGTGCCGGCCGAACTCGCGGCGCCTGCCCTGCCGCACGGCGTCGGCCAGTTCCGGGTCGGGGAACGACGCGAAGAACTGCCACGGCGTGCCGGCCGCCCACTCCTCGCCCATGAAGATCATCGGCGTGTACGGCGAGCAGAACACGATCGCGGCGCCGCAGGCCAGCCTGCCGGGCGACACGGTGGCGGACAGCCGGTCGCCGGTGGCCCGGTTGCCCACCTGGTCGTGGGTCTGGAGGTAGGCCAGGAACCGGTGACCGGACTGGCGGTGCGCGTCGACCGGCCGGCCATGGGTGCGGCCGCGGAACGACGACCACGTGCCGGCGTGGAAGAACACCTCGCGCAGCGTCCGCACCAGCGCGCCCGGCGCGGCGAAATCCGCGTAGTAGCCCCGGGTTTCGCCGGTCAGGGCGACGTGCAGGGCGTGGTGCAGGTCGTCCGACCACTGGGCGTGCACCCCGATGCCGCCGGCCTCGACCGGGGTGACCAGCGCCGGGTCGTTGCGGTCGGACTCGGCGATCAGCGTGAGCGGCCTGCGCACGGCGGCGGACAGCGCGCCGGTGGCGGTGGCCAGCTCCTCCAGCAGTGTCTTGGCCCTGCGGTCGGTGAACGCGTGCACCGCGTCCAGGCGCAGCCCGTCGACGTGGAAGTCGCGCAGCCAGCCCAGCGCGTTGTCCAGCACGTAGGCGCGGACCTCGTCCGAGCCGGGACCGTCCAGGTTGAGCGCCGGACCCCAGTCGCTCTGCCCGTCGAAGTACGGACCGAACCGGCCGAGGTAGGCCCCGGACGGGCCGAGGTGGTTGTAGACGACGTCGAGCACGACGGCCAGTCCCCTGGCGTGGCAGGCGTCCACGAACCGCTTGAAGCCGTCCGGCCCGCCGTAGGGCTCGTGCACCGCACCCCACAGCACGCCGTCGTAGCCCCAACCCGCCGTGCCGTCGAACGAGTTGACCGGCATCACCTCGACGTGCGTGACACCGAGATTCACCAAGTGGAACAACCGTTCCACGGCCGAGTCGAAGGTGCCGCCCGGCGTGAACGTGCCGACGTGCAGCTCGTAGACCACGGCACCGCGCAGCGCCCGGCCGGTCCAGTCGCCGTCGGTCCAGGAGAAGGCGCCGTGATCGTAGGGCCGGGTGGCGGCGTGCACGCCGTGCGGCTGCCAGCGCGAGCGCGGGTCGGGCAGGGGCGTGTCGTCGCCACCGAGCAGGAAGGCGTAGTCACCGGCCGGCGCGTCGCCCTGCCACCAGCCGCCGTCCGCCCGTGTCAGGTCGTGGTCGGTGTCGGCGACCCGGACGCGCACCCGCTCATGGTCGGGCGCCCACACCGTGTACCTCACCGCTCACCTCGCGCCAGCAGCGCCACCGGGTACCGCGCCAGCAGGTCGGCCGGCGCCACCATGTCACCGCACGCCGTACCGGTCAGCACGTCGGTCCACCGGCCTGCGGGCAGCGCCAGCACGGTGTCCCGCCAGCCACCGGCCGCGGCCAGGCCGACCGGCAGCCGGGTGGTCAGGGTGACCAGGCCGGTGCGGGCGAACGCCAGCGCGTGCTCGGCGGCCGGGCCGTCCGCGGTGAGCGGGCGGTAACCGGTGAACAGTTCCGGCCGGTCCCGACGCAGCGTCAAAGCCTTGTGCACCACCAGAAGTTTCGCCGCGCCACTGTCGTCGACCGGCGGCAGCCAACCGTCGGCGAGCCTGGTCAGCAGCGACCGCCGGACGCCGTAGTCGACCGGCCTGCGGTTGTCCGGGTCGACCAGCGACAGGTCCCACAGCTCGCTGCCCTGATAGACGTCGGGCACGCCGGGTCCGGTGAGCTGCACCAGTTTCTGGCCCAGCGCGTTGGACCAGCCGGGCGCGCTGATCCGCGCGACGAACTCGCCGACCTCACCGCCGAGCTCCGCGATGACCCGGTCCGGCCATGCGGCGACGGCCTGTTCGAACGGCTCGTCGGCGTCGGTCCACGACGTGCGCAGCTTGGCCTCGCGGGCCGCCTTGAGCAGGTAGTGGCGCATACGTTCGGCGCTGATCGGCCACGCGCCCACCAGCGACTGCCAGGCCAGCAGGTTCAGCGCGGGCTCGTCGATGGCGTGGGTCGCCGACCAGCGCGCCACGGCGGCGGCGAACTCGTCGGGCAGTTCGGCCAGCACGGCCAGCCGGGCGCGCACGTCCTCGGACCGCTTGGTGTCGTGTGTGGACAGTGTGGTCATGGTGCGCGGCCAGCCGGCCTCCCGGGCCGTCGCGGCGGCGTGGAAGTCGGCGGCCGGCACGCCGAACCGCTCCGGTGAGCCGCCCACCTCGTTCAGCGCGACGAACCGCGAGTACCGGTAGAACGCCGTGTCCTCGGTGCCTTTCGCGACCACCATGCCGGAGGTCTGCTGCACCCTGGTGGCCAGCTCGCCACCCGCCCTGACCTGCCGGTCCAGCTCGGCGCCGGACACGGCCCGCGCCCAGTACCGCTCGCCCTCGGGCAGGTACGACCGGTACACCGGGAAGTCGATCATCGTTCGGGCCACGTCCTCGGTGGCCGTGGCGGCGTCGACACCGGTCACCAGTCCGGCGATCCGGCGCAGCTCGGCCACCAGGATGGTGTCGGTGACCAGCCGGCGGGACCGCTCGGTGACGGCGGCGAAATCGGTGTCGACGCCGGACTTCTCGGCCAGCGCGGTGAACGCGGCCTCGCCCGCCGGATCGACGAACACGCCACAGATCTCGCCCAGCGCGTCGTAGCCGGTGGTGCCGTCCACCGGCCAACTCGCCGGCAACGGCTCACCGGGCGCGAGGATCTTCTCCACCACCAGCCACGCGTCCGGCGCGCCGGCCCGCAACCGGCGGAAGTAGCCGCCGGGATCGGCCAGGCCGTCCGGGTGGTCCACCCGCAGGCCGGTGACGTGCCCGCCGGCGACCCAGCGCAGCACGGCGCCGTGCGTGGCGTCGAACACCGCCGGGTCCTCGACGCGGACGGCGGCGAGCGTGGTGATGTCGAAGAACCGCCGGTAGTTCAGCTCGGCGTTGCCCCGCCGCCAGTTCACCAGTTCGTAGTGCTGCCGGTCGTGCACCTGGGCCGGCGTGCCTTCGCCCGTGCCTGGCGCGATCGGGAAGCGGTGCTCGTAGTAGTGGAGCTCGTCGCCGTCGACGGTGAGGTCGTCGAGCGAGTCGGAGCCGAGCACCGGCAGCAACAGCCGGCCGCGCGACCAGTCGATGTCGAAATGGCCGGCATACCGGGATTCCCGGCCGTGCCGCAGCACGTCCCACCACCATCGGTTGACCGGAGGCACCTCGACCGACATGTGGTTGGGCACGATGTCCACCACCATGCCCATGCCGGCCGACCGCAACCGCCCGGCCAGCGCCAGAAAGCCCGTGTCACCGCCGAGCTCCGGCCGGGCGTGGGAGTGGTCGACGACGTCGTACCCGTGCGTCGAGCCGGGCACCGCGTCCAGCACCGGCGAGCAGTACAGCGCGTCGACCCCGAGCGCGCGCAGGTAGTCCACGACCGACCCGGCGTCGGCGAGCGTGAACGACGGCCGCAGCTGCACCCGGTAGGTGGAGCGCGGGGTCACTCAGCGCCCTGCGCGACGCGCTGCAGCACCACGAGCGACCGCGCCGTCACCATGATCGTGCCGCCGCCTGCCACCATCTCCTTGCCCGGGTCGGCCACCAGGTCACCGGTGGCGGTGTCGATCACCACCGCCCACTCGGCGCCGTATCCGTTGCCCGGCAACGTGAACTCGATGTCCTCGTAGTGCGCGTTGAACGCCATCAGGAACGAGTCGTCCAGCACGTCCATGCCGCGCTCGTCCAGGTCCGGGATGCCCTCGCCGTTGAGGAACACGACGATGGCCTTGCCGAAGCCGTCGTCCCAGTTCTGTTCCTTCATCTCCTCGCCGGAGGGCGTGAACCAGGCGATGTCACCGAGTTCGTCGCCGGTCCGGATCGGCTTGCCGGCGAAGAACCGGCGGCGCCGGAACACCGGGTGGTTCTTGCGAAACGCGGTCAGCGAAGCCACGAACTCGATCAGTTCACTGTCTTCGGAGGACAGTGACCAGTCCACCCAGGACAGTTCGCTGTCCTGGCAGTAGGCGTTGTTGTTGCCCTGTTGGGTGCGGCCTAGTTCGTCGCCGTGCAGCAGCATCGGCACGCCCTGGGAGAGCAGCATGGTGACCAGCATGTTCCTGCGCTGCCGGTGCCGCAACGCGAGGATCTCCCGGTCGTCGGTCCGTCCTTCGACACCGCAGTTCCACGACCGGTTGTCGTCCGAGCCGTCGCGGCCGTCCTCGCCGTTGGCCTCGTTGTGCTTGTGGTCGTAGGACACCAGGTCGGCCAGGGTGAAGCCGTCGTGCGCGGTGACGAAGTTGATCGACGCGAACGGCCGGCGCCCGTCGTCCTGGTAGAGATCGGACGAACCGGTGATCCGGGAGGCGAACTCGCCCAGAGTGGCCGGTTCACCGCGCCAGAAGTCGCGCACGGTGTCCCGGTACTTGCCGTTCCACTCCGTCCACACCGGCGGGAAGTTGCCCACCTGGTACCCACCTGGACCGACGTCCCACGGCTCGGCGATCAACTTCACCTGGCTGACCACCGGGTCCTGCTGCACCAGGTCGAAGAACGTGGACAGCCGGTCCACGTCGTAGAACTCGCGGGCCAGCGCCGAGGCCAGATCGAAGCGGAACCCGTCGACGTGCATCTCGGTGACCCAGTAGCGCAGCGAGTCCATGATGAGCTGGAGCGTGTGCGGGCTGCGCACGTTCAGCGAGTTGCCGGTGCCGGTGTAGTCCATGTAGTACTGCGGCGTGTCGTCGACCAGCCGGTAGTAAGCCTCGTTGTCGATGCCCCGCATGGACAGCGTCGGGCCCATGTGGTTGCCCTCGGCCGTGTGGTTGTAGACGACGTCGAGGATCACCTCGATGTCGGCCTCGTGCAGGACCCGCACCATGCCCTTGAACTCCTGCACCTGGGCGCCCGCGCCGGACAGCGACGAGAACTCGTGGTGCGGGGCGAAGAACCCGATCGTGTTGTAACCCCAGTAGTTGCGCAGGCCGCGGTCGCTCAGGCCGTGGTCGGTGACGAACTGGTGCACCGGCATCAGCTCGATCGCGGTCACGCCCAGCTTGGTCAGGTGCTCGATGACCGCGGGATGGGTCAGGCCGGCGTACGTGCCGCGCTGCTGTTCCGGCACATCGGGGTGCAGCATCGTCAGGCCCTTGACGTGGGCCTCGTAGATGACGGACTCGTTGTAGGGAATGCGTGGCGCGCGGTCGTTGGCCCAGTCGAAGAACGGGCTCACCACGACCGAGTACGGCACGTGGCCCGCCGAGTCGGCGTCGTTGCGCTGGTCGGGTGAGGCGAACTGGTAGCCGAACAGCGACTCGTCCCAGTCCAGTTCGGGCTCGATCGCCTTGGCGTACGGGTCGATCAGCAGCTTCGCCGGGTTGCAGCGCAATCCCTGCGCCGGGTCGTACGGGCCGTGCACCCGGAATCCGTAGCGCTGCCCGGCACCGACGCCACGCAGGTAGCCGTGGTGCACGAAACCGTCCACCTCGGGCAGTGTCGACCGGGTCTCCTGACCCTGGTCGTCGAACAGGCACACCTCAACCGACGTCGCCACCTCGGAGAACAGCGCGAAGTTGGTGCCGACGCCGTCGTACGTGGCGCCGAGCGGGTAGGGCCTTCCTGGCCAGAGCCGCACGTCCGCTCCCTCAGCAGCACCCGGCCGCGGCCGGGTTGGACAAGTTTCCCAAGCTAGCCGGGGCGGCGCTCACCGCGCACCGTGACCTGGGTCGCCCACCGTTGGGCGGGCGGCGCGCAACGCCGCCACCACTCGCCGTACGCGGTCGTCGGCGAAGAAGGCGTCCAGTGTGACAGGCAACGGGATGCGCCAGTTCGGGTACTGGTCGACCGTGCCCGGCAGGTTGGGCTGGCGGTGCTCGCCCACCACGTCGGCGGGCGAGGTGAGCAGCAGCCGGGCCGCCGCCCGCGCCAGCACGGTGTGCAGTGCGACGACCGGATCGCCGGTGGGCACGCCCTCGGCGCGCAGCAGGTCGGACAGCGCCGCCCGGTCGGCCGCCGCCGACCGTTCCTCGTCGGCCACCGGACCGTCCAACATGCCCAGTTCGGCCCGCACCCGGACGTGTTCGCCGGACAGCCAGCCGGCCACGGTCGGCAGGTCGTGGGTGGTGATGCTCGCCATGGCATCCGGGTTCCACTCGTCCGGTGGCACAAACGGGTGACCCGGCGTATCCCAGTCACGCTGGAACCACAGCACCGCCGAGCTGAGCATCCCCCGTTCGTGCAGCGTGGTGGTCACCTCGGGCCGGACCGTGCCCAGGTCCTCGCCGACCACGACGGCACCGGCCCGGTGCGCCTCCAGGGCGAGGATGCCCAGCATGGCCTCGGCGTCGTAGTGCACGTAGGTGCCGCGCGAGGCGGGCTCGCCCGGCGGGATCCACCACAGCCGCCACAGCCCGGCGACGTGGTCGACGCGCACGCCGTGGGCATGCCGGAAGATGCCGCGGAGCATGTCCCGGAACGGCGCGTAGCCGAGCTGGGCGAGCCGGTCGGGCCGCCACGGCGGCAGGTTCCAGTCCTGGCCGAGCTGGCTGAACGCGTCCGGCGGCGCCCCGACCGTCACGTTCGGTGCGAACACGTCGCGCAGCGTCCAGGTGTCCGCGCCGCCGGGCCGCACCCCGACCGGCAGGTCGTGGATGACGGCCACACCCATCGCCGACGCCTCCTGCCACACGGCCCGCAGTTGCGCCGCGCACAGGCTCTGCAGCCAGGCGTGGAACGCCACCCGGTCGTGGTCGGCGGGCGGGTCGGCGGCGTCCCGGACCTCCACCGGCCAGTCCCGCCAGTCCGGGCCGTGCGTCTCGGCGAGCGCGCAGTAGACGGCGAAGTCACGCAGGGCCGGATCGGCGGCCAGGTCGGCCTCGGCGATGGTGCGCGCAGCCGGGTATGCCGCCCACAGCAGTTCCAGCGCGTGGCATTTGGCGTCCCAGACGGCGTCGTAGTCGATCAGGTCGGTGTCGTTCGCCGGCCGGCAGGCCAGCACCGCCACCCTGGTGGTGTCGTCGGCGGCCGCGAACGCCTCGGTGGCCGTGACCCGCAGGTAGAGCGGGTTGAGGAAGCGGCGGCTGGCCGGCGAGTAGGGCGACCGTTCCACCGGATGGGTGGGGCTGACCGCCTGCACCGGGTTGACCAGCAGCACGCCCGCGCCCAGCTCGGCCGCCGACCGGCTGGCCATGGCGGCGAGGTCGCCGTAGTCGCCGATGCCCCACGAGCCCGCCGAGCGCAACGCGTAGAGCTGGATCATCCAGCCCCAGGCCGGGTCGACCTCGGGCAGCCGGTCCGGCACGACCACCACGACGACGTCCTGACCGGTGGTGGCCAGCCGGTGCCAGCCCAGTGGCAGGTCGGCGGGCAGTTCACCGGTGACGCCCTGCTCGGTGCCGTCCTCCAGGGTCAGCGTGCCCGGGCCGGGAATCGGGTATGCGATGCCTTCGCGGAGCACGACGGTCGGCGGCAGTCCACCCGATCGGGCGGACCGCACGGCGGCCAGTTCCCGGGCCACGTCCGCCGGGGTGCCGGCCTCGACGTCGAGCTGGGCCAGGACGGCGACCACGACGTCCTCGTCGACGACGACCTCCCGCTGGTCGGCGTTCTCGTAGCGCGTGGCCACGCCGTGGGCGGCGGCGAGCTCCACCAGGTCCGGATGCACGGCGCACAGCGTGCCATCTCCGGACCGATTCAGTCGCGTGGCCGGGCGGCGAGTCCCACCGCCAGGCCGATCGCGGCCAGCACCGCAGCCACGACCATCGCACCCCGGAATCCGGCAGCCACCGAGCCGTAGCCACCCGCCGAGGTGAACGCCGCCGACGTCACCGCCACGCCGAACGCTCCGCCCAACTGCCGGACCGTGCTGAACACGCCGGACGCGGTGCTGATGTCGCCCCGCGCCACCGACCCCACCACGGCCTTGGTCAACGCCGGCACGGCGACCGCCATCCCGAGCCCGACCAGCACCAGGGCACCGGCCAGTACCGGGTACGGGCGGGCCAGCACGGCCAGCAGCGAGGTGCCCAGCGTCAGCACGACCAGTCCGGCCACGGTCAGCGGCCGGGTACCGAGCCGGTCGGCCAGGGCACCGCTGCGCGCCGCGAGCGCCAGCGGCAGCACACCCAGCGGCAGCAGCCGCAGGCCGGCGGCCAGCGGTCCGTCGCCCAGCGCGTCCTGCAGGAACTGCGCGGTGAAGAACACCACCCCGGTGACGGACGCGGTGAGCAGGAACATGGCCCCGGCGGCGGTGGAGAACCCCCGCTCGGCGAACAGTCGCAGCGGCAGCATCGGCTCGGCCGCCCGGCGCTCGTACCCGATCAACGCGACCAGCGCGACGACACCCACCGCGAGCGAGCCGAGCACCGTGACGTCCCCCCACCCGACGCCCGCCGCGCGCACCACGCCCCACACCAGCGCCAGCGCGGCCACCCCGCCGAGCACCAGCCCGACCGGATCGAGCGCCCGGCGGGTGCCCCGGCTGTCCGGCACCCTGGCCAGGGTCGCCACGGCGGCCACCACGCCGACCGGCACGTTGATCCAGAAGATCCACGACCAGGACAGCGCCTGGGTGATCAACCCGCCCAGCACCGGGCCGAGCACGGTGGCCAGGCCGGTGACCGAACCGAACACGCCCAGCGCCCACCCCCGCCGGTCGGCCGGGAAGGCCGCGTTGAGCAGGGCGAGCGACAGCGGCATCAGCACGGCGGCACCCACGCCCTGCACGGCCCGGGCGACGATCAGCTCGCCCGCCGACCCGGCCAGTGCGCACGCGGCCGATGCCGCCGAGAACAACAGCAGGCCACCCGCGTACACGCGGCCCCTGCCCCACCGGTCGCCGAGCGACGCGGCGGTCATCATCAGGACGGCGAAGCTGAGCGTGTAGGCGTTGACGGTCCAGTCCAGCATGCCGATGGACGCGTGCAGCGCCTGCCGCAGCGCCGGCAGGGCCGTGGAGACGGCGAACAGGTCGAGGATCACCACGAACGAGCCGATCGAGGTCAGGACGAGCGTCCAGCGCCTGCCCGTGTCGGTGATCTGCCCGGCCGGGGACGGTGCGAAGGTGGTCATGCGGGGGTAGACACCGGGCCGGTCCGGAATCGAGCGCTCGATTTCGCGCACGATCGGTGTCTGTTCCTGCGTGGAACGACGACGCGAGAAGGTGATCATGGCGGACGCGGACACGTTCGCCCGACTGGTCGAGCCGCACCGGCGGGAACTGCTGCTGCACTGCTACCGCGTCCTCGGCTCGCTCGCCGAGGCCGAGGACCTGGTGCAGGAGACGATGTTCGCGGCGTGGCGCGGGTTCGCCGCCTTCCAGGGCCGGTCGTCGGTGCGCACCTGGCTCTACCGCATCGCCACGAACCGCTGCCTCAACGCCGTCCGGGACCGGGAGCGCAGGCCGGCGCCCGCCCGGACGTTGCCGGAGCCGAGCCGGTACACCGAGATCACCTGGCTGGAGCCGTACCCGGACGTGCTGCTGGCCGAGCCGGGACCACTGGCCACGGTGGAGAGCCGGGAGGCCGTGTCGCTGGCGTTCGTCACCGCGATGCAGACCCTGCCGCCGCGCCAGCGGGCGATCCTGCTGCTGCGCGACGTGCTCGACTTCCGGGGTGCCGAGGTGGCGGACATGCTGGCCACCACGGAGAGCGCGGTCGCCAGCGGACTGCGGCGGGCCCGGGCCGCGCTGGTCGATCGCGTGCCGGACGGCCCGGTGGCGCTGCCGGACTCACCGACCGAGCGGCGCGTCGTGGCCGCGTTCGTCACCGCGTTCGAGGAGTGCGACGTGCCGGCGTTGCTGGCGCTGCTCACCGAGGACGCCTCGGTGAGCATGCCGCCCTACCCCCAGGACTACGTCGGTCACGCCGCGATCGCGCGCTTCTTCACCGATTTCGGCTTCGCCAACGGCATGCGCTTCCGGTTGGTGGCCACGCGGGCCAACGGGCAGCCCGCGTTCGGCCGCTACCGGGTCGACCCGGACGGGCCGGCCATCGCGCACGGGCTGACCGTGGTGACCCTGCGCGGGGACCGGATCAGTCACGTGACCAGCTTCCTGAACGCCACCTCGGTGTTCGCCCGGTTCGGACTGCCGCTGACGCTGACCGACTGAGCTGGCGGATCGTCCGGCCGAGGCGGAGTGTGGGTGTCCCACACTCGACGACAGGAGGACCGTCGTGTCCGACCAACCGACTCGTGACTACCCGACCGCCGCCGTCGCGGAGAACCACATCGAGCCGGTGCCCAGGCGGGTGCGCGGGATCCTGGGCGGCGAGGTGGTGTTCGACACGACGAACGCGCGGTACGTCTGGGAATGGCCCTACTACCCGCAGTACTACGTCCCGCTCGCCGACGTCCGGTCCGACCTGCTGGTCGACGAGGACCACGTGCAGCAACTCAAGCGCGGCAAGGCCCGCCGGCACGGGCTGCTGGTGGGCGACGTGGCCAAGCCGGGCACGGTCCGCGTCTACACCGAGGACGCGATCGACGGACTGGCCGGCATGGTGCGATTCGACTGGGCCGCGCTGGACGCCTGGTTCGAGGAGGACGAGCGGGTCTTCGTGCATCCGCGCAACCCGTACAGCAGGGTGGACGCGCTGCGCTCGACCCGGACCGTGCGGGTCGAGCTGGAGGGCGTGGTGCTGGCCGAGTCGTCGTCGCCGGTGCTGGTGTTCGAAACCGGCCTGCCGACGCGGTACTACCTCAACCGCACCGAGGTCGACTTCTCCCACCTGGAGGCCAGCCCGACGGTGACGGCGTGCCCGTACAAGGGTGAGACGACCGGCTACTGGTCAGTTCACATCGGCGACACCACGTACGCCGACCTGGCCTGGAGCTACGACTTCCCGACCCTGGCGCTCCAGCCGATCGCCGGACTCATCGCCTTCTACAACGAGAAGGTGGACATCTCCGTGGACGGTCGGAAACTCCTACGCCCGACGACACACTTCTCCTGACCACTAGAACACGACCGCCCGGCCGAGCACCCCGGTCGCGGACAGCAGGCCGTAGGCGACCAGCACTCCCGTCGCGGCGATCGCCGTACCCAGCCACCACTAGCGCGCCCGGCCGGCCAGGTTGCACCAGGCGAGCGCGCCGAACAGCAGGCCCTCGATCAGGAACCACGGCTCGTTGCCGTAGAGATCCTGCAGGTCGGCAGCGCGCCGGTCGACGGACTGCCACAGGTCCGGATACGCGATGGCGAGTTGCCCGTCCAGGCTGAGCACCCGCTGCACGATGTCGATGATCGCGTGCATGCAGCAGCCGACCGCGACGATCCAACACAGCGCCAGCAGCCACCGCCGGGCCGCCGGACGCCGCCACAGCGGCAGGAGCACCACCGGCACAGCGGCCGCGATCAATACGACGGCCGCGCCGACACCGTTGACCAGCCGCAACTCCCCCAGGTGCCCTGGCGCCGGCACCCCCGGCTGCCCCCAGGTGCCGCCGAGCGCGTAGTAGCCGCGGTAGATCGCGTAGAGCAGGGCCCAGCATGCGGTGACGTACGTGAGCGGGACCAGCGCTCGGGCCTGCCCTGGCGGTGCCTCGGGTGCCGCAATCGTCCGTTCCGCCCCGGTCATGACCTCACGGTAGCGGCGGTGGTCAAGCGCCTTTTCACTCTCGCGCCGTGTGTGGGTGGGTGGCTTGGGCTCCGAGGGTTGGGGTTGGCTCGGCCGCTCCCTCCTTTTGATCGTGTGATGCCGGGCCACCGCTGTAAAGAGCGCCTTCGGCGTCGCTTCGCGATTGCTGCGCAACTCTTGACAGCGGAGTCCCGGCATCAAGATCGGCTGGGTGTGAGGGAGCGGCGGAGAAGACTGGATCGTCCAGAAAGCCAGTGCCACCAAGGATTGGGCGGGGTTCGCGCTTCGCCCCGGCAGGACTGCGACTTCGCTCGAACGGGGACAGCCAGGGGATGGGGGCATATCGTCGCTTCATTCCTGGCCGCTCCCTCATACCCCAGCCTGCTTTTGCGTTGGGTCGTTGCTGTCCAGTGTGGCGAAGCCATCGCGCAGCGACGCGACGAAGGAGCGCACTGGACAGCGGCGGCCCAACGCAAACCCTCCAAAGGAGGGAGCGGCCCGTACCAACCCCAACCACCGCACGGCCACTTGCCCATCAGCCCTCACGGCAGGGCATGCGTATCATGACGCAGCTGGCGACAGCACCGAGCCGACCTGGCCTCGCGGATCAAGGCCCACCACTCACTCCTCCTGAGCGGTCAATTGTCGAATATCGCGTCGAACGCGGAAGTTACACCGGCCGGCGTGGAAAAACGCAGGTCGGGCCGCGTCCAATCGTTCCGGTGATTGCCCGGATTGAACCGCCGCCCGAGCATCTGACGATATGGACTTCTCCCTCGATTCCAGGCTACGGAGCAGAGCGGCAGCCGTGGTCGCGGCCACCCTGTTGGGTGCGGCGACGACGGCGGCCGTGGCGAGCGCGGCCACCGCGCCGCACGTCACGTCGGCCGCCACCGTGACGGTGAACGCGACCACCGGCGACGGCACGGTGCCGACTATCGGGTTGGGCGCCAACACCGCGGTGTACGACGGCTTCCTGACCGACCCCGCGCTGCCGTCGCTGCTGTCCGCGGCCGGCGTCAAGGCGCTGCGCTACCCGGGTGGCTCGGTGTCCGACGTCTACGACTGGCAGGACAACAGCGTCGTGCCGGGCACCAGTTTCGCGAACCCGAACGACAACTTCGACAATTTCATGAAGGTCGCGCAGACCACCGGGGCGCAACCGGTCATCACCGTGAACTACGGTTCCGGAACGGCCGACGAGGCCGCCGCGTGGGTGAAATACGCGAATGTCACGCACAACTATGGCGTGAAGTACTGGGAAGTCGGCAACGAGGTGTACGGGAACGGCGCCTACGGCAGTTCGTGGGAATTCGACCAGCACACCACGAAGAACGCGTCGACGTACGCCGCCAACACCGGCCAGTACATCGACGCGATGAAGGCGGCCGATCCGAGCATCAAGGTCGGGGTCGTGCTCACCACACCGGGCAACTGGCCGGACGGCCTGGTCGCACCCGGTGACACGCAGGACTGGAACGACACGGTCCTGTCCGCGCTCGGCTCGAAGATCGACTTCGTGATCGTGCACTTCTACCCGTCCAGCTCCACCGAGGCGCAGATGTTGGGGGCACCGGCGCAGATCGCCCCGATCATGTCGAAACTGCACAGCCTCATCGCGCAGTATTCGGGCACCCGGCCGGTGCAGGTGATGACCACCGAGACGAACTCCGGTTTCGAGGACGACTCGGCGGCCGCGGCGCTGTTCGCCGCCGACTCCTACCCGACCTGGTTCGAGCAGGGCGCGGCGAACGTCGACTGGTGGGACGTGCACAACGGAGCGGGCGCGGCGAGCACCGACCAGACCGGCGGCACCGACTTCAACGACGAGGGCATGCTGTCCAACGCCACGTGCGCGTCGGCCGGTTCGCCGTGCGAGCCGGCGGCGGAAACGCCGTTCCCGCAGTACTTCGGGCTCGCCATGGCCGGGAAGTTCCTCGGCGCCGGTGGCACCCTGCTGGGCACCACGTCCAGCCAGTCGCTGGTGGCCACGCACGCGGTGGAGGCGGCGAACGGGTCGCTGAACGTCGAGCTGATCAACAAGGATCCGGCCAACTCCTACCAGGTCGCGTTGTCCTACAACGGTTACACGGCCGCTACCGGTGGCACCGCCGACGTCTACAACCGGGGTGCCACCTCGATCACGTCCGGCACGGCGTCCTCGTCGTCCGTGCTGCTGGCGCCCTACTCGATCACCGTGCTGCACCTGACGAAGGCCGGCACCACGACGACCGGACCGGGCGCGCCGGGCACCCCGACGGCCAGCGGTGTCACGGCCACGTCGGTCACGCTGTCCTGGCCGGCCGCGACGTCGGCCACCGGCTACCGCGTGTTCCGGATCAGCGGATCGAGCAGCACGCTGGTCGGCAGCCCGACCGGCACCAGCCTCACGGTCAGCGGGCTGACACCGAACACGGCGTACACGTTCGACGTGGTGGCCGTGGACAGCGTGGGCAACACGTCGGCCCCGTCGTCACCGCTCACGGTGTTCACCGGCCAACCGGCCGGCGCCACCTGCCACGTGGCGTACTCGGTGACGGTCGACTGGGGCGGCGGTTTCGGCGCGAACATCGCGGTCACCAACGCCGGCACCACGACCGCGGCCAACTGGACGCTCCAGTTCACCTTCCCCGGCAACCAGGCGGTGTCCGCCGGGTGGGGCGGCAACTTCAGCCAGGCCGGCAACACCGTCACGGTCACCGCGCCGAGCTACGCGCCGGACCTGGCCGCCGGGGCCGCCACGACGCCGGGCTTCAACGCCGGCTACACCGGCACGAACCCGGCACCGACGGCGTTCACCCTGAACGGCCAGCCGTGCACCACGGGCTGATCAGGCGGTTCCGCCGCTGAGGTACTGCCCGTGGAACCCGAACGGGATCGGGTGCGGGACGTCGGCCCTGGCGATCTCCTGCCAGTTGCCGGCGTCCAGCACCAGCACGAAGGAGTGCCCGCCGGTCGAGTCCAGCACCACCGACAGCACCACGCCGTCGTCCTCGCCGTCGCTGCCCGGCGCCGGCACGAACACCGGTTCGCCCGGGTAGCAGCCGGTCTGGTGCCACACCTGCTCGGTGCGGTCGGTCACGTCGAGCTTGACGAGCTGGTTGAAGAAGTCCCGTCCGGTGGCGGTGCCTGCGTTGCGGCAGCCTACGCCGTAGGCGTAGCGGTACGGGCGCCCGTTGTGGCTGTCGTACGCGATCCTCGGTAGCTCGAAAGCCTGCTGGGACAACGGTTCGCTGCGTACCGTGTCGCCGTCCAGGTCCATCCGGTAGCGGGTGGGCACCGGCTTCGGGATCGGGTCGCCGGCCCGCAGGTGGTCCAGGTACAGCGCGTCGATGACGGTGGCGTCGGTGTAGGAACTCGCGTCCACGACGAGTTCGTTGCCCTCGACGTAGGCGTTGATGTGGTGGAAGGCGAAGAACGGCTCGGCCCGGTAGGTGCCGCGCACCGAACCGTCGGACAGCCGGATCACCACGAACTTGGTGCCCAGTTCCGGGCGCCACCGGTAGTTCTCGATGAACGGCTTGCCGTGCAGCAGCAGGCTCAGCGGGTTGACCACGAACGGGAACACCGCGAGCACCACGTAGTCCTCGGTGATGCCGAAGCTGTGCAGGTAACCGGGCTGGGCGTCGGGGATCGACGCGATCAGTTCGCGGGTCATCGTGCCCGGCCGCTGCCGGTACACCAGGTACTCGCTGTTGCGGCCGAAGCGCAGCACGTAGTTGATCAGGTCGGTGGTGCCCGGCGCCTGGTGCGGGTGGGCCGTGGTGACCTGACCGTCCAGCGAGTCCTGGTAGTCGTTGATGCCCACGGTGGCCAGGGTGTCCGGGTCGAACCGGACGGCGATGGGCACCTCGGTGAGTGCGGCCATGCCGCCGTCCATCGGCACCACGTTGACGCCCGCGTTCCCGGAGAACTCCGCACCGCCCGCGAACCGCGTGACGTAGCGGGCGAAGATCGACCGGCACGGGTCGGTGGCGAACTCGCTGTACTCGATCCGGCCCGCCTGCGCGGCGCGCTCGCCCGGGGTGTCCAGGAACCGGTTGGAATAGCGGACCTCACCGTCGCCGAAGGCGAACCGGTGCAGCATCGCCTGGCCGTCGAACCAGTGCCGGTACGCCTGGGCGCCCGCCTCGAACCGGGCCGGGCCGTTGCGGATCAGGTCACCGGTCAGCCAGCCGGGCAGCGTGCCCCGGACGGGCAGCGTGACGTCGTCGGACTCGGTGGGCAGGGTGGTGAAGCCGGGCAGGTAGGACACGGCCCGTGCCGGCGACTCGGTGCTCATTCGTGGGTTCCCCTCTCTGGACCCGGTAACTGGAACACTGTTATAAAACACTGTTTTGAAACTCCTGTCAAGGGGTAGCCAGCGCCACACCGGCAGCATCGCGCCGGTCCCATAAGCTGGCCGGAGGCGATCACGAAGGAGCAGTCATGACGTACTCGGCCCTGTCCCACCTCGACTGTTCGCGGACGGGCGAGCGCTACGAGGCCGATGTCGTCCAGGGCGTGAGCTCGGCGGGCGTGCCGCTGCTGGCCCGGTACGACCTGTCCCGGGTCGCCGCATCCGTGACCCCGGCCGACATCGCCGGCCGGCCACCGGACCTGTGGCGCTACCACGAGGTGCTGCCGGTGCGCGACCCGGCGAACGTGGTCACCCTCGGCGAGGGCATGACGCCGCTGCTGCCCCTGCGGGCCTACGGCGACACCATCGGGCTGCCGCACCTGCTGATGAAGGACGAGGGCGTCATCCCCACCGGCACGTTCAAGGCCCGCGGTGCCGCGGTCGGCGTGTCCAGGGCGGCCGAACTCGGCATCAAGGGCGTCGCGATGCCGACCAACGGCAACGCGGGCGCCGCCTGGGCCACCTACGCGGCCCGCGCCGGCATGCGCAGCCTCATCGCGATGCCAGTCAGCGCCCCGGAGATCACCCGGGCCGAGTGCGCCGTGGCCGGCGCCGAGCTCTACCTGGTCGACGGCCTGATCGGCGACGCCGGCAAGTTGATCAACACCGCCGTCGGCGCCCGTGGCGGCTACCAGGAGGTCTCCACCCTCAAGGAGCCGTACCGGCTGGAGGGCAAGAAGACCATGGGCTACGAGATCGCCGAGCAGCTCGGCTGGCGGATGCCCGACGTCATCCTCTACCCGGCGGGCGGCGGCGTCGGCCTCATCGGCATCCACAAGGCCATCGGCGAGCTGCGCGAACTGGGCTGGATCGGCGACAAGGTGCCCCGGCTGGTGGCCGTGCAGGCCGAGGGCTGCGCGCCGATCGTGCGGGCGTTCGAGTCCGGCGCCGAGGTCAGCGAACCGTGGCCGGACGCGCACACGGTCGCCTTCGGCATCACGGTGCCCAAGGCGCTGGGTGACTTCCTGATGTTGCGGGCCATCCGGGAGACCGAGGGCACCGCGATCGCGGTCAGCGACGACGCGCTGCTCGCCGAGCAGCGCAGGGTGGCTGGCGAGGAGGGCGTGTTCATCTGTCCGGAGGGCGCCGCCTGTCTGGCCGCCGCGCGCCAACTGCGGGACGGCGGCTGGCTGGCCGAGGCCGACGAGGTGGTCATCCTCAACACCGGCATGGGTCTGAAGTACCCGGAGACCGTGCCGGTGGACGTGCCGACACTGCCGGTCGACGGCGAGATCCCGGTCCACTGATGGCGATCGGACCGGACGACCTCACCGCGCTCAGCCTGGCGGGCTCGCCGTCGCTGGCCCCGGACGGCGGCAGCGCCGTGGTGGCCGTGCAGACCGTCGACCTGGTCGAGCAGGAGTACCGCAGGCAGCTCTGGACCTGCCAGCCGGACGCCTCCCCCGAACCACTCACCCCGGCCGGCGGGTGGTCGGACTCGGTGCCGACGCATTCCCCGGACGGCAGCCGCATCGCCCTTCTGTCCACTCGGGACGGTCGACGGCAGGTGCACGTCGCCGACCCGGATACCGGTGCGGTGCGGGCGCTGCCCGTCCCGGAGGGCAAGGCCGTCGCGGTCGCGTGGCTGGACGACCACCGGCTGGTCGCCACCGTCGAACACGCCCCCGAGCTGGATCCCGGCGCACCGGTGATCGTGGAATGGTTGCGCTACAAGCGGGACGGCAGCCCGAACTTCGTCGAGCCCACCCACGAACTGTGGCTGCTCGACCTGGCCGAGCCCGCCACTCGGCTGGCCGAGCTGTCCGGCCGGTTCGCCGGCCTGGTCACCGTGCGCGGCCGGGTGGTCTATGCGCTGGAGGAGCGGCATTCCGACCGCCCCTACCCCGGCACCGACTTCCGTTCCCTCGACCCGGCCACCGGCGCCGACGAGCTGCTCTGGCGCTGCCCGGCCATGGTCGCCGGATTCACCGCGACGGACCTGTCCGGTGACCTGATCGTGGTGAGCAGCATGGCGGCCGGGCACAGCTCCGTGCCGCCGAAGCTGTGGCTGGTGCGCGACGGCGAAGCGGTGCCGGTGTTCCCGGACGCCGACCTGGACTGCGACCGGGCCATCCTGGGCGACAGCAGACTGCTCGGCAGGCACGCGGTGATCCAGCCGGTGTCCGGCAGCGACGACGTGGTGTTCGTGGCGACGGTCGGTGAGGAGGCCGCGCTGTTCACCGGTGCCCCGACCGGTGCTGGTGCCCCCGTGCGGATCACGCCGGAGGGCTGCTCGGTCACCGACTTCTCCCCGGCCCACCACGGGCAGGTCGCGGCCTGCCTGGAGTCGCCAACCCGGCCGGTCGAGGTCCACCTGGTGGGCCTGGCGCCGGGGACACCGAAGCGGATCTCCGACCTCAACGACGACTGGACCGGCCAGGCCGCACCGGTGGACGCCGAGCGGATCACCGTGGCCGGCGGTGACGGCACCGAACTGCACGCCATGCTCTACCGGTCGGCTGGCGCGGCGGCCGGCCCGCTGGTGCTGCGCGTGCACGGCGGCCCGCACCTGGCCTGGGGCGCCGCGTTCGACGTGGAGAACCAGTCCCTGGTCAGCGCCGGATACCGGGTGCTGCAACCGAATCCACGCGGCAGCGCCGGGCGGGGCGCGGTGTTCCGGGCCGGCACCGTCGGCGACTGGGGCGGCACCGACCACGCCGACCTGATGGCGTTCGCCGACTGGGCCGTGGCCACCGGCGTCGCCGACCCGGACCGGCTGTACCTGACCGGCGGCAGCTACGGCGGATTCCTCACCAACTGGACCCTGACCAGGACGCAGCGCTTCCGGGCCGCCGTGTCCGAGCGGTCGATCTCCAACTTCCTGTCCAAGCTGGGCACGTCGGACAACGGCTTCACCGTCAACCGGTTCGAGCTGGGCGGTGCCGACGTGTTCGACGACGGCGCCGCCGCGCTGCTGGACCTGTCCCCGCTGCGGCACGCGTCGGCGATCACCACGCCGCTGCTGCTGATCCACGGCGAGGAGGACTACCGCTGCCCGATCGAGCAGTCCGAGCAGCTGTTCGTGGCGCTGCGCAGGCTCGGCGTGCCGGCCCGGTTCGCCCGGTTCCCCGGCGAGAGCCACAACCTGGCCACCGCCGGCCGCCCGGACCACCGCATCACCCGGCTACGGATGATCATCGCCTGGCTGGGCGAGCACGGTGAGCCGGATCAGCGGGCCAGCCGCTCCGCGAGCCAGGCCAGCGCCAGCGGGTAGCGGTAGTCGATGCCGCCGTGACCGGCGTCGAACAGCTCGAACCGCACCCGCTCGTCCGGCAGGCCCGCCGTGCGGATCTCGGCGCGGAACGCCTCAGCACCAAGGTCCAGGTACCACTCGTCCCGGGTGCCGGCGTCGATCCACACCGCCCGCAGTGACCGCACGGCGTCCGCGTAGCGGGGCACCATGCGCACCGGGTCCCAGTCCAGCCAGCGCTGCCACACCTCCGGGCGCAGCACGCCGGTCACCGGGTCGAACGGCAGTTCCGGCGTGCCGTCGTCACGGGCCGAGAAGCACGCCGTGACGCCGAGCAGCATGATGAGCTGGTTGTCCTCCTCCTTGGTGAAGGACACGCGGGACCGGAAGTCGTCCCACCAACGCAGGATGTCGTGGTCGTACTTGCGCAGGTGGCGGACGGCGGCGCCGAACTCCGGCACGTAACAGAGCTCGTAGAGGCTGTCGCCGGCGTGCGTGGCCAGCGAACCGAACAGGTCCGGCCGCAGCATCGGCGTGATCATCGCGCCGAAGCCGCCGGACGACTTGCCGGAGATCGCCCGGGACTCGCGGTCGGCGATGGTCCGGTAGTGCGCGTCGACCCACGGCACGATCTCCTCGCACAGGTACGAGTGGTACCGGCCGGTGCCCGGCGAGTCGACGAACTGCGAACCGCCGTACGCGGTCCACGCGTCCACGTAGACGACGATGCAGCCGGGCACGGCGCCGTCGGCGAACACGGCGTCCGCGGTCTCCACGAACGGCTGGCGGAACGCGGCCCGATTGGCCCACATCGACAGGTGGCCGGTGTAGCCCTGAATCACGTAGACCGACGGGTAGCGGTCCTGGCCGTCGTCGTAGCCGGGCGGCACGTACACCCACAGCGGGCGCTCGTGCGGATCGGCGAGCGGGTTGTCCCGCAACAGCGTCGAGTCGAAGGTGTGCCGGTCCAACCGGCCGGCGAGTTCGGCGTCCCAGGGCAACATGATCGCCAGTCAACCACTCAGGCCGGCACACCCGCCGGTATCGCGTCCGGCACGGCCTCCTGCGCCCGCACCCTGGACCGCTCGAACGCCAGCGTCGCCACGAACCCGACCACCAGCGCGACCAGCACGCCGAGATTGGCGAATGCCCAGGCACCGGTCCGCCCGCCCAGCCCGAACGGGCCCAGCAGGTAGCCCTGCCAGGTGAGCCAGCTCGCCGACGCGTTGGTCACCAGACCCCAGCCCAGGAAGGTGCCCACCACGACGGCCGCGATGGGCAGCGGCCGGACGTCGCCGTAGCGGCCGGTGCGCCGGTACAGGTCGGACTCGGCGTAGTCGCGCCTGCGCAGCGCGATGTCGGCCAGCATCACGCCGCACCACGCGGCGATCGGCGTGCCCAGCGTGGTCAGGAAACCCTCGAACTGGCCGAGGAAGTTGCCGGCGAAGAACACCACGTAGATGGTGCCCGCCACCATGATCGTGCCGTCGATCAGCGCGGCGACGTAGCGTGGCGTGCGCAGCCCGATGGTGAGCAGCGCCAGGCCGGACGAGTAGATGTCCAGCACCGCCCCGCCGACCAGGCCGAGTACGGCGACGATCGCGAACGGCACCAGGTACCAGGTGGGCAGCACCGTGGCCAGCGCGCCGATCGGGTCGGCCGCGATGGCCTTGTTCAAGTTCGTCGACGACCCGGCCAGCAGCAGGCCGAACACCAGCAACACGATCGGGGCGAGCGCCGAACCGAACGTGGTCCACCCGACGACCCCCTTGCCGGAGGCGTTCCTGGGCAGGTAACGCGAGTAGTCGGCGGCCGCGTTGACCCAGCCCAGGCCGAACCCGGTCATCACGAACACCAGCGCGCCGATCACCGCCTGCGTCGACCCGGACGGGAGCGCCGACACGGTCGCCCAGTTGATGCGGTGCGCCACGAACACGATGTAGACGATCGTGAGGATCGCGGTCACCACGGTGATCACGGCCTGCATCCGCATGATCAGCGCGAAACCCATCACCCCGCCACCGATGATCAGCGCCACGATCACGATCAGCGCGACGATCTTGGTGGACGTGCCGCCGCCCCAGCCCAACCTGGCGAACACGGTCGCGGTGGCCAGCGTGGCGAGCACGGTCAGCGCGGTCTCCCAACCGACGGTCAGCAACCACGAGATGACCGACGGCAACTTGTTGCCCCGCACCCCGAACGCGGCCCTGCCCAGCACCATCGTGGGTGCCGACCCACGCTTGCCGGCCACCGCGATGAACCCGCAGAGCAGGAACGACACCACGATCCCGACCAGCCCGGCGATCAGCGCCTGCCAGAACCCGATGCCGAACGCCAGCACGAACGACCCGTAGCTCAGGCCGAGCACCGACACGTTCGCGCCGAACCACGGCCAGAACAACTGGCGCGGGCTGCCCTTGCGCTCGGCGTCGGCGATCACGTTGATCCCGTTGGCCTCCACCTGGAACGCGCGCTGCTGCTGGTCCGTCATGACCGCACTCCCCTCGCCTGCGGTGGAACGTAAGTCGCGGCCCCGGCCTGGTCAAGGACGGCGGGCGATGACCACGTCCACCGAGTTCGGCTCCACGACCGAACCGCCAGGATGCGCGGCCAGCACCGCGGCCCGCACGTCGGCGGCGAACGCGTCCGCCCGGTCGCCGAACAGCGCGGGCGTGGAGAACGAGTAGGAGAACTGCAGGCCCACCACCTCGTCGACGGTCAACTGCCGCTCCCACGACCACGGCACCGCCTCGACGGCCGAGAACGGCGAGTCCCGCAGCACCTCGGTGTGCCGGCGCGGCGGCGGCGTCCACGGTCCGGACCCGGCCAGCCGCCTCGGCCCCAGGTAGCGCCTGCGGATCGCGGCGATCGTGTGCATCCAGTCCGGCTGGTCGTCGTGCGCCAGCCCGTCGGTGATCACCACGATGGCCCCGCCCGGCGCGAGCAGCCGGTCCAGCGTGCGGGCCACGGCCGGCCGGTCCGTCCAGTGGAAGGACGCGGCGAACACGGCCGCGGCCGCACCGGCCACGTCGAGTTCGGCCAGATTGCTGGAGTCGGCCTGGCGCCAGTCGATGTTGTCCACCCCGGCCCGGGACGCGGCCGCGCGGGCGTGCCGCAGCATCTCGGCCAGCGGGTCCACCGCGACCACCCGGCCCACGTGCCCGGCCAGCGGCAGGCAGCTCTGCCCGGCACCGCAGCCGATGTCCAGCACGCTGTCCTGCCTGGTCCAGCGCAGCTGGTCGGCCAGGAACGCGAACAACGTCGGTGGGTAGTCGGGCCGGTAACGGGCATAGAAGGACTCGGCGGAGGTGAACAGTTCGTCCGGCCGCACGGTCACGCTTTCCCCCCGTCGCCGCGGTCGATCCGCTTCGAGGTTACCCAGCGCGTCGGCCGGGCCGATACCGTCTTCGGTTCTGCTCTCATTGAGGGAATTGACGTGCGCAGGGGTCCCTGAGCGGCTGGTGCGTCAGGTAGGGAGTCATAGGGGACCGAGTTGGCCAGGAGGCCCGATGCGACGCGAGGACAAGGTCCTGTTCGTTGTGCTGGCGGTCGGCTGTTTCCTGGTACCGGTCGCGCTGGGCGCCGTATTGGGCTGGCCGGTGGTGCTCACGGTACTGCTGGTGGTGACGTTGCTGGTGGTGACGTGGTTCGCCGCCCGGTGGTGGACGTTCCGGCGTGGTCAGGAGGCGTTGCGGAACGAGGCCACGTCGTTGGTCGCTCCGGTGTCGGGTTCGGTGTCCGCGTCGAGTCCTGCGTCGGCTTCGGGTTCCGCGTCGGGTTCGGCGTCAGCGTCGGCTCCCGCTGCCGGCACCCGGATGGCCGGCGTGCCGTTGCCGTGCGCCGAGGCCGGGTACCGGATGTTGCTGTCCGCGACCGTGCACTGGAACCCGGCGCCCAACCCGATCGGCATCCGGCACACCAACCCGGAGGCGCTGGCGCTGGAGTCGATCCGGGCGCGGGCCGGCGAGCTCACCGCCCGCCAGGCGCCCGGCGACCACCAGGCCGTCTGTTATCAGCTCTCCGCGGCGCTGGGTACCGTCCTGCCGGACACGTCCGGCCAGGTCGTGGCCTGGGCCAGCGACGTCACACTGTCCATACCGGACGACGACGCGGCTCGGCTGCGCAAGATCAACGACCTGCGCAAGCACGAACAGGTGTGGGACCACGAGCGCGGCCTGGAGCGCACCATGCGCGCCTACCTGCGGGACGAGGTGCTGGACACTCCCGGTAACGCGGTCGTCTGGTGGCTGGCCCGGCATCCCGAGCAGGTCGAGGACACGGCCAAGCTGATCGGCCCGCTGTCCCGGCTCAGCGCCGCCGTGCACGGAGCGCCGGTGCGCGAGTTGCTGGGCGGCGACCTGATCCCGCACCAGGTCGGCTCGCCGGACACGCCAGCCCTGGACGCGGCGCCCCTGCGCCCGGCGACAGCGGACGCGTTGGCCGACGAGTTGTCCGATCTGGCGGGCCGGATCCGGCACCTGCTGGGCGTGCAGGACCCGCTGGACAGGTGAGTCACGGGTCTCGTGTCCGAGCCGGACGGGTGGTCTTCCGGGTAGTCTGCGGTACGTGTCACGTGCGGAAACAGGTCGATGAGCCTGCTGGGCCCGGCAGCCGCCGCAGCGTTGCGGCCGGCCGGTGAGGTGGGCTTCCGCCGGCCGATGCTGGCGACGCTGACCGACCGGAGGTTCTCGTCGTCGGCGTGGCTGTACGAACGGAAGCTGGACGGCGTCCGGGCCGTGATCTGCCGTGACGGCGGCCCACCGCACCTGTGGTCCCGCACTGAGCATGCGATGGACGCCAGTTACCCGGAGTTGGTGGAGGCGCTGGCGTCGCGGTCACCGGATCGGTTCGTCGCCGACGGCGAGATCGTCGCGTTCGACCGGGGCCGGACCAGCTTCCTCAAGCTGCAGAACCGCATCCACGTGGAGCATCCCAGTGCCGCGGCGATCGCCGCCGTGCCGGTGTGGCTGTACCTGTTCGACCTGATGGTGATCGGCGACGTGGACGTCACCGGGGTGCCGCTACGTGACCGCAAACGTTTGCTACGGCAGACGTTCGACTTCGACGGCCCGCTGCGACTGTCGACGTACCGGAACGAGTCCGGCGAGGAGTATTTGCAGGAGGCGTGCGAGCGCGGTTGGGAGGGGCTGATCGCGAAGCGCGCGGACTCTCCGTACCGGTCGGGCCGGTCCGGGGACTGGCTGAAGTTCAAGTGTGAGACGGGTCAGGAGTTCGTGATCGGCGGGTTCACCGATCCGTCGGGGACGCGGACCGGTTTCGGTGCGCTGCTGTTGGGCTATTTCGACGGGGGCCGGCTGCGGTATGCCGGGAAGGTGGGCACGGGGTTCGACACGGCGACGCTGACGTCGTTGCGGCAGCGGTTGGACGGGTTGGTGGCGCGGTCGTCGCCGTTCGTGGACGGCGGTGGGTCGCGGGAGCGTGGGGCGCACTGGGTGCGGCCGGAGTTGGTCGCCCAGGTGGGGTTCGCCGAGTGGACCTCGGACGGGCGCTTGAGACATCCCCGGTTCCAGGGCTTGCGAGTGGACAAGCCGGCCGAGGAGGTAAACCGCGAGTCGGGCAGGAGCTGAAACGAGGAGCAGTGACGAACCAACCCCGCTCGACCAACGACCAACCAGAGCCCCCAGCGCCGGCCACAGGCTCCCGCCCAAGTAGGCCACCAAACAACCAACACCCCAGCCAGCCCAGCCCGAACCAACCCTTAGCCAACCGCGACACTGACCGCTTCTCGACAAGTCGGCCCCCCAACGGCCGACACACCGATGCCGCCAACAACGCCCCCGCGAGTCGACCAGCAAACGGCCGACTCGACGCACCCGCAAACGCCGACCACCGGCCCAACGCCCAAGAACACGACCAGACCGCGAGTCGACCACCAAACGGCCAACTCGACGCACCCACAAACGCCGACCACCGGCCCAACGCCCAAGAACACGACCAGACCGCGAGTCGTCCGCCTGACGGACGACACACCGCCCACCCGCCCGCAAGTCCTCGACCCGGCGATCAGCCCCGCGCGAACCGGCCGATCAGTGGTCAACTCGGCGACGCCCAAGCCCGATCGAGTCGTCCCGCGAGCGGCCAACACTCCGACCAACCCAATGTGAGCCCGCCACCCAACGGCCAACTCAACAACGACAGCCCCACTAGCCAGCAAATCGGCCGCGAACACAACGACGACCCCGAATCCCGTGCGAGTCGTCCGCCCAACGGCCAACACGCCGATCGAACCAACGCGAGCCAGCCCCCCGCCGGCCAACACGCCGAGCACACGGCGGCGAGCCGACCGCCCACCGGTCAAGACAACGACCACGCCCCCACCGGCCGACCCACCAACGGACGACACACCGACCCACCACCCGCAAGCCCGCCACCCAACGGCCAACTCAACAACGACGCCCCCACAAACCACCAACCCAGCGGCCACCACCACGACCCCACGTCCAACACAAGTCGGCCACTCAACGGACGACCCAGCGACAGCGCCCCATCGAACCGACCCACCAACGGACGACCCAACGACACCGCCCCATCGAACCGACCCACCAACGGACGACCTACCGACGGCGCCCCATCGAGTCGACCGCCCGATGGCCGGAACAACGACCAAGCCCCCGCCTATACCCCGGATCCGCGCCGCTGGCGCGCTCTGGCCGTCACCCTCGCCGCCGGCTTCATGACTCTCCTCGACGTCAGCATCGTGAACGTCGCCCTGCCCTCCATGCAGCGCGGCCTCAACGCGTCCCCTGCCGGCATCCAGTGGGTCGTGTCCGGTTACGCGCTCGCCTTCGGCCTGACCCTCGTCGCGGGCGGTCGACTCGGCGACGTGCTCGGCCGGCGGAAGATGTTCATGGTCGCCCTGAGCGCCTTCGTCATCACCAGCGCCGCCGCGGGCGCGGCGCCGAACGAACTGCTCCTCGTCGTCGCCCGACTCCTCCAAGGCCTGTCCGCCGGCATGCTCACCCCGCAGAACTCGGGCCTGATCCAGGATCTGTTCCGCGGCCCGGAACGCGGTCGCGCGTTCGGCATGCTCGGCGCGACCATCGGCATCTCGACGGCGGCGGGCCCGGTGATCGGCGGGCTGATCCTGGCGGTGGCCGGTGAGCAGGACGGCTGGCGGTGGGTGTTCTACGTGAACGTGCCGATCGGGATCCTCGCGCTCATCCTGACCCGCCGGCTGGTGCCGCCGATCCAACCGCGCGGCACGAGGGTCCGCTCGCAGATCGACTTCATCGGGATCATCCTGCTCGGCGTCGCCACCGTCGGCGTCCTCCTACCGCTCGTGCAATCCGAGGGCGGCGGGAACGCGCTGCTCTGGCTGATGGTGCCGGTGGCGGCCGTCGTCGGCTACGTGTTCGTCCGCTGGGAACGCCAGGAACTCCGAAACAACCACAGCCCGCTGCTGGACCTTCGCCTGTTCACCCAAACCTCCGGCTACGCGTCCGGCATGGTCCTGGCCACCATCTACTTCTGCGGCTTCACCGGCGTCTTCCTTGTCCTGTCCCTGTTCCTCCAGGACGGCCTGGACTACTCGCCACTACAGGCCGGTCTCGCGGTCACCCCGTTCGCGCTCGGCTCGGCGGTCACGTCGGCGGTGGCCGGGCGACTGGTCAGCCGGCTGGGCCGTCGGCTCACCGTCGCGGGACTGTGCCTGATCATCGTCGGGCTCGGCACGGGCGCGCTGCTCATCCCGCACGTCAGCGCGGGCGCCACCGGGCTGGTGCTGATCGCGCCGCTGCTGGTGGCCGGCATCGGCGGCGGTGCGGTGATCTCGCCGAACACGACGCTCACGCTGGCCTGCGTGCCAACCGGCATGGCGGGCTCGGCGGGTGGCGCTTTGCAGACCGGGCAACGGATCGGCACCGCGATCGGGACGGCCGTGCTGGCCACCGCGTTCCGCGTCACCGTCGGCCGCACGAAAGGCGACTTCCCGGCGGCGGCGAGCGTCGCGATCGCGTGTGCGGTCGTGTTCATCGCGGCCGCGTTGGTGGTGGCGATCATCGAACTGCGCGCGGGCCGCCGGACCGGACCGGAGCACGCCGAGGAACGGGCGACGTTCGACGACACCGTGCGGGCGGCCGAGGGGTAAAGACGTGTCACCATGTCCGCCATGTCGTTCGGCGAACCCACCGGTCAGGGCTGGCTGCAGGTCGGCGAACTGGGCGCCACGCTGGTGCTCTGCTCGTTGATCGGCCTGGAACGCCAACTCCGCCAGAAGAGCGCGGGCCTGCGCACCCACACCCTGGTCGGCCTCGGCGCGGCACTGTTCGTGCTGGTCAGCAAGTACGGCTTCACCGACGTGCTGGTGCGCGGCGAAGTCGTGCTCGACCCGTCGCGGGTCGCGGCGCAGATCGTGTCCGGCATCGGGTTCGTCGGTGGTGGGCTGATCTTCGTGCGGCGCGACATCGTGCGCGGGCTGACCACCGCGGCCGGTGTGTGGGTGGCGGCCGCGGTGGGCTCGGCGTGCGGTGCCGGGTTGCCGCTCCTGGCCACACTGGTGACGGCCGCGTACTTCCTGGTGATGTACGGATATCCGCCGCTGTTGCGGCTGCTCGGCCGGACCGCGGGCGGCGCGGTGGGCCTGCGGCTGCACTATGTCGACGGCCAGGGCGTGCTGCGGGACATCCTGGGAACGGCGACGCAGCGGGGATTTTCGGTGTTGGAGGTGAGCACCGAGAAATCCGCAGAATCGGGGCCGCCGTCCATTGATCTGGTGATGCGCGTCGCCGGCCGCATGCGGGCGAATGAGCTGGTCAGCGCGTTGGCCGCGCTGGACGGGGTGCGGTCGGTCGGAACGTTGGAGTCGGACGAGTAGCCATTTCGGCAACCACGTATCGTCCGGTGATCCGATCGGTGGTCCGGGTCTCGAGGAGGACGGATGGTTGATCAGGCGGACGACGACCGCCCCATGCGATCCCATGCCCGCCGCAACCGGGAACGGATCCTGGACGCCGCTCGGGACTCGCTCACCGGCACCGGCGCGGACACGTCGCTGAACGAGATCGCCCGGCGCGCCGGGGTCGGCATCGGCACGCTGTTCCGCCACTTCCCGCACCGCGACGCACTGCTGGAGGCACTCGCCCAGGAGCAGACCGGCGCGCTGTGCGCGGCGGCCCGCCGACTGCTGGACGCAGCGGACCCGGCCGCGGCACTCGCGGGCTGGCTGCGCGACCTGGTGGCGCACCTGGCGACCTACCGGGGCCTGTCCGCGTCCTTGCTGGGCCGCAACGGGTTGAGCAACTCGTACCAGGTGATCGACGCGGCGGTGACGGCACTGCTGGTGCGGGCGCAGAAGGCGGGCCAGGTCCGGGCGGACGTGGACGCGTCGGCGTTGATCTCGCTCGCCGGGGCGGTGTCGTGGCTGGTCGAACTGGGGCCGGCGCAGGCCGGCCGGGCCGATTTCGTGTTGACCGTTCTGGCTGACGGCCTCCGCGCCGCCGACTGAACTACGCCCTGGGCAACCGGCCCGCCGCATTCGCCCAACAGGCCAGACCGGCCAGCGCGGTGGACAGCACGAGACCCGCGATACCCAGTGCCAGCACCAGTAACACCGCGGCACACAGGAACAGCGTCACCAGGGCGACGGAACCGCGCAGGGTCGGCGCCCAACCGCCGACGGCCCGCTCCAGGAACCGCAGCCACGCGCTGTCGTGGCTCTCCGGTGCGGGCTCGGGTTCGACCACTCGCTCACCCGGCTGGGGCGCCCGGGGTGCCGGCACACCGACAGTGGGTACCCGCTCGGCCGTCGCGTAGTAATCCGCATCCAATCGGGTGAGCCGCCGGGCAGGGACACCCGTCTGACCTGCGATTTTGCGCCCAACCCGGTCGGGTGATCCAGCAAGGTCTGGATTAATCGTGCGGGGTGCCTCTACACTGGTCATGTTGGTACTCATTTCTGACGCCTTCAACGTGAGTAGCAGCATCACATGACCCCCTGGGCAAACAGGGAGTGCGTGTTCACGGTTCCCGGTGGGTGCCCTGACGGTGGGGAAATACCGTCCGTGGCACTCGCCGGGGCCCTTTGCGCTGCCGGATGACAGTTTGCCGGAACGCACTCACTTCGCGCCACAAGCGTCGACCGGAAGCGTTCAACGGTCTCGTTTTGACGACAAGCGGCAGCGCCATCGCAATGCGTGTTCGATGATGGAAACAAGCGTCAGAAAACCCGCGAAAAACTCACCCGTCCTGCCTATCAAGTTCCGCTGTGAACGTGCCGAAAGACTTCCCGGAGATACTGCCCATCAGGCACCGGCCGCACGGCATCCCGGCGCCGAGCTCCAGCGTCTCCAGGTCGAGCAGGGGCAGTCGTTCCCCGCACACGGCCGCCACCACACCGCCGTGGGCCTGGCCGGGCACCAGTCGCAGCACGTGGACGGCGCGCCGCCGCTCGGCCACCGAACCAAGCGCCCTGCGCACCGGCATGACCAGCTCGCCGGAATAATCTTCTCGGAGTCCCCAGTACCCGACGGCGGTCGGGTCGTCCCGCACCCATTGTCCGATCTGGGCGATCACGTCGGGTATCGCGGTGGCCAAAGCCGCCACCTGACGACCAAGAACGGTGCCACTCACGGCGAGCGGCGGTTCCCAACACGCGGCTCCGGCGGACCGGGAATCGGCGGGCACCACCACGATCACCGAAGCACCTCCTCGGGTTGCGTTGGGATTAATCCTAGAGCACGATTAATCCAAGCGTCGAGGGACGCGACTCACCGCATGGAGGGCAGGATGATCGATCACGGTTCCATCAGCGCCATTCCGGGATTGCCCACCGATGGCTGGCGCACTTCGAGCAGGTGCGGCCCCAACGGTGGCAACTGCGTCGAGGTCAATGCCGGCGGCTCGGGCATTGTCGGCGTGCGGGACACCAAACCGGCCGACAGCCCGGTTCTGGTGTTCGGCAGTACCGGTTGGCGCTGCTTCGTGACGGCCGCCACGGGAGGCATGTTGCGGTCCTGACCGGCCGAGACGTGGTCTACTGTCAACATCACTCTCGACCGCCACATGAGTGAAGACTGGAGACCAGGTGCCCGGGACGGCCACCTCACTGCGGATCCGGCTCGGCAACGAGATCCGGTCGGCGCGCCTTGCCGCCGGGCTGACGCAGGTTGAGGTCGCTGAACTGCTCGGTTGCAAGCAGGGCAAGATCAACAAGATCGAGGACGGCACGGTCGGCGTCAAGCCGGCCGACCTCGAGATCATGTTGGACGCGTTCCGCGTGGGCACCGCGGCCGCGGATCTGATGCGGGAACTGGCGGCGTCCAGCGATCAGCGGGGTGAATGGTCCGGCTACCGGTCTGCGGTACCGCAGTGGTTCCGGACCTTCACCAGCCTGGAACAGGCGGCGTCGGAGATCTTCGGCTGGCACGGGGAGCGCATCCACGGTGCCCTGCAGTCCGAGCACTACATGCTCACCCAGTTCAAGCTGGCCGGGAACACCAACGTCACCGAACTGGTCCGCAACCGGCGCGACCGCAGGCGGGCATTCGACCTGAAACCGCCGCCCAGCCACCGCTTCATCCTGGGCGAGGGCGCGTTCAAGCGGATGCCGGGCGGGCCGAATCCCGGTGTGGCACTGGACCAGGTGCAGCATCTGATCTCGCTGGTGGAGAAATATCCGGACGTCGCGATCCACGTACTGCCGTTCGAGGCCAAACTGCCTTACGTACCGAATGATTTCACCATCATGCGGTTCACGGACGGAACGCCGAACTGTGTATTCGTGGAACACGTCGCAGGCGCCTTCAAGATCGAGAACGAGTCGCAGTTCAAGCAGTTCGTCGAGGCGTGGGACCAGTTGCGCGGGCCGGCGCTGGAGAAGAACCAGACCCTGGACCACCTGCGGGATCTGGCCGACAGATTCATCGCTGAGCTGAACGCATGACATCGTGCGGCGGACGAAGTGTCCGTCGCTACGATTGGGCCCCGCATCCGCGTGCCAGGCGCCCGGAGGCGACACCCCACCGTGAGAGGGAATGCCGATCGTGAGCACCACGGATCAGGACCCGGTCATGCCGCCCGGAGTCGACCTGGAACACCCGAGTGTGGCGCGGGTGTACGACTACTATCTCGGCGGCACCGCGAACTGGGCCATCGACCGCGAGTTCGGCAAGAAAGTCCTCTCCCGGTTCCCGCTGCTGCGGCCGATCGCCAAGGCCAACCGGCTGTTCCTGCACCGCGCCGTGCGCTACCTGGTCCGGCAGGGCGTCCGCCAGTTCATCGACATCGGCTCCGGCGTGCCCACGATGGGTCCGACCCACGAGGTGGCCGACGAGCTCGCGCCCGACTCGCGGGTGGTGTACATCGACAACGAGCCGGTCGCCGTGGCGCACTCGGAGATGTTGCTGGAGCAGCACGGCGACCCGAAGCGGCACGCCGCCATCAACGCCGACCTGCGCTACCCCGACGAGCTGTGGCGCCGGGTGCGGAACACCGGCGTGATCGACTTCGACCAGCCGGTGGCGCTGCTGCTGATCGCCGTGCTGCACGTGCACCAGACAGGCACGCACGGTGAGGACCTCGGCGCCAGTTCGCTGGCCCGCCTCCGGGAACTGCTCTGCCCGGGCTCGTACCTGGCGGTCTCGCACATCACCACCGAGGGTGTGCCGGACGCGCAGGTCGCCAACCTGGCCGACCTGAAGCGGATGTACGACACCAGCAGCAGCTCCAACGCGATCTGGCGCGACCACACCGAGATCCGGGAACTGTTCGGCGACTTCGAGATCGTGGAGCCCGGCCTGACCTGGACGCCGGTCTGGCACCCCGAGGAGACCAGCTCGATCGCGCCGGTGATCTCGTTCAACTCGCCCAACGAGTCGGTGATCCTGGCCGGGGTGGGCCGCAAGCCCTGAGTCAGCCGCGCAGCCGGTGGTCCAGCGCGGTGTGCCGGCGACCGGCGCCGACCGCGCGGACCGCCTGGCTGATCGCCTTGGGTGAACCGACCAGCACGACCAGCCGCTTGGCCCTGGTCACCGCCGTGTAGAGCAGATTGCGTTGCAGCATCGGCCAGGCGCTCATGGTGACCGGGACGACGACGCACGGGTACTCGCTGCCCTGCGAGCGGTGGATGGTCACGGCGTAGGCGTGCGTCAACTCGTCGAGTTCGCCGAACTCGTAGTCGACCTCCTCGTCCTCGTCGGTGCGGACGGTCAAGCGCTGCTCCACCGGGTCGAGTCCGGTGACCACGCCCAGGGTGCCGTTGAAGACGCCGTTGGCTCCCTTGTCGTAGTTGTTGCGGATCTGGGTGACCTTGTCGCCGACCCGGAACATCCGGCCACCGAACCGGCGTTCCGGCAGGTTCGGCCGGGCAGGCGTGAGCACCTCCTGGAGTTGGGCGTTCAGCGCGCCCGCGCCGGCCGGTCCCCGGTGCATCGGCGCCAGCACCTGGACGTCCCGCCTCGGGTCGAGGCCGAACTTCGCCGGTATCCGCCGCGCCACCACGTCCACGGTGAGCGCGGCCGCCCGCTCGGCGTCGTCCTCGGGGAACAGGAAGAAGTCGGGCAGGCCGGTGACGACCGGGAAGTCACCCGCGTTGATCCGGTGCGCGTTGGCCACCACGCCGGACTGCTGCGCCTGGCGGAACACCTGGGTCAGCCGGACGCTGGGTACCGGCGTGCCGTCGGCGAGCAGGTCGCGCAGCACCTCACCCGGCCCGACGGAGGGCAACTGGTCCACGTCGCCGACCAGCAGCAGGTGCGCGCCAGGCGCCACCGCCTTGACGAGTTTGTTGGCCAGCAACAGGTCCAGCATGGACGACTCGTCCACGACGACCAGGTCGGCGTTCAGCGGCCGGTCCCGGTCGAACGCGGCGTCACCGCCGGGTCGCAGTTCCAGCAGGCGGTGCACGGTGGCCGCGTCGTGGCCGGTCAGTTCGGTGAGTCGTTTGGCCGCCCGGCCGGTCGGCGCGGCCAGCACGACCGTGGCGCGTTTGGCCAGTGCCAGCGCGACGATGGACCGGACGGTGAAGCTCTTGCCGCAGCCGGGACCGCCGGTGAGCACGGCCACCTTGCTGGTCAGCGCCAGCTTGACAGCGGCCTCCTGGGCGGGCGCGAGGTCGGCACCGGTCCGGCCGCGCAGCCACGCGAGCGCCTTCGGCCAGTCGACACCGGCGAACGCGGCCAGCCGGTCGGCCGGTGCGGCCAGCAGCGACCGCAACTGGCCGGCGAGCGCGATCTCCGCGCGGTGGAAGGGAACCAGGTAGACGGCGGCGCCGTTCTCGTCGTCCGGCAGGTGTTCGCGGACGACTCCCTCCTCGGTGACCAGTTCGGCCAGGCAGTCGATGACCAGACCGGTGTCCACCTGGAGGATCTTGATGGCGTCCGCGATCAGTCGCTGCTCTGGCAGGTAGCAGTCGCCGTTGCCGGTGGCCTCGGACAGGGTGAACTGGAGGCCGGCTTTGATCCGTTGTGGACTGTCGTGCGGTACGCCGACCGCCTTCGCGATGGTGTCCGCGGTACGGAAGCCGATGCCCCACACGTCGGTGGCCAGCCGGTACGGTTCGCGGCGCACCACGTCGATCGACGTGTCGCCGTACTGCTTGTAGATGCGCACCGCCAGCGACGTGGACACGCCGACGCCCTGCAGGAAGACCATGACCTCCTTGATGGCCTTCTGCTCGTCCCACGCGGCGGCGATCAGCTTGGTGCGCTTGGGGCCCAGCTTGGGCACCTCGATCAGCCTGGCCGGTTCGGTCTCGATGACGTCCAGCGCGGCGACGCCGAAGTGTTCGACGATCCGGTCGGCCAGGCGCGGCCCGATGCCCTTGATCAGGCCGGAACCCAGGTAGCGGCGGATGCCCTGCACGGTGGCGGGCAGCACGGTGGTGTAGTCCTCGACGTGGAACTGGCGGCCGTACTGCGGGTGCGAACCCCAGCGGCCGCGCATCCGCAGCGACTCACCGGGCTGCGCGCCGAGCAGCGCGCCCACCACGGTGACCAGTTCGCCGCTCCGGCCGGTGTCCACGCGGGCGACGGTGTAACCGGTTTCCTCGTTGGCGAAGGTGATCCGCTCCAGCACCGCGTCCAGGACGGCCTGCCGGAACGGGTCGGCAGCGACCATCCCGCCCCCATCTCCACGCCGGGTCAGATGAGCGTACTGGCGCCGGTCACCGCGTCGAACGCGGCCAACCCGGCCAGGGCGAGCAGCACGACAGCGGTGACGCGGCGTAGCAGCGTGGCCGGCACCTGCCGGATCAGCTTGCCCGCCAGGATGGCGATGCCGGCGACCGCCCACAGCGCCAGGGTGGCCGCGATGCCCACGCCGATGGGGTCGTTGTAGCGGGCGGCCAGGTTCGCGGTGAGGATCTGGGTCAGATCGCCCCACTCGGCGATGAAGATGATGCCGAATGCGGTGCCGATCGTCCGGAGACCGGTGGGCTTGGAGTGCGCGGCGTCCATCCCGTCGTCGTCACCGTTGCCGGCACGGAACGACATGACGGCGCCGACCAGGAACATCAGCGCGACGACGCCCTGGACGACCTGGTGGGGCAGCAGCGTGAGGACGACACCACCGATGGTGACCGCGATGGCGACGTGCACCAGGAACGCGGCGGCGGCGCCGAGCCACACGAGACCACCGCGGCCGCGGGCGGCCAGCAGCAGCGAGGCGAACATCGTCTTGTCGGGCAGCTCGCCGATGAAGATGACACCGAACACGGTGACGAGGGCGGCAGGGGACACAGCTCTCCGCATCCGACCCGCGTGGATTTTCTGGCGAAAGACCTCCACGCCGGCCATTGGTCATGGTCGGTTCGCGGAAGGTCTCGCCCGTCCGGCCCTGGCCGGACCCGGCGACCGGGCGCCGTGGGGCGCCAGCGTGTCGATCAACCGGAGGGGGGCTACTCCCCTTCAACTGATCACAAGTGTACCGCGCGCCCGGTTCGGTCGGTGCGGTCGCACGGTGTGATGGTTACCCTGCCTGCATGGGACACGGCGTGAACGGCAGGGACACGCCACCGGCCCGCCTCGACCCCGAGGACGCGGCCAGCGTCGCCGCCACCCTGCAGGCGCTCGCGACGCCCAGCAGGCTGCTCATCCTGACCCGGCTGCGCCAGGGTGCCTGCGCGGTCGGCGAACTGGCCGACGAGGTCGGCATGGAGCAGTCCGCGGTGTCCCACCAGTTGCGGCTGCTGCGGGCGTTGGGTCTGGTCAGCGGCATGCGACAGGGCAGGCGGGTGGTGTACAGCCTGTACGACACCCACGTCGCGATGCTGCTCGACGAGGCCGTCTACCACATCGAGCACCTGCGCCTGGGCGTGCGCGACGAGCCCGATCAGGTCAGTTGATGCGTAGGGCCGCCGACTCGGACCAGATGCGGGCCAGGCCGGCCCGGAAGGTGTCCAGGTCGGGCAGATTGTCCGGGTCGATGACGCTCTGTACCGCCAGGCCGTCGCACACCGCGATGATGAAGCTGGCGATCGCCGCGCAGCGCGGGTCGTCGACGCCGTCCGGTTCGCCGAGCGACTGCGCGACCAGGCCGGCCACCTGGGCGCGGCACCGCCGGTAGTGCCCGGCGAACCCGGCCCGTAAGGCCGGTTCGCGCTCGGCCTGGGCGAGTGCCTCCATGAACGACAACATGAGCGGGCGCTGGTCGACCACGTCGGCGAGCATCGCCACCCAGGCCGTGGTGACCCGCTCGATGGGCGAGGCCGCCGGGTCGGCCATGGCGATGCCGGCCAGCCGCGCGGTCCACTCCTCCATGACCGTGCCGATGGCGGCGGCGAGCAGGCCGGCCTTGGAGCCGAAGTGGTAGCCGATGGAGGCCAGGTTGGTGTCCGACGCGGCGACCAGGTCGCGTGCGGTGATGTGGGCGTAGCCCTTCTCCTCCAGCAGCCGCCGTGCCGCCGCAAGCAGTTGTTCCCGGTGACCCACGCGGTCAGCGTAACCCCGGGAGTCTGGACGCCCGTCATAGACGCGCGTATAAAAACCTCATGACCATCACGGGAACGGCGACCGCACCACCCGGGCTGCGCCTGCCGGTGCTGGTCCAGACCTTGTTGTTCAACCAGTTCCGGCCGACGCTGCTTCCCCTGCTGCGCCGCCGTTACGGCGACGTCTTCACCATCCGGATGGCACCGGGCAACCGGCTGGTCGTGCTACTGGCCCGGCCGGACGACATCCGGACCGTGTTCACCGGCCCGGCCACGGTGTTCCACGCCGGCGAGGGCAACGCGATCCTCGGCCCGGTGATGGGCGAGCACTCCGTGCTCCTGGTGGACGAGGACGAGCACCGACGGGTCCGCAAGCTGCTGATGCCGGCCTTTCACGGCACCGCGCTGCGCGGCTACCAGGGCCTGGTGGCCCGGCTGGCCGCCGCCGAGGTCGAGCGCTGGCCGACCGGGAAGGTGTTCGCCAGCCACGGCCGGATGAACGCGCTGACCCTGGAGATCATCCTGCAGGTAGTGTTCGGCGTGACCGACCAGACCAGGCTGGCCCGGTTGCGGCCGCTGGTGCGGCATCTGGTGTCGATCGGACCGTTCACCATGCTCGGCTGGTTCTATCCGGCACTCCAGGGATTCGGGCCGTGGCGCCGGTACACGCAGACCCAGGCCGAGCTGGATCGCGTGCTGTACGCGGAGATCGCCGAACACCGCGCGGCGGGAGACCTGGCCGGCCGGGACGACGTGCTGTCCCGGCTGTTGCGGGTGTCCGACGAGAGCGACGACGGCGACCGGCTGACCGACGCGGAACTGCGCGACCAGCTCATCACACTCCTGTTGGCGGGACACGAGACCACGGCCACCACACTGGCCTGGACCATGCACGAACTGGCTCGCAGGCCCGACCGGCTCCGCGCGGCGCAACGGGCGGCGGACGCGCACGACGAGGAGTACCTGACCGCGGTGGCCAAGGAGGCGCTGCGGCTGCGGCCGGTCATCTTCGAGGTGGCGCGGCGGTTGACCGAGCCGGTGGAGATCGGCGGCTACCGCCTGCCGGCCGGCGCCGTCGTCGCGCCGGGCATCGGCCTGGTGCAGTCGGATGCGCGCAATCACCCGGATCCGGACGAATTCCGGCCGGAGCGGTTCCTGGACGGGCAGCCGCCCGCCAACACGTGGATCCCGTTCGGCGGCGGTGTGCGGCGCTGCCTGGGCGCCGGATTCTCCCTGCTGGAGGCGTCGGTCGTACTCGGCGAGGTGCTGCGCCGCTACGACGTCCGGCCGGACCGGCGCCAACCGGAACGCCGGCGGGCCCGCAACATCACGCTCGTCCCGTCCCGGGGTGCACGCATCGCAATCACCCCACGGTCGGACAGAAGCTGGACAGACCGCTGACCGACTCGTAACGACCAGTCAGCCAGTTTGGTGAACCGTTAGCCGCCGGGGCGCGTCGATAGTGGCAGGGACGGGTTTCCGGCGTCACACTCGGGGCATCGGGCCGTCACCCTAACGGAACCCGAACCGCCACTGGAAGGCCGTGATCACCATGCCACAGCCCGCCGAGGCCGTCCCTCCGTCCATCGACGGTTGGCCCGGACTCCTCGAGCACTACCGAGACGCCGCCGTACACGTACTGGTCAGCCACCAGTGCTCCGGCACGCTCTGTGTCTCCTGTGGCCAGCAGTGGCCGTGCCGGGCGGCCTGTGCCGCGGAGCAGGCCCTGGAACTGTAGCCGCGACGCGTTTCTCATCGCGGAATTCGAGATCGAGGGGATGGCCGTTCCGTGACGACGACCGGAACGGTGGGGGAATCCGTTTGACGGACGCGAGACACCGGTCGTGGGGAAGCCACCCGACGGGCCGACCGATCACTCCGGTTCTCGATTGCTGTGAGAATCCTGGCAGCCTTTTCAGATTAATCCTGCCGCGCGCCGAACTCGTAACAGACCATCGCCAACTGGACGAACGCGACACCGCGCGGCCGTTCGGCGGCCACCCCTCCACCACATCACCCCGACCCCCGCACGCGATCGGCCTCGTCCGTAAGACTACTGGAAACCGTCCCAGCAAGATCACCGAAGCGCGCTACCTTTCCAGCTCACACCCCACACATGAAGATCATTCGTTTTTGGTGACGACTTGACAACGGCAGGACCATGTCTGTCATAATCACGCGGTGAATGATTAGCCGGGGGTTCACAATCGGCTCTGATATTTCGGATTCAGTAATCTCATTGCCAAATTCGGCATGCTGATTCCGACCCGATTGCGCAACCTGGGGAGGCTTTTATGGGGGAGGGATTTCGGTTCGGTCTGCTGGGACCACTCTCCGTGGCCTGGGACGGTGTCCCGGTCACCGTCGGTGCCGCCCAACAGCGGGTGGTGCTGGCCACGCTCCTGGTCGACGCCAACCGCGTGGTGACCGTGGACGCGCTGATCGCCGCGCTGTGGGGCGACACGCCGCCGCGGGGTGCCCGTAACGACCTGCAGAACGTGATGTCCCGGCTGCGCCGGACGCTGGGGGGCGTCAAGCGGCGGGCATTGGTGCAGACCCATCCCGGTGGCTACCGGGTCGAGTTGGCCGACGACGCGCTGGACGTCAGCCGGTTCCGGGAACTCGCCCAGCAGGCCAGGGACACCGGCGACGACCCGGAGCGGGTGGCGCTGCTACTGCGCTCGGCCCTGGCCCTGTGGCGCGGTGACGCACTGGCCGACGTGCCGTCCGAACTGCTGCGCCGCGACATCGTGCCGAGCTGGGAGGACCAGCGCCTGGCCGCGCTGGAGCTGTGCCTGGACGCCGAACTCCGGCTGGGCCGGCACGACGAGGTCACCGGGGAACTGCGCGAGCTCACCGATCAACATCCGTTGCGGGAACGGTTCTGGGCGCAACGAATGTTGGCGTTGTACCGGTCGGGACGGCCGGCCGAGGCACTGGACTGCTACCGCGCGGTGAGCACCCTGCTGGCCGAGGAACTGGGCGCCGACCCCAGCACGTCGCTGCGCGAACTGCACGTGCGGATCCTGCGTGCCGACCCGACACTCGACCCGGCACCGGTGCCGCCACCGCCGACCATCGCGCGGGTCGCCGTGCCGGTCCCCCACCAGCTGCCCCTGCCGATCGCCGACTTCACCGACCGGGACGAGGAACTGTCCGGGCTGCGCGCCGCGCTGACCGCCCACCCGGCCTCTGGCGTCGGACCGAGGATCGCCACGATCACCGGTGCCGGCGGCGTCGGCAAGACGACCCTCGCGGTCCGGCTGGCCCACCAGGTGATCGCCGAGTTCCCGGACGGCCAGCTGTTCGTGGACCTACGCGGGGCCGGGCAGCGTCCGGTGACGGCGGACGAGGCACTCGGCGGGTTCCTGCTGGCGCTCGGTCTCACCGGCTCCGCGATCCCCCGCCACAGCGACGAACGGGCCGCCCTGTACCGGTCGATGCTGGCCGAGCGGCGGATGCTGATCGTGCTGGACAACGCCACCGACGACGGGCAGATCCGCCCGTTGCTGCCCGGCGCCGCGGGCTGCGGTGTCGTGGTGACCAGCAGGGCCAGGCTCACCGGGGCCGCCGGCACCCTGCCGGTCGAGCTGGAGGTGTTCAGCGACGGCGCCGCCATGCGGTTCCTGGGTCAGGCCATCGGCGCGGCCCGGGTGGCCGCCGAGCCGGAGGCCGCGGTCAGCCTGGTCCAACTGTGCGGCGGACTCCCGCTGGCACTGCGCATCGTGGCCGCGCGGCTGGTCGCCAAACCGCACTGGCGGCTGGCCGACATGGGCAACCGGATGCGCGCCGACCGCGGCCCGCTGCACGAGCTCACCCACGGCGACCTGGACGTGCGGTCGAGCCTGGCCCTGAGCTACACCGGCCTGACCCCGGCCGCGCAGCGGCTGATGCGGCGGATCGGCCTGCTGGACAGTCCGGACATTCCCACGTGGACGGCCGCCGCGCTGTCCGACGTCGATCTGGGCCAGGCCGAGGAACTGCTGGAGCAACTGGTGGACGCGCGGCTGATGGAGCCGCGCGGCCCTGGCCGGCTGCGCCACCGCTACCACTGCCACGACCTCATCCACGCCTACGCGCGGGAACGGGCCCTGGCCGAGGAGCCGCCCGAGGACCGGCTGGCCGCGTTGACCAGGGCGTTCGGCGGTTGGCTGAGCCTGGCCGAGCAGGCCCAGTACTGGCGCTGGGGCGCCGAGATCCCGTTGCACGGCACGGCGATCCGGTGGTGGCCCGCCGGCTGGTCCGAGTACGCGGGATACGACACGCCGCTGGCCTGCCTGGCCGACGAGCGGACCGCGCTGTCCTCGGTCATCGAGCAGGCGGCCGACCTGGGCCTGGACGAGCTGTGCTGGGAACTGGCGTGGGCCTGCGTGAGCCTGTACGAGTCGCGCGGCGGCTTCGACGAGTGGCTGCATGCCTGCGGCCAGGCGCTGACGGCCTGTGAGAAGGCGGGCAACGTGCGCGGCATGGCCGCGATGCTGCGCACCCTGGCCGACCGGTGCACCCACCTGTACGCCAACAAGGACGCGCGCTGGCTGGCCGAGGAGTCGGCCCGGCTGTTCGCCGCCGAGGGCGACGAGATCGGCACGGCGCTGGCCCACCAGGGGCTGGCGATCATCGACGTGCGCACCGGGCACCCGGCCCGGGCGCTGGCCGTGTTCACCCGGACCCTGGCGCTGTTCCAGGAGGTGGGCGCCCGCACCATGCAGGTGGACGCGCTGTGCGGCATGGCACACGCGCACGCCGAACTGCACGACTATGCGGCCGCCGAGGCCAGCCTGGCGCTGGCCGCGACGGTCGTCGACGAGTTGGGTGGTACCCGAGGGCACGCGCAGATGTTGTCCGCGATCGGCGAGTTGGGCCTGCGCCGGGGTGACTACGCGCGGGCGCAGCAGGCGTTCGAGCGGTTCCTGCTGCTGACCCGGCGTGCCGGCCACCCCTACGGCGAGGCGATCGCGCTGGTCGGGCTCGGCGAGGCGCTGGCGGCGCAGCGCACCACCCAGCGGGCCGAGGACAGCCTGCTGCGCGCCAAGGTGATGGCCCGCAACGTGGGCGACCGGCTGCTGGAGGGCAGGGCGCTGCTGTGCCTGGGTGGTCTGGACATCACCCGCAACCGCACCTCGGCGGCGGCCACCAACCTCAACCAGAGCGCGGCCATCTTCGAACAGCTCCAGGCCACCCGCTGGCACCGCCGCGCCACCGACGCGCTCAACACGCTGGGGACGCCCGTGCCGCAGCCCTGACGGCCGTCCTGTCGGGACGGTGCTACTTCAGTTCGCCGGACGTCTTGCCGAGCAGTCGCCGTGCCACGATCAACTGCTGGATCTGTTGCGTGCCTTCGAAGATGTCCAGGATCTTGGCGTCGCGGGCCCACTTCTCCAGCAGGCTCTGCTCGGAGTAGCCGAGACTGCCCGCGAGTTCGACACAGCGCAGCGCCACGTCGGTCGCGGTGCGGCCGGCCTTCGCCTTGGCCATGGACGCCTGCATCGAGTTGGGTTTGGCGTTGTCCGCCATCCACGCGGCCTGGAGGGTCAGCAGGTAGGCGGCCTCGTAGTCGGCCTCCAGCTCGACAAACGCTGCCACGGCGGCGGACCGGGTGCCGGCCGGGCGGTCATAGTCGATCGTGACGCCGGCATCGGACAGCAGTTGCCGGGTCTCCTCCAGCGCGGCCCGCGCCACGCCGACCGCCATCGCCGCGACCAGTGGCCGCGTGTTGTCGAACGTCTGCATCACGCCGGCGAAACCGCCACCGGCCGTGGTGACCTCCGGGCTGCCCAGCAGGTTCTCCACCGGCACCCGCACGTTGTCCAGCCGGAAGTGCGCGGTGTCCGACGCTTTGATGCCCAGCTTGCGTTCCAACCGGACCAGTTCGAAGCCCGGCGTGCCCTTCTCCACCACGAACGACTTGATCGCCGCACGGCCCAGGTTCCGGTCCAGGGTGGCCCAGACCACGACGGCGTCGGCGCGCTCGCCCGCGGTGACGAAGATCTTCTCGCCGTTCAGGACGTACTCGTCGCCGTCCCGCACGGCGGTGGTGCGGATCGCGGCCGAGTCGGATCCGGCGTCCGGCTCGGTGATCGCCATGGCGGCCCACTTGCCGGCGAACCGGCGCAACTGCTCGTCGTCGGCGACCGACGCGATGGCCGCGTTGCCCAGGCCCTGCCTCGGCATGGACAGCAGCAGACCGACGTCGCCCCAACACATCTCGATGGTGCCCAGCACGGTGGCCAGGCTGCCGCCGTTGCGCACGCCGTCGGTCCTGGTCCTCGGCTTGCGTTCGCCGCGCACGCCGGACGCGCCCGCGCCACCGGAACCGGACGCGTTCAGGCCGTCGATCAGCGCGGCCAGCATGTCCAGCTCGACCGGGTAGGTGTGCTCGTTGCGGTCGTACTTCCGCGAGTTCGGCCGGAAGATCTCCGCGGCGGAGCGGTTCGCCTGGCCGACCAGCAGGGCCAGTTTCTTCGGCACCTCAAGGTTGATCACGACAACTCCCTCACACCAGCACGATGCCCTCGGCGACGGCGATCGCCCGCAGGTCCCGGTACCACCGCTCGACGGGATGTTCCTTGACGTAGCCGTGCCCGCCGAGCAGCTGCACGCCGTCGCTGCCGATCGCCATTCCCTTGTCCGCACACAGTTTCCGGGCCAGTGCGACCTCGCGGGCGTACGGCTTGCCCTGGTCGGCCCGGCTGGCGGCCCGGTAGGTGACCAGCCGCATGCCCTCCAGTTCGATGCCGATGTCGGCCACCCGGAACGCGACGCCCTGCCGGTGGCTGACCGGTTCGCCGAACGCCACCCGGTCGTTGACGTAGGGAATCACGTAGTCCAGCACGGCCTGCGCGGTGCCGACGGCCAGCGCGCACCAGCCCAACCGGGACAGCCGCACGCACTCGGCGTACACCTCGGCGTCGCCCCCGCCGAGCAGCGCGGTGTCCGGCACCGTCACGCCTTCCAGCACCAGCCGGCCCATCCCGGCCGCGCGCAGGCCCATCGCCGGGTCCGGTTCCACCGCCAGGCCGTCGGACTCGACCAGGAACAGCGCCGGGCCGCGGCCCTCCAGCTCCGCGGCCACCAGGAACAGTTCCGCGGCGGCCGCCCTGGGCACCAGCGACTTCACGCCGTCCAGCACGAAACCGCCGGATGTGCGCCGCGCCTTGGTGTGCAGGACGAACGGGTCGAACAGCGGCCGGGGCTCCAGCACGGCGAGCGCGGCGGCCGGCGGGTCGTCGCCGACGAACGCGGGTAGATAGGTGGCCTGCTGGTCGGCGTCGCCCCACAGCACCAGCGCGTTGCTCACCGCGGCCGGCGCCAGGCACGCGACGGCCAGGCCCATGTCGCCCCGGCTCATCGCCTCGGCGACCAGTACGCCCGTGGTCGCGGCACGTTCGGTGGCCACGCCGCCCAGCGCCTCAGGCACGGCGAGCAGCGGGATGCCCAGTTCGGCGGCACGGGTGAACACCTCGGGCTGGGCGGCGCAGGCGTCGTCCGCCTCGGCCGCGCGGGGGCGTAGCTGCTCGGCGGCGAACTCGCCGACGGCCTCGGTGATCATCCGCTGGTCGTCGGTGGGCGTGATGTCCAGCAGGTCGCGCTCGCCGCCGGCGGGCAGCCGCTGCGGGCGGCCCAGCCGGCTCGCGGCCTGGAACGTGCGGCCGGCCGCCGCCGCGGTGCGGAAACCGGTGCGGGTGGCCTGGAAGACGGCCCGCTGCACGGGTGTGCGCAGGCCGAGCCGGTCCAGTACGCGGGTGCCGGCCAGCTGATTGAGCAGTGCCAGGCCGGCCCGCATCGGGTCCCGCCTGGCACCGTGTCGCCCGTTTCGGTCCGCGGTCACGGCCACCCCGTTCACTGTCACCAGTTGGTACCTACCGCAGAGTATACCTACTGGCGAGTAAAGTAAGGGGTGGCCGTGACCCAGGGGGTTACCCGGCGACCGCTCCTGCCGCCGGCTCACCTCCTGCTGCCGCCGCCTTGGCGCGGATGGCGCCCAGCGGTGCGGCGACGTCCTCCAGCGACTTCCCCTCGGCCGACACGGCGAAGAACACCGCGATGATGCCGCCGATGACCATGATGACCGCACCGGTGATGTAACCGATGAACAGCTTGTTGAAGTCCGGGTGGTCCTTGTCGATCAGCGACCCGTAGAACAAGGTGGCCAGGGCGCCCACGATCTGCGCGATCGAGAAGAACACCGCGATGGCCTTCGCCCTGACCTCCTGCGGGAAGATCTCGCTCACCGTCAGGTACGCCGAACTGGCGCCCGCCGAGGCGAAGAAGAAGATGATCACCCACGCCAGCGTCTGTGTCGTCGCGTTGAGCAGCTGCGCCTTGAACAGGAAGGCGCTGATCGCCAGCAGCACACCCGCGATCAGATAGCTGCCGGAGATCATCTTCTTGCGGCCGACCGTGTCGAACAGCGGTCCGAGCACGAACGGGCCGATCAGGTTACCGATGGCGAACGCGATGCCGTACAGCGCCGCGGTGCCCTCCACGTGGTAGAAGACGGTCAACACGATCGAGTAGCTGAAGAAGATCGCGTTGTAGAGGAACGACTGCGTGACCATCAGCCCGAGCCCGAGGATCGCCCGGGGGCGGTAGTCCCGGAACAGCACCCGGGACAGGGCTATGTAACCCGTCTTGGCCGCCGGCCGGATGTCGATCGCCCGGTCGTCGTCGACCTTGTCCAGCGTCGCGCCGGACCCCGCCACCTCCTCCTCTATCTTCGCGATCGTCGCCTCGGCCTGCTCCGCCCTGCCGTGCATGAGTTGCCAGCGCGGACTCTCCGGGAGGTTGCGGCGCACGTAGATGATGACCAGCGCCAGCACCGGTCCGAGCAGGAAGCCCAGCCGCCAGCCCAGACTCGGCTCGATGGTGTTGAGGAACAGGAACGTGGCGAAGGTGCCGAGGATCGCGCCCGCCCAGTACGTGCCGTTCACCGCGATGTCGATCCGGCCCCGGTAGCGGGCCGGGATCAGCTCGTCGATCGCCGAGTTGATGGCCGCGTACTCGCCACCGATGCCCATACCGGCGATCAGCCGCGTCGCGTACAGGAACGCGATCCAGCCGACACCGGAGCCCGCCGTCGCGGCGCTCAGGCCGCTACCGACCAGGTACACGCCAAGGGTGATCATGAACAGCTTGCGGCGGCCCCACTTGTCCGCGAACTGCCCGAACACCAGGGCACCGATCACCTCACCGATCAGGTAGATCGTGGCGATGGTGGTCGATCCGGCGGCCGACATGTTCAGGGTGTCCGGCTTCGTCAGCGCACCCTCGACCGCACTGGCGACACTGATCTCCAGGCCGTCCAGGATCCAGCAGACACCCAGCGCGATCACCAACCGGGTGTGGAACGGCGCCCAGGGCAGGCGGTCGATCCGAGCCGGAATGAGACTGCGTACGGTTCCGCCGGTGTCCTGCGCTGTTGATGTTGTACTCACGGCACAGCTCCCACCTCTCGGCGTTACACATGTGAACGGTGATAGTAGTCACACTCCACAACCATCCGAACTAGCGTTCCCCCTCGATCAGCCCGCCAAGCATTTCGGCCCGAACTCCGTGCCAGGCCGCCGCATGGCACGATGAGAACGACGATGTGCACCGGTTGTCCGACGGCTGTCGGGTGACCGTGAGTAGCCGAGGAGGGTCACGTGGCCGGCAGCGACGGGCAGTGGTTGCCGGATGCCGCGCGAGCCCGTATGACCAGGTACAACGAGGTCGGGCTGAAGACGTCCCTGCTGTCCGTCGCGGGCACGGTGGGTGTCGAGTCCGTCGGCCTGCACGCGGTGGGCGAGGTGATGGGCTGCATCGTGCAGAACATCGGCTGGACCGGTGGGCTCAACTACGGGATGGGCGGTTTCGTCGGTTCGGTCAGTTTTCAGCCCTACGTTCAGGCTCTTTATCACGGTTTTGACACTGCCCTGGCGCGCATGACCACCGAGGCGCAGTCGATGAAGGCGGACGGGATCGTCGGCATCCGGCTGACCCGGTCCCGGCTCGGCGAGAGCAGCCAGGAGTTCGTCGCCCTGGGCACCGCCGTCCGCGCCGACTCCAGCCGCCGGCCCAAGCGCGTGTTCACCACCGACCTGGCCGGTCAGGACGTCGCCAAGCTGATGCAGGCCGGCTGGGTGCCCAACCGGATCGCCATCGGCATCGCCGTGGAGAGCCAGTTCCTGGACTGGGCCAGCCGGTCGCAGATGTCGGTGATGGCCGGCAACACCGAGGTCAACGCCTACACCCAGTTGATCAACCGGGTCAGGGCGAAGTCGCGGCAGAGTTTCGCGCAACACGCCAGGGGCACCCGCGCCGACGGCGCCATCGTGGCCGCCATGTCGCTGCGCTCGTGGCACCAGGAAGCGGGCAACGCACCGCTGCTGTGCGCCGAGGCGTCGGTGTTCGGCACCACCATCTCCCGGTTCCACACCGGACCCAGGGCGCCGACGAAGGCGCTGACGATCATGCCGCTGCGCCAGGCGGGACAGCAGTAGTAGGACAGCAGACAGTGGACGGAGCACAGATGAGCAGTGCGGAGGTCGACGGGCAGAGCATCCCCGAGGATGCGATGCGCCGGCTTGCCGAGATGAAGCCAGGGCAGAGCACGACCCTGTTCACCTCGGACCTGTCCGTCAACGAATTCCTACTGGTGCGCGAGGCCGGTTTCCGACCGCTGGGCCTGGTACTGGGGTCGAGCATCTACCACGTCGGCTTCCAGGTCGGCCGGTGGGGCAAGAACCAGGAGTTGGACACGCTGTCCAACGCCATGTACCACGCTCGCGAGCTGGCCATGTCCCGGATGGAGGCCGAGGCCGACGTCCTGGGCGCCGACGGGATCGTCGGCGTGCGGCTGGAGATCGAGTTCAAGGAGTTCGGCAACGACCTCGCCGAGTTCATCGCGATCGGCACCGCGGTCAAGGCGGAGGATCAGCCGGGCACCTGGCGCAACAACACGGGCAAGCCGTTCACGTCCGACCTGAACGGGCAGGACTTCTGGACCCTGGTGCAGTCGGGTTACGCCCCGCTGGGCATGGTGATGGGGTCCTGCGTCTACCACATCGCCCACCAGCGGTTCTTCCAGGCGATCGGCAACATCGGCCAGAACGTCGAGGTCCCGCAGTTCACCGAGGCGCTCTACGACGCGCGGGAACTGGCGATGAGCCGGATGCAGGCCGAGGCCGAGGCACTGCACGCGGAGGGCATCGTCGGCGTCCAACTGCTGTCCCTGCCGCACCGCTGGGGTGGTCACACCACCGAGTTCTTCGCCATCGGCACCGCGATCCGCCCGCTGCGCGACGACCACATCATCGCCAAGCCGCAACTCGTCCTGCCACTGGTCGATTCGTGAGTGGCGAGCTGGGTCCCGCCTGGGACATGCACATGATGATCGCCGCGCTGCGGACCGATCGGTCCGACGTGGAGTCCTACTCCCGCGTGCTCACCATGACGCTGGGCGACGCGCTGCCGGACGGCATGGTCGAGGTCGAGTACCGGCGCAGCATGGGTGACCGGGTGTCCGGCCGGCAGGGCCAGGCCATCGCCGTGCGGGTGCACGGTGTGGAGCGGGATCTGGAGCTGCGCCAGGACAAGCGCGGTGTCGTCGCCGAGGTGCGCACGGTCGTACGGGACGTGGTGATCAGCAGGAAGACGGTGAGCATCGACGAGTGGCTGACGATGCTCGCCGACGAGCTGAGGAAGCTGGCCGAGCGGGACGCGGCGGCCAGGGCGGCCCTGGCCCGCCTGCTCGGCGCCTAGCGACAGTTACATCAGGTCCAGACGGGACGCCGCGGTCCGCAGCCGGGCCAGCGCGCGGTGCTGGGCCACGCGGACCGCGCCCGGCGTCGAACCGACGGCGTCGGCAGTCTCCTCGGCGGACAGTCCGACCACCACGCGCAGCACCAGGATCTCGCGCTGTTTCGCGGGCAGGACCTGCAACAACTCCGCCATGCGGGACGTCATCTCGACGCGCATGGCCCGCTGCTCGGGGCCGGCGTCCAACTCCGGCTCGTCCGGAACCTCGGCAACCGGCTCGGCGCGGTTTCGAGCGGCCGCGCGGTGGGCATCCGCTACCTTGTGCGCCGCGATGCCGTACACGAAGGCCAGAAAGGGCCGGCCCTGGTCCCGGTAGGTGGACAACGCCGTCAGCACGGCAAGGCAGACTTCCTGGGCGACGTCGTCGGCGGAGGCGAAGGAACGCTCCTGGCGGCCGACCCTGGCCCGGCAGTAGCGGACCACCAGCGGCCGGACGTAGCCGAGCAGCCGTTCCACGGCCATCTGATTGCCGGCGACGGCAGCCGCGACGGTCACCGCGAGGTCGTCGACCTCCACAGTGGACGAATTGACCGGTTCGGCGGTGTCGGTCGCCATGCGGCGAGGCAACACCGCGACCAACGGCTCACTCACTACAAGTTCGGTCATCCCGGCCCCCAACCTCGCCGAACGAATCCCCAGACCCCACTACCGGCACGATCGCGCGCCGGCCCACGACAGCGATAACCAGTGACAACGGCCCGGTAACCGGTACGGAAGACGTCCCTCCCATGAGGACACTCGCCGCCTGGCACCTGACCGACACCGGACACCACCTTCACCCCTCGCGGCGGCCTGTCGTGCGGCCTGCCGGGCGTCACAGAGCGTACCCCCGGCAGATGTGTCAAGCCAACGCTACCGGCCGGAAACGTGCGCCAATCGCGTCGTTTTGAGCCCCTTGTCCTGCACCATCCAGCTTAATGGTACGGATCCCCTCACCCTTCCCTTCGCCCGGGAAGGAGCCACATCCACATTTGCCAGATCGAAAACCGTTCACCGTCCGGTATCCATGCAGGTCGACGGCCTGGTGACCGGTCGCGGCCGATCCGTCACGGCCGGTGAGCCCGATCGCAACAGCCTTCCCGGCACTCGGCAGACAAATACAGGACGTTTCCCAATGGGAAACTGGTAAGGCTCGGAAACAGGCCGGGAATGGTCGAACACTCTTACCGTAACCCGGCGAAGCCGACCACCAATCGCTCCGGTCCGCGCAGGTTCACATGCGGACGGTAACGAAGCGAGTCCGCGTCCAGTTCCGGGTCGCGCAGCCGCGCGGCGAACGCGCCCAGCGCGACCGCCCCCTCCAGCCTGGCCAGCGGCGAGCCGAGGCAGTAGTGCGCACCGGCCGCGAACGACAGGTGCTGGCGGGCGTCCCGGGTGATGTCGAACCGGTCCGGCTCGGCGAACACCGCCGGATCGCGGTTGGCGGCGCCCAGCAGCAACAACAGCATCCCGTCGGTCGGCGTCTCCACGTCACCGAACCGCGTCGGCTCCCGGACCACACGGTTGTCCAACTGGACGGGCGGGTCGTAGCGGAGGATCTCCTCGACGGCACCCGCGATCAGGCCAGGATCCGCGCGCAGCGCCGCGAGCTGGTCGGGGTTGCGCAGCAGGGCGAGGACACCGTTGGCGATCAGGTTCGCCGTAGTCTCGTGCCCGGCCACCAGCAGCAACGTGCAGGTGGCGATCAGCTCCCGCTCGGACAGTTGGTCGCCCTGCTCCTCGATCTGCACCAGCCGGGACAGCAGATCCTCGCCCGGCGCCGTGCGGCGGCGCGCGATCAGGTCGGCGAAGTACTCCTCGAACTCGGCCTGCGCGTTCTCGATGTGGCCCAGCTCGGTCGGATCGGTGACCGCCATGATCGGGTCCAGCCCCCGCACCAGCCACCGGGACCACCCCTCGAACCGCTCGTTGTCGGCGTTCGGCACGCCCAGCAGCTCACTGATCACCCGCACCGGCAACGGATAGGCGAGCTGACTGACGATGTCGACGCTGCCGTCGGCCCCGAACGCGGCGAACCGCTCCGCCACGATCTCCCGGATCCTCGGCTCCAGCCTGGCGACCACCCCGGGCGTGAACGCCTTCGACACCAGCCTGCGCAGCCGCGTGTGGTCCGGCGGGTCCAGCGACAGGAACGACGCGTTGCGCTCGTTGGAGTCCCGGTTGAACCGGCGCGGCAGCCGGGACCGGGTGCGTTCGCTGCTGAACTTCGGATCACGCAGGACCGCGGCACAGGTGCCGTGCTCACCCAGCACCGTGATCGCCCCGTCCATGACCGAGAACGGCCCCGCGGCGCGGAGTCGCGCGAACAGCGGGTACGGATTCGGCCGGTTCGCCGGGTCGAACAGGGCGCCCAGATCAGGCTGGTGTGTCGTGGTCATACCCGCCACACTGGCGCTTGAACCTTGGTTCAAGTCAAGTAGACAGGGAGTGACGGGTGCTCACGATCGGTCAGCTCGCCACGGCCAGCGGCGTGCCCACCTCGACCATCCGGTTCTGGGAACGGCGTGACCTGCTGGTACCCGCCGCCCGGTCCGGCGGCCAGCGCCGGTACACCGAGGACGCGCTGGCCCAGGTCGGCCTGCTGCGGCTGTGCCAGGACGCGGGTTTCACGCTCACCGAGATCCGGCAGGTGCTCGCCCAGCGGGCCGCCGATCCGACCCGGTGGCGGGAGCTGGTCGAGGCGAAGATGGTCGACGTCGCCACCAGCCTGCGGAAACTGCGGAAGGCGTACGACCTGCTGTCCCACGCGCTGGAGTGCACCCACGACGACATCGTGAAGTGCCCGCGCTTCCAGGCAGCGGTGGAGAACCGGGCTACAGCGACCGGCCGGACCGCACTCGCCGGGTGACCTGGCGTTCGGCGACGAACGACAGGAACGGGATGGTGCCCGAGATCAGCACCAGCAGCGTGCCCACGATCGACCAGCGGGACTTCAGCGCCAGGTCGACGGCGATGGCCAGGTAGATCATGTACAGGAACCCGTGCAGCGGGCCGACGATCGCGGCCATCTGCGGGTGGTGGAAACCCCAGTCCAGGACGGTGGCCACGCACAGCAGCAGCAGCCCGACACCAACGGTGTAGGCGATGATGCGGTAGCGGCCGAGTGCCGCGGTGACGCGCTGGGCGCGCAGTTCGGTCGGGGACAGTGTGGCGGCGGCCTCAGCCGGCATGGTGTTGCTCCCGGTCAGCGAGTTTGGCGAGGTAGTGGTTGTAGGCCAGCAACTCCTGGTCCTCCTCGGCCACAAGATTCGAGGTGCGGTTCTGCACGTAGGTCAACCGAGGGTCGACGGAGGTCGGCTCGGCGGGCTCCGGTTCCGGTGTGCCGCGCTGGGTCGGGATGGCCTGCTGCCGATCCAGTTCCCGATCCAGTTCCCGCTCCCGCTGGGCGGAACGGTGGATCCGCCAGAACATGAACGCGGGGAAGACGCCGAACAGCGGCCACTGCAGGACGTAGCCCAGGTTCTGCAGGGTGCCCGAGGCCGACTCGTAGCGGGTCCACTGCCACCAGGCGAGCAGGGCGCCGCCGACCACGGCGAGCACGCTGACGCCCACTGTCGCCAGCGCACGCGAGCCGAGGAACCGGTGCACAATTCGACGCTAGCACCGTGGCCCGGGTGACCTGCGTCGCAGTGGCTGCCAGTTCGCTGAGAACGGCCCGTGTCCTGTTGCCGGGAGCTACCGGTTGGCGGAGCCGTCGAGCGCCTCGAACGCCTGCCGGGCGTAGGTGTCGGCCAGCCCGAAGACCTTCTGCCCGTACTGGCCGGAGTCGTTGTAGGCCAGCACGCCCGACCACCAGCCGGCCGGCGTACCCATGTCCCGTCCACCCACGCAGAGATACTGCGCGGCGGCCAGTGCGGCGTCGTTGACGTTCTCCGGGTCGGGCCGGCCGGTGCCCATCGCGTCGGCGCCGTAGGTGGTCCACGTGCTGGGCAGGAACTGCATCGGGCCGATGGCGTGGTCGAAGGTGGGGTCGCCGTCGTAGCGGCCGTGGTCGGAGTCCGGGATGTTCCGCACCCCGCCGGTACCGTCCAGCGGCACGTCGACCACCGGCCGGGACTCCTCGCCGTTGGCCAGCAGGTGGGCGCCGGCGAAACTGCCGTGGTCGGACTCGACGCGGCCGATGCCGGCCAGGGTCGCCCAGGACAGGTGGCAGTGCGGTTCGGTGGTGCGCATGGCGAGTTCGGCGTTGCCGTAGGCACGCAGCGCGGCCAACGGGATGCCGGTGGCCGTGGTGACCCGGCCGGCCCAATCGTCCAGCGACGTCGGCGCGGCTCGCGGGACGTCGGCGGCGGTCAGGCTGACCGGCACCGCGGAGCCCGGCGCCACATCGGCCGCGATGACCTGAAGGGCAGGGATGTCGGCGGTGGTGAGACCGGGCCCCGGCGCGACGGCTCTGCCCAGCAGCCAGACACCACCCGCGCCGACCGCGAGCACCAGGACGACGGCCGCGAGCCGTTGGGTCAGGGTCAGTCTGGACACGCGCTGCCTCAGGGTCATGCCGACCCCATGGGTCCGGCCGGAACAACGTCACCGATTCAACGAGGTGCCTACCGGGAAGTTACGTCCCGGTAGGCGATCGCTCGTGCGGTGCTGCTGTCTGGCTAGGCCACACCGTCCCGGCGCTGGCGACGGAGGCGGGCGACGCACCACGCCGGCGAGCTGCCCCGGCGCAGGTGTTCGAGCACGGTGTACGGACCGAGGTGCCGGGAGAGGTCGGCAGGGCTCAGGCCGGCGGCGCGGTAGTCCAGCGCGCGCTGGTCGAGCGGGCTGAGGCCGGCGTCCCACCACTTCTCCGCGTCGGCGATGCTGCCGACGAGTTGCCAGCAGGTCGCGGCGCTGGCGAGCAGGTCCTCCGGAACGCCCGGCAGCCGGCCGCGCATGGCGGCGACGTAGGCCGGGTCGGCCGACTCGACCGAGAGCAGCCCGCCGGTGCCGGCGCGGCCGCGTTGGCCGGGAATGCCGGGCATCGTGCCGACCGACGACTCGGCCAGCCAGGCTGACGCGAGCTTGGTCGCCTCGGTGACTTCGACATCCTGGGACCGCTCGACGGTCCACTGGTGGATCAGCTCGTCGACCCCGTGGTCCTCGACCATCCATGCCTCCTCGGCGGGCTGATGATCAGTTGATGGGCGCACCGTATGACGTGACCCCGACAGTCCGCTAGACCTGAGTTGTCGACCAAGCCCGTTACCAGCGCGTTATGTGCCACATTCCACCCGGACGGTCCAACGTGGCAGACCTGCACGAACGTGCGGTGACCGAGCGTGATCGGCTCGATTGTGGACACGGTTGCGGGGCTCCGGGGCCGTGGCTGCCGGGCCTGGGGAGAGCCGATGTGTTGGTGCGTCGTCGATCCGGTGGTCGGCTTGAGATCTGCCGGTGGTCTGTTTGAGGCCTGCCGGTGGTCGCCGGTGGTGTGCTTGAGGCCTGCCGGTGGTCGCCGGAGGTCGTCGGGGGTCGCCGCTGGTCGCCCTACGTCGGCCGCGTGTCAGTTCAGGTGAAGAGCGAACGGACAAACGTGATGATCGACTCGGCGCCGTCCTTCAACCAGGTGAGCACCGTGTCGACGACGTTGGCGGACTCGGTCGGCTGGGTGATCAAGAAGAACAGCACGAACGCGACCGCAACCAAGACGATGAGCTTCTTCGCGTTCACCAGTCCATACTCCGTCCCACTACCTGGGCGGTGGACGAACACCGCGCCCAGGGTCGTCACCTCCGCCATTGGCAACATCGTGCCCCGGGCGGGTACCGGTTGGCCAGGAAAAATGCCAGGTTGGCCGGTGTGCACCGCTGGTCAGGGCCAGCGCCGCCCGTGGTCGATCGAGGTAACGGTACTGGACCGTGATCCAGTAAGGCGAGGACCCCGGCCATGCGCGCTGCGTGTCGGACTTCCCGTTGGGCGGACCCCGGAAGGCTGAACCCCTGCTCCAAAGGTGACGTGCCGTCCCCTACCAACTGAAACAGCCCCCCAAACTCCCAACGCCACCACAGCCAGTAACGCTCCCCAAGCCGCGCCACCCGAACGAGGAACCCAGCCGCTCCGCACTGGAGGCCCCACCGGACCAGACGGAACCCCCAGCCATCGGCCGCACCACACCAAGCCGCCAAGCCGCGCCCATGTCGTCCCCGGACAGGCCAACTCACCGACCTCGCAGCCGAGAGCGAACACGCCAGCCCGACCGCGACAACCACCGAAACCGCCAACCCGAGGCCCCAACCAGCCCGCTCCGACGTGTCGTCCACCCAACGGCCAACTCAATCCAGGAGGGCAATCGCTCCCCCAACGCCGTCCGGACACCAGCCCAGCCCTGGTGGCCGCCAAGTCGTCCACCCAACGGTCAACTGGCGCCAGACCAGGCCAGGCAACCCCGGCCAGCCAGCGAGCAACACTGCGGCCCTGCGCAGCAGTCCCGGCGAGTCGTCCACTGAGCAGCCAACTCACACCAGCCACCATGAGCGCAAGCCAGCTGCCAGCGAACGCCAAGCAGCCCAACCACTCTCGCCATGTCGACCGCCCAGCAGCCAGCCCGTTCACAAGTCACGTCGGCGGCTCGAGAGCCAGTTTCACAGTCATGTCGACCGCCCAACAACCAGTTCGCGACAGGCACAACCCGGCCGGCCGACACCAGCACGCTCGAGTGACCAGGCGCGTCCGGGCGTGTCGTCCCCTCAGCGGCCAACTCGCGCAGTCCGCACTAGGCAGGCAGGTGCCACCCAAGCACCCAGGCGCAGCGGCTCATCCGTGTCGTCCGCTCGCCGGCCAACTCGTACCTGGCGCTGATTGGGCCGACGGGCGCCACGCGAGCATCCAGGCAATGGAACCCGTCCGGCATGTCGTCCCTCGCCGGCCAGCTCACACCAGATCCGGATCCGGATCGCGCAGGCGGTTGCCGGCCAAGACGACGGAGCCTGCCCCTGGCATGTCGTCCATCCACCGGCCAACTCGCGGCAGACCCCGGTGCCGCGGGCAACCGCGCACGAGCACCCAGCCGACACAGCCTGTCCGGGCGTGTCGTCCAGTCAGCGGCCAACTCGCGCCAGACGCGGGTCGCGCGAGCTAGCAGGGCGAGGCGATGCGGGCGTTCAGGTGCGTCGCCCACCAAGCGGCCAACTCACGCCACACCCGGGCTGCGGAGGCCGGTGGCACGCGAACGCCCAGCCAAGGCCGGTCATCCCGGCGTGTCGTCCGCCCGGTGGCCGACTCACGGCACGTCCAGCACAGCAGGGGCTGGCATGCTGCCAGCCAAGCCGATGCGGGCCATCCGGCGTGCCGGCCATCCAGTGGCCGACTCGCGTCGGATCGCGCTGGTGGGCGGGTTGTGCCGGCGGGCGGATCGCACAAGTGGGCGGGTCGTGCCAGCGGGCGGATCGTGCCAGCGGGCGGCACGTGCCGGCGGGTGCCGCGCGAATGCCCAGTCGGGGCCGGTCGTCCCAGCGTGTCGTCCGCTCGGCGGCCGATTCGCTTTCGGGTCGGTTGCACGGGTGGATGTCGGCCGGACCTCCCTGCCTACGTTGCTCGGCTCGGCGTGTCGGCCATCCAGTGGCCAACTCGCGTCGAAACCGGTGCTGTAAGCGGGTGGCACGCAGCTGGCCAGGCCGATGCTGTCTCTGGTGGGCGTGTCGGCCAGTCAGCGGCCGACTTGCGTTGGGCAAACTGGCGGCGGTTCGGATGGCCTGGGGTGTCGGTCGTGCCGGGTGTGTCGTCCGTTCGGCGGCCGAGTCAGGTCTTGGCGGGTTGCTTGGGTGGGTGCTGGTCGGATCTTCCCTGTTGGCGCGGCTTGTCTCGGCGTGTCGTTCGTCTGGCGGCCGACTCGATGCGCCTGCCGGGTTGTGGTGGCCGGTGTCAGGTCGGGCCTCCCGGTTGGCCTTGCGCTGTCTGGTGTGTTGGCCGTTCTGGGGTCGACGTGGGTGGGGATGGCGGGATCGGGGCCCTGTTGGCTGCCGGTGGCTTCGAGCCCTCTTCAGCCGCCCGCTTGGCTCACTGCGCCTTCTGCTTTCAGCGTCTCGACTTCCTGTTCGGTCAGGCCCAGCTCCGCCAGGATCTCCGCCGTGTTGGCGCCTGGGCGGGGTGGAGTCTTCGGGGCACCTGCTGGTGTGCGAGTGAAGCGGGGGGCCGGGGCCGGTTGGGGAGTGCCGCCTACCTCTACGAACGTCGACCTTGCCTTGTTCTGCGGATGATCGGCGGCTTCCCACGGCGTCAGGACCGGGGTGAGGCACGCATCGGTTCCCGCCGCCAGGCCCGCCCATTCATCCCGAGACCGGGTGGCGATTCGACTTGCTATCACCTCGCGCAGCGCCGGCCAGTTGGCCTGGTTGCCCCTGTCCGGCAACGACCCGCCATCCAATCCCAACACACCGATCAGGGCCTGCCAGAACCGCTCCTCGATCGCCCCCACCGCCACATACCGCCCATCCGCCGCCCGATACGTGTCGTAAAACGGCGCCCCACCGTCCAACAAATTCTCCCCACGCTCTCCACCCCACAACCCGGCCGCCCGCAAACCGTGCAACTGCGTCGTCAACAACGCCGCACCATCCACCATCGCCGCGTCCACCACCTGCCCCCGCCCGGAAACCCCACGCTCGTACAAAGCCGCCACCACCCCCATCGCCAACAACAATCCCCCGCCCCCGAAATCACCCACCAAGTTCAACGGTGGCACCGGCCGCTCACCAGCTCGACCAATTCCCTCCAACGCGCCGGCGATCCCAATGTAATTAATATCATGCCCGGCCGACAATGCCAGCGGGCCGTCCTGGCCCCACCCCGTCATCCGCCCATAGATCAACCGGGAATTCCTGGTCAGACACACATCCGGCCCCAAACCCATCCGTTCCGCTACTCCGGGCCGGTACCCTTCGACGAATACATCCGCCCGATCCACCAACCGCAGCACCACGTCCCGCCCGGCAGCCGACTTCACGTCCACCCCGATGGACCGGCGGCTCCGCGCCAGCGGATCACCCGGCACCGTGAACACATCCGCACCGAGAGCAGCCCGATCCACCCGCACCACATCGGCACCGAGATCGGCCAACACCGTGCACGCGAACGGCGCGGGCGCCAAACCCGCCATCTCGACCACACGAAGACCGGCCAGCGGTCCGCTCAACGTACAACCTCCGAAAGCCGAGAAATCACAGCGTACGGGAAATGATTTCCTTCATGATCTCGTTCGTACCACCATAAATGCGCTGCACCCGAACATCCGTCCACGCCCGCGCGATCGGATACTCACTCATGTAGCCATACCCACCATGCAGCTGAACGCATTCGTCAATAACATGACACGCCCGGTCGCTGCACCACCATTTCGCCATGGCCGCCGTCGGCACATCCAGTTCGCCTCGCAAATGCGACGAGATACACTGATCCAGAAACGCCCGGCACACCTTGGCCTCGGTCGCACATTCCGCCATCGTGAACCGCGTGTTCTGGAAATTGAACACCTGACGCCCGAACGCGGTCCGTTCCTTCGTGTACCGCAGCGTCTCCTGGAGCGCGAACTCCATCGCGCACACCGACGAAATGGCGATGATCAGCCGTTCCTGCGGCAACTGCTGCATGAGCTGCACGAATCCCTGACCTTCGGCCCCGCCGAGCAGGTTGGTCACCGGCACCCGGACGTCGTCGAAGAACAGCTCCGCCGTGTCCTGGCCCTTCAGGCCGACCTTGTCCAGGATGCGACCGCGCCGGAATCCGGGCGTCGCCGCCTCGACGACCAGCAGGGACACGCCGTGCGCACCCTGGCCGGTGTCCGTCTTGACCGCGACGATGACGACGTCGGCCTGGCCGCCGTTGGTGATGAAGGTCTTGGCGCCGTTGACGACGTACTCGTCGCCCTGGCGGACCGCCTTCGTGGTGATGCTCTGCAGATCGGAGCCGGTGCCGGGTTCGGTCATCGCGATGGCGCCGACCCATTCGCCGCTGGCCAGCTTGGGCAGCCACTCCTTGCGCTGGTCCTCGGTGCCATAGTGCAGCACGTATGGCGCGATGATCCCGTTGTGCAGGCTGACGCCCCACGAGCTGTCGCCGACCCGCATCTGCTCTTCCATCAGCACGATCTCGTGCGCGAAGGTGCCGCCACCGCCGCCGTACTCCTCGGGAACCGACAGGCACAGCAGGCCGATCTCGCCCGCCTTGCGCCACAGCTCCCGGTCGACGTGGTGCTGCTCGCTCCAGCGATCCTGGTTCGGCGCGAGCTCCTTCTCCGCGAACGAACGCGCGAGATCGCGGAACGCGGCCAGGTCGTCGGTCATCCAGGAGCTGGACACGGGTTGCGCCTCCTGACGGTCGACACGCAGTTACCTTCCGGTCGGAATTTACCTGCAACTCGGATTGTAAGTAAAGTGCGCTGATGCACCGGACCCAGGCGGAACGCAGCGAGCACACGCGCGCCCTGCTGTTCGAGGCCACCATCGACTGCCTGCTCGACCTGGGCTACGCCGGCACGTCGCTCAACGAGATCTGCAGGCGCGCCGGCCTGTCCCGTGGCGCGCAGCAACACCACTTCGCCACCAAGGCCGAGATGATGGCGCACGCCCTGGAGTACCTGGTCACGAAGCTGCGCGACCAGGTCATGGACGCCGTCCACCAGTTGGCCGGCGACCCGGACCGCGTCGCCAAGGGCATCGACCTGCTGTGGCAGTCGTTCTCCGGCACCTTGTCCACGGCCGCGATGGAACTGTGGGTGGCCGCCCGCACCGACCCGGAACTCGGCGGCGCGATGCTGCCGGTGGACCGCGCGCTCGGCCGCGCGACCTACGACCTGTACCGCGAACTGGCGTGGCACGACGTGCCGACCGAGCAGATGGACACGCTGTTCTGGCTGACCCTCAACCTGACCCGGGGCCTGGCGATGGACGCGATGATCGGCGGCGACCCGGTGCGCCGCAACCACCTGCTGGACGAGTGGAAGCGCATCGCCACCCGGTTCCTGGAATGAATAACTGGTCGGCCCGGCCCTCGCTCGGACCGACCAGCCAGTGGGTATAAGCGCGCCGCGGGCCGGACGTGACGTGTGGCGCCGAAGAAGCTGATCACAGGCACGGCCAACTACTGTGAATTCGCGTTGATCATGTCACGATTCTCGATGTGACGATCCGGCCTCGGCTGCCCGCGCTGCTGCTGGCGGTGGCCGGTGCCCTGGCCATCGGCGGGTCGTTCGGCACGCTGGAAGAAGAGTTCGAGCGGGCCGGCACGGCGACGCTCACCCTCACCTACTCGTCATGGCGTCTCGTCCAGGGCGGCACCTACACGGAGACGCTGTACTTCCACGCCCCGCACTTCGGCATTCCGCTGGTGGTGGCCGGTGCGCTGGCGATCACGGCGGGAGTGTTGCTGGCACTGGACATCGGCGCGATGACCAAGCCGCTGGTGGTCGGTGCGGCCGGGCTGCTGATCGGCACGGTGTGGACGGTCGGTCTGGTGGTGTCCGCCGACGTGGACGCGGTGACGTCCGGGCCCGGCCTCACGTTGGCCTGGAACGTCGGCATCGGGTTCTGGCTGGTGTTGGGGGCCGGCGTCGTCGCGTTGGCCGGCGGGGTGACCGTGTTGGCCGGACTGGTCCGCGTCCGTCGGGCGGGCCGGCGCCACGTTCACCCGATCGGACCGCCGGCCTTGCCGGTGTTCCAGCCGCCGGTGCTCTCCGAACCACCCGATTCGGCCTGACGCGCGTGTCGGCGCGGCTGAGGCTGCCTTCGCGATGTCGGGCGACTAGGGTCGAAACCCATGCTGGCCAGGCCGGATCGCACGATCGTCATCGCGCAGGCGGTGATCTGCGTGTTGATGTTGGGCGGCGCCGCCTTCGGCGGCTTCCCCGGCCCGATCCCGGTGCTGTACCTCGCGGGGGCGCTCGGCGCCGGCAACGCGGCCTTCGACCTGATGCGCACCTTCGGTTCCGCCCTGCTCGGCGGGGTGGCCGCGGCGAGCATCGCGCTGGCCGGCATCCCCTTCGTGACGTGCTCCACGCCTCGGTTCACGTCGGTGTTCGACTGCACCGGCAACAGCCCGACGATGCACCTGATCGGCGCGGTTGTCGCGGCCGGGCTGGCCGGCGCGAGCCTGGTGCTGGCGCGGGTGGCCGCGCACAACCGGGACGACGACCGGCTGGCCGGCATCGAACGGCGGCTGGCCGACATCCAGCGTGAACTCGGCGCCCGCCGGCAGATGCCCCGCCCGTCGCACGACACCGTGCCGGCCGGCGACGACCCGCCGGATCTCTGACTCAGTCGCCCGCCGGTTCCAGGAGGCCACGTTCGTAGGCCGTGGCGACCGCCTCGGCCCGGCGGCTCGCGCCGAGCTTGGCCATGATCCGCGACAGGTGCACGCTGACCGTCTTCTCGCTGATGTAGAGCTCCTGGCCGACCTCGCGGTTGGTCCTGCCCAGCGCGACCAGCGCCAGCACCGCTCGCTCCCTCGGGGTGAACGGGTCGACGTGGTCGCGTTCCGGAGCCAGGCCGGGCACGGTCAACCGGCCGCGGCGGGCCAGGTCGGCGGCTGCCGTGACCAGCGGGCGGGCGCCCAGCGCGGCGGCGGTCTCGGCGACGGCGGCGAGGGCGTCGGTGGCACCGGCCCGGTCGTCGACGGCGAGCAGCGCCTCGGCCAGCCGCAGCCGGGCCAGCGCCCGCTCATAGACATTGCCGTAGTTGAAGGCCTCGACCGCCCTGCGCCACAGGTCGACGTCGCCGCCGCCGGTCAGCCGGGAGCGCTCCGCGGTGGCCATGGCCAGCCAGGCCACACCTTCGGGGCCGAGGGTGCCGGTCCACGGGCGGCCGGTCGTGGCCACCTCGGTGGCGGCGTCGGCCAACCGCTCGCCTTCGGTGACGGCGGCCAGTTCCGCGTCGGCGTCGCGGTCCCGGCGCGCCTTGCGGGCCAGTTCGACCTGCGCGGCGATGCCCCACGCGGCCAGCCGGATCCGGCCCAGCGACCATTCCCAGCCGGCCTTGTCCAGCCAGTCCGTGACATCCTTCACGACGGACGCGGCGTGGTCGGGACGGTTGCGCCACAAGGCGAGTTCGGTCTCGGCGAAGCCGTTGAAGTTGGCGATCTCGGCGTCGCGGTGCCAGTGCGGGCGCAGTTCCGCGAACAGCCGTTCGGCCTCGTCGAACCGGCCTCTGCCGACCATCGGGAAGGCGCTCACCGCGGCCAGCCGGGCCAGCACGGTGTCGGAGACGCGGCGGCCGGGCGGTTCGGCCGACGCCTCGCTGCCGTCCCAGTCGCCCGTCATGTACTTGCCGACCGCCCGCAGGACCCGGATCTCGACGCCGTAGCTGCTCCAGGTCAGCCCGTTGGCCTTGGCCTGCTCGGCCGCCCGGTCCAGTTCGACGACCGCGGCCGCCAGGTCGCCCCGGTCGAAGAAGTGCAGGCCGAGGAAGTAGCGGGCGCGCAGTTCGGTACTGAACGCCTCGACCTGGCAGGCCGTGCGGATGGCCGCCCGGAAGTGCCGGTCGGCACCCTCGGGTGCGCCGTCGTACTCGTCCAGCATGCCCAGGGTGACCAGGGCGTCCGCCTCGGCGCCGAGGGCGCGCACCGCGCGGGCGTCGGAGATCGCGTTCTGGGCCGACTGGCGGGCGCCGACCGGATCGTTGCGCCGCAGGGCGGTGGCGAGCACGGCCTGCACCCACGCGCGGGTGTAGGTGGGTGGGCGGTCGGTGACCAGGCGCCAGGCGTTCTCGATGGCCTCACGGGCCTCGGCACCGCGGCCGTCCATGTTGATCAGCGCCTGCGCGAGCCTGCGGTAGGACTGGGCGGCCAGTTCGGGTTCCTCGACGCCGGCGAATCTGTCCACAGCGGACTTGGCGTAGGCGACGGACCGCTCCGGTTCGCCCGCGGTGGCCGCCTGGTAGCTGGCGTGCCGCAGCAGGACGGCCTCGTCGACGCCGACCGGGCGCTCCTCGGCCGGCACGGCGTCCCACAGTTTCAGGGCCTGTTCGATGTGCCGCAACGACTCGGCGGGCGCGCCGACGCTGGCCGCCTCCTCCGCCGCCCGCACCGACGCGGCCAGCGCGGTGGGTAGGTCGTGGCTCTCCAGGCTGTGGTGGGCGAGCGCGGCGGCCATGCCCCGGCGGCTCTCGCCCGCCGCGATGACCTTGGCGTACGCGCTGTGCATCCGCGCCCGTTCGCCGGGCAGCAGGTCGCCGTAGACGGCCTCGCGCAGCAGGGCGTGCCGGAACGCGTACCGGTCGCCCCGGTCGTCGACCAGCAGTACGTGGTGTTGCACGGCCTCGCGCAGCGCGTCGTCCAGGTCGACCGGGTTCAGGCCGGCGACGGCCTGCAGCACGCTGTGCGTGACCCGCCGGCCGGCGACCGATGCCAGTCGCACCACGTTCTGCGCGTTCGGGCTGAGCCGTTCGATCCTGGCCAGCAGCACGTCGGCCAGCGCGGTGGGCACGCCGTCACCGCTGTCCGCGTGGGCGGCCATCAACTCCTCGGCGAAGAACGCGTTACCTTCGGAACGCTCCGCGATCTGCCGGAGGACATCGTCCGGAACGGGTTCCTCGGCCAGGGCGGCGACGAACCGGCGGGAGTCCTCGACGTCGAACGGGCTCAGGTCGATGCGCTCGACGGCGGCCAGCCGCACCAGTTCGGCCAGCAGGGGCCGCAGCGGATGCCTGCGGTGCAGGTCGTCACCCCGGTAGCTGCCGACGATGAGCAGGCGCTGGTTGCGCAACCGGGACACCAGGAACGACAGCAGGTCACGGGTGGACGAGTCGGCCCAGTGCAGGTCCTCGATGATCAGGACGACACAGCGGTCGCTGGAGAGGTCGGCCAGCATGGTGAACAGCGCGTCGAACAGTTGCAGTTGGCCCAGGTCACGCTCGGGGGCGGCGTTCGAGCCGCCCGGCCGGGTGGTGGTGGCGACCTGTTCGTGCCTGGCCGGCATGTTCGACTCCGGCAGCAGCCTGGCCAGCGCGGGCCACCGCCGCACGGCAGCCGGATCCTGCCGGTTGAGATAGACGAGGATCTCCACGAACGGCAGGTAGGGCAGGCCGGTCTCGCCGACGTCCAGGCAACGCCCGGTCAGCACCATGCCACCGCGCGAGGACGCGGTCCGGCCCAGCTCCTCGAGCAGGCGGGACTTGCCGATGCCGGCGTCACCGCTGACCAGCACCGCACCGGCGACACCCACCTCGGCACGCGCCAGTGACGCGCGGAGCCGATCCATCTCGGCCACGCGCGCCACCAGCGGAATTCCCGATCCGAGCCTCGGCACGAGTTCCATTGTTCCGCAATCCCCCGACAGTGGGTGGCGGATTAGTGCCGTCGACCGCTGGGCAACCACTTGCGCCAGCCACCCGAGCGGCGCTGGGCGGCGGAAACCCGGTGCGACGCCATCCGGTGCAGCTGCTCGCGCCGGTAGGCGGCCTCGGCCCGGACTGCTTCGTCGGTCCACATGTTCATGACTCTCTCCCTCGGTCCTGTCTTCGTTGCCGAGCTTGAGAGTCCTCGTGAGGGTTGGGTGCCGGCATGGGAAGACCACGCACTCCTGGGCCGGCAAACCCCTTACTCACCTCTCCGTAACCGGCACGGGCCGGGTAAGGGGTGGTCGACCACCCCTTACCCGGCCCGGCGCCGGGTCACCGCGACCGCGGTGCCGAGCTCACTCCACCGAGAAACGCCGACCAGTGCGCGGCGCCGAAGCGCAGTCGCGGTCCGTTCGGATTCTTGGAATCGCGGATCGCGGTTTCGGTGGCACCGCCCGCGATCTCGACGCAGTCATTTCCCCCTCCACTGTGGCTGCTTTTCCGCCACTGCGGTTCACTCTGCCCGGAAAGGGTCACACCCCACTCCTTCCACTTGACTTCCCGGCTCAGGAGAACCGGGACATTCCGGCGGTGATCCTGGTCAGCGAGTCGTCGGGGCCGAGTGCGGCCGCCCGCAGGTGGTCGAACATCAGGGTGTAGCGCAGGATTTCCGCCGGATCCTCCAGATAGATGCCGGCCGTGGTGTTGTCCACGTACACCACGTCCGGATCGGCCTGTTCGGGAAAGCCGAGAATGAGGAACGGGCCTTCCATGCCGGCGTGTGCGCCGGCCGAGAACGGCAGCACCTGAATGGTCACGTGCGGCAGCGCCGCCCGGTCGGCGAGCCATCGCAGCTGCTCCCGCATGACCCGAGGGCCGCCGACCGGGCGGCACAGCACGGCCTCGTCGATCACCGCCCAGAACTGAGGGGGGTCGGCTTCGGTGAGTAGTTGCTGGCGGGCCAGCCGCGCCTGCACCCTGGTCTCCACCTGGGCAACCGTGGCGTCCGGCCGGGCGGCCCGGATCACCGCGCGGGTGTAGTCCTCGGTCTGCAACAGGCCGGGGACGAGCAGTGCCTGGTAGGCGCGCAGCGAGGACGCCTCGGCCTCCAGTCCGACGAACGCGCCGGTGAACGCCTCCTGGTAGGAGTGCCACCAGCCCTTCTTGCGGGCCTCTCTGGCCAGTTGCACCAGTGCCTCGACCTGGTCACCGGGCAGGCCGTAGAGCCGCAGCAGCTCACGCGCGTCCCTCGGGCTGACCCCGTTGTGACCAGTCTCGATCCGGCTGATCTTGGACGCCGAGCACTTCAGCTTCTCGGCGACGTCGTCGATGGTGAGTTGAGCCTGGTCACGCAGCCGGCGCAGCTCGGCGGCCAGCCTGCGGCGCCGCACGGTCGGGCTGTAGGTGCGCACCATCGGCTGTCACCTCCACGGCGGAACGCGTGTCCGGCCGGCAGCTCTGCGTGAACTCGCGTATGGCCGACATTCTGTCCGCCACGTGGCGTAGCACCAAGGAAGGTCACCCATCCGTGTGGTGCAACTTGCAGAATCCACGGGGTGGCCGCAGGCTGCTTGACGTGCCCGCCGTCGGCTGGACGGCATGCTAACGGCATGCTAGCCGCCGAACACCGTACGGGCACGGAATGCCGCACAGTCGGGCCGTCGGCGCGCCACCACGGCCCCTGCGCGGTCCACCACGGCCCCGAGGAGGGATCCGTACGGCATGGCCAGTTCGTTATTCGGCCAGCTCGACAGGTCATTACATACCCACCTCGGCGATCTGGCCCGCCAAGCCCAGCGCGGCGACGACACAACGGCGCTGGACCTGGCCAGAGTGGAGCTTCCCAAGATCATCACGGCACTGCGGGCGCTGCTGGACGAGCATCAGCCCGACGAGCGGGGCAGGTGCGCCACCTGCAAGCGCGGCCGGTTCAGCCGCAAATTGCCCGCGCCGTGCCGCGCGTACCTGGCAGCGCACCTCTGCCTGGTGATCGCCGACGACGCCCAGTTGGGTGACCGGCGACACCTGCGCAGGGTCTGCTGACCGGACGGACGAGCCCGGGTTCCGCCCCGGAGCTCCGCCGGGCGGCGCGTCATCCCGACGCCTCCCCCACCGCGTCACCCGGCACACCCGCGACAGAACCGGGGCCGTCCCCCGACCCGTCCCGGTTCTGTCGCGGACCGCCATGTCACCACCGGTGCGGAAACGACCTTGGTCGGCCACTCGATAGGCTCAACAGGCCCTCGTTGTGCCCGACCGAGAGTGAGTCGATGTCCGCGTTCACCTATCCGGAAGCGATCTTCGCTGGCCTGGTACAGGGCATCAGCGAGCTGTTCCCCGTATCCAGCCTGGGCCACGGCGTCCTGCTGCCCGCGCTGATCGGCGGCTCGTGGGCGCAGGACATGAACATGTCGACGCCGAACTCGCCGTACCTCAACATCCTGGTCGCCGCGCACGTGGGCACGGCGATCGCGCTGGTCGTGTTCTTCTGGAAGGACTGGGTGCGGATCGTCGGCGGACTGTTCACGTCCATCCGGCACTTCAAGGTCACCAACAACGACCAGCGGCTGGCGTGGCTGCTGGTGATCGGCACGATCCCGGTGGGCATCGCGGGCATCCTGCTGGACAAGGTGGTCGAGCACGACCTCGGCCGGCCGATCCCGGCGGCCGTGTTCCTGACGTTGAACGGCGCCGTGCTGTTCGGGGTGGAACGGATCCAGCGCAACCGGGCCGACGACGAGGAGTTCATGACGGCCCTGCGCGGGTCGGACCGGTCCAACGACGAGACCGTCTACCTCGAACCGGTGTCCGCGACCGCCGACACCACCCCGATGGGCGCGGTGAGCACGGCGATGGCCGTGGACGCGAAGCTGGCCAAGCTGTCCTTCGGCGAGGCGGTCGGCATCGGCGCAGCGCAGATCCTGGCGCTGCTGCCCGGGATCAGCCGCTCCGGCAGCACGATCGTCGGCGGTCTGCTGCGCGGCCTGAAGCACGACGAGGCCGCCCGGTTCGCGTTCCTGCTGGCCACCCCGGCGATCGCCGGGGCCGGCATCTTCAAGCTGCCCGAGTTACTGACGCCGGAGATGCGCGGCTCGCTGGGCCCGGCGATGGTGTGCCTCGTCGTGTCCGCCGTGGCCGCGTTCATCTCGGTGCGGTTCCTGACCAGCTACTTCGAGACGCGGACGCTCTACCCGTTCGGCATCTACTGCCTGGTGGCCGGCATCGGCAGCCTGGCGTACTTCGTCGTCGTCAAGTAGCGCCTCAGCGCGCCACGCCGGGGATCGCCACCAGGCGCAGCATGTCCGCGTCGTCCAGCGGGATGCCGGCGCCGTTGGCCGCGTCCAGCGTGACCACCAGCAGCGTGCCGTTGGCGTAGACGGCGTCCAGTTGGGTCTGGATGCCGGGCCGGGCACCGGTGGTCTGGTCGGACGCCACGCTCTGCGCGAACGCCGCGTTGCGCACCACCTTGGCCCGGGTGCCGTCCGGGAACACCCGCTCGGTGCAGGACGAGCCGTCGTGGCCGCCCCTGGGGTCGCAGCTCGCGAAGTTCAGGCCGCGGTCGTCGACGTCGACCTGGGCGATGGTGACCGCGACGTCGTCCAGGACGATGTGGTGGTCCAGTCGGACCAGCACGCCGGTCGCCGTGTAGCGGGACGAGCCGAGGCCGGGTTCCGGGTCGTCGTACCGCGCGAAACGAAACGCCTGGCCGCCCGAGGTGGCGAAACGGAAGTTGGCCGGCAGCGGGGCATCGTGCAGGAACGCCGAGGTCAACTGCCTGGCCCGACCGTCGACGACCGGCGGCGAGGTGCTCGGCGCGGGCGCCGCGTTCGGACCGGGTGGCGCGGGGTGCGTGCGCAGCAGCACGACAGCCACGATCACGGCCACTCCGACCGCAACCGCGCCGAGCACCGACCGGAGTCGCACCTGACCAGCGTAGCCAGCGGAAGCCCTGGGGGACACCGCCTTCCGCTCAGCCGGCGGCGGCCTCCTCGCGGCGCCGGGTCTCGGCCTTCTCGGCCTGCCAGCCGTCCTCGTTCTTGCCGCGCCGCCAGTAGCCGGAAATGGACAGCAGCGCCCTCGGCACGCCCCGCTCGGCGGTCAGGTGGCGGCGCAGGTCCGCGACGTACCCGGCCTCGCCATGTACGAAGACATGCACGACACCGGGCGGGAATTCCAGCGACCGGACGGCGTCGACCAGCGCGCCGCTGGCCGCCTCCGGGGTTGGGAAGTCGGAGCGGAACAGCCAGGTGGCGGTCACGTCCGCCGGGCTGACCAGCTTCTGTACCTCGGACTCGTCCGCGACCTGCAGGAACACCTGGGCCGGCACGCCCGGCGGCAGGGTCTCCAGCGCGGCGCCGATGGCCGGCAGGGCGCTCTCGTCGCCGACCAGCAGGTGCCAGTCCGCGGTCGGGTCCGGCGCGTAGGCGCCACCGGGACCACGGACGATCACCTCGTCACCCGGCTGAGCGGCCACGGCCCACGGTGCGGCGAAACCCTCGTCGCCGTGGGTGACGAAGTCGATGGCGAGCTCACCGGCGTCCGTGTCGTACCACCGCACGGTGTAGGTGCGGGTGGTCGGCCACTGGTCCCTCGGGTAGTCGCGGCGCACCACGTCGAGGTCGATCGGTTCCGGGTACATCACCCCGGGCTGGGGAAACAGCAGCTTGACGTACTTGTCGGTGAAGTCGTTGGTGACGAACTCGCCCCGGAGCACCACCCTGATCACGTGCGGCGTCAGCCATTCACTGCGGACCACGCGCATCCGGGCGATACCGCGCTTCGCCATGCCGGCCTCCTCGTCACCGTGATCACCAATGTGAGCAAGTAAGCCTAACCTTAGCTCAGCGATTCACTCGAAGGAGACCTTCCTGGACAACGGTGGCGACGTGCGCTCCCGACTGGGTGAAGAACCGACCGGTCGCCAGGCCGCGGGCGCCGGACGCGGTGGGCGACGTGCAGTCGTACAACACCCACTCGTCGGCCCGGAACGGCCGGTGGAACCAGAGCGCGTGGTCCAGGCTGGCGCCGTTCACGTCGTCCAGACCCCAGTAGACGCCGTGCCTGGCCAGCACCGAGTCCAGCAGCGTCATGTCCGAGCAGTACGTGAGCACGCAGACGTGCAGCAGTTGGTCGTCCGGCAGGCTGCCGTCGGCCCGCATCCACACCCGGGTGCCGGCCTCGGTGGGGCCCGACTCGCGGGTCACCCAGGCGGGGGTCGTCACGTAGCGGATGTCGATCGGCCGGGGTAGCCGCATCCGGGTGCGACCCATCTCACCCAGGGGCTCGATCTGCTCGGCGAACGTGGGCAGGCCGTCCGGCTGTGGCACGTCCGGCATCGGCTCGCCGTGGTCGATGCCCGGCTCGTCCACCTGGAACGACGCGGACAGCGCGAAGATCGCCTTGCCCCGCTGGATCGCGGTGGCCCGGCGGGTGGTGAACGAGCGACCGTCCCGGATGCGGTCCACTTCGTACACGATCGGAATGCTCGGGTCACCCGGCCGGATGAAATAGGCGTGCATCGAGTGCACCCGGCGCTCGGCCGGCACCGTCCGCCCGGCCGCGATCAGCGCCTGGCCCGCCACCTGCCCGCCGAACACCCGGATGGGCGACTCCGACGGGCTGACGCCGCGGAAGATGTTCTCCTCGATCCGCTCCAGGTCGAGCAGCGCGACCAGGCGGTCGACCACCGGCTGGCCGTGCGGGGCCCCGTCCGGCGTCAACGGCACGGCCACGCCGTCCGCGCTCGCGCCCGGATCGGCCGCCGCCGCTCGTGCCGCCTCGGTCATCGCACGTCCCTCCGCCCTCGGCACCGGGACGGTCAGGCGTGGTCCTCCTCGCCGAGCCGGTGCACCCTGATCAGGTTGGTGGACCCGACCGTACCGGGCGGCGATCCGGCGACGATGACCACGAGGTCGCCCGGCTGGTACCGGTCCATGGCCAGCATGGCCGCGTCCACCTGCCGGACCATCGCGTCCGTCGAGTCGACGCTGGACACCTGGAACGTCTCGGTGCCCCACGTCAGCGCCAGTTGACTGCGCACGTTCTGCTCCGGTGTGAACGCCAGCAGCGGCAACCGGGTGTGCAATCGGGCCAGCCGGCGCACGGTGTCACCGGACTGCGTGAACGCGACGAGGGCCTTGGCGTTCAGCCGCTCGCCGATGTCGCGGGCCGCGTAGGAGATCACCCCGCGCTTGGTGCGCGGCACGTGGGTCAGCGGCGGCGCCACGACCGACTCGTTCTCCACCGCGCAGATGATCTTCGACATGGTCTCGACGGTCTCCACCGGATACCGGCCGACGCTGGTCTCACCGGACAGCATCACCGCGTCCGCGCCGTCCAGCACCGCGTTCGCCACGTCGGAGGTCTCGGCCCTGGTGGGCCGGGGGTTGTTGATCATCGAGTCGAGCATCTGCGTCGCCACGATGACCGGCTTGGCGTTCTCCCTGGCGATCTGGATGGCCCGCTTCTGCACCAGCGGCACCTGCTCCAGCGGCAGCTCGACGCCCAGATCGCCGCGGGCGACCATGATGCCGTCGAACGCCAGCACGATCGCCTCGAGGTTGTCCACGGCCTCGGGCTTCTCGATCTTCGCGACGACCGGCAGCCTGCCCCGGCCCACCCGGTCCATCACCTGGTGGACCAGGTCGATGTCGGCCGGCGAGCGGACGAACGACAGGGCGATGAAGTCCACGCCCAGGTGCAGCGCGAACTCCAGGTCCTCGATGTCCTTCTCGGACAGTGCGGGCACCGAGACGTCCATGCCGGGCAGCGACAGGCCCTTGTTGTTGGACACCTGGCCGCCCACGGTGACCCGGCACACCACGTCCTGGCCGCGCACGTCGGTGACGACGAGCTCGACCTTGCCGTCGTCGACCAGCAACCGGTCGTCGACCTTGGCGTCCTTGGCCAACCCCTTGTAGGTGGTGGAGACGCGGTCGTGGGTGCCGGCGACGTCGTCGATGGTGACCCGGACCGTGTCGCCCGTGCGCCACTCGACCGGACCGCCGGCGAACGTACCCAGGCGGATCTTCGGACCCTGGAGGTCACCGAGGATGCCCACCACCCGGTCGCACTCGGCAGCCGTGGTCCGGACCAGGTCATACACCTGCTTGTGGTCCGCGTGGCTGCCGTGGCTGAAGTTCATCCGCGCCACGTCCATACCGGCGACGACCAGGTCTCGGAGCTTCTCCGGGCTGGTGGTGGCCGGTCCCATCGTGCACACGATTTTCGCGCGTCGACTCACAGGTGCTCAGCCTAGACCCTGCCCCTGGACCGATCCAGGGCACGGCGGAGCTTTGCGCACGCCTGAGGAACGTCGTCACACTACGTTCAGTCGGAGGTCACCTGGGGTTTCGCTCGTCGGCGAGTCCCACGTGGTCGGCGGCCCACTCGTTGAACCGCCGCAACTGGCGCCATCGGGACCGCACTCGGTCGCCCGCCTCGGGACCGTGCAGCGCGTCGTCGGGCTCATACCCCACCCACGCGTACAGCGACTTGTGCCGCAACAGGTCGATCCTCGGGTGGTCGGCGTCGTAGCCGCGGGGCGTGGTCTTCAGCCGCTCGCCGTGGATCTCCCAGCCCTGGCGGCGCAGCGTCGCCAGGATCCCGACCAGCGGCTCGCCGCGCAGGTCGTCGGCCACCGACTCGCGGAACCGGCGCAGCTGGTCGCCGCTGGTGTGGAAGGTGCCGCCGCCCATCATCAGGCCGGCGGGGCCGATTTGCAGGTAGTAGGCGCCCGCACCCCGACCAGACTCGATCACCGCGCCACAGTGGGTCTTGTACGGCGTCTTGTCCTTGGCGAACCGGACGTCCCGGTACGGCCGGAAGATCTTGGCGGTACCGAAGTGGCCGAACTCGGCGGCCAGGTCGTCCAGCAGGGCCTGCATGGGCGCTCGCACGTCCGACTCGTACACGTCCCGGTTGTCGGTCCAGTACGCCTTCGAGTTGTCCGCGACGAGCCCGTCGTAGAAGTCGATGGCCCGCTCGCCGAATCCGGTGAACTTCCGCACTGCCACCGGTACACCATATTGGTCATGCATGACGATCGTTCACTGGTCGAGGGTCGCATCGACCGCGTACTGCGGGAACGCATCCGACCTGCCCTGTACGGCGCCAGAGTGCCGGCCCAGGTCGAGGTGTGGCACGTGCCGGGTGAGCCGGTGCCGGTGTCGGTCGCGCTGGCGGCTTCGTACTCGCCGACGTCGGCGGGTGCGGCGTGGGGTCCGCCGTGGGGCACGAGCTGGTTCCGGGTGAGCGGGACGGTGCCGCCATCGTGGTCGGTGGTGGAGCTCGTGGTGGACCTGGGTTTCGACGGTGCGACGCCGGGTTTCCAGTGCGAAGGGTTGGTGTACCGGGCGGACGGGACGCCGGTGAAGGGTCTGCACCCGGAGAACCGCTGGGTCCGGCTGACCGGTCCGGACGTACTGCTCTACGTCGAGGCCGCCGCCAACCCGGACATCATGGGCTACCCGCCGTTCGGTGCCACGCCGTTGGGTGACCGCGCGACGGCCGGCTCGACACCGCTGTACCGGACCGTCGCGTTCGACATCGCCGAGTTCCGCCCCGACGTGGCCGAGCTGATCGCCGACATCGAGGTGGCCGACCAGCTCATGCGGCAACTGCCGGTCGACGACGGCCGGCGCTGGGAACTGCTGCGCGCGCTGGAACGCGCCCTGGACCGGCTCGACCCACAGGATGTCGCCGCCGGTGTCGGCGACGCGCGCGCCTGCCTGGCCGACGTGCTGGCCAGCCCGGCCGCCGCGAGTGCGCACCGCGTGTCGGCCGTCGGTCACGCGCACATCGACTCGGCGTGGCTGTGGCCGTTGCGGGAGACCGTGCGCAAGGTGGCGCGGACGACGTGCAACGTGACGGCGCTGATGGACTCGCATCCCGAACTCGTCTACGCGATGTCGCAGGCCCAGCAGTTGGCGTGGGTGCGTGACCAGTACCCGGAGGTGTACTCGCGGATCCGTGCGCACGTGGCCGCCGGGCGGTTCATCCCGGTGGGTGGCATGTGGGTGGAGTCGGACACGAACATGCCCGGCGGTGAGGCCCTCGCCCGGCAGTTCACCCACGGCAAACGGTTCTTCCTGGACGAGTTCGGCGTCGAGACCCGCGAGGTGTGGCTGCCCGACTCGTTCGGCTACAGCGCGGCACTGCCACAGCTCGTTCGACTGTCCGGTTCGGACTGGTTCCTGACGCAGAAGATCTCGTGGAGCCAGACGAACAAGTTCCCGCACCACACGTTCTGGTGGGAAGGCATCGACGGAACCCGGGTGTTCACGCACTTTCCGCCGGTGGACACGTACAACTCGATGCTCTCCGGACGCGAACTCGCCCACGCCGCCTCGAATTTCCGGGAGAAGGGGCGGTCCCGGCGGTCACTGGTGCCCTTTGGTTACGGCGACGGCGGTGGCGGTCCGACGCGGGAGATGCTGGCGCGGGCGGCGCGGCTGGCAGATCTGGAGGGCTCGCCCCGGGTGACGGTCGAGTCTCCTGCCGCGTTCTTCTCGGCCGCTGCGGCGGAGTATCCGGATGCACCCGTGTGGGTGGGTGAGCTGTATCTGGAATTCCATCGGGGGACGTACACGAGTCAGGCCCGGACGAAGCAGGGGAACCGGCGGAGCGAGCATCTGCTGCGTGAGGCGGAGCTGTGGTCTTCGACTGCCGCGGTTCTGCTAGGAGCCGAGTATCCGTATGAGGCGCTGGACCGGTTGTGGAAAACCGTGCTGCTGCACCAGTTCCACGACATCCTGCCGGGGTCGTCGATCGCATGGGTGCATCGGGAGGCGGAGCAGACGTACGCGTCGGTGGCGGCCGCGCTGGAGGAGGTGATCTCGACGGCGCAGGAGGCGTTGGCCGGCCCGGGGTCTCATTCGGTGGTGTTCAACGCGGCGCCGCATGCGTGGTCGGGGGTGCCGGGGTTGGGTGCGGGCATCGCTGCTGTGCCGTCAGATTCCTTGCTGGACAATGGTGTGCTGCGGGTTCGGCTGGATGACTCGGGGTTGTTGGAGTCGGTGTACGACGTGGTGGCGGGGCGGGAGTTGATACCGCCGGGGGCGCGCGGGAATGTGCTGCAGGTGCATCCGGATCTGCCGAACCAGTGGGACGCCTGGGATGTCGATTCTTTCTACCGCAACGTTGTCACGTCGTTGACCACTGTGGACTCGGCGGTTGCCGATGAATCGGGTGTCGTGGTGACGCGGTCGTTCGGTGAGTCGACCGTTCGACAGCGGATTTCGCTGGTGGCGAATTTGCCGTACCTGGAGATCAACACCGAGGTACAGTGGCACGAGAGCGAGAAATTCCTCAAACTCGCGTTTCCGGTGGATGTGCATACGGATCGATTCGCGGCCGAAACCCAGTTCGGTCACGTGTATCGGCCCGCGCACGGCAATACCAGTTGGGACGCGGCGAAGTTCGAAGTGTGCGCACACAGGTGGGTGAGGGTGGCGGAGCCGGGATACGGGGTGGCGCTGGCGAATGACGGGACGTACGGACATGACGTGACACGGTCGGCTCGGGAAGGAGGTGGGACGTACACGACGGTGAGGGCTTCGTTGCTGCGGGCGCCGCGGTTTCCGGACCCGTCGACGGACCACGGTGTGCACCGGTTCCGGCACGTCCTGGTGGCGGGCGCGTCGGTGGGCGATGCGGTGCGGGCGGGGTACCGGGTGAACCTGCCGTTGCGGACGCGCCGCGGCGGGTCGGCGGTGGAACCGTTGGTGACGGTGGACAACGAGGCCGTGGTGGTCGAGGCGGTGAAGCTGGCCGACGATCGGTCGGGTGACGTGGTGGTGCGGCTGTACGAGTCGGAAGGCGGCCGCGCCAAGGCGACGCTTCGGGCTGGCTTCCCGTTGGCAGGAGCGGAATCGACGGATCTATTGGAGCGGCGCTGGCCGGAAACGGAGACATATGCCATTGATGACAACTCAATATCGCTGACCCTGCGGCCTTTCCAGATCCTGACACTCCGCCTACGGCGAGGTGGTGCGGCGACCTGACATCTCGCGGCCAGCACGGCAATACCCGGGGTGTCGGCGGATGCGTAGCCGGCTTGGGTGTGACGGAGGCGCGCGTTCACCGAGACGTGGCGGTCGTAGGCCAGCTCGCCATCGTCCAGGACGTGTCGGCGGATGCGCCACCGGCTCTGAGCGTGACGGCCGGCCCGCCTGGCAGCCATGGGCCAGCCCGCTACCGCCCAGGGCGCGTTAACGGATGCGCCACCAGCGCTGGGCGTGACGGCCGGCCCGTGTGGCGGTTGCGGGCCAACTCGGCATCGCCCAGAGTGCGAGGTCGGGTGCGGCGCCGGCTTGGTGTCGCGTGGCCGCTGGCGTCGCAACCCGGCAGAGCATCGCATGGCGGTCGCGGGCCAGCTCGACATCGCCCATGGTGTGATGGCCGGGTGTCGCTGGCCTTGGCGCTGCGGCTGGCATCGCCGCCCGGCCGGGAATCGCGCGGCTGTCGTGGGCCGGTGCAGGGGCGGGGCGCGCTCGGCGGGCTGGCCGGACGCGGTGGAGCCGAAGCCAGCTCCGCCATCGGACATGTCGCCGGCCCCTATCGATCGGGCCAGGCCGCGGTGATGGCGGCCGTGGTGCGGGCCAGGTCGTCGGTGGCCAGCAGGTCGATGAGGGCGCCTCGGAGGGTGGACAGGGCGAGGGTGCGCTCGGCGATGGCGGCCGGGGTGTCGCGGTGGGCTGGCGGCTGGCTCGCGGCGAGCATGGTCAGCCAGTCGGTGACCGTGTCCTTGGCGAAGGTCGCCCAGGGGCCTGTCGGGTCCGCCAGCGACTTCGCGTACGCCTCCAGCCACAGGGTGAGCAGCGGGCGGTGAGCCGGCGACGACAGCCATTCCCACGTCGTCCGGACCACTGTGGCCAGGTCGGATGCCTCCGGAGTGCGCTCCAGGAATGCCAACTCCGCCTCTCTCGCCTTCGCCAGTAAGGCTCTGACCAGGCCGTCCTTGGAGCCGAACAGGTACAGCAGCACCCTCGGGCTGGAGCCGACGGCAGCGGCGAGCGGGCGTAGCGACAGATCACCGATGCCGTGGGCGAGCACGTAGTCGTACGCCCTCGCCAGCAGCTCCTCGCGCCTCGGCGATCCTCCGCTCACATCGGCTACCCTCTCACTGAAACACTCGTTTCAGCGGGAGGCGCGACCATGGACATCACCATCCGTCCGCTCGGCGAGCCCGGCGATCTGGGCTGGGTCGTGATGGCGCACGGCGAGATCTACGCCGCCGAGTTCGGCTGGGATACCAGCTTCGAGGCGCTCGTCGCCGGCATCGTCGCCGACTTCGCCGCCAAGCACGACCCCGCCACCGAAGCCGGCTGGATCGCCGAACTCGACGGCCGCCGTGTCGGGTGCGTCTTCTGCGTCCGGAGCGACGACGCCACGGCCGTGCTGCGCATCCTGCTGGTCGACCCCGCCGCTCGAGGGCACCGGCTGGGCGGGCGACTGGTCGACGAGTGCATCACGTTCGCCCGTCGGGTCGGGTACCGGCGGATGACACTGTGGACCAATGACCCGCTCGTGGCAGCCCGCCGGATCTACCTCGATCGCGGGTTCACGCTGGTCAGCGAGGATCCACACCACAGCTTCGGCGTCGATCTCGTCGGCCAGGTCTACGAACTCACCCTGTGAGGCAGCCGCCTGCCACCACTCCCCACGCCGCCGGATCTAGCCTGGAACGGTGACTGGTCGGAGACGGGACGTCGACAACGGCGCTGGCAACCGCGCCGCCAGCCACCCCCGTACCAGTGCTGGCGGCCGTCCCAGCAGCAGTGCCGGCAGCCACTCGACCGCCAGCGCGGGCAACCAAGCCACTCCCAGTGCGAGCGGCCAGGCCAGCACCACTGCGGACAGCCACTCCAGCGCTAGCGCGGGCACTCAAGCTGCCCCCAGTGCGAGCGGCCAAGCCAGCACCACTGCGGACAGCCGCTCCGGTGCCGGCACAGGCGACCACGCCGGCGCCGGTGCCGGGCCGACTGCCGGCGCAGGCGACCACGCCGGCGCTGCTGCTGGTGCCGGTGCTGCTGCCGGGTCGGCTGCCGGCGCGGGTGGCCACGCCGGCGCCGGTGCTGGGCCGGTTCTGCCTGCCGGTCGGCTGCTCAGCCCGCTCGCCACGCCGGCCGCCGGCGAGGTGCTCGCCGACCGGATCATGGCCGCCATCGCGCTCGGCGAGTTCACCCCCGGGCAACGCCTCCCCGCGGAACGCGAGTTGGCCGCGCGGCTCGGCGTCAGCCGCACCACCGTCCGCGACGCTCTCTCCCGCGTCGTCGCCGCCGGACTCCTGGAAGTGCGCCGGGGTCGCTCCGGTGGCGCGTTCGTGCGGCACCCGTGGACGTCCGAGTCGGCTCGTGCGGTGCGGACCACCCTCGGCGAGCGGTGGGACGAACTGCAGAGCGCGTTCGACATGCGGCTGCTGGTGGAGGCGCTCGTCGCGCGCACCGCTGCGGAGCGCCGCGACCAAGACGATCAGGTCGAGATTACCGCCGCGCTGGAACAGTACGAGCGAGCCGAATCGCTGACGGTCGCGCAGGCCGCGGACATCCGACTGCACCACGCCATCGCTCGGGCGACCAAGAACCCCCGGCTGCTGGCCGTTCGGGAGCAACTGCTGTCCGAGGTGAGCTTCGGGTTCGCCGTCGAACCGTTCACCGCCGACGTCTACGCGCGCGCCCTTCCGCAGCACCAGCAACTCGCCAAGGCCGTCACGACCGGCGACGCGGACACCGCCTGGGACGTCGGCCGCCAACACTTCTCCATCACCGAGGACGCCCTGCGCGCCGCGCTGGTCCGTGCCGTGTCGGGGGCGGAGAGCGACGACTCCGGTTCGTAACACACCCGGCTCTTGTGGCCCGCATCTCATCGCTCTAAGGTCTGCGCACTAAACCATTTAGCTCGGGGAGTGCCCGATGACCTCACACGCCGAGAGCGGCGGGAACGTCGAGACCAAGGCGGGACTGCGTCGCGGGGCCATCGGGCTGCGCGAGGTCCTGTTCCAGAGCATCACCGCGATGGCGCCGGGTGCGGCGATCGCTGCCTCCATCCCGTCCGGTGCGGCGTTCGCCGGTGGGGCGCTGCCGCTGGCGGTGATCGTCGCCTTGGTGGCGTGCCTGTTCACCGCCCTGTCGGTCGCGGAACTCGCCAAGCACCTGCCGGCCGCTGGCTCGGTGGCCACCTACTCCAGCCGGGGACTCCACCCGACCGTGGGCTTCCTGGTCGCCTGGGGCTACCTGTTCGTCGAGGCGCTCGTACCCACACTGTTGTTGCTGCAGCTGGGATTCACCATCGCCAGCACGTTCAACGGCTACCCACAGAGCCTGTGGTGGCCGTGGGCGCTGCTGGGCGCGGTGATCGTCGCGGTGGCCGGTTTCTGGGGCGCCCGGGTGTCGGCGACCCTGGGCACGATCCTCGGTGCCTTCGAGATCCTGGTGTTCCTCGTGCTGGGTGTGCTGCTGATCGTGAAGGCGGGTGGGTCCAACACGCTGTCGGTGTTCACGTCCAGCCACACGCCTGCCGCGCACCTCGGGTTCGCGGGCGTGATCGCCGGGTCCGTCTACACGGTCCTCGCGTTCTCCGGTTTCGAGGCGGCGGCCCCACTGGCCGAGGAGGCGCGCAACCCCCGCAAGACCGTGCGGCGGGCCGTGGTCGGCGCGACCCTGGGCATCGGCGCCGTCTACATCTTCACCACCTACGCGGCCGCGGTGTTCGTCGGCCCGGACAAGTTCAGCTCGTTCGGCACCACGGGAGCCCTGTCGTGGGAGGGGATCGCCCGGGCGTCGTTCGGCATCTTCTGGATCTTCGTGTTCCTGGCCATCGTCAACTCCACGATCGCCAACGCCAACGCCGGTGCCAACGTGTCCACGCGGACGGCGTTCGCGCTGGCGCGGGTCGGCGTGCTGCCCAGGGGTCTCGCCCGGATCCACCCGGTGCACCGCTCCCCCGTGGTCGCCGTGGGCGTGCAGTTCGCCATCGCGATCGTCGCGACGCTGGCCCTCGGGTTCGCGTTCTCGCCGACGACGGCGTTCGTACTGGTGGCCACGATCATCGTGGTGGTCGTCGTGTCGGTGTACATCATCGTCAACGCGGCCTGTATCGGATTCTTCATGCGGCACAAGCGAAGCGAGTTCAACTGGTTCCTGCACCTGGTGTCGCCCATCCTGGGCATCGTGGTGTTCGTGCCGGCACTGCTGACATCGGCCGGTATCCCGGTGTTCTCGTTCGTGGCGCAGTTGACGCCGCCGGTGTCGTACGCGGGGCTCGTGGTCGGGATCTGGATGGTGATCGGGCTCGCGTACCTGGTGTACCTGTGGGCAAAACACCGCCAGCGGGTGGTAGACACTGGGCTGGTGCACATCGACATCGAACCCGAGCCAGAGGCGGTTGCCGCTCCATGACCGACGTCCTGACGTTCCGGCCCACTGACGACCAGTACGTGTGGACGTTCGGCGGCGCGGCGCCGCTGGCCGTGGTCAAACCCGGCACCATCCTGGAGGTCTTCACCGAGGACTGCTTCGCCGGCCGCGTGCGGTCCGCGGCCGACCTGGTGTCGGAGGTGTGCGAGTTCCCGTTCCTCAACCCGCAGACCGGCCCGTTCTACGTCGAGGGCGCCGAAGTCGGTGACACGGTGGCGGTGCACTTCGTGTCGGTCGAGCCGGCGCGGGACTGGGCGGCGTCGACCACGGTGCCGCTGTTCGGCGCCCTCACCTCGACCCACACCACGGCGACACTCCAGGCGCCGCTGGAGGAACGTGTGTGGATCTGGGACCTCGACCGGCAGCGGCGCACGTGCGCGTTCACCGCGCGGGACAGCGACGTGCGGGTCGAGCTGCCGATGGATCCGATGCACGGCACGGTCGGCGTGGCGCCCGCCAACCTGGAGGTGCGGTCCGCGCTGGTGCCGGATGCCCACGGCGGCAACATGGACACGCCCGAGATGCGCGCAGGCGTGACGTGCTACCTCGGGGTGAACGTGCCCGGCGCGCTGGTCAGCCTCGGCGACGGGCACGCCAGGCAGGGCGAGGGCGAGACGTGCGGTGTCGCGGTGGAAACGGCGATGAACTCGGTCATCATCGTCGACCTCATCAAGGGCCACGCCACGCCGTGGCCGCGCCTGGAGTCCGACGACTACGTCATGTCGACCGGCTCGGCCCGGCCGCTGGAGGACGCGTTCCGGATCGCCCAGCTCGACCTGGTGCAGTGGGTGGCCCAGACCAGGGGCATGTCGGAACTGGACGCCTACCAACTGCTGTCCCAGGCGGTCGAGTCACCGCTGGCCAACGTGTGCGACACCAACTACACGTCGCTGGCGAAGGTCAGGAAGGACTGGCTGCCGGCCGCCACGGTCTACGACGGCATCCACGCCCGGCTACGCGCCCAGGCGGCGGAGTACCTGAGCTGATTTCCCGCGGGTGACGGTCCAACCGGGTAGGCCTTTCCCGAAGCCCGTCACAAGCCGCGACCATCCGGCTATTCTCAGTCACGCTGAGGCTGAGAGCCGGATGGGGGCCGCGTGTGGTTCAGCAAGGATTCGTCTACGTACCGGCGTACCCGAATCGGGAGAACGACAGGCGCGACATCGCCTTCGATCTGCGCCGATCAGACGACGGCGCACTTGTCGCCATCGCATTCTCGTCACTCGAACGGCTGATCGGCATGCTGGGCCGCTATCAGCCGTGGGTTTGTGTGTCCGAGGGCAGGTTCCGTTCGATGATCGGTTCGGTCGGTGTCCGGCAGGTCGTGATCGACCCGGTCATCGACGTGGCGGCGAATCGGGTCGATCTGGGCGCCCTGCACCGCCTGGGAGGCGAATGATCGTGGCAGGTTTCCAGGTGGCGCTGGGTGATCTCGACCAGATGGCAGCCGCTTTCAGCGATGAAGCCGGGATTTACCAGGGCATTCGCGCCAAACTTGATCCACCGGTCGCGGATTCCGGCGACGGCACGCTCGACCAGATCATGGGCGCGGTGCTGGACACGCTGAACTACCTGCACGGCAAGATGACGGAAAGCATCGACGAGCACGCCGCGAAACTCCGCACGGCCAGGGATGCCTACGCCAAGAACGAGACCAGCCTGCACGGCCTCTACAACGACCTGATGCCCGAGGAATGGTGATCCGGTGAGCGGGGAATCCTGGGTCGGCGGCGACATCGCTGGGCTGCAGCACATGAGTTCGTCGCTGAGCGCGGCGCCGGCTGACATGAATGGCGTCGTTTCGGCGCTCGGTGCCAAGGTCGAGGACCTGGTCGGCGACACGGGTTGGAAAGGTGACGCTGCGGAGCAGGGGAGCGTCAAAGTCGGTTTGTGCTGGTGGCGGCTGCCATGATCGGGAAGATCCTGGTGCGATCGGCGGCGATGTGTTCCAGCGCGCGTTTGATCTGAGTGACTCCGGCCAGGCGTAATAACCCGAGGGCGAGATTGCGCAGGGTGGCCATCACATGGGCACCGGTCCCGGCGTAGGCGTGCTGGTCGTCCTCGCGGTAGACCACATCACGAACCCAATGGCTGCGATTCTCAATTCCCCAATGCCGCCGAATCAGACTCGCGACCTGCTTGGCGGTCGCCTGCTGGGCGGTCAGGCTGGTCACACCGTGCACGACCTCCTTGGTCAGCCGGTTGCCCTGGTGGTCGAAGGTGTCCCGGCGGATGCGGAACACTTGTGCCGCACCAGGAAAGTTGATCCCATCGGCTGGTGCGATCCAGATCGCGCGGCGCACGATCCTGCCCTTTGACCGGTCCTCCTCGACGTGGTGCTCGGTGCCCGGCGCGGCCGGTGGCAACGCTGCGACGATCCGCGCGAGCAGTGCGGCCCGATTGCCCTTGACGGTCAGCGCGTAGTGCCCGCCGCGTTCGGAGGCCAGATGAGCGGCGGTGGCATCTTGGGCGTGCGCGGCATCCCCGGTGATCACCATCCCGGTCAGATCCGTCCCCCGCCAACAATGCCTTCACCTGGGTGATCTCGTTGGTGTCAGCCGGTATCCGCCGCTGCGCGATCACGATCGCCTCCTCATGCAACAACGCGGAGAACAGTTTGATCTCGCTGCCCTCACTGCCGCCAGGGGCGATGGTGTTACGGATGACCTTGCCGTCCATGGCCACCGCGACCAGTTCCTGGGCACTGTCCTCACCCACACCGCCTGCGCCGTTCGCGATCGCGGCGGCCATCGCCTCGGCGTGCATCCACGCGCAGACCTGCGCATCGGCTGCATCGGCGTCGATGTCGTGGGCTATCCGGCGCGTCGTCGGTTCGCTGGGCGCGATGTACTGGCCGGTCACCGCATGCGTGGGGCATCCCGCCAACGCGAGTAGCTCTGGGGGGAGATCCGCCGCCCGGTCTCCGATCTCTCGGAAGTTACGGGCGCCGGCCAACACCGCGAACACCATCACTGCCAGCACCGTGCCGATCCGGTATCGGATTCCTCGGGGATCGCGTGGATCCGCGATCCCGCCGAGCATGGCGATCAGCTTGCGTGCTGAGGTTCCCCCCGGGGAGTGGACACCGAGTTAGCAGGACCACGGACCTGCTGAAAGGATGTCCATCGTGCCTCCTCGCAAGCGTCGGTCGTACACGGCCGAGTACAAGGTCGAGGCTGCGCATCGTGTGATCGATTCTGACCGCACGATCGCCGAAGTCGCCCGCGAGCTGGGAATCGACGCGGGCATGTTGAGTGTCTGGGTCAAAGACGAGCGGCGCAGGATCGCCGCCGCCGAGGTCCACGGGGACAAACCCCTCCACCCCGCCGAACACGCCGAGCTACTGCGATTGCGCCGGCAGGTGGCCGACCTGGAGAAGGACAACGCCTTCCTGGTAAAAGCCTCGGCGTACGTGTGTCCTGAACACTTCGGGGCGGCCGCATAGCGGTGGCCCCGAAGTGGTGCTGTGCAAGAGATGGAGGTAGGCCCTCCGCAGCCAACCGTGCAGGCGGGGGCTGCAAACCACCGCGAGCTGCGCCGGTCAAGAGCCAGGGTGGTGAGCGTCGCGGAAAAGACGAGCCGGAGAGCACGTCAGGTGCGGGCCGCGAAGGCGAGTGAAACCGAACCCTTGTGGAAGCGTCGAAATGCTTAAGACGACATCAGAACCAGGATGTGTATGCGGTCCTGGGATGAGTCAGGGAGGCGGCCTGTCGACTGCCCTGGCGGTGTCCGGCGTGAAGAGGGCGCGAGCGCGGTTCAGGCTCTTGCATGGAACAGGAGAACCTGTCGTCCTGGAATCCTCGCTCGATGATGGGCGGGGTGGAGGGAGTTCCTCAAGCGGCGGAAACCGTGAGAGGCAGAGTACCGGTCCAGGTCACAGGGGCGGACCGTCCCGTAGTAGTGACGAGGCCTCGGTAATCGGGGTGGAGCGAAGGGGACGGGCCATCCGGTCTCAGTCGCGGGTCAACCACTGCAGTGGGAGGAGCCGGTGAGTGAGCCAAGGTCGAAACCGTTTGATATTCCCAAGAAGTTGGTGTGGGAGGCGTATCAGAAGGTCGCGGCGAACAAGGGCGCGGCGGGAGTTGACGGCGAGTCGATCCAACAGTTCGAGGCGGACCTGAAAGGCAACCTCTTCAAGCTGTGGAACCGGTTGTCGTCGGGTAGCTACTTCCCGCCGCCGGTGCGCGCGGTGGAGATCCCCAAGCCTGGCAAGCCAAACGAGGTCAGGACGCTCGGGGTTCCCACTGTGGCCGATCGAATCGCGCAGACTGTGGCGTGCATGGTGCTGGAGCCCGAGGTGGAGCCGCTGTTCCACCCGGATTCCTACGGGTATCGGCCGGGCCGGTCGGCGCATGACGCGTTGACGGTAGCCCGGAAACGGTGCTGGGAGAACGATTGGGTGGTCGATATGGACATCCGAGCGTTCTTCGACACCATCGACCATGATCTGTTGATGCGTGCGGTCGAGCGTCACACCAGCCTCCCATGGGTGTCGTTGTATGTGCGTCGCTGGTTGGCGGCGCCAGTTCAACGCCCGGACGGAACGCTGGTGAGCCGAGACCGGGGAAGCCCGCAGGGCTCGTCGATCTCGCCCTTGCTTGCCAACCTCTTCATGCACTACGCGTTCGACATGTGGATGGCCCGGAACTATCCGAGAGTCCCGTTCGAACGGTATTGCGATGACGTGGTGGTCCACTGCCGCAGCAAGGCCCAGGCGGAGCTGGTCCGGGACAGGATCTCTTCTCGGCTGGCTGAGTGTGGACTGGAGCTGCACCCGATCAAGACCCGGCTGGTGTACTGCAAGGACGTCAAACGCGCGGGCTCGCACGAGCACGAGCAGTTCACGTTCCTGGGTCACACCTTCCGGCCTCGGCTGGCCAAGAGCAGGCACGGCGATTTCTTCGTCAGCTTCGCGCCCGCGGTCAGTCGGGAGAACCTGATCCGGATCCGTCGTGTGATTCGGGGATGGCGTCTGCATCGACGCAGTGACATGACCTTTCAGGAAATTATCGCCCACATCAACCGGCATGTGGCCGGATGGATCGCCTTCTATGGGCGGTTCCGCAAGTCCGAGCTGTATGCCGCCCTTCGTGGAATCAACACCTTCCTCATGCGGTGGGCCGTGCGGAAATACAAGTCGCTCAAACGCCGGCCGAAGCGGGCGTGGGCATGGCTGAGGGACGTGGCTGATCGTGTTCCTTGGCTGTTCGCGCACTGGAGGCTTGGTGCTGTGCCTGGACGGTGATGACTGGATGGTGGGAGCCGTGTAAATCGAGAGGTTTACGCACGGTTCTGAGAGAGCCGGGCGGTGAGATCCCGCCCGGCCACTCGCCTTTGCCGCGATGCAGAAGAATCCGCACGGTTCGATCTGATGGTGAAGTACGCCGGCCCCCACGAGCCCGCCGGCACCACCTCACCAGAGGGCACACGACCAGAGGGCACACGGTTCTCTGTCGTGCGCATGGCGCGGTTGTTGGGTGTCTCGACGTCCGGCTACTACGCGTACGTGAAACGCGCCGCGACAACGGTGTTAACGCCGCGGCAGCAGCGCCGCGCCGATCTGGCGGTGAAGATCCTGGACGTGCACACCGAGTCCGAGGGCACGTACGGTTCCCCGCGGATCACCACCGAGCTGCGGGAGCAGGGGGAGATGGTGAGCGAGAAGACCGTCGCGGCGATCATGGCCGAGATCGGGATCGAGGGCATCAGCCCGCGCACGTTCAAGGTCCGCACCACGGTGGCCGATCCGGCGGCGTCGTTCCCGCCGGATCGGGTACGGCGGCATTTCGACCAGGGCCGGCTGGACGCCGTGTGGTTGACCGACATCACCTATCTCACCTGCGGCGAGGGTGACATGTATCTGTGCGCGATCCGGGACGGGCATTCCCGCCGCGTGCTCGGGCACGTTGTTGCCGACCATATCGGCGCTGACATGGTGTGCCAGGCCATCGACGCCGCGGTGGCCTGCCGTGGCCGTGATGTCGCCGGCACGGTGCTGCATTCCGATCGTGGCGGGGAATTCACGGCTGGGTTGACCGTGCAAGCCTGCGCTACGTACGGTCTGAAACGGTCGATGGGCGATACCGGGATCTGCTGGGACAACAGTCCCGCGGAGTCGTTCTGGTCGACGTTCAAGCACGAGTACTACTACCGCCATGCCTTTGCTACCAGGGCAGAACTCGTTGCCGCCGTTGATAAGTGGATCAGCCGGTACAACAATAATCGGCGTCACTCCGCGATCGGGATGCTCAGTCCCGTGTGCTACGAGCAGTCCCTGACAGGCACAGCGAACGCTGCTTGACCACCTGTCCACTGTTCGGGGGGAACCTCATGCCCCCGTCGCTCCCGGATCGGGTGCCACGTCCAGTTCAGCGGTGGTGAGCGGGCATGACGGCACGGCGTGGGACACTGACACCGGTGGCCTCTGGTCTCTGCGATGTGTGGCGTGTAGGAACCCGCATCATCCCAGGCAGGAGGCCACCATCTATATCCGGTGCGTTACTCGACATGAGCCTGGCCGGACCTCACACCAAGATCACAGACCTTGCCGTTCCCCTGCGCTGCGGAGAGCTTCCTAAAACGGTGGAGCGCCGACGCGATCACCGCGGGCGGCCTGGCCGAGGCGGTCGCCCAGGTCGGGTCGATCATCGGCGACCTCGCCACCAAGCTCCGGCAGGTGGACAACGTCCTATACGGCGCGGCTCACACGGCACGGCAGCATGGGGTCCCGATCGGGCCCGACGGCCGGGTTCAGCCCATGATCACCAGCCCTGACGCGACCGTCAAGCAGGCGGCGCGGCAGTACTCGCAGGAACACGACGAGGCGATGGACCTGGCCAAGGGATTCCGCCTCGACGCGGCCAGCAAGCTGTCCGAGGTCTACGACCAGATCTCAACCGGCGACGGCTCGCCGACCGTACCTGACCAATGGGTGACGCTGAGCGACTACCTCCGTGGGCTCTACGCGATTCCGGACCAGAAGAACCGCCGCATCCTGGAACAGGCGGACACGAAGATGCGGTCCGCCGAGGCGACGATGCGGCAGGCCCGCAGGGATCTGAAGACGGAGAAGGCCGCGTATCGCGCGAAGGGGCTGAGGGTACCCGGCGACAATCCGGCCAAGGTCGCGCACAGCGACGCGATCCAGCAGTTCGACGATCTGAAGGCAGAACTGGCCAGAGCCGAGGCCGGGGAGGGCGACCTTCCGCTGAGCAGAGCGCTGAACCTCCAGCTCGGGGACGTCGCTCGCGAGATATCCGGGCTCGGCAAGATCGGTACGAAGTTGAGCGACATACTCAACTTCGCCAAGGACGTTCCGGTGCTGGACATCGCCGCCGCTGGGGCAACAGGTGGGCTGCAGATGCACGATGACATGGACAAGGGCTGGTCAGCGGATCACGCCGCGATCGCTGACCTGGGATCGGCGGCTCTGGGCCTCGGCACCGGCGCGGCGATCGTGGCCATCGCGACTGCGCCGGTCGCCCTTGTCGCGGTCGGCGCAGGAATTGCAGCGGTCGGCGTGGGTGATTTGGCATATCAGGCGTTTCAGGAGAATTGGCAGGAAGACTTCCACCAGCATGGCGCCGTCGGCGGCTTCGCGACGGGCGTCGGGCATGTCGGCGAAAACGTGGGCAAGGACATGGCCCACATCGGTGAGGGTGCCTGGCATCTGGCGGAGGACGCCGGCCAAGAGGTGGCACACGGCGCTGAGCACATCGGCAGCGGTGTGGCGAATGTCGCCAAGAAAGTGTGGGACTGGCTGTAGCGATGAACACGAGGAAGCACCGTCGGCATCGACCCGTCCCGCACCTGCCGGCCGGGTCTGCCACTCACCCGCCCAAGCCGCCTGTGGAGCGGATTCGAGCTTTCGGGACTTCCTGGTACCGGCGCGGGCCACGTTACTGGACGATGCGGGTCGTCATTGTGTTGCTGCTGTTCATCGTGTTGTGCGTGGCGACTCTCATGACGTTCGGGCTGGGGTACGGGGTGTGGCGGTGGTCTGCTCCGCTCTGGGTGCGGGTGGTGGTGTTGGGCCTGGCGGCCGCGGCGATTGTGCGGAGTTCGGTGAAGGGTTGGGCGGCGTTCATTCGGATGGAGCGGGCGGAGCGGTCCGGGCGGGCGTTGACGTTGGCGGAGGCCGCGGGTGACTTCACGGATGCTCGGGCGGTGCGGCGGCGGGGTATGGCCGGGGCCGCTGCGGGTGCGGCCGGGGTCGGGTCGATGGCTTCGAGTGGGTTGTTGGTGATCAGTGCAGTGTTCAACTTCGGCTGGTTCATCGTGTTGTTCGTGTCGGCGTTCCGGCGTTACTACGGGGAGGAGTACTCCGCTCGGGTCCGGTTGCAGGACTGGTGTGACGCGCACGGGGTGCCTAATCCCCTCACCTGATCGGCCCAGCGTGCGCGGGTTTGTCGGCGCCGTGGGGCACACTGGCCGACGATGTTGACGCACGACTCCATGGCGTACTGGTTGGCCTCCCTGGATGCCGACACGCTGACCGCACTGATGGCCCGGCGCCCGGACACGCTGGGCATTCCGCCGTGCTCGCTGAACGACCTGGCCGACCGGCTGGGCGTCGAGCAGTCGGTGACCGCCGTGGTGCGGGGCCTCAACCGGGGCATGGTCGAGGTGTTGGCCGCCGCTCAGTCGGTGCCCGGCCTGATCACCGTGGATGCCGTCGTCGAGCGGTTCGCCTCGCCGCCCGATCGGGACGCCGTCGCCGCCGCCCTCGCCGAGTTGACCGGCCTCGGGCTGGTCTGGCCCGTCGATGGCGACGCTTTCGGGCTGGTGGGGCCGTTGCGGGTGGCTCGGGCGCGGGGTGGGCACCTGGACGAGTTGCACGTCGCGCCGCCCGCGCCGCGGATCGTGCCGGCGGACGCCGAGCTGTTGGACCGGCTGGCCGGTGCTACCGCGTTGCCCACCGTGCAGGGCATCACCCGGCTGATCGAGCTGTGCTCGGTCACTCCTGTCGAACCGCTGCGCAGCGGCGGTGTGGGCGTCAAGGAGATCCGGCGGCTGGCCAGGTCGCTGTCGGCCGACGAGCGGTCCGTCCGGCTCTGGCTGACTCTCGCCTACCACGCCGACCTGCTGGACGCCGACGACGACGGCATCCTGCCCACCCCGGCCGCCGACGGGTGGCTGGCCGACGATCCCGCGGCACGGCTGCTGCCCCTGCTGATGACCTGGTGGCAACTCCCCTCCGCACCGACCGCACCCGACCGGCAGGGCAAGCAGCACACCGCCCTGCTGCACGCCTACGACGATGACGACCGCGCCCTGCGGCACGACCTCGTCGGCTGGTTCACCGACCTGGCCGACGGCGCGATCGTCGACCGCGACGACCTCACCACCCTCATGGCGTGGTGGAAGCCTTACGCCTACGGGGAATCGGCCACTGTGGACGCCACTGTGGACGAGGCGGAGAGCCTCGGCGTGCTCGCCGGTGGCCGGCTGTCCTCGTGGGGACGGGCGCTGGTCACCGGGAAGGCCGACGACGTGCTCACCGAGCTGGAGCGGTCGCTGCCGCCGGCCACCGGACACGCCCGCCTGCAGGCCGACCTGACCGCCGTCGTGCCCGGCGTGCCGACCGCCGAACTGGCCGCGCTGCTGGATCTGATGGCGGACGCGGGTGAGCGGGACACGGCTTCGGTGTGGCGGTTCTCGCCGGCCAGCGTGCGGCGGGCGCTGGACGCCGGGCACACGGCCGATCACCTGATCGCCGCGCTGGCCGACGCCTCCGGTGACAGAGTGCCGCAGCCGCTGGAGTACCTGGTACGGGACGTCGCCCGCCGGCACGGTGAACTGACCGTCGTCGGGGTGGGCTGCTGCGTGGTCGCCGACGACACTGCGCTGCTGGCCGAGGTGGCCGCTCACCGGGAACTCCGGTCGCTGGGGTTGCGGCTGCTGGCGCCGGGCGTGCTCGCCTCCGCCCAGCCGGCCGAGCGCACGCTGGAGTTGTTGCGCGCCAACGGATATGCGCCGGTCGCCGTGGACTCCAACGGGGCTCCGGTACTGCGTCGGGTGGCGCCGCGGAGGGCCAGGCCACGGCCCAGGATCGCGCCCAGGGCCATCGCCGCGCCGTTCGTGCCCGAACCACCGGACGACCTGCACGGTCTCGCCGAGTCGCTGCTCGCGGCGGGCGTCGAGCCGGAGCCCGCGGACGGCGGGCTGACCGCCGAGGTCAGGAAGTTCGGCAGCCACCTGACCAGCCAGGAAATAAGTTGGCTGACCGGTGCGTTGCAGCAAGAGACACCGGTTGAGATCACGTACCTCGACCAGAACGACAGGGGCAGCCGCCGGGTCATCACTCCACTGGAGGTCGTCAGCGGCCGCGTCGAAGCCTGGTGTCACCTGCGCGACGACGAGCGGCACTTCCTGATCGAGCGCATCCAGCACGTCCTGCCGGCAAGCGCCTGACCTGCCCGGCTTGCCGGTTGTTCGGCCGGTGCGCTACGCTCATCTCATCTCCCCAGCGGATGTGGCACATCTGCTCCCGCCGGGAATCCCGCGCAGACACTCACCGTCGCGCATTTCGCATACCTTCACCTGAAGGGGGAACATCATCATGACCGCTGTCCTCGACAGATCGGAAACCACCCGCGACACCGAAGTCACGGTGTCCGGAATCGTTGACCTGCAAGACAAAACTGGCTTCGTCCGAGCGGAGGGCTACGTGCCCGGACCGCAGGACCTGTACATCTCGCAGTCCGTCGCCCGGCGCTACGGCCTGCGGACCGGCGACCACATCACCGGTGTGGCGGGCAAACCCGCGGCCGGCGACCGGCGCAAGCACGATCCGCTGGTGCGCGTCGACACCGTGAACGGCGCCGACCCCGTCACCGCGAACCGGCCCCGCTTCGGGGATCTCGTGCCGCTGTACCCGAACGAGCAGCTCCGGCTGGAGACCGAGCCGCACAAGCTGACCACCCGGGTGATCGACCTGGTCATGCCGGTGGGCAAGGGCCAGCGTGCGCTCATCGTGGCGCCGCCCAAGGCCGGCAAGACATCCGTGCTGACCGCGATCGCGGAAGGCATCCACCGCAACAATCCCGAGTGCCTGCTGATGGTCGTGCTCGTCGGCGAACGGCCCGAAGAGGTCACCGACATCGCCCGCTCGGTGCGCGGCGAGATCATCGCGTCCACATTCGACAGTTCACCCGCCGAGCAGACCGCCGTCGCCGAACTGGCGATCGAGCGGGCGAAGCGGCTGGTCGAGCTGGACCACGACGTGGTCGTGCTGCTGGACTCGATCACCCGGCTGGGCCGGGCGTACAACCTGGCGGCCCCGGCGTCCGGCCGGATTCTGTCCGGTGGCGTCGACTCGTCGGCGCTGCTGCCGCCCAAGCGGTTCCTGGGTGCGGCGCGCAACATCGAGAACGGCGGCTCGCTGACCATCTTCGCCACCGCGCTGGTGGAGACGTCGTCGACCGGTGACTCGGTGATCTTCGAGGAACTGAAGGCGACCGGGAACGCCGAGCTGAAACTGGACCGTGGACTGGCCGCGCGCCGCGTCTACCCGGCGGTGGACATGAACCAGTCCAGCACCCGACGCGACGACCTGTTGCTGTCGCCGGAGGAGCTCGCGGCCACGTGGACGCTGCGCAGGGCGTTGCAGGACAGGGGCGTGGAAACGCTGCTGGACGGGTTGCGCCGCACCAGGACCAACATCGAGTTCCTGACCCAGTTCACCCACGGCCACACCGCGGCCGCGTAAGCCGACGGGCTCAGCCGACCGCCAGCGGCAGCAGGTGCGGGACCACGGGCGCCGGGAGGTCGGAGGCGCCCGTGAGGTACGTGTCCACCGCGTGGGCCACCGAGCGGCCCTCCGCGATCGCCCACACCACGAGCGACGCGCCACGGTGGGCGTCGCCGCAGACGAACACGCCGGGCGCGTCGGTCTGCCAGTCCGAGCCGCAGGACAGCCTGCCGGTCCTGGTCAGCGTCACGCCCAACTCGTCGATCAGCGGCATGCGCTCGACGCCTTCGAAGCCGATCGCCAGCAGCACGAGGTCGGCGGGCAGCACCTCGACGGTGTCGCTCATCGGGACCACCTCGCGCCTGCCGGTGGCCGGGTCGCGGTGCACCTTGACCTCGCGCAGCTCGACCGCCCGGACCTGGCCGGACTCGTCGCCGATGAACCGTTCCACCGAGACCGCGAACTTGCGCTCGCCGCCCTCCTCGTGGGCCGGGTAGGTCCGCAGGATCCACGGCCAGGTCGGCCACGGGGAGTGGTCCTCGTCGCGCATCTCCGGGGGTCTCGGGTACTGGTCGAGTTGGGTGATCGACGCGGCGCCCTGGCGGGTGGCCGTGCCGTAGCAGTCGGCTCCGGTGTCGCCGCCGCCGATGATCACCACATGCTTGCCGTCGGCGTCGATCGACGTCGGGCCGTCGCCCTCGCAGCTGCGGTTGGCCGGGACCAGGTGTTCCATCGCCAGGTGCACGCCTGCCAGGTCGCGGCCGGGCGTGTCGGGTACGTCGCGGCCGCGCAGCGCGCCCACGGCGAGCACGACGGCGTCGAAGCGTTCGCGCAGGCGTGTCACGGACAGGTCGCCCGGTTTGCGGCCGCCGACCTCGCAGCCGGTGACGAACTTGGTGCCCTCGGCGCGCAACTGGGCGAGCCTGCGGTCCAGGACCGCCTTCTCCATCTTGAACTCGGGGATGCCGTAACGGAGCAGGCCGCCGAGCCGGTCGTCGCGCTCGAAGACGGTGACCTCGTGGCCCGCCCTGGTCAACTGCTGCGCTGCGGCCAGGCCTGCCGGGCCGGAACCGACCACGGCGACCTGCTTGCCGGAGGACACAGTGGACGGTTGGGGTTCGACGGCACCGTTGTGCCAGGACAGGTCGGCGATGGCCTGCTCGACCCGCTTGATCGCCACCGCGCCACCGGAGTCGGGCGAGATGGCCAGCACGCACGCGCTCTCGCACGGCGCCGGGCACAGCCGGCCGGTGAACTCGGGGAAGTTGTTGGTGGCGTGCAGCCGCTCGCCGGCCTGCACCCAGTCGCCCCGGCGGACGAAGTCGTTCCACTCGGGGATCAGGTTGCCCAGCGGACAGCCCGCGCTGCCGCTGTGGCAGAACGGGATGCCGCAGTCCATGCACCGGGCGGCCTGCGTGCGAACCTGACCGGCCCGCTCGCGCACCGGGATATCGGCGTAGACCTCGTGCCAGTCGCCCTGCCGATCGGTGATCGGGCGCTTCGGGTGATCCTTGCGGCCGTACCGCAGGAAACCGTTCGGGTCAGCCACGGGTCGCCTCCATGATCGCCTCGTCCACGTCCCGACCCTGCGCCCTGGCCAGCCGTTCCGCCTCCAACACCCGCTGGTAGTCCCTCGGCACCACCTTGGTGAACCCCGCCGACCGGCGCGTCCAGTCGCCCAGCAGTGAGGCCGCGATCGTCGATCCGGTCAGCTCGTGGTGGCACTGCACGACCTCGCGCAGCCAGCGCAGGTCGTCGGCGCCCGGCCGGTCCAGGTCGACCATCTCGTGGTTGACCTGCGACGGGTCCAGCTCCAGCACGTAGCCGATGCCGCCGGACATGCCGGCCGCGAGATTGCGGCCGGTCGGGCCGAGCACCACGGCCCGGCCGCCGGTCATGTACTCGAAGGCGTGGTCACCGGCGCCCTCGCACACCGCGAGCACACCGGAGTTGCGCACGCAGAACCGCTCGCCGACCCGGCCGCGCAGGTAGAGCTCACCAGCGGTGCCGCCGTAGCCGATCACGTTGCCGGCGATCACCTGGTTCTCCGCGTCGAACCGCGCGTCCGGGTGCGGCCGCACGATGATCCGGCCGCCGGACAGGCCCTTGCCGACGTAGTCGTTGGCGTCGCCGACCATGTCCAGCGTGATGCCGGACGGCAGGAACGCGCCCAGCGACTGGCCGGCCGACCCGGTGAGCGTGATGTGGATGGTGTCGTCGGGCAGGCCCTGACCGCCGTAGCGCCGGGTCACCTCGGCGCCCAGCAGCGTGCCGACCGTGCGGTTCACGTTGCGTACCGGCAGGTCCAGCCGCAACTGGTGGGCGTCCTCGAGCGCGGCCTCGGCGAGCTGGATGAGAGTGCGGTCCAGTGCGTGGGCCAGGCCGTGGTCCTGGTCGCGGACCCGGCGACGGGCCGAGCCGTACCGGTTCTCCGGCTGGGTGAACACCGGCGTGAGGTCCAGCCCGCCGGTCTTCCAGTGCTCGACGGCCGCGTCGACGTCGAGCAGCTCGCCGTGGCCGATGGCGTCGTCCAGGGTGCGGAAACCGAGATCCGCCAACAGTTCCCGCACTTCCTGGGCGACGAACCGGAAGTAGTTCTCCACGAACTCCGGCTCGCCGGTGTACCGCCTGCGCAGCACCGGGTTCTGCGTCGCCACCCCGACCGGGCAGGTGTCGAGGTGACAGACGCGCATCATCACGCAACCGGCCACCACCAGCGGGGCCGTCGCGAAGCCGTACTCCTCCGCGCCGAGCAGCGCGGCGATGACCACGTCCCGGCCGGTCTTCATGGCGCCGTCCACCTGCACGGTGATGCGGTCGCGCAAACCGTTGAGCAGCAACGTCTGCTGCGTCTCGGCCAGGCCGATCTCCCAGGGCGTGCCGGCGTGCTTGAGCGAGTTCATCGGCGACGCGCCGGTGCCGCCGTCGTGGCCGGAGATCAGCACCACGTCCGCGTGTGCCTTGGAGACGCCCGCCGCGACCGTGCCGACGCCGAGTTCACTGACCAGCTTGACGTGCACCCTGGCGTGCTCGTTGGCGTTCTTCAGGTCGTGGATGAGCTGGGCGAGGTCCTCGATCGAGTAGATGTCGTGGTGCGGCGGCGGGGAGATCAGGCCGACGCCCGCGGTGGAGTGCCGGGTGCGGGCGATCCACGGGTACACCTTGTAACCGGGGAGCTGGCCACCCTCGCCGGGCTTGGCGCCCTGCGCCATCTTGATCTGGATGTCGGTGGCGTTGACCAGGTACTCGCTGGTGACGCCGAACCGGCCGCTGGCCACCTGCTTGATGGCCGACCGCCGGGCGGTGTCGTACAGCCGGTCGGTGTCCTCGCCGCCCTCGCCGGTGTTGGACCGGCCACCGAGCCGGTTCATCGCCACGGCAAGGGTTTCGTGTGCCTCGGCGGAGATCGAGCCGTAGGACATCGCACCGGTGTTGAAGCGGGCCAGGATCGACTCGATCGGCTCCACCTCGTCCAGCGGCACGGCCTGCCGGTGCTCGTTGCGGAACGCGAACATGCCGCGCAGCACGCCGCCCTCGCGGTAGAGGCGGTGCACCTCGTCGGTGTAGCGCCGGTACACGTCCACCTGGCCGGTCTTGGTGGCGTGCTGCAACAGGAACACGGTTTCCGGCGTGAACAGGTGCAGCTCGCCGTCCCGGCGGTAGGCGTACTCGCCGCCGACGTCGAGTCGCTGGTGCACGCGGTCGGTGGGGTTGTCCGGGTAGGCCCTGCGGTGCCGGCGGGCCACCTCCTCGGCGAGCACGTCCAGGCCGACGCCGCCCAGTTTCGACTGGGTGCCGGTGAAGTACTCGTCCAGCAGATCCTGGGCCAGGCCGAACGACTCGAAGACCTGGGCCGCGGTGTAGGCACCGACGGTGGAGATGCCCATCTTCGACATGATCTTGAGGACGCCCTTGACCAGCGCGGCCACGTAGTGGCGGACGGCGGTGGCGGAGTCGGTGCTGGTGATGGCGCCCTGCGCGTGCAGGTCCTCGATGGTCTCGAACGCCAGGTACGGGTTGACCGCCGCGGCGCCGTAGCCGAGCAGCAACGCGATGTGGTGCACCTCGCGGGCGTCACCGGTCTCCACGACGAGCGCGACCCGCAGGCGTTCCTTGGTGCGCACCAGGTGGTGGTGCACGGCGGAGACCAGCAGCAGTGACGGGATCGGCGCCAGCCGGTGGTCGGAGTCCCGGTCGGACAGGACGAGCGTGCGGGCGCCCGCGTCGATGGCCTCGGACGCCTCCCGGCGTACCCGCTCGATCGCCAGGGCCAGCGCAGCACCGCCGCCGTCCACCTCGTACAGGCCGGACAGCACGGTACAGGCGAAACCGGGCAGGTCGCCGTCGTCGTTGACGTGGATCAGCTTGGCCAGCTCGTCGTTGTCGATCACCGGGCACGGCAACTGGATGTGCCGGCACGACGCGGGGCCGGGCTCCATCAGGTTCTGCTCCGGGCCCATGATCCGGGCCACCGACGTGACGATCTCCTCGCGGATCGCGTCCAGCGGCGGGTTGGTGACCTGGGCGAAGTTCTGCTTGAAGTACTCGTACAGCAGCCGGGACCGCTGGGACAGCACGGCGGGCGGGGTGTCCGAGCCCATCGAGCCGATCGGCTCGGCGGCCTTCTCGGCCATCGGGGTGAGGAGGACGCGCAGCTCCTCCTCGGTGTAGCCGAAGCTGAGTTGGCGGCGCAGCACCGACTCGTGCGTCTGCACGACGTGCTCGCGCTCGGGCAGGTCGGCCAGTTGCAGCAGGCCGGCGTGCAGCCACTCGTCGTAGGGCAGTTGGCCGGCCAGGGCACTCTTGATCTCGTCGTCGTCGACGATCCGGCCTTCCTGGGTGTCCACCAGGAACATCCGGCCGGGCTGCAACCTGCCCTTGGCCACGACCTCGTCCGGGGCGACGTCCAGCACGCCGGCCTCGCTGGCCAGCACGACGCGGTCGTCGGCGGTGCGCCACCAGCGGGCCGGGCGCAGGCCGTTGCGGTCCAGCACCGCGCCGACGAGCGTGCCGTCGGTGAACGTGACACAGGCCGGGCCGTCCCACGGTTCCATCAGGCTGGCGTGGAACTGGTAGAAGGCGCGGCGCTTCGGGTCCATGGTGGCGTGGTTCTCCCACGCCTCCGGGATCATCATCAGCACGGCGTGCGGCAGGCTCCGGCCGCCGAGATGCAGCAGTTCCAGGACCTCGTCGAAGGACGCGGAGTCGGAACCGGCCGGGTGGCAGACCGGGTACAGGCGGGCGAGGTCACCAGGGATCAGATCGGTTTCCAGCAGCGCCTCGCGGGCGCGCATCCGGTTGCGGTTGCCGCGAATCGTGTTGATCTCGCCGTTGTGCGCGACGAAGCGGTACGGGTGAGCCAGTGGCCAACTCGGGAACGTGTTGGTGGAGAACCGACTGTGCACCACCGCGATCGCGCTGACCAGCCGCTCGTCGGTCAGGTCGGCGAAGAACGCCGGCAGTTGGCCGGCGGTGAGCATTCCCTTGTACACCACGGTTCGCGCGGACAGCGACGGGAAGTACGTGCCGCAGCCGGCCACGGCGGTGTCGCGCTCGACGCGCTTGCGCAGGCAGAAGGTGAGCCGGTCCAGCTCGATCCCGGCGGGCAGCTGGCCTGCCGGGTCGGGGGTGCCGGCGACGAACAGCATGGCGAGCCGGGGCATCACCGACAGGGCGCTGGGCCCGACGTCGGCGGTCTCCGGCGTGATGGGCACGTCGCGCCAGCCCAGGACCCGCAGGCCCTCCTCGTCGACGACGCGCTCGATGAGTTCGACCGCCCTGGCCCGCTCGGCATCGTCCGTCGGCAGGAACGCGATGCCCGCCGCGTAGGTGCTGGTGCCGCCCTCCAGCGGCGTCGGCAGGTCGAAATCGACCGTGCCGCGCAGCAGTGCGTCGGGCAGTTGCAGCAGGATGCCGGCGCCGTCGCCGCTCGTCGGTTCCGCGCCCGCGGCGCCCCGGTGTTCCAGATTCGCCAACGCCGTCAACGCATCCGACACGATCCGGTGCGACCTGCGACCTCGGATGTCGGCGACCATCGCCACACCACAGGCGTCATGCTCGGCTGTGGGGTCGTACAGGCCCTGCGGGCGGGGGATGGCGGAGAAGATCAAGGCCGGACCTCCCTCGTCGTCCTCATGCTGAAGTCGGGATGTAGGTCCCGGACGGGACGACGGCGGCCCGTGCGATTTGTTGACGTGACTCTAACAGGCAGGAAACATTCCGACACCTACGAACGAGTGATCCAGGTCATCAGCGGGTAACGAATCGGCTGATCCAGACGATGTGTCCGTAACGGCTGTGGAACGTTTGGCACGTTAAGTATAGCTCCGGCCACAGATACCTGTCGTGTGCCCAGGTCAGACGCCTGACGGTGTAGGGTCCGTGGCGATCGGTGACGAAGTCCGGTGGGATTCCGGCGCTGTCCCGCAACTGTGATGACCCCCTAGGGGATCGAGCCAGGTCGCGCACCGTTCACCTCCGCCTTAACGCCCCCGGAGCAGGGGTGCGGCGCAGCCGAACGGCCTCCGGCCCCGGCCGACCGCGCGCCCGCGCCGGCCGAGACACCCGAGGATGTCATGCCGGTTCGGTCCCATCGGTTACTCTCCGTCGTACTCGCCCTGGTCTGCGTGCTACTGGCCGGTTGCGCCAGTCACGCTGCGAGTTCACCTGCCACGTCCACCCAGCCGCACCGCATCGTGTCGCTGGACTCGTCCAGCACCGAGATCCTGTTCGCCATCGGCGCCGGCCACCAGGTCGTGGCCGTGGACAAGGATTCCGACTACCCCGCCGACGTGCCGAAGTCCTCGTTGGACGCCACCAAGCCCAACGTGGAGGCCATCGCCACGTACCACCCCGATCTGGTCATCACCGGATACGACACGAACGGCCTGGTCAACGGGCTGCGCAAGATCGGTGTCCGGGTACTGCTGGAACCGGCACCTTCGACAGTGGACGGTGCCTACTCGGTGTGGACCGGCATCGGCCGGGCGACCGGTCACCTGGCCGCAGCGCAGCGACTGGTGACCTCGACCAAACAGCAGATCTCGTCGATCGTCGCCGCCGCACCGCATCCGGCCACACCGCTGCGCTACTACTACGAACTCGACCAGACCTACTACACGGCCACGTCGCACACGTTCATCGGCGCGCTGCTCGGCCGGTTCGGCATGACCAACGTCGCCGACCCGGCCGACACCAAGGCATCCGGCGGCTACCCGCAACTGTCCGCGGAACGCGTGCTGGCAGCCGATCCGGATCTGGTGTTGCTGGCGGACAGCCAGTGCTGCGGCCAGAACGCGACCACCGTCGCGGCGCGACCGGGGTGGGGGTCGCTGGCCGCCGTCCGGGACGGCGGCGTGGTGGCGTTGAACGACGACATCGCCTCCCGCTGGGGACCCCGGATCGTCGACCTGATGCGGACGGTGTCCTCGGCGATCGGCAAGGTCGCCGTACATGCCGGCTGATTCGGTTGCCCGGCAAGGGAAAACCCGGCTGCGGCCGCTCGTGCTGATCGGCGCTGTCGTGGTGCTGCTCGCCGCGCTGCTGGGTTCGGTCCTGCTCGGCGCCGTCGACCTGGGCACCGGTCGGGTGCTCGGGGAGATCGGCGCCGAGTTGACCGGTGGGCGGTCGCCGCTGTCCGCGCAGGAGTCGGCGATCCTGTGGCAGCTACGGGTACCCCGGGTGGTGCTGGGCATGCTGGTCGGCGCCGCGCTGGCCAGTTCCGGCGCCGCCTACCAGGGTGTGTTCCACAATCCGCTGGCCGATCCGTACCTGCTGGGCGCGGCGGCGGGCGCCGGGATGGCCACCACCATCGTGGTGGTCGGCTTCCCTGCGCTCACCGCGACCACCGGGTACATCGGGGCGCTGCCGGCGGCCGCGTTCGTCGGCGCGATCGGCGGTGTGCTCCTGGCCTGGGCGTTGGGCCGGTCGGCCGGGCGCGGCACCGCGACACTGGTGCTGGCCGGCGTCGCGGTGACCGCGTTCCTCACCGCGGTCCAGACGTTCGTGCAGCAGTTGAACACCGAGACGCTGCAACGGGTCTACTCGTGGGTGCTGGGCGGGCTGGCCACCACCGGCTGGCACGACGTGCTGCTCGCGCTGCCCTACATCCTGGTCGGCGCCGTCGTGCTGTGCGGGTCGGCGCGGCTGCTGGACGTGCTGGCGCTGGGCGACGACGAGGCGGCCGCGCTGGGTGTGCGGCCGGGCCGGACCCGGCTGGTGGTGCTGGCCGCCGCGTCGCTGGCCACGGCGGGCGCGGTGGCGGTGAGCGGGCTGATCGGGTTCGTCGGGATCGTGGTGCCGCACGTGGTGCGGCTGCTGTTCGGCGGCAGCTACCGGGTGGTGGTGCCGCTGTCGCTGATCGGCGGCGCGATCTTCCTGGTCGCGGCAGACGTGGTGGCGCGGACCGTGCTCGCGCCGGCCGAGCTGCCGATCGGCGTGGTCACGGCGTTCACCGGGGCGCCGTTCTTCGTGATCGTGTTGCGGGCGAGAACGCGGTGACGCTGCGACTGGCTGACGTGTCGGCGGGCTACGGCGGGCGGATGGTGGTGTCCGGCGTGTCCGTGACGGTGCCGGCCGGGCGGTGGCTGGCGGTCATCGGGCCCAACGGCGCCGGCAAGTCGACGCTGCTCAAGGCGGTCGCCGGGCTGGTGGAGCGGACCGGCCGGGTGTGGCTGGACGACCGGGACGTGGACCGGCTCTCCCGGCGCGAACGGGCCAGGGCCATCGGGTACGCACCGCAGAGTCCCGCCCTGCCGGCGGAGCTGACCGTGGCCGACTACGTGCTGCTCGGCCGCACCCCGTACCTGCGGCCGCTGGCCGGGGAGAGCGCGGCCGACGTGGCCGTGGTGGACGAGGTGCTGGCCCGGCTGGATCTCACCGGGCTGGCCGGGCGGCGGCTGCACGCGCTGTCCGGCGGTGAGCGGCAGCGGGCGGTGCTGGCCAGGACACTGGCCCAGCGGGCCGGTCTGCTGCTGCTGGACGAACCGACCGCCGGGCTGGACGTCGGGCACGCGCAGGCCACGCTGGAGCTGCTGGACCGGCTGCGCACCCAGGACGGCACCACGGTGGTGAGCACGCTGCACGACCTGACGCTGGCCGGGCAGTACGCGGACGAGCTGGTCCTGGTCTCCGCCGGCCGACCGGTCGCGGCCGGCCCACCGGGGAAGGTGCTGACCGCGCCGCTGCTGGCCGAGCACTACGACGCCGACGTCGAGGTGTTGACCACCAGCAGGGGTCAGCTCGTGGTGGCGCCGCGCCGCTGAGCTACTCCCTGGCGGCCGGTGTCTCCGCCGGTTCCGACTCGTCGGCCTTCGCTTCGGCCGGTTCGTCCGCCTTGTCGGTGTCGGCGTTCTCCGCCTTCTCAGCGGTCTCGACCTGCTCGCTGGTCTCGCTCGTTTCGTTGTCCGGTGACACATCCGATGTGTCCACAGCGGACTGTTCGGCGAGTTCGGCCGACGGCGTGGCGCCGGGGAACGTGGCCGGATCCTCCCTCGGACCCCGCCTGCGGGCCAGGATGAAGTAGATCACCGCGCAGATGAAGATCAGCGACATCATCCACACGTTGACGCGGACGCCGAAGATCCGGGTGGCCTGGTCGGTGCGCACCAGTTCGATCCAGAACCGGCCGAACGCGTAACCGGCGGCGTACAGGGCGAACGCCCTGCCGTGCCCGAGCCGGAAGCGGCGGTCGGCGACGACCACCAGCAGGGCGACCAGCAGGTCCCAGATCAGTTCGTAGAGGAACGTCGGGTGCACCACCTGGAACTGCGAGGTGTTGACCGCGACGCCGTCCAGGTTGTCCGGCAGGCCGGTGGTGGTGTTCACCCGCTGGAAGATCTCCAGGCCCCAGGGCAGCGTGGTCGTGCCGCCGAACAGTTCCTGGTTGAAGTAGTTGCCCACGCGGCCGATGGCCTGCGCGGTGACGATCGCCGGGGCCACGGCGTCGGCCATGAACGGCAGCGGGATGCCCTTGCGCCGGCAGGCGATCCACGCGCCCAGCGCGCCCAGCGCGATGGCGCCGGGGATGCCCAGGCCGCCGTCCCAGATCTTGAACGCGCCCACCCAGTCCTTGCCGGCGCCGAAGTAGCGCCACCAGTCCGTGGCCACGTGATACAGCCGGCCGCCGACCAGGCCGAACGGCACCGCCCACACTGCGATGTCCACGACCGCGCCCTTGGCGCCGCCACGGGCGACGTATCGCCGCTCGCCCCACCAGATGGCGACGATGATGCCCACGATGATGCAGAGTGCGTAGGCCCGGATCGGTATCGGTCCGAGGTGCCACACGCCCTGCGGCGGGCTGGGGATGTAGGCCAGGAGCGGTCCGGCGGCGTAGCTCACGGCACCACCGTAGCCGCCGGCTGTGAATCGACCGTCAACGACCCGGTAACGGTTCGCAGTCGAGGGATGTCGGTCAGACCGTCGCCGCCAGCGGGTGGCGGACGCCTTCGGCCAGCTCGGCGGTGAGCGCGGCGAGCGATTCGGTGCCCTCGTCGGCCTTGCTGACGAACGCCGAGCCGACGATGACCCCGTCGGCCACCGAGGCCAGTTCGGCCGCCTGGGCGCCGGACCGGACGCCGAGGCCGACCGCGATCGGCACGTCGGTGTGCGCGCGGATGCGCCGGACCAGGGGCGCTGCGGCCGAGCTGACCGTGTCCCTGGCACCGGTCACGCCCATCACCGATGCCGCGTACACGAAACCGCTGGTCACCGCGACCGTACTGGCGATCCGCTCCTCGGTGGAGGACGGCGCGAGCAGGAAGATCCGGTCCAGGCCGTGGGTTTCGGACGCGGCCAGCCACTCGTCGGCCTCGTCCGGGATGAGATCGGGCGTGATGACGCCCAGGCCACCGGCCGCGGCCAGGTCACGGGCGAACGCGTCCACGCCGTAGTGGTAGACCGGGTTCCAGTAGGTCATCACCAGCGGCCGCCCGCCGCCTGCGGCGACCGACTCGACGACGCCGAACAGGTCGCGCAGCTTGAAGCCGTTGCGCAGTGCCCGCTCGGACGAGACCTGGATGGTCGGGCCCTCCATCACCGGGTCGGAGAACGGCATGCCGATCTCCACCACGTCGCAGCCGGACTCCACCATCGTCGCCAGCGCCCGCTTGGAGCCGTCCAGCGTCGGGAAACCGGCGGTGAGGAAGCCGATCAGCGCCGCCCTGCCCTCCGCCCGCGTCGAGGCGAACAACTCGGCCAGGCCGCTCATCAGCTTTCACCCTCCGGCACCAGGTTGAAGTACTTGTTGGCGGTGTCCATGTCCTTGTCACCACGGCCGGACAGGTTCACCAGGAGCACGGCGTCCGGGCCCAGTTCCTTGCCGATGCGCAGCGCGCCGGCCAGCGCGTGGGCCGACTCGATCGCCGGGATGATGCCCTCGGTGCGGGACAGCAGGCGCAGCGCCTGCATCGCCTCGTCGTCGGTCACCGACTGGTACTCGGCCCGGCCGCTGTCCTTCAGCCAGGCGTGTTCCGGGCCGACGCCCGGGTAGTCCAGGCCGGCGGAGATGGAGTACGCCTCGATGACCTGGCCGTCGTCGTCCTGCAGCAGGTAGGACCGGGAGCCGTGCAACAGGCCGGGCGTGCCCTCGCCGAGGGCGGCGCCGTGCTCACCGGTCTCGATGCCCTTGCCGCCCGGCTCCAGGCCGACCAGCCGGACGCCGGGGTCGTCGAGGAAGCCGTGGAAGATGCCGATGGCGTTGGACCCGCCGCCGACGCACGCGGCGACCACGTCGGGCAGCCTGCCGACCCGCTCCAGCACCTGGGCGCGGGCCTCCAGGCCGATCACCCGGTGAAAGTTGCGCACCATCAACGGGAACGGGTGCGCGCCGGCCGCCGTACCGAGCACGTAGTGGGTGTCGGCGACGTTGGTGACCCAGTCGCGGAACGCCTCGTTGATGGCGTCCTTCAGGGTGCGGGAACCGGCGGTCACCGGGATGACCTCGGCGCCCAGCAGCCGCATGCGGGCCACGTTCAGCGCCTGCCGGCGCATGTCGACCTCACCCATGTACACGGTGCAGTCGAAACCCATCAGCGCGGCGGCGGTGGCCGTGGCGACGCCGTGCTGGCCGGCGCCGGTCTCCGCGATCACCCGCCGCTTGCCCATCCGCTTGGTGAGCAGCGCCTGGCCCAACACGTTGTTGATCTTGTGTGAGCCGGTGTGGTTCAGGTCCTCGCGCTTGAGCAGCACCCGGGCGCCACCGGCGTGCTCGCTGAACCGGGGCACGTCGGTGAGCAGCGATGGCCGGCCGGCGTACTCGCGCAACAGGCGGTCGAACTCGCCCAGGAACTCCGGGTCGACCCTGGCCTTGTCGTACTCGGCCGCGAGGTCGTCCAGCGCCGAGATCAGCGCCTCCGGCATGAACCGGCCGCCGAACGGGCCGTAGTAACCGCGCGTGTCCGGGTCGTGGGCGTGGTCCTGCGCGCGGGCCGTGTCGGACCCAGACATCTGTCTCTGTCTCCCTCGATCAGCGGGTGGGCCGTGGACAGGCGGGATGCGAACCGGCGGTCACCAGCTGCACCACGGCGGTCTTCGGGTCGGCACTCGTCACCAGACCCTCGCCGACCAGGACGGCGTCCGCGCCGTACCCGGCGTAGGCCATCAGGTCGGCCGGGCCACGCACCCCGGACTCGGCGATCTTCAGCGTCTCGAACGGCAACCCGGGCGCGATCTTGCCGAACACCTCGCGGTCCACCTCGAGTGTGTGCAAGTTGCGGGCGTTCACGCCCATCACCTTGGCGCCGGCCTCCAGCGCGCGGTCGGCCTCTTCCGCGGTGTGCACCTCGACCAGCGCGGTCATGCCGAGCGACTCGACCCGGTCCAGCAACGCCTCCAGCGCGTTCTGCTCCAGCGCGGCGACGATCAGCAGGATCATGTCCGCGCCGTGCAGCCTGGCCTCGTGCACCTGGTACGGACTGACGACGAAGTCCTTGCGCAGCACCGGAATGTCCACCACGGCCCGGACGGCGTCCAGGTCGTCGAGCGAGCCGCCGAACCGGCGCCGCTCGGTCAGCACGCTGATCACCCTGGCGCCCGCGTCGGCGTAGTCCTTGGCCAGTGCGGCCGGTTCGGGGATGTCGGCGAGCTCGCCCTTGGACGGACTGCGCCGCTTCACCTCCGCGATGACGCCGACGCCGGGCGCGTTGAGCGCCGCGATGACGTCCTTCGGCGGGGGTGCCTTGGCGGACATCTCCTTCAGTTGGTCGAACGGCAGGGCCTTCTCGCGGACCGCGAGGTCCTCGCGCACCCCGTCGACAATCGACTCCAGAACACTCATGCGACCGCCTCGCTGCCCATCGGCAGGCGCATTCGAGGACTCGCCGTGCGCACTCGCGCGGTCACCCGGCGTGCCAACTCGGATACTGTGCCGATCCTGTCAGGTTGTGGACTCGCACCAGCGCACTCCAAGTTGCTCACGCCACATCCCCTTCCCACCGAAAGGATGCTAACCCCGCCCACCTGGAGAGCCTGTTGAGGGTTGGTGGAATCCCAGTCACTCGTTCGCTGTCGGGTCGCGACCCTCGGAGAGTGCCTGCCACAGCTCGGTGTCCGGGTCGCGGTGCCTGCGGGCGGCGGACGGCGTCTGGTAACCGCCACCCATCCGGGGCATCGTCGCGGCGTGCCGGACCACCAGCACGGCGGCGGCGAGAACGAGCAGTCCGGCCAGCACGGCGAGCAGGTGGCCGGAGAGGACCTGCGACAGCGGGTAGCCGTCCGGATGCGTGCCGAACACGCCACCCAGGTCCCGCACGCCGAACCAGACGGCGGCCAGTCCGGCGATCCCGACCAGCACGCCGACCACGCGCCGCCACCAGCCGCCGATCGCCAGCACGGCCGCCACGGCGGCCAGGGCGAGGACGGCCAGCGGGACGAGCGCCGCTGCCACCTCGGCACCCCGCTCGGTGACCACGACGGTTCCCCGCAAGGGCGTCAGTTGACGCGACCACGACCAGGTGAGCCGGGACGACAGCCACAGCGCGGCGGCGCCCAGCACCAGCAGGACGATCACCGTCCACAACGGACGGACGCCGGGACGGCGGCTGCTCCGCTGCCCGGTGTCGACGGCCGGCTGGTCAGCCACGTGCCGGTCCGCCGGCGAGCTCGGCATCGGCGGTCGCCGTGATGGCGGGTGGCGCGGTCATCGTGCCGGCGCTGGCGATCGCGGACAGCACGGCCCCGGCCTTGTTCAGTGTCTCGTCGTCCTCGGCGGCCGGATCGGAGTCGGCCACGATGCCGCCGCCTGCCTGCACGTACGCCCGGCCGGCGCGGATCATCGCGGTGCGGATGGTGATGGCGGTGTCCGCGTCGCCCGCGAAGTCGAGGTAACCCACCACTCCACCGTAGGGGCCGCGCCGGGTCGGTTCGAGCTCCTCGATCAGCTCCATCGCCCTCGGCTTCGGCGCGCCGGACAGCGTGCCGGCCGGGAAGCACGCGGTCACGGCGTCGAACGCGGTGCGGCCGGCCGCCAGTTCACCGGTCACCGTGGACACGATGTGCATCACATGGCTGTAGCGCTCCACCCGGAAGAAGTCGACCACGCGCACCGAACCGGGGCGGCAGACCCGGCCCAGGTCGTTGCGGCCCAGGTCGACCAGCATCAGGTGCTCCGCGCGCTCCTTGGCGTCGGACAGCAGGTCCTTCTCCAGCAGCGCGTCCTCCTCCGGGTCGGCGCTGCGCCACCGGGTGCCGGCGATCGGGTGGGTGGTGGCGTGGCCGTCCCGGACGGTGACCAGTGCCTCCGGGCTGGAGCCGACGATGTCGAAGTCGTCCAGCCGGAGCAGGTACATGTACGGGCTGGGGTTGGTGGTGCGCAGCACCCGGTAGACGTCCAGGGCGTCGGCGTCGGTGGCCATCTCGAACCGTTGGGACACAACGACCTGGAACGCCTCGCCTGCCTTGATGGCCTCCTTGGCCGCGTTCACCGCGCCGTGGTGCTCGGCGGCCGTGCGGCAGCGCCGGAAGTCCGGCTTCGGGCGGTCGAACACGGCCACGGTCGGGGTGCTCTCGGTGCACAGCCGGACGGTCATCTCGTCCAGCCGGGCCACGGCGTCGTCGTAGGCGGCGTCCACCCGTTCCGGCGAGTCGTCCCAGTTCACCGCGTTCGCGATCAGCGTGATGGTGCCCTCGTGGTGGTCCAGCGCGGCCAGGTCGGTGGCCAGCAGCATGACCAGTTCGGGCACCCGCAGGTCGTCCTCGGCCAGTTCGGGCAGCCGTTCCAGCCGGCGGACGGCGTCGTAGGCGAGGTAGCCGACCATGCCGCCGGTCAGCGGGGGCAGGCCGGGCAGCGGGTCGGTGTGCAGGATGTCGACGGTCTCGCGCAGCGCCTGCAGCGGGTCACCGCCGGAGGGCAGGCCGACCGGCGGGTGGCCCAGCCAGGTGGCCCTGCCGTCGACCGCGGTGAGCGCGGCCGCGCTGCGCACGCCGACGAACGACCACCGCGACCACGACTGGCCGTTCTCGGCCGATTCGAACAGGAAGGTGCCCGGCCGGTTGGCGGCCAGCTTCCGGTACACCCCCAGGGGGGTCTCGTCGTCGGCGAGCAGGCGCCGGACCACCGGGATGACCCTGCGATCCGCGGCCAACTCCCGGAACTGCGCCCTGTCGGGCAACACCGCGCCCAGTTCCTGACTGCCCAGATCGCCGCTGCGGACCATGGTGTGCATTCTGCCCGTTCGGTTGACTGGCACCAGCAGGCACCCTACATTTCATTATCTGTTGAAATTGGAGTCGGAGTGACGGAAGCCGAGACACCGCGCCGCAGGGGTCGGCGTGCCGGCGGCGAGGACACCAGGGCCGCGCTGCTCGCCGCGGCCCGCGAGGTGTTCGCCGAGCAGGGCTACCAGGGCGCGACCGTACGCGGCATCGCGGCCCGGGCCGGGGTGGACGCGGCGATGGTCAACCACTGGTTCGGCGGCAAGCAGGGCCTGTTCTCGGCGATTCTGGAACTGCCGTTCGACCCGTCGATCCTGATCGACCGGGTGACCGCCGGCAGCGTGGACACGATCGCCGAGCGGGTGCTGCGCACGTTCGTCACGCTGTGGGACACGCACCAGGGCCGGTTCGCCGCGCTGATGCTGAGCGTGTCCAGCCAGGAGGTGGCGGCCGCCGCGGTGGCCGAGTTCTTCAGCGGCACGGTGTTCCAGGTGATCGCCGAGGCCACCGGCGCCGACCGGCCGACCATGCGCGGCGCCCTGGCCGCCGGTCAGATGGTGGGGCTGGGCATGGCGCGGTACGTGCTGAAGCTGGAACCGCTCGCCTCGGCCGACGTCGACGAGCTGGTGACCATGATCGCGCCGAACCTGCAGCGCTACCTGACCGGCGAACTCTGAGCGGACTCGGCCGGCAGGAGCACGTCGGCGTCGAAGCAGGTGCGGTCGCCGGTGTGGCAGGCGGCGCCCTGCTGGTCGACGACGAGCAGGACCGTGTCGCCGTCGCAGTCCAGGCGCACCTCACGGACGTGCTGGGTGTGGCCGGACGTCTCGCCCTTGATCCAGAGCTGGTGGCGGCTGCGGGAGAAGTAGGTGGCCTCGCAGGTGGTCAGGGTGCGGTGCAGCGCCTCGTCGTTCATCCACGCGACCATCAGCACCTCGCCGGTGCCGTACGCCTGCGCCACCGCGCACACCAGGCCGTCCGGGGTGCGCTTGAGCCGCCGCGCGATCTCCGGTGCCAGTTCGCTCATCGGATCTCCACCCCCGCCTGCGCCAGCACTCCCTTGACCTCGCCGATCCGCAGCGTGCCGAAATGGAAGACGCTGGCCGCCAGCACCGCGTCCGCGCCCGCCGCCACGGCGGGCGGGAAATGCGCCAGCTCACCCGCACCGCCGCTGGCGATCAGCGGCACCTCGACCCTGGCCCGCACCATCTCGATCAGCTCGACGTCGAACCCGGCCCGGGTGCCGTCGGCGTCCATCGAGTTGAGCAGGATCTCGCCGACGCCCAGCTCCTGGCCGCGCGCCGCCCACTCGACGGCGTCGATGCCGGTGCCCTGCCGGCCGCCGTGTGTCGTCACCTCGAAACCGGACGGTGTCGGCTCGCCGTCGCGCACCCGGCGGGCGTCCACCGACAGCACGATGCACTGCGACCCGAACCGGCGGGACATCTCGTGCAGCAGCTCCGGCCGGGCGATGGCCGCCGTGTTGACGCTGACCTTGTCCGCGCCCGCTCGCAGCAGCCGGTTCACGTCGTCCACGGCCCGCACGCCACCGCCGACGGTGAGCGGGATGAACACCTGCTCGGCGGTGCGCCGCACCACGTCGTACGTGGTCTCGCGGTCACCGGAGGACGCGGTCACGTCCAGGAAGGTCAGCTCGTCGGCGCCCTCGGCGTCGTAGGCGGCGGCCAGCTCGACGGGATCGCCCGCATCGACCAGGTCGGCGAAGTTGACGCCCTTGACCACCCGGCCCGCGTCCACGTCCAGACAGGGGATCACCCGCACCGCAACACCCACGTCGACAGGATCGCACACGCCCGAAAGGCGCTGCTCAGCCGGCGTGCGCACTCGATCGGCTATCCTATATCAGCGGTGTCAACCGGTTTTCCACCCGCGGTGCGTGGTAGAAACGAACGGATGCCCGTCAATCCCGCGTTCCTCGCCGGCTTCCTCGCGTTGTCGGCATTGCTGTCGGTGATCCCCGGACCATCGGTGGTCCTGGAGACCGGCCGGGCGATCACGGCCGGGCGGTCGTCGGCCATGTGGATCGTGCTCGGGAACGCCGTGGGCGGTCTGGTCCTGCTCGGTCTGGTGCTGGCCGGCCTCGGCGCGATCGTGGGGGCATCGGCCGAGCTCTTCCTGGTCGTGAAGATCCTCGGTGCCCTCTACCTGCTGTGGCTCGGGGTGCGCTCGCTGCTCGCGGCCCGATCGGGGTCGACCGAAGAATTCGCCACGGTCGGCGGAGCGGGTGTGGCGTCCCGGCGACAACTCGTGCGGCAGGGCTTCCTGGTCGGGGTGGGCAACCCGAAGACCATCGTCTCGCTCATGGCGATCCTGCCCCAGTTCGTCGACCATGCCCGAGGGGACGCCACACTGCAGATGCTGCTCATCGGCCTCGCGGGTGGCCTGGCCCAGGTCCTGATCGAGACCGTCTGGGTGCACGCGGCGGCCGGTCTGCGGTCCTGGTTCCTGCGTCGACCGCGCCGGATCAAGGCCGTCAAGGCCACCGGCGGGCTCGCCATGATCGGACTGGCCGGCAAACTCGCCTTCCAGCACTAGTCGGCGACGGCCGCCAACGCCTCGGGCAGGGTGAACGCGCCCGCGTACAGGGCCTTGCCGACGATGGCGCCCTCCACCCCGTCGTCGGCCAGCGTGGCCAGCTTCCGCAGATCATCCACACTGGACACTCCGCCGGACGCGATGACGTGGGCGTCGGTCCGCGCGCACACGTCGCGCAGCAGTTGCAGGTTCGGGCCCTGCAGGGTGCCGTCCTTGCTCACGTCGGTGACCACGTACCGGGCGCAGCCGTCCGCGTCCAGCCGCTCCAGCACCGGCCACAGGTCGCCGCCGTCGGTGGTCCAGCCGCGGGCGGCCAGCCGGTGGCCGTCCTCGGTGATCCGCACGTCCAGGCCGACCGCGATCAGCTCGCCGTGCTCGGCGATCACCCGCGAGCACCACGCCGGGTTCTCCAGCGCGGCCGTACCCAGGTTGACCCTGGCGCAGCCGGTGGCCAGCGCCGCCGCCAGCGAGGCGTCGTCCCGGATGCCGCCGGACAGCTCGACCTTGACGTCCAGCTCGCCCACCACACCGGCCAGCAGCTCGCGGTTGTCACCCCGGCCGAACGCGGCGTCCAGGTCGACCAGGTGCACCCACTCGGCGCCGTCGGTCTGCCAGGCGAGTGCCGCGGCCCTGGGGTCGCCGTAGTCGGTCTCGGTGCCGGACGCGCCACGGACCAGCCGCACGGCCTTGCCGTCGGCCACGTCGACGGCCGGCAACAGCGTGAAAGTCACGCTGGCAGCCTACGGCCGGCCCGACCGCCTCAGTCCAGCGGCGTCATCACCGACCACAGCCGCTGCTCCAGGTCACGCAGGCCGTACTCGCGCACGCCGTAGGGCATGTCCTGCGGCTCGTAGCGGATCTCCGCGCCCAGTTCCTTCGCCCGCCGGTAGTGCGCGTCCACGTCGTCGACCACGACGGACAGTCCGGCCGTCTCCACGCCCGTGTTGCGCGGCGAGTCCAGGCCGAACTCGGGCGCGACGCGGTGCAGCCAGATCACGCCGTCGCCCGCGGTGACCTCGCCGTGCACCACGACACCGTCACCGTCCCGGTCCAGCCGGCCGGCCTCCAGGCCGAGCACCTCGGTCAGATAGCCGTGCGCCGCCTCGATGTCGGCGTAGACGAGCACCGGTATCCGGCGCTGCACGGTCGAGTCCACCATCGTCATCCCCTCCAGCACGTCCAGGAACTCCCGCAGTGCCGGCGCCTGCCGGGTGGCCATGGCGCCGGCGAGGACGGCCAGCCGCGACCGCAGCCGGTGCCCGGCGGCGAGCTGGCGGTCCAACTGGTCGATGTGGCGGTTCACGACGGACGAGAGTGAGGTGTCCGCACCGTCCAGGGCGCGCGCGATGTCCTGCAGTGTCAGGCCGATCGTGCGCAACCTGCTGATCCGGTACAGCCGGGCCAGGTCGTCGGCCGAGTACAGCCGATGGCCGTGGTCGCTGCGCCCGGACGGGACGAGCAGGCCGATCTCGTCGTAGTAGTGCAGGGTGCGCACCGTCAGGCCGGTGGCCCTGGCCACCTCCCCGACCCGCTTGCCCTCAGTCGTCCGCTCCACGAGCCGACGTTATGCCCCTCACGTCCCGTGAGGGCAAGTCCACTCCGGAGCGTCCCCGACCGGTGACGGTGACGCCCATCGGCGCGCGCACCGAGACCGGGTGGCCCGCCGCGTCCACGGCCAGGTCCAGCCGGCCGCTGCCCAGGCGCAGGCCGCGCACGGACAGGGCGCCGACCGGACTGCCGGGCGGCGGGGCGATGCCCAGGGTGCGGTTGGGCACGTCCGGGCGCAGGCCGGTCAACACCCGCAGGATGCCGACCGCCGCTGCCGCCGACCACGCCTGCGGGTGGCACGCCGCCGGGTACGGGGTGGGCTGGGGCAGGTCGGTCACCGAGTCGCCGCCGAACAGTTCGGGCAGCCGGTAGCCGAAGGAGGGCGCAGCGCGCAGCAGGCCGCCGACGAGTTCCGCGGCCGCCGACTGCTGGCCCGCCTCGCTCAGCGCCTGCGCGACGATCACCGTGTCGTGCGGCCACACCGTGCCGCAGTGGTAGGACAGCGGCGAATAGCCGCCCGCGTCGCTGGACATGGTGCGCAGGCCGAAGCCGGACGACATGTCCGGCGCGACCAGCCGCCCGGCGATCGTCTCGATCTCGTCGGCGGTCAGCATGCCGCTGCCGATCAGGTGGCCGATGTTGCTGGTCAGCGCGTCGACCGGGTGCTTGTTCCGGTCCAGCGCGATGGCCGGGTACGGCCCGTGCTCGTCGGCCACCCAGAACCGGCTGCGGAACCGGGTGGCCAGGTCGTCAGCGTAGGCCAGCCAGCGGTCGGCGCCGGAGCGGCCGAAGGCGTCCAGCAGTGCCGCGCCCTTGACGGCGGCCTCGTGCGCGTAGCCCTGCACCTCGCACAGCGCGATCGGCGGGTCGGCCAGGCGGCCGTCGCGGAAGCGGATCGAGTCGCCGGAGTCCTTCCAGCCCTGGTTGGCCAGGCCGGCACCGCTGTCGTTGATGTACTCCAGGAAACCGTCGCCGTCCGGGTCGGCGTCGCCGGCCAGCCAGCCCAGCGCCGCCTCCGCGTTGGGCAGCAGGTCCTCGACGTCCTCGGCGGGCATCCCCCAGCGCCACGCGTCGTACAGCAGGCATACCCACAGCGGGGTGGCGTCGATCGTGCCGTAGTAGACGGCGGGCAGCGAGACGCCGGTATTGGGTTCCACGAAACCGTTGCGCCGCAACTCATGCATGATCTTGCCGGGCGCCGCGGCGGTCCGCTGGTCGGTGGTCTTGCCCTGCCGGCCGGCCAGCGCGCGCAGCGTCGACCCGGCCAGGTCGGTGCCCAGCGGCAGCAGCAGCCGGGCCGCCCACAGGCTGTCCCGGCCGAACAGGGTGAAGAACCAGGGCGCGCCGGCCGCGAGGAACGGCTGGTCCGGCTGGTCGGTGGTGACCAGGCGCAGCGTGGCCAGGTCGTCCAGGGCCTGGTCGAGCAGCGCGGTCAGCCTGCGGTCGTCCGCGGTGACCTCGGGCCGCTCCCACTCGACGGCCGACACGGGTGCGGCGACCACGGCGGCCGGGTCGGTGGCGACCAGGCGCCAGGTGAGCACCTCGGTGGTCCGCGGTCGCAGGTCCAGTTGCCACTCCAGCCGGCCGCCGTCTCCGGTGGCGAACGCCTGGGCCCGCTCGCCGGTGGCCGTGGCGGTGATGCCGTCGCGGCCCCAGGTCAGGCCGTTCGCGGTGGCGGTGAAGGCGACCGGGTCGCCGTCGCGGCCGGACTTCACCTCGGCCATGTCCACCAGGTCGGCGGCCAGCAGCAGCCGGACGGTGGTGCGTACCGGTGTCCGCGCGGTCGACACGACGTGGATGCGCTCCACTACACCGTCCACTGTGGTCTCACGGTGGCGCTCGACGCGGACCGTCGGGTCGGGGCCGGGATCACCGAGCGACCGGGCCAGACTGACGAACCGGCTCCGCGCGCTGCCGTCCCGGACCGTCCGGATCAGCTCCAGGTCGGTGCCGTCGACCACCAGCTCGGCACGCGACAGCACCCGGACATCGGCGTGCAGCACGCCGTGCCCCCTGCTGCCGAGCAACTGTCCTGTGTGGTCACTGGCCACTGCGGTCGGTGCGCGCACGCACAGGTCGAGGTCGTGCAGAGCCGGTTGCAGATGAGCCAAGACCCCTCCTCGGGTGAGGTGGTTGACGACAGCGACCTGACGGGTTAAGACTGTACAGCAACGATTTGAACGATCAAATTTTCGCGGCCACGCCAACCGGGAGCATGGGTGGCCGGGAGGGACGCGCATGGGCGACGAACGGCCGACCATCACCACGGTGGCCGCGCGGGCCAACGTATCCCGACAAACCGTGTCCAATGTGCTCAACGCACCACATCGGGTACAAGCGGACACCAGGGAACGGGTGCAGGCGGCGATCAGCGAGCTCGGCTATCGCCCGCACCGGGCGGCCCGGCAACTGCGCACCCACCGGTCCAATCTGATCGCCATGCGGACGGCGCCGTTGAGCGACGACGTGGTCGCCGGCTCCATCCTGGATCGATTCGTGCACGCCGTCACGGAGTCCGCTGAGCGGTACGGCTTCCGCACGCTCGTGTTCACCGCGACCGACGACGCGGACGAGATCAACACCTACAACGACCTGCTCAACTCCTACGAACTGGACGCGTTCATCCTCACCGGCACACACCACAGGGACAAGCGCACCACGTGGCTGCGCAAGCAGGGTGTGCCGTTCGTGACCTTCGGTCGGCCGTGGGGTGTGCGCGCCAAGCACTGGTGGGTGGACGTGGACGGCAAGGCGGGCACGACGGCCGCCACCGAACGGTTGCTGGACCAGGGTTACCGGCGGATCGGTTTCGTCGGCTGGCCGATCGGCTCCGGGGTCGGCGACGACCGCCGGACCGGCTGGGAGACCAGCCTGCGCGCGGCAGGCGTCGACCCGGCCGGACTGGCCACCGCCACCGAGAACACCGTTGCCGAAGGCCACGCCTCGGCACAGCAACTCATCCGCCGGCACGCGGCTGAGGCGCTGGTGTGCGCGAGCGACACGCTGGCGCTGGGCGCCTACCGCATGATCTCCGACCAGGTCAGCCGGGGCGGGTCCACCCTGCCCGTGATCGGCTTCGACGACTCGCCCGTCGCCTCGGCGCTGGGCCTGACCACGGTGGCCCAGCCGCTGCGCGAGGCAGCGGCCACCTGCGTCGACCTGCTCACCAGTTTCCTGGACAGACCCGGCGACACCAGCGCCGATCACCAGGTTTTGCTCGCCCCACATCTGGTCATCCGCCAGTCAGGCTGACCCGATGCCCTGCCCGACTCCCCTCCCCGACACAACTCCCCACGACAAAGGAGTCGTCATGTCACGCATGACCCGTCCATTGGCCGGCGCGGCCGTACTGGCGGCCGCCGCGCTACTCGCCGCAGGCTGTGGCAGCGGCTTCAGCAGCAACAACAGCCAACCCGCCCAGAAGACCGGCCCGGTCAGCCTGCAGATCCTGATCGCGTCCTCCGGTGACGCGGAGACGGCGGCCGTCAAGCAGGCCGCGGCGGCATGGGCCAAGAGCAGTGGCAACAAGGCGACGGTCACCCCGGCCCAGAACATCGACCAGCAGCTCGGCCAGGCGTTCGCCGGCAGCGCGCCGCCGGACGTGTTCTACCTGGACGCCGCCAAGGTCGCCGACTACGCCAGCGTGGGCGCGCTGTACCCGTACGGCAACAAGGTCAACAACCCCAACGACTTCTACCCGACGCTGCGCGCCGCGTTCACCTACAAGGGCACGTTCTACTGCGCCCCCAAGGACTTCTCCACCCTCGGTCTGGTGATCAACACCGACCTGTGGACGAAGGCCGGCCTGACCAACGCCGACCTGCCCACCACCTGGGACCAGTTCACCGCCGACCTGCAGAAGCTCAAGGCCAAGGGCATCGTGCCGCTGGCCGTGAGCCCCACGCACGACCGCGTGGACGCCTTCATCAAGGAAGCGGGCGGCTCCATCGTCGACAAGTCCGGCAAGCCCGACGCCGACTCCCCGCAGAACGTCCAGGCACTGACCTACGTGCAGGGCCTGCTCAAGCAGGGCCTGATGAAGTACTCGTCGCAGCTGGACACCGGCTGGGGCGGCGAGGCCCTGGGCACCGGCAAGGCCGCCATCACGATCGAGGGCAACTGGATCGAGGGCGCCATGAAGTCGGACTACCCGAAGATCAAGTACGAGATCGCCGCGATGCCCTCCGGTCCGGCCGGTCCCGGCACGCTCGAGTTCACCCAGTGCTGGGGCGTCAGCGCCAAGAGCAAGAACCACGCCGCCGACATCGCCTTCGTCAACGCCATGACCGCGCCCAAGCAGCAGCTCGCGTTCGCCAAGGCGTTCGGCGTTATCCCCTCCCGCCAGTCCGCCCAGGCCACCTACGAGCAGCAGTTCCCGACGGACAAGGCGTTCCTGGCCGGTGCGCCCAACGGTGTCGGCCCGGTGAACGCACCCAAGGTCTCCGACGTGCTCGCCGACTACGACACGCAGCTCACGCAGCTCGCCAAGACCTCACCGTCGGCGGTCCTGCAGCGGCTGCAGACGAACCTGACGTCCGCCCTGGGCGGCTGATCAGTCCATGGCGTCCGTCTCGACCCCGCCCGTGATCGGGGGTGGCAGCGCCGCCACCCCCGCCGGGGCGGCGACCCGTCCCCGCCGGCAGCTGGGCCGCCGGCGGGGACGGTACCCCGGGGAGGCGTCGGCCGGCTGGCTGTTCAGCGCACCGGCCGTGGTGCTGCTGATCGTCTTCCTGCTGGTGCCGATCCTGATGGCGCTGTGGGTCAGCCTGACCAACTGGACCGGTCAGGGCAGCCCGTTCGCCGCCGGCGTGCCGTTCGCCGGCGGTACGAACTACGCCCAACTGCTGGTGCGTCCCGGCCTGGAACGGGACGACTTCATGACCAGCATCCGCAACACGCTGTACTACGTGCTGCTGGTGGTGCCGCTGCAGACCGCGCTGGCGCTGTTCCTCGCCATGGTGGTCAACCAGCGCCGCCTGCTGGGCAAGTCCTTCTTCCGCACCGCGTTCTACTTCCCGTCGGTGACCAGCTCGGTCGCGATCAGCATCCTGTTCCTGTTCATGTTCACCGGCACCGGCGCGGTCAACACCCTGCTCGGTGTCGTCGGCATCCACGGACCGTCCTGGTTCAACGACTCGGACGGCCTGCTGCACCTGATCCTGGGTGGGCTGCACGTCGTCGACCCGAACAGCCCACCGGGCGCCCTGGTCAACCACGGTGTGCTCGGGCTGTCCTGGTGGGACTGGCTGTCCGGGCCGAGTGTGGCGATGTGCGCGATCATCATGCTGGTGGTGTGGACGACGTCCGGCACCTTCATGCTGATCTTCCTGGCCGCCCTGCAGGACATGCCGATGGACGTCGAGGAGTCCAGCGTCCTGGACGGCGCCAACGCGTGGCAGCGGCTGTGGCACGTCACGCTGCCGCAGTTGCGGCCGCAGGTGTTCCTGGTGATCACGCTCGGGCTGATCGGCTCGTGGCAGGTGTTCGACCAGATCTTCATCATCAGCCAGGGCGGTCCGAACAAGACCACGCTCAGCCCCGCCTACCTCTCCTACACCACCGGTTTCGGTGACCAGCAGTACCCGGCGGGCGCGGCGATGTCGTTCGTGCTGTTCGCGATCATCGTGCTGATGACGCTGGTGCAGCGCTTCCTGCTGCGGGACAAGGACGACAGCCGGCAGCGGCGCGCCGAGCGGCGGCTGCACCGGAACATGCGCAGGGAGGGCACGGGATGACGGCGACGACGGTCGAACCGACGGTGGCGACACCGCCGCCCGCCCCGCACCGGCACACCAACCGGCGCCGGAAGCGGACCATCCTGGCGGTCGTGGTGGGCATGGCCGTGCTCATCGTGTTCGCGCTGATCTTCCTGTACCCGTTCGTGATCCAGGTGGCCGGATCGTTCAAGTCCCAACCGGACGCGGCCGCCCATCCGCTGTCCCCGATCCCGCGCCCGCCCACCGTCGGCAGCAGCTTCGACAAGCTGTTCAACGGCTCAACCGACTTTCCGCTGTGGACGTTCAACTCGGTGGTGGTGACGCTGTTCGTCACCGGCGGCCGGCTGCTGCTGGACTCGCTGGCCGGTTACGCGCTGGCCCGGCTGCGCTTCCCCGGCCGCGGCGCCCTGTTCGCCGGGGTCATCGCGGTGATGGCGGTGCCCGGCGTCGTGCTGATGATCCCGAAGTTCCTGGTGCTCAACCAGTTGGGCATCTACGACACCTACGGCGCGATGATCCTGCCGCTGCTGGCCGACGCGGGCGGCGTGTTCATCATGAAGCAGTTCTTCCAGACGATCCCGACCAGCATCGAGGAGGCGGCCCGGATCGACGGGGCCGGCACGTTCCGCCTGTACTGGTCGGTGGTTCTGCCGATGGCCAGACCCGCGTTGATCACGCTGACCATCCTGGCGTTCCAGGGTTCCTGGAACGAGCTGACCAACATGCTGGTGGCCGTGCAGAGCCCCAACCTCTACACGTTGCCGCGTGGGCTGGCCGATCTGGTCAGCGGGTCGCTCGGTTCGGGCACGCAGTACCCGCTGAAGCTGTCCGCCGCCCTGCTGGCGACCATTCCGGTGGGGATCGTGTTCATCGTGTTCCAGCGCTACTTCGTCCGTGGCGCCAACGAAGGCAGCGTGAAGGGCTGATCCGCGCCGGCGCACCCCGGCGCGGACCAGCCCGTCACGTGTCGGCTGTCCGGACTACCGGTCAGCCGCCGATCTTGCCCAGCACGAAGCTGGCCGCCGCGTTCTGGTAGCGGTCGAGGTAGGTCAGGTGCACCTGCAGGCTGGTACCGCTGGCGCAGAACTCGTCGTTGGCGTCGCAGTACGCCTGGATCCGGGACGCGGCCGCGTTGAGCGCGCTGTCCTGGGACGCACTGCGCGGGAACAGCCCGTTGGTCCGGGCGGTGCCCAGGTCGACGGCCTGGCCGGTGACGTGCCTCGGGTCACCGAAGGTGGCGACCGCGACCACGTGACTGGTGATCGACGTGGACAGCGGCGACGTGGTCGCGCCGAGCACGCCGCCACCGCCACCGCTGAACATGTCCTCGACCACCTGTGCGCCCTGCGAGTAGCCGAGCAGGACCACCTTGGTGCTGGGGCAGGAGTTGACCTCGCTGGTCAGCTGCGACTTCAGGGCCGACTCACCCTGCGCCGAGCTGCTGGCGTAGTTGGTCAGCGTGGCCGGGTAGTTCACCGAGGCCCGGCTGACGGTCTGGCTGCTGGAGTTGACGATCTGGGTGACCAGCGAGCCGGTGATGCCCTCGCCGGGCGACTCGCCGGAGGCACGGGCGGTGATGATGGCCACCTGGGCACATCCACTGCCCGGGGCGGCGGTCGCGTTGGCCTGGACGACCGCGGCGGCCGTGAGTGCGAGGCCGGTCGCGGCGCCGGCGGCGAACAGGACGGCGATCCGGCGCCGCCACCGGCTGGGGACTGATGAGACGTTCGGTTGCATGGGGGACGCTCCGAATGTGTCATGGGATGCGCGGCATTGCGCATTCCATGGGTAACTCGGCGCCCAATGCTCACGCATCGGTCAGATCACCGGCCTGTCGCGTTCCGCGACTCTGACGTTGCGGAACGTGGCAGATGTCACACGGTTTTCAACCAGTTCTCCAGCAGGTGGGCACCGGCGTCCCCGGACTTCTCCGGGTGGAACTGCGTCGCCCACAGCGGCCCGTTCTCCACCGCCGCCACGAAGTCCTCGCCGTGGTGGGCGTAGGTGACGAGCGGTTCGGGCAACGGCCCGGTGTCCCCCAACTGCCAGGTGCGGGCCGCGTAGGAGTGCACGAAGTAGAACCGCGTCGCCGCCGGCAGGCCGGCGAACAGCTGCGAGCCCGGTGCCATGCGCACGGTGTTCCAGCCCATGTGCGGCAGGATCCCGGCGTTCAGCCGTTCCACCGCGCCCGGCCATTCGGCACAGCCGGGCACGTCGACGCCGTGCTCGACACCCCGCTCGAACAGCACCTGCATGCCGACGCAGATGCCCAGCACCGGCCGGCCGCCGGCCAGCCGCCGGCCGATGATCCGCTGGCCGTGCACCTCGTCGATGCCGGCCATGCACGCGGCGAAGGCGCCCACGCCGGGCACCACCAGACCGTCCGCGTCCAGTGCGGCATGGAAGTCGGCCGTGACCTCGACGTCGGCGCCGACCCTGCGCAGGGCGCGTTCGGCGGACCGGAGATTGCCGGACCCGTAGTCCAGGACGACGACGCGAGGCACGGCGTCAGAATACCGGCACGTCAGCGCAGGAACGACCGCACGGCGGCCGCGATGCCCGCGGGGTCCAACCCGTGCACCGCGTCGTGGTCGGTCGGCGACCCGTACATCCGCACCTCGAACTCCCGGCTCACGCCCAGCGACCGCACCCGGTGCGGCAGATCCTCCAGCGCCGCGTTCACCAGGTGGGCCGACGTCCCGGCCAGGTACGGCTCGACCAGCACCACGTCCGAGCGGTCCGCGGCCAGCACGGCCGAGCGCAGCCCGGTACCGTCCAGCGGCCGGACGGTCGACGTGTACGCCACGGCCACGTCCAGCGTGTCCGTCGCGGCCAGTACGTGGTCCAGCACGGGCCCCACGGCCAGCACGACGCCCCGCGTGCCGGGCCGGACCACCCGCACCCCGGTGCCGGGCACCGGTTCCGCGTTGGACCGGCTGGACAGCCGCACGTACACCCGGTCGTCGCCGGCGATCGCCGTGCGCAGCGCCCGGTCGGCCTCCGCCGGGTGGCCGGGCACGTGGATCGTCCAGCCGGGCAAGGAGTCCATCAGGGCGACGTCGGCGGGCGACTGGTGGGTGCGGCCTTCGGTGGACATGTCGTAGGAGCCGCCGTAGCTGACCAGCACCGCGCCCACGTCCTGGTGGCCGAGGTCCAGTTTCACCTGCTCGAAGGGCCGTTCCACCAGGAACGGCGCGAACGTGTGCACGACGGGCCGCATCCCGCTCAGCGCCAGGCCACCCGCGACGCCGACCAGCAACTGCTCGCGGATGCCGACGTTGATCACTCGGCCGGGGTGCTTGGCGGCGGCCTCGGCGAACAGGGTCGCCGAGATGTCGGCCAGCACGACGGCCAGCCGGGGATCGGTGTCCAGCAGCTCGGACACCGTGCTGCCGAACGTGTCCCGCATCGTGGTGGGTTGGGTGGTGGTCATCAGGCCCTCCGCTCGATCGTGGCGACCACGACGGCCGGGCGGCCGGGGTGGGGTCGGGTGAACGCCTCGGCCAGCTGCTCGTGGTCGCGGCCGTCGACCGTGTCGGCGGCCCACCCCTCCAGCGCGAACCGGTCCGCGATACCGCCCGGCCAGCCGTGGGTGGAGCTGCGGTTGTCGATCGCGACGACCAGCAGGTTGTCCAGACCGAGCCGACCGGCCAGCACGATCGCCTCGTGGTTGCTGCCCTCGTCGAGTTCGCCGTCGCCGACGAGCACGACCACCTTCGGTTTGGTCCGGCCCTGGGCGCGCAGGCCGAGCGCGACGCCGATGGCCAGCGGCAGGCCGTGGCCCAGCGAACCGCTGCCGATCTCCACACCGGGCAGGAGTTTCGCGTCCGGATGGTTGCCCAGCGGCGAGTCCCGCCCGGACCAGCCGGCGAGCAGGTCGGGGTCGATGAATCCCTTGGCGGCCAGCACGGCGTAGTAGCCGGTCGGGCCGTGTCCCTTGGACAGCAGGAACCGGTCACGGTCGGGATCGTCGACACGATCCGGCGTCACGTCCAGCACATCGTGATAAAGGACCCACAGCACGTCCACCGTGGAGGAGGCGGCCATCGCGTGTTTCTCGTCACCTGTCATCCGGCCCATCAACGCGGGCAGTTCGGAGTACTTCGAGAGTGCCGTCGTTGTCATGACTCAACCGTGCAACCTCAAGCTATGTCGAAGTCAAGGCGTAGCATGACGGAGTGTCATCACTGCCCGAGCAACTGACCATCGGTCAGGTGGCCGAACGCAGCGGAGTGCCGCACACCGCCCTGCGTTTCTACGAGGAATCCGGCCTGATCACCGCCACCAGGACCGCAGGCAACCAGCGCCGGTACCCCAGGGCCGTGCTGCGCAGGCTCGCGTTCATCCGGACCGCGCAACGGGTCGGGCTCAGCCTCGACCAGATCCGCGACGCGCTGGCCACCCTGCCCGACGGGCGGCCACCCACCAAGAGCGACTGGGCCCGCCTGTCCCGGTCGTGGCGGGTCGAGCTGGACACCCGGATCGACGCGTTGCAGCGGTTGCGTGACCGGTTGACGTCGTGCATCGGCTGCGGCTGCCTGTCCCTGCGCAGCTGTGCCCTGCACAACCCGGACGACGTGGCGGCCGACCTCGGCACCGGCTCACTGAAACTGCGCGCCCGCAGTGAGGGCGGCATCGACTGAATTCCGTTGCGGGTGCGGTGTCCTGCCTGCTCTCCTGATGTGGTGAGAGACATGCGGAGAGTTTCGAAACGGCTCTCCTACCACCTCCGGCACGCGCCGGAACGCATCGGCATCGAACTGGACCCCGCAGGCTGGGTCGAGGTGACGGTGTTACTGGACGCGCTCGCCGCGCACGGGCTGCGGATCAGCCGGGACGAACTCTCCGAGGTCGTCGCCGGTAACGACAAGCAGCGGTTCGCGTTCGACTCGACGGGTACGCGTATCCGGGCCAGTCAGGGGCATAGTGTCGCCGTCGATCTCGGGTTGCGGCCCGCCGAGCCGCCGTCCTTGCTCTACCACGGCACTGTCGCGCGGTTCCTGCCGGCGATTCGGCGTGAGGGGTTGCGTCCGATGGGCCGTCAGTCTGTGCATCTGTCGGCTGGGATCGAGACGGCGCTGGCGGTTGGCGCTCGTCGCGGCGATCCTGTTGTGTTGACCGTTGCGGCTGGGCGGATGTTTCTTGCGGGGCATGAGTTCCGGGTCAGTGACAATGGGGTGTGGCTTGTGGGGGCTGTGCCGTTGGAATTCCTGTCCGGGCTGTGATCTCTTTCGTGTGGTGCTTGGCTGGGGCTCGGCGGGGTTGGGGTTTGCTCGGCCGCTCCCTCTTTTCATCGTTATTACGTCGGGAAGTGATTGCCTGGGTGAGGGAGCGGCAGGAGTGTGGATCGGCTCTCTTGGGGGCCGGTTCTGTTGGGCTCCCGGCTGCCTCTTCCTGACGTTTCTGGGTGTGCCGGGGGCTCCCGTGGGTGGTGTCGTTGGTGCCGGCGGTGTCGGTCAGGTCCGGCGCAGGGTTTGGGTGGTTCGGAGCTGGCCCAGCCACTCCTTGCCCAGCTGGTGTCCGTTCGGGAGTTGGTCGTCTCGGTCCCAGCGCCATGCCGTGATCATTGCCAGCATCAGGGTTCGGCACTCTCGCAGCAGGTCTCGGTTGACGCCCGGATAGTGTTCTGCGACCTCGTCGGGTGCGTGGGCCAGGTCGAATTCGACCGGTCCACGGCAGCATGTCTCCAGGTCGATGAACAGCAGGCCGTTCTTGGTGGTCAGGAGGTTGCCGGGGTGGGGCTCGCCGTGCAGCAACTGCTCGGCGCCGTCGCGTTCGCCTATTGCTCGCCTCAGCCTGCTGAGCGTGTTGCCGAGCAGTTCCCGGTCCGCCTCCGTTAGTTCCGGCGTCTGGTCGCGGTTGGCCACGAGTTGTTGGGCCTCGTCGACTCGATCCGTGAAGTGCGGCGTGTCGATATCGATCTTGCACATGCTGGTGTGTAGCCGGGCCAGCGCATCGGCGTAGTCGGCCGGTGGGATGTCGTGCGGCGCCACGGGTTCGTAGTAGGTCCACAACGTGACCAGGAAACCGTCGCGCTCATGGACGCTTGGCTCCACTCGCGGCTCCAGAACGGCGACCGGGCCTTCGGCTTCGGTGAGCCGTTGCGCCAGCTCGATTTCGAATCGGGCTGCCTGATGCGCTGCCGGTGCCACCCTGGCCAGGACGTCACAGGGCAGCAGCCGGACAGCGAGCCGGTTCGAGTTGTGCAGGACGATCGCGTCCTCGACCGTCAGACCAAGTGATGCGGCGATCGACATGGCTGCGGCCACCGCACGCCGGGCCTCTGGCGCCTCCATCGTCAGGACATGTACCAGGCGACCGCGCCCGCGATGGCCAGTGCCGCCGCGACGCCCAGGACCGTCGCCGTGACCCTGGCGGTCTTCCAGGTCGTGTAGACGCCGCCGACCAGGAAACCCGCCACCGCGATCAGGATGACCAGCACGACGTCCTTGGACACGACGAATCCTCGACTTCTCCTGGTGGGCTACAGGGTGCCCTTGGTGGACGGAACGCCGGTCAGCCTCGGGTCGGCCTCGGTGGCCGCGCGCAACGCCCTGGCCACCGCCTTGTACTCGGCTTCCGTGATGTGGTGCGGGTCCCGGCCGTCCAGTACGCGGACGTGCAACGCCAGCTGGGCATGGAAGGCCAGGGACTCGAAGACATGGCGGTTGAGCACCGTGGCGTAGTGGCCGCCGACGACGAACCCGGCCATGGTGTCCGGTTCGCCGGTGTGCACGCAGTAGGGCCGGCCGGACACGTCGACCACCGCGTGTGCCAGCGCCTCGTCCATCGGGATCCAGGCGTCACCGAACCGGCGGATGCCGGCCCGCTCACCCAGCGCCTGCCGGATCGCCTGGCCCAGCACGATCGCCACGTCCTCGACGGTGTGGTGGGCGTCGACGTCGGTGTCACCGGTGGCGTTGACGGCCAGGTCGAACGCACCGTGCATGCCGAACGCGGTCAGCATGTGGTCGAAGAACGGCACGCCGGTGGCGACGTCCACCGTGCCGGTGCCGTCCAGGTCGATGTCCACCGTGACGGAGGACTCCTTGGTGGCGCGCTCGGCGCGACCGATCCGGCTCACCTGGTGATCTCCTTGCTGGCCAACAGGAACGCATCGTTCTCGACCGGCAGGCCGATGGTCACCCGCAGGTGGTTCGGGATGCCGACGTCGCGGATCAGGACTCCCTTGTCCAGGTAGGACTGCCAGGACGCCTTCGGGTCGGCGAAGGTGCCGTACAGGATGAAGTTGGCGTCGCTGGGCACCACCTGGTAGCCCAGCCCGGCCAGCTCGGCCGCGACCCGCTCGCGTTCGGCGATCAGCTTGGCCACCGACGCCAGCGTCTCCCCAGTGTGCGCCAACGTGGCCAGCGCGGCACCCTGGGTGAGCGCGGCCAGGTGGTAGGGCAGCCGGACCAACTGGAGCGCGTCCACCACGGCGGGCGCCGCGGCCAGGTAGCCCAGCCGGCCACCGGCGAACGCGAACGCCTTGCTCATGGTGCGGCTGACGATCAGCTTGGCGGGGAACTCGGCCAGCAGGACGACGGCGCTGGGCTGGGCGGAGAACTCCGCGTACGCCTCGTCCACCACGACCAGGCCGGGCGCCGCGGCCACCAGTTCGCGCAGTTGCTCGGCCGGGACCGACTGGCCCGTCGGGTTGTTGGGACTGGTGACGAACGTGACGTCCGGCCGCCGCTCGGTGACGATCCGGGCGGCTTCGGCGACGTCCAGCGAGAAGTCGGGCCGCCGGGGGGCCGGCAGCCATTCGGTCCGGGTGCCGGCCGCGATGATCGGGTGCATCGAGTACGACGGCTCGAAGCCCAGCGCGGTGCGCCCCACACCGCCGAACGCCTGCAGCACCTGCTGGATGATCTCGTTGGAACCGTTGGCGGCCCACAGGTTCCGCTCGGTCAGCGGTACGCCGGTCTCGTCGGCCAGGTAGCGCGCCAGCGCGGCACGCAGCTCGACGGCCTCCCGGTCCGGGTAGCGGTGCAGCGTGCCGGCGATCCGCCGGGCGGCGTCGGCGATGTCGTCGACCAGGCCGGGCGGCGGCGGGTACGGGTTCTCGTTGGTGTTCAGCCGGACCGGCACCGGGATCTGCGGCGCACCGTAGGGGCTGCGGCCCACCAGGTCGGCCCGCAGCGGCAGATCCGCCAGGTCGACGCCTTCGCCCACTGTCATCAGCGACCACCGAATCGTGCCGTGACCGCCTGGCCGTGCGCCGGCAGGTCTTCCGCGTTGGCCAGGGTGACCACCCGGTCGGCGACGTCGCGCAGTGCCGCCTCGGTGTAGTCCACGACGTGGATGCCGCGCAGGAACGTCTGCACCGACAGGCCCGACGAGTGGCGGGCACAGCCGCCGGTGGGCAGCACGTGGTTGGAGCCGGCGCAGTAGTCGCCCAGCGACACCGGGGAGTACGCACCGACGAACACCGCGCCCGCGTTGCGCACCCGAGCGGCGACGTCGGCCGCGTGCTCGGTCTGGATCTCCAGGTGCTCGGCGGCGTAGGCGTCCACCACCCGGAGTCCATCATCCACAGTGGACACCAGGACGCAACCGGACTGGCTGCCGTGCAACGCCTCGGTGATCCGCTCGGTGTGCTTGGTGGCGACCACCTGGCGCTTCAGCTCGTCGTCCACCGCGTCGGCCAGTTCCGGTGACGTGGTGACCAGGACGCTGGCCGCCAGGGTGTCGTGCTCCGCCTGGCTGATCAGGTCGGCGGCCACGTGCACCGGGTCGGCGGTGTGGTCGGCGAGCACGGCGATCTCGGTGGGGCCTGCCTCGGAGTCGATGCCGACCAGGCCGCGCACCAGGCGCTTCGCCGCCGTGAGGTAGACGTTGCCGGGGCCGGTGATCAGGTCCACCGGGTCGAGTTCGGCGCCGTCGGTGTCGGTGCCGCCGTAGGCCAGCAGGGCCACCGCCTGCGCGCCACCGGCCGCCCACACTTCGGTGACGCCGAGCAGGCCGGCCGCGGCCAGCACCGTGGGGTGCGGCAGGCCGGCGAAGTCGGCCTGCGGCGGCGAGCACAGCACCAGCGACTCGACCCCGGCCAACTGGGCGGGGACCACGTTCATCACGACGCTGGACGGGTACACGGCGAGCCCGCCGGGCGCGTACAGGCCGACCCGGCGCACCGGCACCCAGCGCTCGGTCACCGTGCCGCCGGGCACCACCTGGGTGGTCACGTCCACCCGGCGCTGGTCGGCATGCACCGTGCGGACCCGGTCGATCGCCTCGGTGAGCGCGTCCCCGACCGCGGGGTCCAGCGCGTCGACAGCGGCGGCGATCGCCTCGGCCGGCACCCGGACGCCCGCCGGGCGGACCCGGTCGAACCGCTCGGTGTGATCGAGCACGGCGGGCACGCCACGGGCCGCGACGTCGGCAACGATCGGCCGGATCCGGTCGACCACGGCCTCCACGTCGACGTCGGCCCTGGGCAGCAGCGCACGCAGTGCGGCCGGGGCGGGCACGGAACCGCGCAGGTCGGTACGGCGGAGCATGCGCCCAGCCTACGGGTTCCGTCACCTGGGATTACGCCCGGGCTAACCGGACAAATCGGCCACTTCGGCGATCACTCGGGCGATGTCGTCCTCGGCCACGAAGCAGTGCGGCGACGCCCGGACCACACCCTCGTCCAGATGCCTGGCCGTCGCGTCGAGCAGGGTGCCCTTGGCCGGGCTGACGGTGACCGTGACGTTGCGCTCGCGCAGCTTGTCCCGGACCGTCGCCGGGGCCACCCCGTCCACCGTGAACGTGACGATCCCGCAGCGCTGCCGGCCCAGGTCCCGCACCCGCACGCCGGGCAGCGCGGCCAGGCCGTCCCGCGCCATCCCGGCGAGGTGGCCGATCCGGTCGGCGATCGCGTCCGTGCCCAGCCGCAGCGCGTACTCGGCGGCCGCGATCAGGCCCAACCGTCCGGCCACGTCGAACTCGAACAGCTCGTAGCGGCGGGCGTCACCGCGCAACTCGTACCGGTCCGGCGCCATCCACTCGGCAGCGACGTGGTCGATCAGCCTGGGCCACAACCGTTCCGCGGCCGACCGCCGGACCATGAGAAAACCGGTGCCGCGCGGTCCGCGCAGCCACTTGCGACCGGTGCCGCTGAGCATGTCCACGCCGAGTTCGCCCGCCAGCACCGGCAACTGCCCGACCGACTGGCAGGCGTCCAGCAGCACCAGCGCACCCACCTCGTGAGCCGCCTCGGTTGCCTCACGGACCGGGTTCACCAGGCCACCGTTGGTCGGCACGTGCACCAGGGACAGCAGCTTCACCCGCTCGTCCAGCATGTCCCGCAACGCGGCCACGTCCAGCGCGCCGGACTCGTCCGACGGGACGGCCTCCACCACCGCACCGGTCGCCTCGGCCCTGCGCAGCAGCGCGACCGCGTTGGTGGCGTACTCGACCTGGCCGATCAGCACCCGGTCGCCCTCGGCCAGCGGCACCGAGTCCATCAGTGCCAGCCAGGACCGGCTCGCGCTGTCGGTGAACCCCACCTCGTCCGGCGCGCAGTCCAGTAACTCCGCGAACACCGGGTAGCCGCGCTCCAGGTCGTCCAGGCGTTCGTTGGCGGCCAGGTAGCCGCCGATCTCGGCCTCGCGGCGCAGATGTCCGAGCACGGTGTCCAGCACCGGCGTGGGCGGCAAGGACGATCCGGCGCTGTCCAGGAAGGCGTGGGTCCGGCAGCCCGGCGTGTCCGCCCGCACGGCCGCGAGGTCGATCGCGGTCATCGTGGTGTCCACTGCGCGAGATTCCACCATGGCCCCCAGGTGACGCCCTGCGACGCACTGTCCGTCACCGGAGCGTACCCGTTCCAGTTGTCCCGCATCACGTATGTGTGATCAAGGAACACCAGGCACACCATGGTCGGAGCGGCAATGTAGGCCTTCTGGAACTGCCGGTAGGCCACCGCGCGCTGGGCCGGGTCGAGCGTGCGGCGGCCGGTGGTCAGCGCGGAACGAACCGTGCTGTCCGCGCCGGCCATCGCCGTGGACAGCAACGGATACAGGTCCAGGTCGGGGTCGAACGGGTTGCCGGTGCTGATCAGCGTGGCGTCGGTGGTGGCGTGCTCGGTCAACTCGGTCTGTGGCACGGCAAGCGGTGTCACCGCGATGCCGATGGCCTTGGCGTCGGCCACGAACGCGGTGACCAGGGCCGCGTCCACGGTGTCGCCTGCCGGGTAGGCCAGGGTGAACGCGGCCGGCACGCCGTGCTTCGCCCGACCGCCACTGGTGTTGGCCACCCAGCCGCCGGCCAGCAGGTCGGTGCGGGCCTGCTCCTGGCTGACCTTGAACGTGGCCGACGGTTCGACGAACTCCGGCAGTACCGCCGGCAGTGGCGTGTCCGCCGGGTTGCCGGTGCCCTTGAGCGGTGCGGTGACCAGGGCCTGCCGGTCGACGGCCTCGTTGAGCGCCAGGCGGATCGCCGGGTCGCCGGTCACCGGGCCGTTCACCGGCAGTTGCACGGCCCGCAGGTCGGCGCTGTGGTCGGTGAGCACGGTGAAGGCGTTGGACCGGGTGAAGCCGGCCGCCTGGGCCGGCGACACGGCGGCACCGTCCAGCTTGCCGTTGCGCAGTTTCGTCACGCGGTCCTGGTCGTCGGCCACGAACATGACCGTGACCTTCTTCACTTTCGGCGGGCCGCCGAGCACCGCCGGATAGCGGGGATTCGCCGCCAGCACGAGCCCCACGCCCTGGGTCCAGGACACCAGCGTGTAGGGGCCCGTTCCGACCGGCTCGGTGCTCATGGGGAGTTTCGTCACCGGTTCGACAGTGGACAGCGCGGTGGCCGGCACGATGCCCAGCACCAGCTTGTCCGGGAATGGCGCGTACGGGTACGCCAGGCCGAACCGGACCGTCGAGTCGTTCACGTCGGTGACGGACGTGAGCATCGAGTACGAGGTGCGCAGCGGCGACGCGAACCGGGGGTTGAGCAGGGCCTGGTAGGTGGCCACGACGTCGGACACGGTGAGCGGGGTGCCGTCGCTGAACCGGATGCCGTCGCGCACGGTGACGGTCCACGAGCGGCCGTCGGCCGAGGGCACCGGCAGCGCGGCGGCCAGGGCGGGGCGCAGCGTGCCATCGGCCTGGTACTCGTAGAGGCCGTCGAAGATCTTGGCGGCGCCGTTGGGCGCGTACCCGTCCAGCGGGTTGAGGCTGGCCGGTTCCACGGGCTCGGCGAGCACCATCGCGGTGTTGTCCGGACGGCCGGACGCACTCGGGGTGGGCGTGCCCGTGCAGGCAGCGGCCACCGCGAGTACCGGGATGATGGACAGCAGCAACCGTCGGCGCACGGAATCCGACCCTAGTCGGTGCGTCGGCGACCACCGGTGAGAACGGAGTCGCGGACGTGCGGATCGCGCTGTGTCAGGTCACCTCGACGCCAGACCCCAAGGCCAACCTGGAACTCGTCCGCGAGTGCGCGGAACGGTCGGCCGAGCGGGGTGCGACCGTGGCCGTGTTCCCCGAGGCGACCATGGCGTGCTTCGGCGTGCCGCTGGGCCCGCTCGCCGAGCCGCTGGACGGCCCGTGGGCCACGGCGGTCGCGGCCATCGCCGACCGGACCGGCCTGCTGATCGCGGCCGGCATGTTCACGCCGGCCGACGACGGCCGGGTGCACAACACGCTGCTGCTCACCGGCGGTGGCCACCACGTGGCGTACCGCAAGATCCACCTGTTCGACGCGTTCGGCTTCGCAGAGTCGGCCACCGTAGCGCCAGGTGAGGAACTCGTGGTGCTGCCGGTCGGTGACGTGACGCTGGGCCTGGCCACCTGCTACGACGTGCGGTTCCCCGAACTGTTCCGGGCGCTGGCCGACCGGGGTGCGGACGTGATCCTGCTGCCGGCGTCCTGGGGCGCCGGGCCGGGCAAGCGGGAGCAGTGGGAGCTGCTGGTCCGGGCCAGGGCGCTGGACAGCACGTCGTGGGTGGTGGCGTGCGGCCAGGCCGACCCGGCGGCCAGCGGCATCACGCCGTCGCCGAAGGCGCCCACCGGCATCGGCCACAGCCTCGTCGCCGACCCCTACGGCCGCGGTGTCGCCGCCCTGGACGCCGGGCCCGGCGTGCTCGTCGTCGACGTCGACCGCGCCATCGTCGACACCGCCCGCACGGAGATCCCGGTCCTGGCCAACCGCAGGCTCTGACTACTCCAGGTCCATCCCCAGGTCCAGCGCCACCACGGAGTGGGTCAGGGCACCCACCGACAGGTAGTCGACGCCGGTCGACGCGTACGCCCTGGCCCGGTCCAGGGTCAGGCCGCCGGAGGACTCCAGCCGGGTGGCCACACCGGCCGCGTCCCGCCGCCGGACCGCCTCGGCGCACTGCTCGGGCGTGAAGTTGTCCAGCAGCACCTCGTCGGCCGCCATGGCCAGCACCGCGTCCAACTGGTCCAGCCCGTCCACCTCGACCTCGCACGGCAGGTGCGGCGCGCGCTCCCGGACCGCGGCCAGCGCGGCGGCCACCGAACCGGCCGCCACCACGTGGTTGTCCTTGATCAGCACGGCGTCACCCAGGCCGAGCCGGTGGTTGACGCCACCGCCCTGCCGCACCGCGTACTTCTGCACCAGCCGCAGGCCGGGCAGCGTCTTGCGGGTGTCCCTGATGGCACAACGGGTTCCGGCCACCTCGGCCACCCACGCCGCCGTCGCCGTGGCCACGCCGGCCAGGTGGCACAGCAGGTTCAGCGCGGTCCGCTCCGCGGTCAGCAGGTCACGCACCCGCCCGCGCACCACCAGCGCGGGCTTGCCGGCGGGCAGCGCGGTGCCGTCCGGTACCTGATCCACCACGTCGTACTCGCCCAGCACCGCGTCGAACACCGCGAGCACCACCGGCAGGCCGGCGACCGTGCCCGGCTTGCGCGGGGTCAGCGCGGCGACGGCCACCGCGTCGGCCGGCACGGTGGCGGCCGTGGTGGCGTCCGGGCCGTAACGCAGGTCCTCGGCCAGGGCCGTCTCCACCACGCGCCGCACGTCGGCCTCGTCCAGTCCGGCCGCCGCCAGTGCGGCCGTGGCGTGTGCCGTCATGCCACACCCCGCAGCGCCAGCGGTGCCACCAGGATCGGTTGACCGGCGACATCCAGCCGGACCCGTTGGCTGTACCGCCAACCCACGTCGTCGCGGTCGGGATGGTCGCCGCGCAGGTGGCAGCCCCGGGACTCGGTGCGGGCCTGCGCCGAGGTGAGCAGCACCCGCGCGGCCAGGGTCAGCGCCGCGTCCTCCACGGCCGTTCGAGTCCATAGTGGACGAACGATGGCCGCCGCGTCGACGGTGGCCGACGCGGTACGCAGGCCGTCGGCATCGCGGCCGATGGCGGCGTACCGGCTCATCGCGCGCTGCAACACGTCCCGGCCGGCGATCGCGGCCGCCGGCAGCGCAGCCTGCTCCACCGTGCGCACGTCGCCGAGCAGTCCGGCCGCCAGGTCACGAGCCACCGCCCGAGCCGCCCGCCGGCCGACCACCAGGCCCTCCAGCAGGCTGTTGGACGCCAACCGGTTCGCGCCGTGCAGGCCGGTGCGAGCCACCTCGCCCGCCGCGTACAGCCCGGGCAGGTGCGTCCTTCCGTCCTCAGTGGACACCACGCCGCCGCACGCGAAATGGGCGGCCGGTGCCACCGGGATCGGTTCGGCCACCGGATCGATGCCGGCCGCGACACAGGCCGAGTACACCGTGGGGAACCGCTCGGCGAACGCCACGTCACGCAGGCCGGTGGCGTCCAGGTAGACGTGATCGGTGTCGGTGTCCACCATGCGGCGGGTGATCGCGGCGGACACCACGTCGCGCGGCGCGAGATCGCCCAGTGGGTGCACGCCCGCCATCACGCGCTCGCCCGCCGCGTCCACCAGCACGGCACCCTCCCCGCGCACCGCCTCGGTGACCAGTGGCCGGTGGCCCCGCGCGTCGCCACCGGTGAACAGCACCGTGGGGTGGAACTGCACGAACTCGGTGTCGGCCAGCGTGGCACCCGCGCGCAGCGCCAGGGCCAGCCCGTCGGCCGTCGCCTCGGCCGGGTTCGACGTCGCCTGGTAGAGCTGGCCCAGCCCACCGGTGGCCAGCAGCACGGCCGGCGCGCTGAGCAATCCGGGCACACCGGCGTCGTCCAGCACCAGCAGCCCGCCGACCGCGCCCGCCGACGTGTGCACCACGTCGACGGCGACATGTCCGGCGAGCAACGGCAGACCGCCGTCGCGCACCGCGGCCAGCAACGCCCGCTCCACCTCGGCGCCGGTCGCGTCACCACCGGCGTGCACGACGCGGAACGCCGTGTGCCCGCCCTCCCTGGTGCGCGCGAGCCGCCCGTCGCCGCTCGCGTCGAACACCGCGCCCAGCAGGCGCAGGTCGGTCACCGCGGCCGGGCCGTCGGCCAGGATCGCCGCCACCGCCGTGGCGTCGCACAGGCCGGCGCCCGCGGTCAGCGTGTCGGCGACATGGGCCGACACGGTGTCGCCGCGCTCGTGCTCGCCGGGCAGCACGACGGCCACGCCACCCTGTGCCCAGCGGGTGTTGCCGTCACCGGCACCCGCCTTGGTGACCACCACGACCCGTAGCCCGGCGGCCCGCGCGGCCAGCGCCGCGCTCAGGCCGGCAACGCCACTGCCCACCACGACCAGATCGGCCGAAGCCGCCCACCGGTAACTCATTCCGCACCCCCGGGCCGACCGATCTCGATCATCCGCCGCACGGCCCCGCGCGCCCGCTCGGCGACGTCCGCGTCGACCACGACCTCGTCGGCGCCCTCCCGCAGGCAGCGCAGCAGCGCGGCCGGTGTGATCATTTTCATGTACCGGCAGGACGCGCGGCCGTTGACGGGCTGGAAGTCCACGTCCGGCGCGGCCCGGCGCAACTGGTGCAGCATCCCGATCTCGGTGGCCACCAGCACGCTGCCGGCCCTGGTCCGGCGGGCCGCGTCGAGCATGCCGCCGGTGGACAGGATGCGCACCTTCTCCGCCGGCACGGCACCCTCACCAGCCAGGTACAGCGCGGACGTGGCGCAGCCGCATTCGGGGTGGATGAACAGTTCCGCGTCCGGTTCGGCGGCGGCCCGCTCGGTCAGCTCGGCACCGTTGATGCCGGCGTGCACGTGGCACTCGCCCGCCCACACGTGCAGGTTGGTCCTGCCGGTCTCGCGCCGCACGTGGGCGCCGAGGAACTGGTCGGGGCAGAACAACACCTCGGTGTCGGCCGGGACGGACGCGACCACGTCGACCGCGTTGGACGACGTGCAGCAGATGTCGGTCTCCGCCTTGACCTCCGCCGTCGTGTTCACATAGGACACCACGACGGCACCGGGATGTTCCGCCTTCCAGGCCCGCAGGTCGGCGGCGGTGATGGAGTCGGCGAGCGAACAGCCCGCTCGCGCGTCCGGGATGAGCACGGTTCGGTCCGGTGCCAGGATTTTCGCGGTCTCGGCCATGAAATGGACACCACAGAAGACGATGGTGGTCGCGTCGGACTCGGCGGCGATGCGGGACAACGCCAGGGAGTCACCGGTGTGGTCGGCGATGTCCTGGATCTGGGGCAGTTGGTAGTTGTGCGCCAGGATGACCGCGTTCCGTGCCGCGGCCAGTTCTCGCACCTCGTCCGCCCAGGCATCGTTCGGCGTGACGCCGCCGTAGACGCCGTCCGCACCCCGTTCGATCGTCGCGGTCATCCCATCCTCCCATTCGTAACGCCCGTCCGATGGGTTTTCGACTTTCGGTTGAAAACCTTCGTAGATAGTATCAGCCAGGTGAACCAGCCGGCACATGAAGTCCTGGCCGCGGTGCTCCAAGTGCGAGCGAAGTCACTGCGAGTTCTGCTGTGGCAGCGGGCGAAGGAGCCGGCGGCGGGCCACTGGTCGCTGCCCGGCGGCCGGCTCGGCGACACCGAGGACGTCGAGACCTCGATCCGCCGGCAACTCGCGGAAAAGGTCGACGTACGGCAACTGGCGCATGTGGAACAGCTCGCGGTGTTCAGCGCACCGGACCGGGTACCCGGTCCGCGCGTCATCGCCACCGCGTTCCTCGGCCTGGTCCCCGCCGGGCTCGACCCTGAGGTGCCCGACGACACCGGCTGGCACCCGGTGGACGCGCTGCCGCCCACCGCGTTCGACCACGGCGCCATCGCGCTGCGCGCCCGGCACCGGCTGCGCTCCAAGCTCTCCTACACCAATCTCGGCTTCGCCCTGGCGCCACCGGAGTTCACCGTGTCCGAACTGCGCGAGCTCTACTCGGCGGCGTTGGGTTATCGGGTATCCGCCACGAACCTGCAACGGGTGCTGTCCCGGCGCGGCCTGCTGGCCCCTACCGGTGCCACCGCGGCGCCCGGTCCCTCCGGCGGCCGGCCCGCCGCGCAGTTCCGGTTCACCGACCACGGCATGCAGGTGACGGACCCGTTCGCGGTGTTGCGGCCACCCCGGCAGGGTCAGCCGGATCAGCGCGCAGCGAAAGGGCGGACGACGTAACGTAGGAGGGTGGCCGAGACGATCCCCCTGTTCCCGCTGGCAGCGGTGCTGCTGCCGGGAACGTCGTTGCCACTGCACATCTTCGAGCCCCGCTATCGGCAACTGACGATGGACCTGGTCAGGGAGACCCTGCCGGGCAGGTATTTCGGCGTCATCGCGAAGAAGCCCGGTTGGGGCTACGACGTCGAGAAGATCGACCAGGTCAGGGATATCGGCTGCTCCGCGCTGCTGCGCGAGGTCAAGCCGCTGCCGGACGGCCGGTTCGACATCGTCACCAAGGGGGACCGCAGATTCCGGCTGCTGGACATCGACTCCACCACCGCGCCCTACCTGCTGGGCACGGTGGAATGGTTGCCCGACTCGGCACCCGCCGACCAACTGGCCGCACTGATGCCGGCACTGGTCACCTCGGCCAGGGCGGCCCACCAGCGGTACTGCCGGTCGGCCTGGCAGCGTGAGGACTGGTCGGAACCACCGGCCGACGCCGATCCCGCCGATCTGGCCCATCTCGTCGCGGCCGACTGCCTGCTGGACGCGGCCGACCGGCAGCGGTTGCTCGAGGAGCGCTGCCCGGCCCGGCGGCTACGCTTGGCGCGCAAGCTGCTCACCGTGGAGTCGGCGATCCTGGGCAACCTGCACGCGGTTCCCATGCAACTGGCCGATCTGGACCAACAGCCGAACCTGAACTAGTGCAACCGGCGGCCCAGGTCGTTGGTGCTGTTCCAGGCGGCCAGCACGCCGTAGGTCAGTGCGGTGCCCAGCGGCTGCACGATGATCCCCCACGACGACTCCAGCCGTGGCGCGAGGTCGAACACCGAGCCCGCCGTGGGCGCGGTGGCCAGTGCGTAGTGCCCGGCGACGAACGCCTCCCCGAGGCGCATGGCCAACCAGGCGGCGATGAACGCACCCAGCACACCGGCCAACATGATCACCGGACCGCGCCGCTCGCGCAGCATCCAGATGGCCACGCCGGTGGCGATACCGGCGACCAGGCCCATCAGCATGAAGATCGCCAGATCGTCGAACCGGTGGTAGCCGTAGGGCGAGGGCAGCGGAATCGGTTGACCGGACGCGTCCAGCACACCGGGGATGGCGGGCGCGACACGGGACCAGATCCACCCCAGGGGCAGGCCGACCAGGGCGGCGGTGGACATCACGCTGATCGCGGGCAGCAGGTCGGCGCGGACGACGACGCTCGGCCGACGGGTCGGGAACAGGGCGTTGACCCCGCTGGCCGACCGGGCCCGGTCCGGCTCACCGGCCGACTGCGGCACCTGCTGCACCGGCTGCTCCGACACGATTCCCCTTCCGCGAAACCCGGGGCAAACCCTAGTGCCCGCCAGCACAGGGTCACCCGGCGGCGGTCAGTTGGCGGTGAGCTGACCGTGCCGGCTGCACGTCGCCGTCCAGCCCGCCGGAGTGACCTGGACCACCATCCGCCGCGCGCAGTGCACGCAATACCGCGGCGGATCCACCAGCGCCAGCCGGGCCCGGCAGTGTTCGTGATCGGCGGCGTCGGCCGGTTGGCCGCACCACGCACAGAACTCGGTCACAACGTCTCGCTCAGCGCCTTGATCGGCATCTTGAGGTCGGCCAGCATGTCCAGGTCCTGCTGCGCCGGCCGGCCCAGGTTGGTCAGGTAGTTGCCCACGATGATGGCGTTGACGCCGCCCAGCATGCCCTGCTCGGCGCCCAGGTCGCCCAGGGTCAGCTCGCGGCCGCCGGCGAACCGGAGGATCGTGCGTGGCAGGGCGAGGCGGAACGCGCCGACCGCCCGCAACGCGTCCTGCCCGGCCACGACCGGGTAGTCGGCGTAGGGCGTGCCGGGATTGGGGATGAGGAAGTTCATCGGCACCTCGTCCGGCTCCAGCTCGGCGAGCTGCACGGCGAACTCGGCGCGCTGGGCGAGCGTCTCGCCCATGCCGATGATGCCGCCGCAGCACACCTCCATGCCGGCGTCGCGCACCATCCGCAGCGTGTCCCAGCGCTCCTGCCAGGTGTGCGATGTCACGACGTTCGGGAAGTGCGAGCGGGCGGTCTCCAGGTTGTGGTTGTAGCGGTGCACGCCCATGGCGACGAGTTCGTCGACCTGGTCCTGGGTCAGCATGCCCAGCGAGCAGGCGATGTTGATGTCCAGACCGGCCGCGCGGATCGCCGCGATGCCTTCCCGCACCTGGGCGAGCAGCCGGGCGTCCGGCCCGCGTACGGCGGCGACGACGCAGAACTCGGTGGCGCCGGTGGCCGCGGTCTGCCGGGCGGCCTCGACCAACCCCGGGATGTCCAGCCACGCCGACCGGACCGGCGTCGGGAACCGGCCCGACTGCGAGCAGAAGTGGCAGTCCTCCGGGCAGCCGCCGGTCTTTACGCTGACGATGCCCTCGACCTCGACCTCCGGACCGCACCAGCGCTCGCGCACCTCGTGCGCCAGGGCGAGCAGGTCGGCCACGCGGTCGTCGGGCAGTTCGAGCACCCGCAGCACCTGCTCCTGCGCCAGCCCGACCCCTCGGCCCAGCACCTGCTCCCTGGCCTCGGCGAGCACGTCGGTGTTGACGTCCCTGGTCACGGACACCCTCCTTGCGGATCGAACGGGATCGTCACTCTCTCATGCCGTGTGAGCAGCGGTGAACAGGTCGGAATCGAAGTCGCCGTCCAGCCACGGGGACAGCGAGCCGCGCGCCACCGCCAGGAACTCCTCCGGCGACCGCCTGGCCACGCCGTCGGGCAGCACACCGAGTAACGGTGCTCCGGCGGCCACGGGCAGGTCGACGAGATTGCTCCGCGCGGCGAGGTCGGGATGCGCGGGCCACCGGCCCACCACCACACCGATGCACTCGATTCCCCTGCGTACCAACGCTTCCGCGGTGAGGGCCGTCGTGTTGAGGGTGCCGAGGCCGGCGTGCGCGACGAGTAGCACGGGCGCGCCCAGCGCCCACGCGACGTCGGCCACGGTGCCACCGTCGGGGTCGAACCGGACCAGCAGGCCACCCGCGCCCTCGACGAGCACGATGTCGTGGTCGTCGAGCAGATCCGACGCGGCCATCGCGGCCTCGGCCGGTGTGACCGGTGGCACACCACTGCGGCGGGCAGCGGCCTCCGGGGACAGCGGATCGGGATAGCGGCGCAGTTCGCGGGTGGTCACCGGACCGGCCAGCCGCCGGACCTCGGCCAGGTCGGCGGGCGCACCGGCGGACACGCCGGTCTGCGCGGGCTTGAGCACCGCCACGCTGCGGCCCCGGTCGGCGGCGAGGGCCGCGACGGCGGCGGTGACCACCGTCTTGCCCACGTCCGTGCCGGTCCCGGTGACCACAAGGATGCCCACGGACCGTCAGGTTACGTCACCCGGCGCGGGCTGCCGCCTCCACCGCTGCGCAGATGGTTGCCAGGTCGTCGTCGGTGCTGACATACGGCGGCATCGTGTAGACCAGGTCGCGGAACGGCCGCAGCCACGCGCCGCGGGCCACCGCCGCCGCCGTGGCCGCCGGCAGGTCGACGTCGTGGTCGAGCTGCACCACGCCGATCGCGCCGAGCACCCGCACGTCCACCACACCGGGCAGATCCGCGACCGGCGCCAGGCCCTCCCGCAGTCGCCGGGAGATCCGGGCCACCTCGGTCCGCCAGTCGCCGGCCAGCAGCACGTCGATCGAAGCGTTCGCCACGGCCGCGGACAGCGGGTTGCCCATGAACGTCGGCCCGTGCGCCAGCACCGGCACCTCACCGCGTGAGATGCCCTCGGCCACCGCCGTGGTGCACAGGGTCGCGGCCATCGACAGGTAGCCACCGGTCAACGCCTTGCCCAGGCACATCACGTCCGGGCCGACCCCGGCGTGGTCGGCGGCGAACAGCTCACCGGTCCGGCCGAACCCGGTGGCGATCTCGTCGAACACCAGCAGCACGCCGTGCCGGTCGGCCAGTTCGCGCAGCACCCGCAGGTAACCGGGATCGTGGAACCGCATGCCGCCGGCACCCTGCACCACCGGTTCCACCACGATCGCGGCCAGCTCGTCGGCGTGCCGGGCCACCACGTCGGCCAGGTGGTCGGCGTAGGCGGGTTCGTAGGCGGTGGGCGGCCGGTCGGCGAACACCTGGTCCGGCAGCACGCCGCGCCACAGGCTGTGCATGCCGCCGTCCGGGTCGCACACGCTCATCGGGTGGAACGTGTCCCCGTGGTAGCCGCCGCGCCAGGTGAGCAGCCGCCGTTTACCCGGCCGCCCAACGGATCGCCAGTACTGAAGGCACATCTTGATCGCGACCTCGACGGACACCGAGCCGGAGTCGGCGAGGAACACGTGCCGCAGCGGCTCCGGTGTCAGCTCCACCAGGCGGGTGGCCAACCGGACCGCGGGCTCGTGGGTCAGACCGCCGAACATCACATGGCTCATCCGGCCGAGCTGGTCGCGCACGGCGGCGTCCAGCACCGGGTGCCGGTAGCCGTGGATCGCCGCCCACCACGACGACATCCCGTCCACCAGTTCGCGCCCGTCGGCCAGGCGCAGGCGGGTGCCGGACGCGGACTCGACCACGAGGGGCGAGACCGCGCCCGGCATCGGCCCGTACGGATGCCAGACGTGCGCGGCGTCCAGGGCGAGCAGTTCGTCGGCAAGCACGCCGGCGAGGTTACGACGCGGTGCCGCCGGTGTGCTGACCGAACACGGCCAACAGGTCCGTTCCCTTCGGGACACCGAGCCCGGTGCACGCGTCCCAGCCCGGACCGGCCTGGTAGGCACCGTTGTCGCCGTCGGTGACGTCGCGGAAGCCGGTGACCGCCACACCCGGCTTCACCGACTCGTACAGCACCGGCTGCAACAGACCGAGCCGCTGGTTCAGCGCCTGCACCAGCCGGCACACCAGGGCCGACCACAGTGGAGCGACGGCACTGGTGCCACCGAACACCGCGGTCTTGCCGTCCACGCGGACGTTGTAGCCGGTCTGCGGATCGGCGTTACCCGCCACGTCGGGCACACCCCGGCCGGTGCCACCACCGACCCTGGCCGGCACGCCGGCCGTGGTCTGCCAACTCGGCACCGGGAACACGTCACTCACGCCGCCGCCGGTGGCGCCGCCGCCCTGCCCGTCGTTCCACACCGTCTCGGTCTGGGCGACGCCGCCGGACGCGGTCAGCCGGGTGCCGCCGCAGCCCAGCACGTACGGGCTGGACGCCGGGAAGTCGACGTGCTGCTGGCCGTCGGTCTCCGCGTCCTCGCTGCCGTTGTCGCCGGACGCCGCGCACACCGTGACACCGAGCGCCGCCGCGTCCGCGAACACCGTGTCCAGCGAGTTCCGCGCCTGCTCGGTCCACTGGTCCTCGGACATGCCCCAACTGATCGACACCACGGCCGGCGTCGGGGTGTCGTGCACGGCGGTGGACACCGCGTCCACGAAGCCCTGGTCGGAGTTGGGCGCGAAGTACACCTTCACGGCCGCCTTCGGGGCGAGCGCGCCGACCACCTCGATGTCCAGCAACACCTCACCGTCGGCGCCGGTCGGGTCCTGCCCGGCGACGTTCTGGCCGCCGTCCACGCTCACCGCGGTCACCGACGGCGTCGCGATGTTCAGCCCGCCGAAGTAGGCGTCCAGGTCGTCCTGGCCGAAACCACCGCCGAACTCCACGATCGCCACCACCTGGCCGGTGCCGTCGGTGTCGGCCGGGAAGTCGTAGACGGTGCCCAGCGTCGGCACGTCGAAACCGACACGGGCCTGCGGATCCGCGTGCGGCCGCACGTGCGCCCGCACCTGTGGCCGGTCGTCCAGGCCGAGCACGGCCACGATGACGCCGTCCAATGCCGACGGCACGCCCAGCTCACCGGAGCGCGACCGGTGCCGCACCGTGGCGCCGCTGGTCGGGTCCACACTGGTGGTCCGGCGCAGTTCGGTGCCGAACAACGCGGTCACCGAGGACGCCGGGCCCTCGGCGGTGAGCCGCCTGGACCCCGGATGGTCCCCCGTGACCGTCACCCCGGCGGCCTCGAACGCGGCGCGCACCGCCGCGACATCGGCAGGATCGGCACCGAACCGGTCGCCGAGTTCGGTGCGCGACACGGTGTTCATCGACTCCACCAGTTCGCCGGGCAGGTGGGCCCTGCGGCGCAGGACAGCGGTGAACTCGACCCGTTCGTCCGGGTCGACGAGAGGGCTGGCCGCGTCGGTCAGCGTGGTCCGCGCGCTGCCTGGCAGTGGCACGCGCTCGGTGGCCTTGGGCTGCGTCATACCCACATCGTCCACCGGGGGCCGACGGCCGTTACGCCGGTCACCCGGTTGCCGGATCGCGGCGGGATTCAGCCCAGCCGCACCGGAAACCGCTCCAGTGCCCGGAACAGGTTCCCCGGCCGCCAGCGCACCTCGTCCCTGGGCACCGCGAGTTCGATGCGGCCGAACCGGTTCAGCAGGCCGGTGAACGCGACCTCCGCCTCCAGCCGGGCCAGCGGTGCGCCCAGGCAGAAGTGGATGCCGTGGCCGAACGCCAGGTGCCCGGTCGGATCGTGCCGCAGGTCGAACTCGTCCGGGTCGGCGAACCGGCGGCCGTCCCGGTTGGCCGAACCCACCGACAGCATCACGATCTCGCCCGCCGGCACCTCGACCCCGCCGATCGTGGTGGACGCCAGGGTGAAGCGCATCGTCGCGTTCCGCAGCGGACCCTCGTACCGCAGCATCTCCTCGATCGCCGCCGGCAGCAGCGACCGGTCGGCGCGCAGTGCGGCCTGCTGGTCCGGATTGTCCAGTAGGGCGAGCACACCGTTGCCGATCAGGTTGACCGTCGTCTCGTGGCCGGCCACCAGCAGCAGGAACGCCATGGACGTCAGCTCGTTCTCGGACAGGCGGTCGTCCGCGTCCCGCGCCCGCACCAGATCGGACAGCATGTCGTCACCCGGATCGGCGCGCTTCGCCGCGACCAGGCCGGCCAGTGCCGCCGCCATCGACCGCTGCGCCTGCTGCACGGTCTCGCGCCGGCCGCCCGAGATCAACACGTTCGACCATGCCCGGAACTCGGCCCGGTCGGCCTCGGGCATGCCGAGCAGTTCGCAGATCACCGTGATGGGCAAGGGAAACGCGAACACGTCCAGCAGGTCCACCTCGGTGCCGGGCTCGATCGCGTCCAGCAGCCCGGCGGTGATGTCCTCGATCCTGGGCCGCAGTCCCTCGATCCGGCGCGCGGTGAACGCCCGGTTCACCATGCGGCGCAGCCGTTCGTGGTCGGGCGGGTCGCTGTTGAGCATGTGGGCGCCCAGCACGCCACCGGCCTGGAACTCCGAGCGCCGGTCACGCGGCCCGAACAGCTCCTCCATCCGCCGGGAATCCTTGCCCAGCAAGGGATCCGCCAGTGCGGCACGCACGTCGTCGTACCGGGTCACGAACCAGACACGCCGGCCCCCGGGCATCTGGTACGGCTCGACCGGCGCGTCGTCGCGCAGCCTGCGCCACGTCGAATAGGGATCGGTGAGGAAGTCCTCAGCCAGCTGCACGGCCGGCCACCCACGAGTCGACCACGTCGGCCAGCACGGACATCGGCAGCTGACCGTTGCCCAGCACCACGTCGTGGAAGCCCCGGACGTCGAACCTGTCGCCGAGCGCCGCCTCGGCCATGGCCCGGATCCGCTGGATCTCCAGGCGCCCCACCATGTACGACAGGGCCTGGCCGGGGTAGGCGATGTACCGGTCGGTCTCCGCCTCGATCTCCACCGCCGCCATCGGCGTGTGCTCGGACAGGAAGTCCACCGCCTGCTGACGGCTCCATCCCTTGGCGTGCAGCCCGGTGTCCACCACCAGCCGGCCGGCCCGCATCGAGTCGGCGGTCAGCATGCCCAGCTTCGCGATGTCACTGGAGTACAGGCCCATCTCGTCGGCCAACCGCTCCGAGTACAGACCCCAGCCCTCGGCGTAGGCGTTGACGTCGGCGAGCCTGCGCAGCATCGGCAGGTCGGTCAGGCCCAGCGAGATCGCGATCTGGAAGTGGTGGCCGGGCACGCCCTCGTGGAACGCCATGGTCTCCGCCTGGTGCCGGAACCGCTCGGTCACCTGGTAGGTGTTGGCGAAGTAGACGCCGGGCCGCGCGCCGTCCATCGACGGCGGCATGTAGTACGCGGCAGCCGAACCGGGCGCGTCCGCCTCGGGCACCGGCCGCACCTCGCAGGACTGCTCCGGCCGCATGCTGAACCACTGCGGCGCGGCCACCTCCGCCCGGCTGATGGCCTTCCGGGCGGCTTCCAGCAGTTCGTCCGCGGACTGCCAGCGCAGGTCGTCGTCGGACTTCAGCCGGCGGAAGATCTCGGCCAGGTCGGTGGTACCCAGCGCGCGCCCGCCCAGTTCGGCGTACTCGGCGCGGAGCGCGTCGATGATGTCCAGACCGGTCTGGTGCAGCTCGTCCGGCGTTCGCGCGGTGGTGGTGTGGGCGCGGACCAGATTGCCGTACAGCACGTCGCCGCCGGGCAGCCAACTCAGTCCCGGCCGATCGGTCGGCCTGCCGTGCGGGAGGATGTCGGTGATCAGCGCGTCCCGGTAGGCGGCGAACGCGGGCCGCACCACGTCGGCCAGCAACTGGTCGCGGCGGGCGGCGAAATCGGCCGGACCGCCCTCCGGCGCGGTGATCCCGGCCAGCGGGTCGTGCTCCGGGTCGCCCAGGTAGCGGTCGATGTGCGTGGTGGCGGCGGCAACGAGATGCGCCACCGGGGTCCGGCCGGCCGCGACGCCCTGCCGGTGCCGCTCGGCCGCCTGGCGCAGGTACAGCGGCACGGCGGCCAGCCGGCCCAGGTACGCCTCGGCCAGTTCCGGCGTGCTCGGCGCGAGCATGGGCAGGATCGTCAGCAGCACCGAGGCGGGCGCGACGAAGAAATCGGTGATCGCGTACTCGATCATCCGGCTGTCCAGGGTGCGGATCCTGGTGTCCGCCTGCTGGATCACCATCGCCCTGGTGATCACGGCCGACGGGGACAGTGTGTCCTGGTCGATCGCGGCCGCCTGCCTGGCCAGGTCGGCGTACTTCGCCGTGTACCGCTGGTCGGCCTCCTCGCTCAGATCGGCCAGCTTGTCGTGGGCGCCGTCCAGACCGAAGAATGTGGCCGCAGGCGGATCCTGGTCGCACAGCACCTTGACGAACTCGTCGGCGAGTTCGCGCACTGACGTGACCGCGTCCGGCATGACGGACCTCCCAGGGTCGGCCGACAATCGAGAATCGTGGTGCCGATCGTAGCCATGACCGACCGCGACGAAGGACGAACGAACGTGCCGGTACGACCCATCACGACCGACGGACTGGTCGACGAACTCGCCGACACGATCGGCCGTGCCGCACCGGGATCGTGGCTGCGGGTCGCACTGGACGGCGCGCCACCGGCCGGACCGGACGAGTTGGCCGGCGGCCTGGTCGACCCGGTGCGGCTGCGCGGCCGGCAGGCGCTCGTGGTGCACGCTGCCGACTACCTGCGGCCCGCGTCGCTGCGCCTGGAACGCGGCAGGACCGATCCGGACGCGTTCTACGACGACTGGCTGGACGCCGGCGGACTGGCCAGGGAGGTGCTGCGCCCGCTGGCGCCGGACGGCACCGGCCGGGTGCTGCCGGCCCGCTGGGACGCCACCGCCGACCGGGCCAGCCGCGTCGACTACGTGACACTGCCGGCCGGCGGGGTGGTGCTGGTGTCCGGCGCCCTGCTGCTGGGCCGGGGCCTGGACTTCGACCTGACCGTGCACCTGGCGCTGTCCCCCTCGGCGCTGGCCAGGCAGATCGGCGAGGACGACCGCTGGACGCTGCCCGCCTACGCGCGCTACGCCGACGACGTCGACCCCGAACTGGTCGCCGACGTCGTGGTCCGGATGGATCACCGGGACCGCCCGGCCGTGCTGCACAACCGGGCCCGCTGACCGATCCGCCCGCTGACGTCGACGGGTTCGGCGTCGCCCTGGCCGACCGGGTAGCGTGCGAACCGTGGCCGCCCCGGATCCCGTGGACATCCGCCTGCTCTCGCTCGTCGCCGAGACGGGCAAGGCAGCGGTGCACGACCTAGCGGCCCGCCTGGGCATGGACCCCAGGGACGTGGCGTCCCGGCTGGTGTCCCTGTCCGCCGCCGGACTGCCGCTGATCGTCGGCGTCGAATGCGATCCGTACGGGCTGCGCAACGCGATCTCCGGCGCACTGGCCAACTACCCGCCGCCGGCCTACCAGCAGCGCGGCTACCCGGTGCCGCCGCAGCCGCAGTACCAGGCCCCGCCACGGCCGCCCGTGCCCGCCGCGCCACCGGTTCCCCAGCAGCCGCCGCGACCGGACCCGATGAGCACCTGGGGCCCGCCGCAGAGCTCGTCCTGGGCGCGCGGCGACCAGCCGACCCGCCCGGCCTGGACCACCCCGCCCGGCGGCGCACCGGCAGTGCCCGCCCCGGCCGCCGCGCCGGCTCCGGCGCCCACCCAGCAGGGCCGCGTCGGCGACACGCTGCTGACCGACGGATCGGACGGCGAGACCGTCGCCATCCAGCTGGTGGAGGTCGTCGACCCGGCCGACTTCCTGTTCACCGCCGCCGGCTACCGGTTGCGCGAGGGCGAACGGTCGGTCGTGGTGCACACCGAGATGACCAACCGGGGGTCGACTCCGTTCCCGCAACTGCCCGACCTGTACCTGGTGCTGGTGGCCCAGGACGGCGAGACGGTCGGCAAGGCCCCGGTGTCCCTGTCGTCCCGGCCACCCCACCGGATCGGCGTCCGGCCCGGCGAAACCCAGGGCGGCCACACCGTCTACGTCCTGCCGGAAACCACGGAACTCACGTCGATCCGCTGGAGCTTCCGCCCGGACGACAACCACAACACGCTGACCTGGACGGTCGAGGAGTAGGGCCATGGCCATCGGCGTGCAGGTGACCTTCGACGCGCACGACCCCCAGCAACTGGCCGAGTTCTGGGCCACCGCCCTCGACTACGTCCCGGAACCGCCGCCGCCCGGCTTCACCAGTTGGGCCGAGTTCGCCACCGCGCACGACATCCCCCGCGACCAGTGGCGCGCCGCCGTCGTCGACCCGTCCGGACACGGCCCGAGACTCTTCTTCCAGCCGGTACCGGAAGGCAAGACCGCGAAGAACCGGGTGCACCTCGACGTGCATGCCGGCGCCGGGGTGTCGGACCCGGCGCTGCGCCGGGCCGCGATCGCCGATCACGTCGAGCGTCTGGTGGCCGCCGGTGCCACCAGGGTGCGCGAGGTCGACGAGATGTTCGGCTACTGCATCGTCATGCAGGACCCCGAGGGCAACGAGTTCTGCGTGGAGTGAGTTCCGTGTGGACTGCCCGGACCCGGGCGCGCTACTGGTTCAGCCAGCGCAGTGCGGCGTCGGGGCTGTCGTCGGGGCTGGAGTTGAAGGCGATGGCCGTGCCCGGGGCGTGCTGCCGGACCAGGTTGACCACCTTCTCGAAGACCTCCAGCAGCGGCTCCGGCTTGCGCATGTCGCCGCCGATGACCACGCAGTCGTAGTCCTGGCGGGTCAGGGCCGCCACGAGCACGCCCTCCGCGTTCGCGTCCAGCGCGACCGAGCACACGTCGGCCTCGATGCCCAGGGCGGCGAACCGGGTCTGGCCGCGGGCGATGGCCGCCTCGACCGCGGCGGCGTCCAGACCCGGGATCGTGGCGGCGTCGATGCCGATCACCAGTACCCGTGCGTCCGTCACGCGTCCTCCTTCGTCACTGGTCGCGCAGGACGTCCAGCGCGTGCCGCAGATCGTCCGGGTACGGGCTGGTGAACTCCACCCAGCGGCCGTCGGCCGGATGCTCGAACGCCAGTGACCTGGCGTGCAACCACTGGCGCCGCAAGCCCACCCGCTCGGCCAGCGCCGGATCGGCGCCGTAGGTCAGGTCGCCGACGCACGGATGGTGCAGCGCGGCGAAATGCACCCGGATCTGGTGTGTGCGACCGGTTTCCAGCTTCACGTCGACCAGCGTCGCGTTGCGGAACGCCTCGATCACCTCGTAGTGGGTGACGCTCGCCCGGCCGCCCGCCACCACGGCGAACTTGTAGTCGTGCTTGGGATGCCGGTCGATCGGCGCGTCGATGGTGCCCCGGCTGGGGTCGGGCAATCCCTGGACGATCGCGTGGTAGCGCTTGTCCACGGTGCGTTCCTTGAACGCGCGCTTGAGCGCCGAGTAGGCGTGCTCGCTCTTGGCCACCACCATCACGCCGGTGGTGCCGACGTCCAGCCGGTGCACGACGCCCTGGCGTTCGGCCGCACCGCTGGTGGCCAGTGTGATGCCCGCGGCGGCCAGCCCGCCGACCACGGTCGGGCCGGTCCAGCCGGGGCTGGGATGTGCGGCGACGCCGACCGGCTTGTCCACCACAACCAGGTCGTCGTCGGAGTACAGGACGGTGAGGCCAGGCACCGCCATGGCGACGATCTCCAGCGGCGCGTCCGGCTCGGGCAGCGTGACCTCCAGCCACGCGCCCGCGATGAGCCGGTCGGACTTGCCGGCGGCCCGCCCGTCCAGCAGCACCTCGCCGGACTCGGCCAGTTCGGCGACCACCGTGCGGGACAGGCCGAGCAGCCGGGACAGGCCGGCGTCCACCCGCATGCCGTCCAGGCCGTCGGGCACCGGCAGGGTGCGCGACGAGGTCACGACGTGGGGTCCTCGGCCGCGGGAGCCGCCGGTTCCGCTGCGTCCGTGGCGCTCCTGGCCTCGTCGGCCGCCTTGGCGCGCCGCGCCACACCGCCGTCGTAGTCCTTGCCCAGCAGCGCCAACAGCACGATCAGCACCCCGCCGACGGTGATCGCCGAGTCGGCCAGGTTGAAGATCGGGAACGCCTGGCCCAGCGGCTTGAACACGGAGATGAAGTCCACGACGTGGCCGCGCAGCGGCCCGGGCGAGCGGAACAGCCGGTCGGACAGGTTGCCCAGCGCGCCGGCCAGCACCAGACCGAGCCCGAACGCCCACCCGACCGACCGCAGCCGGGGCGCGATCCACACGATCGCGATGACGACGGCGATCGCGACCAGGCTGAACACCCAGGTCAGGCCGGTGGCCATGGAGAACGCGGCACCGGAGTTGCGGAAGACGTCGAAGTAGAGCACGCCGGACAGCACGGTCACCGGTGATTTGCCCTCGAAATGGGCCACCACCAGGTACTTGGCGATCTGGTCGAGCGCCACGGCCACCACGGCGACCACCGCCAGGACCCAGATCCGCCGGGGCGGCAGGGACGTCTCGACAGCGGCCTGCTCCGCGTTGGGTTCCGTGCTCACCCGTCCATTGTCCCGTATCAGAGCGGATGCTCGGCCGGGAGGGCTACCAGGTGCACACCTGCCGGGCCGCGGGCGCCACCCGCTCGGTGAACGTGCGCAGGCTGTGCTCGGCCTGTTCCCGCGTCAGGTCACCGAAGAACGCGGACAGTTCGACGTAGTTCACGCCGGACGTGCGCACCTGGTGCACCACCATGTCCCGCACGGTGTCCGCCGTGCCGACCCAGGCGGCGCCGTTGGCCAGCATGGTCTCGGTGGCGAACGCGCGGTCCACGCGGTGGTCGCCGTGCTCGTGCCACAGATGGGTGACCCGCTCGCAGAACAGGTCGTTGGCCCGGCCGTAGACGTCCCAGGCCTGCTCGTCGCTGTCCGCGATGACCAGCCCGGCCGCGATGCCCATCCTGGGCTCGGCGACGTGCTGGTTGAGCCGGTCGGTGTCGGCCCGGTGGTCCTCCCAGGCGTCCCGGTAGGCGACCACCGCGTTGGTCACCGCACCGCCGTTCCAGCGGCCGACGAAGTTCACCGCGTTGGCGCCCGCCCAGGCCGCCGACGCGGTGTTGCTGGAGGCGTACCAGAGCGGCGGGTACGGCCGCTGGACCGGCAGCACGGACAGCTCGTGCGAGCCCAGCTGGCCGGTGCGCAACGCGGTGGTCAGGTCGACCAGCCGCTCCTGGTAGATCGCCTTCGCGTCGGCGGCGTCGACGCCGAACACGGCCAGCTCGTACGGGCTGACGCCGGAACCGACGCCGATGTCCACCCGCCCGCCGGACAGCTGGTCCAGCACGGCGATCTCCTCGGCCAGCCGGAACGGGTGGTGCGCCGGCAGCACGTTCACCAGGGCGCCGAACCGCATCCGGCTGGTCCGCTGGCTCAGTGCGGACAGGAAGATGTTGGGCGACGGGCACACCGACAGCGGCGTGCCGTGGTGCTCCGTGACGTGGTAGTGGTCGACACCCAGTTGTTCGGCTGTCCGGGCGAACCGCAACCGGCTGGCCAGCACGTCGCCCGGCCCGGTGCGGCCGAGGTCGAACGAGTCGAAGATGCCGAACTCCATGCCCATGCGATCGCCACCGCTCAGCCGTCCACAACGCCTTTCCAGCGAGCGTATCGGCCGGCCGCGTCGACGGCCCTGATCCGGCGTTCCGCTGCGTCCCGGACCGCGTCGGTGGCCACCACGAGCAACTGGTCGCCCTCCCGCAGCCGGGTCCGGCCGTTCGGGGTGAACGCCGCCTCGTCGCGCACCACGAGGCTGATCGTGGCGCCCTCGGGCAGGCGCAGCTCGTTGAGGTAGACGCCGTGCAGTTTCGAACCGGGCTGCACCCGGACCTGGATCACCTCGGCGTCCAGCACGTCCAGCGGCGCCGAGTCGATCTCCATCTCGTCCTGGCTGACCGATCCGCGCAGCCCCAGCGCCCTGGCCAGTATCGGCAGCGTCGCGCCCTGCGCCAGAGTGAGCACGACGACCAGCACGAACACGGCCCCGACCAGTTCCTGGGCGCCCGGCCTGCCCTCGGTCAGCGGGATCAACGCCAGCACGATCGGCACCGCGCCGCGCAGCCCCGACCAGGACAGGAATGCCTGTTCCCGCCACGGCAATCGGAACGGCAGCGACGCGAGCACCACGGACAGCGGCCGGGCCAGCAGCACGATCACCGCACCGGCCACCAGACCGGGCACCAGGGCGGCGAGCAGCCTGGGCGGTGAGGCGAACAGGCCCAGCAGCACGAACAGGCCGATCTGGGCCAGCCAGCCGAACCCCTCGGCGAACGACAGCGTGTCCGAGCGGTGCGGCAGGTGCGAATTGCCCAGCACCAACCCGCACACGTAGGTGGCGAGCAGACCGGACGCGTGCGCGAGATCGGCGCCCGCGTAGGCGAGCAGGCACATGGCGACCGTGGCCAGCGGGTACAGACCGGTGGCGGGCAACGCGGCCCTGCGCAGCAGCCAACCACCACCCCAGCCGATCAGCCCACCGATGACGGCCCCGATCACCAGTTCGTAGATGATCAGCAGCGGGGTGGTCCAGGACAGCGCGGCGGTGCCGGCGAGCAGCACGACGGCGATGAACGCGGGGGCGTCGTTCAGGCCGGACTCCAGTTCCAGCGCACCGGCCAGCCGCCCGCTCACCCCCACCCCGCGCAACACGCTGAACACGGCTGCCGCATCCGTCGACGACAGCACGGCTCCCCACAGCAGCGCGGTCCGCCAGTCCAGGGACAGCAGGAAGTGCAGAGCCGCTCCGGTAACCACGATGCTCACCACAACGGCCACAGTGGACAGTGCGATACCGAGACCCACAGCCGGTTTCACGGCCTGCCACCGGGTGGTGAGCCCACCTTCGGTGAGGATCAGGACCAGCGCGGCGATGCCCAGCGCCTGGGTCAGCGCCGCGTTGTCGAACCGGATCCCGATACCGGACTCGCCCAGCGCCAGCCCGATGCCCAGGTACAGCAACAGCGACGGCAGGCCGAGCCGGATGGAGAAGCGGATGCCGAGCACGGCGACGAGCAGCACCACGGCCGAGATGCCGAGCACGGCGGACAGATGGAGCACGGCACCTCCTCCACCGGTCGGCTGGGGGTTCATTCTCCCTGGTCGCCGTCGCCGGTGCCGATCAACGCATCGACCCTGGCCGCGACCTCGGTGTTCGCCACGGCCATGATCTTGTCCCGGCTCGCCGCACCCGACACGACCCTGACCTGCCGGACAGGCACGTCCAGCGCGTCCGCCAGCGCCCGGCACAGTGCGTCGTTCGCCCGCCCGTCCACGGCGGGCGCGGTCACCGCCACCACGAGCGCGGCACCCAGCCGCCCCGGCCAGCGGCCACCGACCGACGTGCGACGGGCACCGGGCTTGACCCGCACGGCGAACCGGTACTCGCTCACCGAGCCATGATGCCCGCGCTCCGGTCCGCGGCGAATCCGAGACGCGTTCAGTCGCGGGCGGCCACCGGGCCGTCCGCGGTCCTCGGGGCGACCACCGTGGCCGGCACGGCCACGGCCGCTTCCAGCAGTTCGCGCAGGAACTCCGACAGGGGCCGGCCACTGCCGGCCGCACGTGCTTTCAACGCAAGGAAAACGGCGTCGGGCACGTCGCGAACCTGGATGTGTACGCCCATACGGCCAGTATCGCCGCCCACACGGTGCGTATGTCAATGACAAGGGTGCGGGCGAGGGACGCCGAAACCCGTTCGTCGTCCCCACCACCACACACCGTCAACGCCGGGCGACCACCACGCCGACCGTGGCACCGTCGCCCACCGTGGCCGTCGTGCCGGCGTCCGCCCCACTGGCCGGGGCGTACGCCACGTCGTCGGCCAGTGTCTCGGAACGCAGGAACCGCTCGTGCGTGCGGACCGCGTCGCCCACGGTGTCGTCCACCATCAGGGTCACGGTGATCCGGTCGGACACGTCCAGTCCCGCGTCCCTGCGGGCCTGCTGCACCGCGCGCACCACGTCCCTGGCCACGCCCTCGGCGGCCAGCGCGTCGGTGACGGCCGTCTCCAGCACCACCAGGCCGCTGCCACCGGGCAGTTCGGCCGTGGCACCGGGGTCGGTGGCCACCAGCTTGCGCTCGTACTCGCCGTCCAGCAGCTCGATCCCGGCCGCGACGACGGCACCCGACCCGGTGGTCGACCACTCGCCGGCCTTGACCGCCCGGATCACCTTCTGCGTGTCGGCACCCAACCGAGGACCGCACGCCCGCGCGTTCACCACCAACTCGAAATGGCCGTGCGCGGCCACGTCGGTGGTCAACTCGACCTGCTTCACGTTGACCTCGTCCGCGATGAGCTCGACGAAATCGGCCAGCCGGTCGGCGTCCGGCGCGGCCACCACCAGCCTGGCCAGCGGCAGCCGGACCCGCAGCTTGTTGGCCTTGCGCAGGGACAACGCCGCCGAACACACCCGACGCACCTCGTCCATGACGGACACCAGCGCGTCGTTGCCGGGCAGCGCGTCCGCCGCAGGCCAGTCCGCCAGGTGAACCGACCGCTCACCGGTCAACCCGCGCCACACCGCCTCCGTGGTCAGCGGCAGCAGCGGCGCCGCCGCCCGGCACACCGCCTCCAGCACGGTGTGCAGCGTGTCGATCGCGTCCGCGTCGCCGGCCCAGAACCGGTCCCGGGACCGCCGCACGTACCAGTTGGTCAGCACCTCCAGGAACTCGCGGATCGACCAGCAGGCGCCGGACAGGTCGTAGACGTCCATCGCCGCCGTCACGTCGGCCACCAGGTCGTGCGTCTTGGCCAGGACGTAGCGGTCCAGCACGTGCTCGCTGTCGGTCCGCGGGGCACCCTCCCGCCCGGCCGCGTTCGCGTACAGGGCGAGGAAGTACCACGAGTTCCACAGCGGCAACACGGCCTGCCGCACCGCGTCCCTGATGCCCCGCTCGGTGACGATCAGGTTGCCGCCGCGCAGGATCGGCGACGCCATCAGGTACCAGCGCATGGCGTCCGAACCGTCCCGCGCGAACACCTCGTTCACGTCCGGGTAGTTGCGCCGCGACTTGGACATCTTCTGCCCGTCGTCGCCCAGCACGATGCCGTGCGCGACACAGTTCCGGAACGCCGGCCGGTCGAACAGCGCGGTGGCCAGCACGTGCAGCAGGTAGAACCAGCCGCGGGTCTGGCCGGTGTACTCCACGATGAAGTCACCGGGGTAGTGGTGATCGAACCAGTCGCGGTTCTCGAACGGGTAGTGCACCTGGGCGAAGGGCATCGACCCGGAGTCGAACCAGCAGTCCAGCACCTCCGGCACCCGCCGCATGGTCGACTGCCCGGTCGGGTCGTCCGGGTTGGGCCGGGTCAGCTCGTCCACGTACGGGCGGTGCAGATCGGCCGGGCGCACGCCGAAGTCGCGCTCCAGCTCGTCCAGCGACCCGTACACGTCCACCCTCGGGTAGTTCGGGTCGTCCGACTTCCACACCGGGATCGGCGAACCCCAGAACCGGTTGCGCGACACCGACCAGTCGCGGGCACCCTCCAGCCACTTGCCGAACTGGCCGTCCCGCACGTGCCCCGGCACCCAGTTGATCTCCTGGTTCAGCTCCACCATCCGGTCCCGGAAGCTGGTCACCGACACGAACCAGCTCGACACCGCCTTGTAGACCAGCGGTTTCTGGCACCGCCAGCAGTGCGGGTACGGGTGCAGGTAGCTGTCCTGGCGGAACAGCACGCCGCGCTCGCGCAGCTCGCGCAGCAGGGGCTTGTTCGAGTCGAACACCTGCAGGCCCTCGTAGTCCGGGATCATCGAGGTGAACCGGGCGTGCGCGTCCACGGTCAGGATCGGCGGGATCCCGTTGGCCGTGCAGATGTTGAAGTCGTCCTCACCGTGACAGGGCGACACCTGCACCACGCCGGTGCCGTCGTCGGTGGTGACGAAGTCGCCGGCCAGGATGGTGAACGCCTTGGTGTCCTTGGTCTGCTCGGTGAGGTAGTCGAACAGCGGCGTGTAGCGCCTGCCGACCAGCTCGCTGCCCTTCAGCGTGCCGACCTGGACCGCGTCCTCCAGTTCCTTGGCGTAGGCACCCAGCCGGGCCTCGGCGAGGATGTAGCGCTCGCCGTCCAATTCCATCACGGCGTAGTCGATGTCCTCGCCGACCACCATCGCCATGTTCGGGATGAGCGTCCACGGCATGGTCGTCCACGCCAGGATCCGCTCACCGGTCTCCAACTGGAACCACACCGTGCTGGCCGGGTCCTGCCGCTCCCGGTAGGTGTCCGCGTCCATCCGCAGCTCGGTGTTGGACAGCGGGGTCTCGCAGCGCCAGCAGTACGCCAGCACGCGGAAGCCCTCGTAGACCAGACCCTTGTCCGACAGGGTCTTGAACGCCCACATGACGCTTTCCATGTAGTCCACGTCGAGCGTCTTGTAGTCGTTGTCGAAGTCCACCCACCGGGCCTGGCGGGTCACGTACTCCCGCCACTCCTGCGTGTAGCGCAGCACCGACGTGCGGCAGGCGTCGTTGAACGCCGCCACGCCCAGCGCCTCGATCTCGGCCTTGACCTTGATGCCGAGCTGGTGTTCCGCCTCGACCTCGGCCGGCAGGCCGTGACAGTCCCAGCCGAACCGGCGCTCCACGTGGTGACCGCGCATGGTCTGGTAGCGCGGCACCACGTCCTTGACGTAGCCGGTGAGCAGGTGCCCGTAGTGCGGCAGGCCGTTGGCGAACGGCGGGCCGTCGTAGAACACGAACTCGTTGGCGCCGTTCTCGCCGGTCGGGCGGGCGGCCACGCTGGCCGGGAAGGTTCGGTCGGACGACCAGTAGTCCAGTACGGCCGTCTCCAGCTCCGGGAACGACGGCTGCGCCGGCACGCCCGCTTCAGCGGTTGTCGACTCGGCGGTGCGCGCCCTGGGGTACGACATCGGTCAGGCTCCTCGCGGGTCGTTCGTCTCGCCGGGCCTCGCGACCTGCTCGCGAGACCGCCGGGGACGACACACCTGACGGTGTCCCGCGGTACCACCCCGATTGCCGACCGACGATCCGGTCGACCACTCGTTGCCGGCTGTGACGGGCCGGCCCCGTCCGGTTCTACTGAGGCCGTGGGCCCGTTCTTCCGGAGGCTCCCCGGTGATGGCCGGATCAACGCCGTACGACAAGGGTAACCAGGCCGCCAAGCCGGTTTGTTCCGGCTAGGTGGCCGTCCGTTTGGCCTGCGCCAGGGTGCTGTCCGGCCGGCACACCGCACACGGCGTGAACCCGAGCTGCCGCGCCTCCGTGACGGGCAGGCCCAGCGTCGGGCGGCCGGCCAGCCACGTGCAGTCGGCCAGGTGGTAGCGGGGTCGCTCGTCCACGACCCGGACCTCGGCGTCCAGGTCGCTCACCACGAGCAGGTCGGCCGCGTCGGTGTCCTCCTCGGCCGGTTCGGCGTCACCGGCCTCGTCGGGCGGTGGCGCGACCGTCGGGGCCGGGCGCGGCTCCACCTCCCGCCGGGCCTCGTCCTCCACCCTGGCCTGGCGGCGCCGGGTCCAGTCCAGCAGCAGCGCCAGCGCCGCGGCGACGCTGACGCCCACCGAGAGCCACGCCCACAGCGTGGCCGAGGTGACCAGCGCGATCACCAGCAGCGCTGCCGCCGCCAGGACCAACACCAGTACGACAACCAACATGGCGCGTGGCCTCGGTCTCGCCCGTCGTGCCTAGTCCGACGCCACTCAGCCGGCTTCGGCCCGCTGACCGAACGAGTAGCCGGTCTGCGGAGACCTCGTCTCCGACGGTGCGGCCGAACCACGGTCGTTCAGGTCGCGCAGGCTGGACTCGAGGAACGTCTTGAGCCGGGTCCGGTACTCGCGTTCGAAGGTCCGGAGCTTGTCGATCTCCTGCTCCAGCGAGTTCTTCTCGCTGGAGATGGTGCTGATCAGCTCGTTGTGCTTGCGCTGCGCGTCGCGTTCCAGCGTCGACGCCTTGTCCCTGGCCTGCCGTTCCACGGTCTCGGCACGGGTACGAGCCTCGTTGAGCATGGTCTCGGCGCGCGTGCGCGACTCGTTGACCATCGTGTCCGACTTGGCACGTGCCTCGGACAGCAGTTGCTCGGCCTTCGTCCTGGCCTCGGACAGCATGCTGTCCGACTCGGCCTTGGCCTCGCCGGTGAGCCGGTCGGCCATCTCCTGCGCCAGGCCCAGCACCTTGGCCGCCTGCACATGGTGGTCACCGCCGCCCATGCCACCGGGCGTCGTCTCCTCCATCGAGGACGGCGGCGGCACCGGGGCGAGCCTGCGGGACGGAACCTCGTCGGCCACGCGGGACGCCACGGGGGCGGGCGCCGAGCGGGCGTTGTCCAGTTCGGCCCGTGCGGAGTCCAGCTGCTGGTCCAGCCGTTCGACCTGCTGGCGCAGGTCGCCGTTCTCCTCGAGCAGGCGCGCCAGCTCGGCCTCGATCAGGTCGAGGAAGGCGTCAACCTCGTCCTCGTTGTAGCCCCGCTTGCCGATAGGTGGCTTGCTGAACGCGACGTTGTGCACGTCAGCGGGGGTCAAGCCCATCAGATCACCTCACGCACTCACGGCTGCCTGGTAACCGGGATCCCCGTCAACCCGGGTTGACCAGTCGCATCAGGATGAACACAACCAGCAGCAGCACCATAATCGATACGTCTAGTCCCACGCCGCCGATCCGCACCATCGGGATGACCCGACGGACCAGACGCACAGGTGGGTCTGTCACTGTGTAGATGCTCTCCAGCGTTACCGCAACCCCGCCGGCGGGCCGCCACTCCCTGGCGAAGGCCCTCACCAGTTCGGCCACGACACGCGCCGTGAGCAGCAGCCAGAAGGCGAACAGAATGTAGTACAGCACCAGCCGGACGGTCTCCACCGCTCAACTGTGCCACGATCCGGGCCTAGCTGAAGAACCCACCCTCCGCGATGCGTCGCCGATCCTCCGCCGTCACGTCGATGTCCGGCGGTGAGATCAAGAACACTTTGTTGGTGACCTTGTCGATCGAGCCCCGCATGGCGAACGCCAACCCGGCCGCGAAGTCCACCAGTCGGCGCGCGTCCGAGTCGCTCATGTCGGTCAGGTTGATGATCACCGGCGCGCCGTCCCGGTAGCGTTCGCCGATGGCCCTGGCCTCGGGGAAGCTGCGCGGATGCAGCGTGGTGATCTTGCTCAGCGGGTGCGGTGCCGGCGCGGGCTCCGGCTGCCGCGTCCTCGGTGCGGGCTCCACTTCCGGCTCGACCGCGAGCGCGCCACGGACCGGCGTGACCGCCCGGTGTGCCGGCGGGGCAGGCGGGATCGGCTCCTCCGCCCACGGCCGCCGGGGCGTGCGCGGCCGCTCGTCGTAACCACCGAAGTCGTCCGCGGGGTCCAACCGGGACACCGGCCGGGGGCTGCCCAGGGGACGGCGCCGCCCGATGCGGTCGCCGTAGTCGTAATCGGGTTCGGCCGGCTGGTAGGCCGAGCCGTAGCCGCCGTAGCGGTCGTCGTCGTACTCGTCGAGTTCGTCGGCGGGGACCATGCCGAAGTACGCCTTCAGCTTCTGAAAAGCGCTCATGCCGCCACCTCGCCGGACCCGGACCCACCTCGCGCGGCCGGGCACGTGTCGGAGGTGATCGCGGACGCACTGTGCCGGATGATCGACTTGCCCATGGCCGAGCCCCTTCCCTCCCGCGAGTCGCGCCGGTCTCCCCTCCGACGGCTACGGCGAGGCTAACCGCCGTCCGCCGAGCAGGGCGGTTCCGACACGCACGCACGTCGACCCGTAGTTGATCGCCGACTCGATGTCACCGCTCATGCCCGAGGACACCGTCGTGGCGGTCGGATGATCGGCGCGCAAGCGGTCGGCGGCCAGCGCGAGCCGTTCGAATGCCTGCTCAGGCGGCATGCCCAGAGGAGCGACCGCCATCACACCGCGCAACCGTAGCGCCTCGAGGGTCGCGACGTGATCACTTAAGGCAGGAAGATCGTCGAGCGGACAGCCACCTCGATCGGGGTCGCCGTCGATGCTCGCTTGGACGAGGACATCGAGTTGGGCGGAGCGAATCCCTCGATCGAGTGACGTTGCGGTGGCGCGCCGGAGCGCGTCGGCGAGTCGTCCGGAATCGACGGATTGCACCTCGGCGGCCCATTCGGCCACTGATCGCGCCTTGTTCCGTTGCAGCCTGCCCACCATGGACCATCTCGGGGTGATGGCTGGTCGCAGCTCGGCCACGTCCTTGACCTTCGCGGCGGCCTCGACGTCCCGGTTCTCGCCGAGGTCGAGGACGTCCAGATCGAGGAGGAAGGCGGCGTCCGAGGCCGGGAACGTCTTGGTGACGGCTACCAGCCGCACGGTGCTGGTGTCGCGGCCAGCGGCATGACAAGCGGCGTCAATCCGCTCCCGAACCGCGGCCAGATTGGCGGCAATCTCAGCCAACCGCCCCGAATCCCCGACCCCACTCACGAAACCCCCACCACCCGCAGCGGACAACCGGCGCCACCCGACCACCCAACGGCCGACACAGCACCAGCAAGCTCAGCGCCCTCGCGTGTCGGCCACTCGACGGACGACACACCATCACCACCCCCAGCAGCTAGGCCGCCAAGCGCAGCACCCACACATGTCGACCACCCAACGGCCAACTCGGCACCACGAAACCCGCCGCCCCGGCATCTCGGCCGCTCAACAGCCAACTCGACGCCACGAAACGCCGCGCGCCCCCATGTCGGCCCCTCAACGGCCAACTCACCACCCCCGCCGCCAGCGGCCCAATCGACAGGCGCTGCCGCCCCGCATGTCGTCCATCCAGCAGCCAACTCGGCACCACCAATTGCCGAATTCCCGCATGCCGACCGCTCATTGGCCGGCTCGCCGACGCCACCTAAAGCCGCTGCCCGTGCGGCGAGCGCTTCCTTCGGGCGTGTCGTCCAGCCAGCGGCCAACTCAACGTCGCCACTACCGCTAGCCGACCCGGCCAGCGGTTGCCTCGCGCCTGTCGGCCGCTCGAGGGCCAACTCAGCGGCGCCGGCAACCGCAGCCCACGCAGCAAGCGCTTGCCTCGCGCGTGTCGTCCGGCCAATGGTCAACTCATCGAGTCTGCCGGCAGCTGTGGGCCATCGGGCACTTGCTTCGCCTGCGCGTGTCGTCCGCTCACGGGCCAACTGGCCGGCAGCAGCGGCGTCGGCAGCGGCGTCGGCAGCGGCGTCGGCAGCGGCGTCGGCAGCGGCGTCGGCAGCGGCGTCGGCAGCGGCGTCGGCAGCGGCGTCGGCAGCGGCGTCGGCAGCGGCGTCGGCAGCGGCGTCGGCAGCGGCGT
>DASUGU010000030.1:0-5885 GCA_036273855.1 Pseudonocardiaceae bacterium
CCTCGGGGATCGCGCGGGCCCGGTCGCGGACGTCACCGTTGCCGTTCCCGTTGACGCGGACCGCGGGCATCGGTTCGGTGACGGCGTCCGCTGGGCTCGCGGGCGCACCGTCACGCCCTCGGCCTCGTTGCACCGCCACGCCGAATCTCATCCGCAGCCCACGACGGGCACGCTGCCGCCGTCACCGTGTCCGCCGCCCGGTCCGCACGCCATCGCAGGATCGCGTTATCCGATGCCTGCTCTGGTGCGCCGACGGCGTGACGCCACCACGGTATCGATTTGTGAACGCGGGCACAAAGTCGCCGGTCACCTGACGGTAAAGGTCACCGCGGGATAGCCGGAGGCGCCGTTGGGAATGGGATCGACGACCTCCGCGGTCTGGGTGAAGCCGGTGTCGTCGGTGGCCCTGCTCTGCACCGTGTGCGAGCCGGGCCGCAGGTCGAGGAACACCGGGTTGATGACGCTCTCGTCATGGCCGACCTGCGCCAACGCGAAGTTGGGATTCGAACCCCTGATCCCACACCGCCAGCAACGCACTGCCCCTTGCTCCAGCCTGCTCCGGACAGTTCCGGCGTGAATGACACATATCGCGCCATCACATGGCCGGCTTCGGCGGTGGTGCGTCGTCCAGGACCTGAGCTCTCAGGTCAGCACGCCCAGCGCGTGCCGGACGTTCACGGCGCAGCGCCTGGACACCGGAACCGTCTCGCGGTCCGGTCCGTCCAGCACCAGCACGACACCGCCACGGAACGTTGGTGCGATTTCGCGAACTCGGTGCAGGTTGACAACGCACCCACGGTGCACGCGTACGAAGCCGTGCGGCGCCAGGCGGCCGGCGACCTTGGTGAGGGTGTGGTCCAGCGCCCGTAACATGCCTCGGTCCGTATGCAGCCAGACGGTCTTGTCCTCGGCGTGCGCCAATCGGATCTCTGCCGGTGCGACGAGCAGGACGTGGCCCCCGTGCGTGCCGGCGACCCTGGTCACCGGAGCGTGTTCGACACCCGACTCCCCATCGTCGGCGATCGCGGTCAGCAGTGCGCCGACGAACCGGCCGTCGTGCCGGACAGGTGCCAGAGCGACGGACCTGTCCGCGAGCCGCACGAGCGCGCTCCCGGCCGGCTGGTCGAGCGCCGCCGCCAGCCAGTCCTCGTCCCCGTCGCGGGCCTCGCTGGCCAGCAGGACACCGGTTCGGTCCAGCACCGCCGCAGACCTGGCGGTGTGGGAGCGTGCCTCGTGCAACGCGGCGAGCAGTACGGCGGTCTCGTGGACCCGTTCCACTCGTAGCCGGGCGCACACTTCGCGCACACACGCGCACAGCCGGTTAAAGGTGCCACTGGGACAGGCCTGCCGGTGCACACACAATGCCACGACCGCGCACGACACAGGGCCGTCCGGGTCGGACACGGCGACGCCGACACCGGCGAATTCGGCCAGGTCTGCCCGCCAGTGCTGCGTTCCGGTCACGACAGCGCTGCCATCGACCAGGGCGGTTCCGATCTCGTTGGTACCACGATGATCCTCTGACCAGTCGTACCCTTCCGCCAGTTCGTGGGCCCGGGCGACCGCGACATCGGCGGGATCACCGAACACGGCCGCCACGCAGCCATCACCGTCGGCCACGACGAGGACACCCGCCGGACACGCGAGCTTAGCCGCCCAAGCCCGTGCGACCGGAATGACCTGATCGATGACCGGTCCGTCCGGCCGCCGCGCCTTGCGTGACCGCCGGCCATGACGGCTGAGGCGGTGCACGTCGTGGCATCGTCTCCAGGACGCCTCGATGGCGGTCGGCTGGCTGGCTCCGATACCGCTCGTCCCCTGTCGCTGACCGCCGGCGCCGACAGGTTCGCCGTTCACGGCTACCTCCTCGCCCCTAGCTGGGCAGGTGCACAGACTAGGACCACGGCGTGGCGGCCGCAGAGTCGCTTGCGGTGCGTCACCGTCGAACAGCCCACAGTATCCGGTCGACTCAGGGAGGTTGGGCGATGGCCATCGATTTCACCCTCAGTACCGAGCAGCGAACACTGCAGGCGAACGTTCGCGCCTTTGCCCGGGACGTACTCCAGCCCGTCGTCCGGGAGGCAGATGCCGAGCCGGATCCGTTGCGGGCATTCCAGATGACCAAGGGCGCCTACATCGAGGCGTACCGCGCGGGCATCGCGTTCTGCATGGTGCCCAAGCAGTACGGCGGTGGTGGCTGCACGAACATCGAGTTGATCCTGGCCGCGGAAGAACTGTGTGCGGTCGACCCCGGCTTCGCCTGCACGGTCCTGGTGAACGGACTCGGGCTGATGCCGGTGTGGTACTGGGGGACGGAGGAACAGAAGGACCGATTCCTGCGGACCGCCACGTCGGACCCCACCGGCGAGTACCTCGTCGGCTACGCGGTCAGTGAACCAGCCGGCAGTCCCGGGGGCACGGCGAACTTCGACGCGCCCGACGCCGCACCGGTCGGCATCGGGGTCACCGCAACACTCGACGGTGACGAGTACGTCCTCAACGGCCGCAAGTACTGGCCCTGCAACGTGGCCGGCTGGGACGGCAAGGGTGCCAACACAAGCATCGTCGTCGTCCGCACCGATCCGGCGAAGGGCGGCACCGAAGGACTGTCCGCGATCATGGTAGACCGTGGCACGCCCGGCGTGAGCTACTCGTTGATCAGCAAGATGGGACACCGGCTGACGCCCAACGCGGAGATCGTGTTCGACAACGCCCGCGTGCCGGCGCGCAACCTCGTCGAAGGCACCCGAGGCAACGGCGATCTGCTGATCAACCGGAACTTCGCCTGGTCGGGTCCGGTCGCCGGGATCGCAGCCGTCGGCGTGGCCAGGACCGCGTTCGAACTGGCCCTGGATTGGTCGAAGACGTATACGGCGGGGGGTCCGTACCCGATCATCAACTATCAGAATGTCGGGTACGTGCTCGGTGACGTGGCGGCCCGGATCGAGATGTGCCGATGCTTCTGCTGGAAGACCGCGCACTTCCTGGACCGGCACGATTACCACGGCGAACTGATCGGCGCGATGTGCAAGATCCAGTGCACGGAGATGATGCTGGACGCCGTGTACAAGTGCATGCAGGTGGTCGGCGTGAACAGCCTGGACAAACAGCACCAGTTCGACAAGCTACTCCGCGAGGCAGCGGTGCTGCCGCTGTACGACGCGGGCAACTTCGGCATGCAGCGCAGGCGCGTCCACGGCGTGCTGGCCAGCCCGGACTTCAACCCGAGGGCACTGATGGACGACGAGTTCGTGCCGTTCACCAAGTTCATGGAGCAGATGGACACCATGCCCGGTTACCAGGAAACCCCACTGCCGGTCTGATCCCGGCTCAAACACCGCTCAGTGGGCAGGGCCCGCCGGCCACGGGCGGGCCCGGCCACCGAGCCGGGCGCAGTGCCGCGGACCAACATGGCCTGAAATCGTGTCCCGCGCACATTGCGGACGGGGTCGATCGCGAACGTGGAGCCACGGCCTGTCCAGGGGCCTGGATGCCCCAACCTGGGCCTTTTGGCCCTATGCCGCCTCTGGGGCGCGGCCCATGCTCGGCATCTCCGGAAGTGGGGGCGGACCATGTCCAAGTACGTGATCTTCTTCAGTTACACCCCACAGGCGTGGGCCAGCATGATCGAGAAGCCAAGCGATCGCCTCGCCGCGGTCCGTGCGGCGGCCGAACCGCTGGGCGTCACCGTGGACTCGCTCTACTTCATGTTTGGCGAGTGGGACGGCTTCCTGGTGGCGGACGCCCCGGACTCGGACGCGGCGGCCGCGATCGCCATCGCCGTCAACAGCACGGGAGCGTTCCGGGCCATGCAGACCCATCCGCTGATCGAGCCCGAACACCTGGCCGAGGTGCTGGCTACGTCGAGCACCGGCGTCGCCGGCTACCAGCCACCAGGCACCTGATCGGCCACGGTCCCGTTGGCACGAACTGCAGGTTTGCCGTGATGGCAGTCTGCGGCCGTGCCGCAGTCCGTCATGTGCCTTGAGATGGCCGGCAGGCGGTTCATCCCGCATGGTCGAAGGCGCATCGGGACCCGATGCTGTTGGGGACGAACGCGCCGCCGCACGTGGCGCTGATGGAAGGCAAGCTCTACTGCTGTGTGGTGCTGGATGCCTACTCTCGCCGGGTGGTCGGCTGGGCCATCGACTCCGGGCAACGCGCCGACCTGGCCACCGCCGCGCTCGGGATGGCCATCGACTCCCGCGGCGCCGCCGGCCGGCTGCCTGGCGGCATCATCCACGGCGATCACGGCACCCGGTTCACCTCGTGGACCTTCACCGAACGTGCACGCCGTGCCGGGTTGCTGCCGTCTCTGGGCACGGTCGGTGATCGGTATGACAATGCGGTGGCCGAGGCGTTCTGGGGGCGTATGCAGACGGAGCTGCTCGATCGGCAACGGTGGCGAACCCGGGTCGAGCTCGCGAACGCGATTTTCGAGTACATCGAAGGGTTCTACAACCGCCGTCGACGCCACTCCGCGTTGGACTGGACGAGCCCGATAGAGTTCGACACCAACCACGGTCGAGCCCGATCTCCTCACCCGCGAGTCCGTGAAACAGGGGCAACATCACGTTGAGTGTGTCAGCCACCAGCAGGGTGTGGCAGAGCGTAGATGGGCTTCAGGAACACCGTGTCCACGTGCACGAAGTCCACGGCAAGGATGCCCTCGGCCTGCGTGGCGAGGAATTCACTTCAGGTCGGCCCTGCCCAGCGCGGCACGGGATCGACACCGGCGCTGGTCAGGATCTGCCGGACCGTCGAGGCGGCAATTCGATGGCCCAGCCGAAGCAGCCATGAATCTCGGTGGTCAGCAGGGAATGCCGCATCGTCCTTGTCGCTGCCCGTCCGCCGGACGGAGACCAATTTGTCCCTACGGATGGCGGGTGCCGGTGGTGCGTCCCAGGGTTCATGCTCCGACGAACCACAGCGCCGCGCCAGGAGGACACCTTGTCCCACAAGATGAACACGGCATTCTTGGCATCCAGGTCGATTCGGCGGGCGAGCGTTCTGGGCGCCGCGCTCGTTGTGGCGCTGCTCGTCGTGGCACTGTTCGGCCCGGCGGCACCTGTCCAGGCCGCGCCGGTCCAGGCCACGCAGGTCGCCAACACACAGCAGGAGACGGTGTTGCGTGCCCAGGTCCGTTCCGGCGCACTGCTCACCGACCACGGGATCGCAGCCGTGTGCGGGCACTGCACAGCCACCATGGCCACCAGGGCAACGGATTCGGTCGCACCGCTGACCAGCACCACACCGTTGGGCTACGGTGCCGACGACCTGGCCAGGGCTTACCATCTGCCGGCCGGCGTCGGTGCGCGCGGCACCGTGGCCGTTGTCGAAGCCGGTGACTACCCGACCATCGAGTCCGACCTCGCCGTCTACCGGGCACAATTCGGCCTGCCGTCGTGCACCACGGCCAGCGGCTGCCTGAAGGTCGTCAACTTCCACGGCGGCCCCGCGTTCGCGCCCGACCCGACGCCCACCGGTCAGATCGAGGAGACCGAGGCCGGTGTCGAGGCCGCAGTGGACATCCAGATGGCCTCCGCTGCCTGTCCGCAGTGTCACCTGCTGGAGGTCCAGGTCCCGCTGGCCGACCTGGCTGGTGATCGGCGGCACCAGCGTGGCCACCCCGCTGGTGGCCGGCATGTACGCCCGCGGTGGTCACCTGACCGGTGTGCTGGGTCCCAACACCCTGTACGCGGCGCGGAGATCCGCGTTCACCGACGTGACGGTCGGCCAGAACACCCCGACCGGCACCTGCCTGAGCGTGTCGGCGCCGGTCCGCCTCTGCCAGGCCGGGCCCGGTTGGGACGGACCAACCGGTCTCGGCGCGCCCAACGGCCTGACCGCGTTCTGAGGTCCGTGCGGGCCGACCCGCCTTCCAA
>DASUGU010000031.1:0-23883 GCA_036273855.1 Pseudonocardiaceae bacterium
CAGGCCGGGCCCGGTTGGGACGGACCAACCGGTCTCGGCGCGCCCAACGGCCTGACCGCGTTCTGAGGTCCGTGCGGGCCGACCCGCCTTCCAACCCGGGCACAGTGCCGCTCGCAGTGAAGTGTGCCGCACAGGCAGACCTCGCGTGGCAGCGCCGAACGACACCGTGGGGCCGCGCGGCAACCGAAGGCGCCATGTAATGGCCAGGCAAGCTCGTCATGGTCCACCGGTCGTTCTGCATGCGGTGGCGAGCCGGACCAAGGTTTGTCAGACACGCCTTACGTCTCCGGCGCGATGCCGCTACTGAATCCGGCGCATGACGGCCGCCATCAGTTCGGCGGCGAGGTCGAGGGGATTGTTGGTGGCCGAGCTCAGCGTGATGTCCGGGTGCAGCGGCGGTTCGTACGGATCGTCCACGCCCGTCAACGTGCTGATCTCACCGGCGCGAGCCTTGGCGTACAGGCCCTTGGGATCACGTGACTCGCATACGGCCAGCGGCGTGTCCACGAAGACCTCGAGGAACGGCAGCCCGGCTTGGTCGTGGCTGGCGCGTACCCGATCCCTGTCGGCACGATAGGGGCTGATCAACGCCACCACGGCGACTACTCCCGCATCGGCGATGAGCTTCGCGACCTCACCGGTTCGTCGCACGTTCTCCGCCCGGTCCTTGGCGCTGAAACCCAGATCAGCGTTGAGCCCATGGCGGAGATTGTCACCGTCGAGGACGTAGACGGGTTGTGCCGCGCGGAGGAGCGCACGTCCGAGTTCACCGGCGACGGTGGATTTGCCGGCGGCGGGCAGGCCGGTGAGCCATACCGTCATCCCGCGGGTGGCACGCTGTTGCCTGCTGACCGCGGCCTGGTGCCACAGCACGTTGGTCGACGGCCCGGTGATCATGCCTGCGGCAACGGTGTCGTTGGACGTCTCGTCGATGAGTACGAAACTGCCGGTGTCCCGGTTGCGGCGGTAGGTATCGAACATCAGCGGCTGGTGGGTCCGCAACCGGACACGGCCGATCTCGTTGAGTGCCAATGTGTTCGCGGTCCTGTCGCGGTGCAGCGTGTTGACGTCGAGTCGATAGTCGACGGACACCACGGTCGCCCTCGTCTCGCGCGTGGCATGTTGTATCACGTACCGCGTGCCCGATGTCAGGGTCGACCGGTCAGTCAGCCAACAGAGCAACGCGTGAAGGTCGTTCGTGAGGTGTGGCTGGTTGCCCGGATGGCAGATCAGGTCGCCTCGAGCGACATCCAGTTCGTCGGCCAACTCCAGCAGCACCGACTGCGGTGGATAGGCCGTTGTCAGGCGATCGCCGCCGGGCCCGTACATCGCGGCCACCCGCGTGGTGTGGCCGGCGGGCAGCACGATCACCTCGTCTCCTGATCTGAGCCGGCCGCCGCTGATCGTGCCCGCACAACCGCGGAACTCGTGCGGCGGCTGCTGTGGCCGGGTGACGTACTGGACCGGTAGCCGCACGTCGATCATGTTGTCATCCGAGGCGATCGCGACTGTCTCAAGGTGCTGCAGCACCGGCCCGCCCTCGTACCAGGGCGCATTCGTGCCGCGCTGCACGACATTGTCGCCGTACAACGCCGAGATCGGAATGCACGTGAGGTCGGGCACGTCCAAGCCGGCGGCGAAGCCACGGAAGTCCGTGCAGATGTCGTCGAAACGCCGCTGCGACCAGTCCACCATGTCCATCTTGTTCACGCATACCGTCAGGTGCCTGATGCCCAGCAGGCTCGCGATGAACGCGTGTCGGCGTGACTGTTCGAGCACACCCTTGCGTGCGTCGACCAGAATGAGCGCGAGGTGCGCCGTCGACGCTCCGGTCACCATGTTACGGGTGTACTGGATGTGACCAGGCGTGTCGGCGACGATGAACTTCCGCCGTGGCGTGCTGAAGTACCGGTAGGCGACGTCGATCGTGATGCCCTGCTCCCGCTCGCTGCGCAACCCGTCGGTCAGCAACGCCAAGTTCGGGAGTAGCTCGCCACGTTGCCGCCGAATGCGCTCCACGTCCGCCAACTGGTCGGCGAAGACCGCGTCGGCGTCGTGGAGCAGTCGACCGATCAGGGTCGACTTGCCGTCGTCGACACTCCCGACGGTGACGATCCGCAGCAGCGACGACATCAGAAGTACCCCTCCCGCTTCCTGTCCTCCATGTGGGAGTCCGAGACCCGGTCGTCTATTCGCGTCGCGCCACGCTCGGTGCTGGTGGTCTCGGCGAGTTCCGCGATCACCGCCTCGGGCGTCGCCGCGTAGGAGGGCACGCACGCGGTGCACGTCGCGTCGCCGACGGTACGAAACCGGACCGCCAACTCGACCGGCTGGTGGTCATCGCCCGGTTCCAGCGCTTCCGGGTAGGGCAGCAACAGTCCGTCGCGTCGCACCACGCGTCTGTGGTGTGAGTAGTACAGCGAGGGCAGTTCGATGCGTTCGTCTCGGACGTAGCACCAGATGTCGGTCTCGGTCCAGTTGGACAACGGAAACACGCGCATGTGTTCGCCCTCGTGGTGTCTACCGTTGTAGACGCGCCACAGTTCCGGCCGCTGGTTGCGTGGATCCCACTGCCCGAGCTTGTCCCGAAGGCTGAAGATCCGCTCCTTCGCGCGCGCCTTTTCCTCGTCCCGTCGTGCGCCGCCGAAGACGGCGTCGAACCGTTCCTCGGTGATCACCCGTAGAAGTGTCGTCGTCTGCATCCGGTTCCGGCTTGCCGACGGCGTCGCCGGTTCGACGATGCGGCCGGCATCGATGTCGTCCTGCACCCTGCCGACCAGCAGCCGCACACCCAACCGAGCGGCCACGGCGTCCCGGAACCGGATCACCTCGGGGAAGTTGTGACCGGTGTCCACATGGAGTACCGGGAACGGCACCGGTGCCGGCCAGAACGCCTTCGTCGCGACATGCAGCATCACCATCGAGTCCTTGCCGCCGGAGAACAACAGCACGGGCCTGGCGAACGTCGCCGCGACCTCGCGGAAGACATGCACGGCCTCGGCTTCCAGTGCGGTCAGATACGGCAGCTCGTTGAGTTCGTTCACAGAATGCCCTCTGTCGTCGCTGGCGTACCCGCTCTGGCGGGTGGACGAATGTAGCTTGTCGAACGGTGACCGAGCGTTGCGAAAACCACCCGACATTCTGCGATGTTCAGGCAGGCGGCACCAGCTCCGAGTGAACGCCATTCCTGCTCCGTTCGGGTGAACTGCCCGGGATCGTGGTCATGCACGGCGCAGGAACCGGTCCAGCGTGCGGGTGCCGAACGTCAGGGCGTCCACCGGAATTCGCTCGTCCACCCCGTGGAACAGGGCGGTGAAGTCCAGGTCGGGGGGCAGGCGCAGCGGAGTGAACCCGAAGCAGCGGATGCCGAGTCGCTGGAAGTACTTGGCGTCCGTCGCTCCGGACAACATGTAGGGCAGCAGCCGAGCGCCGGGATCCTCGTGCGTGATGGCCTCGGCCATGGCGTCCACAAGCGGGCCATCGAAGGTGGTCTGGACCGCGGGTGAGCTGGTCCACTCACGTTCCACGTCCGGTCCGACGATCTCGGCCAACTCCCGTTCGAACGCGGCCTCCCGACCGGGCAGCACGCGACAGTCGACGGTCGCCTCGGCGACCGACGGAATGACGTTGACCTTGTAGCCGGCCTGAAGGACAGTCGGATTGGCGGTGTCGCGCAGGGTGGCGCCGATCATTCGGGACAGGCCGCCAAGTTTGCCCACAGTGCTCTCGATGTCGTCCTCGGGAAATTCCAGTCCGGTCAACTCGGACACACCGACCAGGAAATCGCGGACCGAATCGGTGAGCACCACTGGAAACCGGTGCTCACCGAGTCGCGCTACCACGGCTGCGAGCTTGGTGACGGCGTTGTCACGGTGGAGCATGGAGCCGTGACCCGCGGTCCCGTGCACCCGGAGGGTGAGCCAGCGCATGCCCTTCTCCGCGGTTTCCACGAGATAGGCCCGGACGTTGTCGCGTAGCGTGATGGAGAAGCCGCCGACCTCGCTGATGGCCTCCGTCGCGCCGTCGAACAGGTCGGGCCGGTGCTGCACCAGCCACTGCGCGCCGTAGCGACTGCCTGCTTCCTCGTCGGCGACGAACGCGAAGACAAGGTCACGGGCCGGGACGATTTTCTCCCGCCGGAACCGACGGGCGACGGCGACCGTCATGGCCGCCATGTTCTTCATGTCCACCGCGCCGCGCCCCCACAGGTACCCATCCTGCACGGTCCCCGAGAACGGATGCACCGTCCATTCACTGGCCTCCGCCGGCACGACGTCGAGGTGCCCGTGGACCAGCAAAGCGCCACGGGACGGATCGGCACCTGGCAGCCGGGCGATCACGTTTCCGCGTTTCCGCTGACCTGATTCCACGTAGGCGATGTCGTACCCGACCTCGGCCAGCTTTTCGGCCACGTATTCGGCGGCAACCTGCTCCCCCGCTGAGGTCTCCGGGTAACCGGTGTTCGTGGTGTCGATCCTGATCAGATCGCTGGCCAGCGCAACGACTTCGGCCTCGGCACTGCTGGGCTGTTCGGTCATGCCGTCCTCCATGCACCCGAAGGTGGCCGTGCATCCGGTGGCCGGCCTCGAACCGAGACTACCGAACAGGGACCGTCGGAAAACCGTGCGACGTGAATTCACCTCAAGCGGCCGCCGCGACGATCACGACCGTCGACAGCGTGTTCAGTTGGGCTGTGAACCGCAGCTATGCTGGCCCAGCGAATGGAGGAGCCGATGCGCGAGCGGCGACAGGGTCTCATTTTCCGGCATCGCGACTTTCGCTGGTTCTGGACCGGGCAGGCCGTGTCGGTGATGGGCACCCAGGTCACCGCTGTCGCGTTGCCACTGGTCGCCACGCTGGACCTGCACCAAGGCGCGGGCGCGGTCGGCGCGATCGCGGCCGCCACCTATCTGCCCAACGTGATGCTGCCGATACTGGCGGGACTGTGGGTGGAGAACCGTCGCCGCAGACCGATCCTGATCGGTGCGGACGCGGTGCGGGTGACAACGCTGACGCTGGTGCCGGTGGCGGCCGCGCTGCACCTGCTCTCCCTACCCCTGCTGGTGATCGTCGCGTTCGCCGTGGGCGCGGCGAGCGTGGTGTTCGACGTGAGCAGTTTCGCCTATGTGCCGGGGATGGTGGCCGACGACGAGTTGGCGGGCGCCAACCAGGCGCTGCAGGGTTCGATGACGGCCGCACAGGTGGCCGGCCCCGGTGTAGCCGGCCTGATCGCGCAGTGGCTCGGCCCGGCCCCTGCCATTCTGTTCGACGCGGCCAGTTATGTCGCCAGCGTGATCGGTCTGGCCGGCGCCCGACAGCCGGAACCAGCACCGGTGCACCGCGACACCGAGCGTGGGCGCGTGCTGGCCGGTGTACGGAGCCTGATCGGCAACCCGGTGCTGCGTGCGCTGACCATCCATGCAGCCACATACAATGTCGGCTCGCAGATCCTGTTGATCAACCTGTTGGTGTGGCTGGTAACGGACCGGCACGTGAGCGCCGGGATTTACGGCGCCGCGCTGTCTGCGTCGGGTGTCGGTGCGTTCATCGGCACGCTCTCGGTACTGCGCCTCAGCAGGCGACTCGGTTTCGGCCGGACATACGTACTGATGCTGGTCCTGTTCACCGGCGTGCCGCTGGTGCTGGCATCGCTGCCGATGACCGGCGCCACGCTTGGTCTTGTCGTCGCGGCGGTGCAGATAGTGGCGGGCGTTGGTCTCGGTGCGGCGAACGTACTGTCGGTCACGCTCCGACAATCGGCTGTGCCACGGTCGGCGCTGGCCCGGTCCATCGGCAGTTACCGGCTGCTGATCTTCGGCGTGATTCCGCTCGGTTCGGTATCCGCCGGTCTCATCGGAGCGCACCTGGGCAGCCAGACTGGTGTCGCGATCGGTGCCGGTGTCATGGCGATCTCCGGATTGCCGATGTTGCAGCGTAGGGTACGCCGCCTGCGGAACGTTACCGATCTCAAAGTCCCAGGATGACTGCCATTGCTCCATATAGTGTCTTCCTCTTGAATGATCGTAACAATAAACTGTCGTGGGCCGTACCGGCGGTAATGAAGGGAGGCCGAGTGTCTCATCCGATCGATGACGAGCGCACGTACCTTGTCGTCGTCAATCACGAAGAGCAGTACTCCATCTGGCTGGCGGCCAAGAAGATCCCGAACGGCTGGCGGTCGGAAGGTACGAACGGGACCAAACAAGCCTGCCTCGACCACATCGATCGGGTCTGGACCGACATGCGACCGCTCAGTTTGCGCGCCAATGGTGCCGATGCGGGTGGGCATCGCAGGTGAATTCGGTGGCCCACAGTGACGACCCACTTGTCCACATTGACCACGATAACGGTGAACAATGTTCAACCGGACACCGCCGAGCGACTGGTTGCATTCACCCGCCAGGCGTATGCGAACTCCGACCCCGTGCCCGGATTGCCGGCACCGGACGGCTCGACGGAAGGGGTGCGCCAACTGCTGCGGTTTCTCGACGACGGCGGCAGTGTCCAGGTGGCCAGAACGGACAACCGCGTGGTCGGGCTAGTGCGCACATCGGTGCTGCCCGACGGCGCGCTGTGGGTGTCGCGGGTGGCAGTGGCACCGTGGGCGCGCGGCCGGGGTGTAGGAGCCGAACTACTGGTGCGGGTCGAAGGCATCGCCGCAGTGGAAGGGTTCCGAGTGGTTCGCCTGGACGCTGTGATCGAACGCTGCCTCGTACCGTACTACGCGCGCCTTGGCTACCGCGTCGTCGCCTATCACCCACCCGACGACGGGAGGCCCCTGACCGAGGCCGGGATGGAGCGTGACCTCGCCCTACCACGACAGCCGATGCCTTACCGGGGACCCGATCCGGGCGCCAGCCGGATCGTGGCCTGGTATGCAACGGCTGCGGGCACCACGGCAGTCGTGGCAGAGCCGACCGACCGGTCCGTGCGACACGGCTGCCCCCTCGGCGGACTTGATGCCTGGCTCGGCGATCCCGAGGATCTGCCCGACCTGCTGTGCACTGCGCCGGGTGCGCGCCCGACGGGTGATCCGTGTGTCGTGGACTTCCCTTTCGACCGCAACGACATCCCGCTGCACGTCTGCCCTCGGATGTCCCACGACGGGCTCTGGGCGCTCGTGCGGTTTCGACCCGGCGACGAACGCACCATGTCCGACCTCCACACCCGGGAGTGATCCGTGTCCACGACCGCATTACCGACGTCGTCGGCGACCGCCGTCGATCTCAGCGGTGTCTTCGACAACCGTGGCACCACCCAACGCTCCGCGCTCGATCGGGGCGCCTTCAACATCTGGTCCAACACGTTCCCGGCCGAGGAACTGCCGGCACCGGGCGGCACCATAGTGTTGGGCGGCGTGCCGTTTCATTTTCCCGCGCCGAACCGGGACGGCTACGACAACTTCCGATGCGGCGGCCAGCTGGTCAACCTGCCGGTCGGCCGCTACGACTGGCTGTATCTGCTGGCCGCCGCTGAGCGACGTAGCGAGGACATGGTGGCGCTGCACCACACGGACGGATCGGTCGACGTGGAATGGTTGCGCGTTTCCGACTTCTGGGCCGAGACACCCGCCCATTTCGGCGAGCGGTTCAAGCTCTCCTGCGGCAGCCTGCACTACCCACGACACGTGCAGAGCAACATGTCGCCCGCTATCTGGCGGACGAGGGTGCCCGTGCCCGCGGAACTCGATCTGGCCGCCGTCGGATTCCCGGACAACCCGGCGATCCACGTGTTCGCGCTGACTCTGGTCGCGCCGGCGGTCGCGTCATGACAGCGGCGGTACGGCAACCGTTGGACAATGTCCTGCCGTGGCGCCACGATCTTGTCGGCTGCCTGTGGACGAGCGCGGCGACGATACTGCGCTGGCACAGTGTGCCAGTACTGGAAACCCTTGGTGCCGCATGGGGTTTCCGCCACCTACCGGGGGATGTGCGACGCGAGGAGTACTACTACCCGACGCCGCCCGGTGTGTCGCTGTACCAGGCGCTCGCCCCATACCACCCGGTCCGGTCGGTGTGGCACGAACCGGCGGACGCCGACCAGGGCTGGGCACAGGTCCGCGCCCAGGTGGCCGAGGGCATTCCGACCGTTGTCGCGGCGGACAACTTCTACCTCCCGTTCCGGCCCGCCTACCACGATGTGCACACCAACCACCTCGTAACGGTCTACGGCTACGACGAGCAGGCGGGCACCGTCCGGGTACTGGACGCGGTGCCACCGCGCTTCGACGGCGACATCCGACTGACCGAACTGGCTGCCGCCCGCGACTCGCGCAACCCGATCCTGCACGAACGGGACATGTTCTTCACCGACCGGCCGATCGCCAACCGGTGGCTGGAGATCCAGGTCGACGTGGACCGGTTCGCGCCGTTCGACAGGGACACCATCGGGGACACGATCCGCCGCAACCTGGACGGATTCGCCGCGACTGTCGGGGCGGACGGTGGTCTCCTCGGACTCGTCGGCCAGCGCACCTACCTGGCCGACGTTGCCAGCCGCCTGGACGGAGGCGCCGACATCCGGGACGAGTTGTTCCTGGTGGCCGGTGCCGTACTGGCCAACACCGCATTACACGCCGACTGGCTCGCGGCCGCGGCCGACGCCGTCGGTGAGCCACGGTTGGCCGTGCTCGGCCGAGCCGTGCAACGCATAGCCCACCACTGGACGGCGATCCGCATCCTCAGTGCCCTGACCACCACCGGGGACGCCGACGGCGACCGGCTGCGCAGGCGGTTCGGTGGGCTGTGCGACGACCAGGCCAGGGTGCTCACCGAGATGGCGGATACGGTCGCCGTCCTCGCGCGCCGTTGACCGGAGAGCAGCACGACAGACGAAGAGGTGAGCAGATGGCAGGCGAGCGTGAGGACGCCGCTCGGGGCGAGACCTCGTTGGCCGAGGCCCGGCGTGCCCTGCTGAGCATGCGGATGCGCCAGCGGCAGGCCGCGGCCGCGGAGCGGGACCGGATCGTCCGAGTGCCCCGGTCCGGCCGGCTGTCCGTCACCGAACAGCAGCATTACCTCTGGCTGGTGCACCAGATCACTCCCGATCCCGCCGTCTACAACGTGCCGTTCGTGTTGCGCCTCGCAGGCGCACTGGACGAGCGAGCACTGCGCATCGCGTTGCGGGACGGGGTCAACCGCCACGAGTCGCTGCGGACCACGTTCGGGGTGGACCGAGGGGTGCCATTCCAGGTTGTCACCGACCACCTGACCGACGTGCCGATGCCAGTGACGGACCTGTCGCACGAACCGGCGGAGCAACGGTGGGGCCGGGCGACGGAACTGGCGCGACAGCAGATCCGGCTGCCATTCGACCTCACCAACGGCCCGCTGCTGCGGTGCGCGCTGTTGCGCCTGGGCACCGACGACCACGTGCTCGTCATGACGTTCCACCACCTCATCACCGACGGCTGGTCGACCGGGCTGCTCATGCGGGATCTGGCGGCGCTGTACAAGGCCGCATGCGACGGCACCGACGCCGGACTGCCGGACCCCGGGATCACCCCGATCGACGTGGCGGCGTGGCAGCGGCGGCAGTTGACCGCCACGACAAGGGAGCGGGACCTGGAGTTCTGGCGGGAGAGACTGACTGACCTTCCGCCGCTGGATTTCCCAGCCGACCGGCCCCGGCCGATCGCATCGACCGGACAGGGCAACGGATTCGTCCGCGACTTCCCCGGCAACCTGTTGCGCGCCGCGCGCGCCATGGCGGCCGAGCGGAACCTGTCCGAACTGGCGGTGTACGCGGCCGCGTTCGCGGTGGTGCTGGCGCGCTACACCAGCCAGGCCGACATCTCATTCGGCTCCGTCGTGTCCGGGCGCAACCGGCCGGAACTGGAGTCCGTGGTCGGCCTGTTCGTCAACACCGTTGTGCTGCGCGTCGATATGAGCGACGACCCGACCGTCGAACAACTGCTGGCCAGGACCAACGACGTGGTGTTCGACGCGCTCGCCCACCAGGACGTGCCGTTCGGCCGCGTGGTCGAGGATCTGCGACCGGAACGCGAACCCAACCGCAATCCGTTGTTCCAGATCTCCCTGAGCCTGCTCGGCGAGGAGGTCATGGCGGAGTTCGAGTTCGGCAACCTGACCGTGACCAACATGGACCAGCACTCGGGCACGTCCCGCTTCGACGCCTCGCTGCAGATCAACCCGAGGGTGACCGGCGACGGCCGGATCTGGGTCGAGTGTTCCGCCGAACTGTTCGAACAGGAACGCTTCGAACGGTTGCTGGCGCACTTCGCAACGGCCCTTGCCGCGCTGCTGGCCGATCAGACACAGCGGGTCAGCTCGATCTCGGTTTTGCCCGAGGAGGAACGCCGACGACTGGTCGACGCATGGAACCCGCAGCCGATTGACTTCGGCACCGAGGAACGCACGCTGACCGAGTTGGTCAGCGCGGCGGCACAGGCGCATCCGGAGCGGATCGCGGTGCGCTTCGAAGGCGCCGACCTGACCTACCGCGAGCTGACCGAGCGGTCGAACCGGCTGGCGTGGCTGCTCCGTGACCGGTACGGCGTCGGCCCTGAGTCGACCGTGGGCATGTTGCTGGAGCGCGGACCGGACGTGCCGACCGTGGAGGTCGCCGTCGGCAAGGCGGGCGGCGCATGGCTGCCGCTGGACCCGACGCATCCCCCGGCACGCCTGGAGTTCCAGCTTGCCGACGCCAAGGCGGCTGTGGTCGTCACCACGGCAGAGCTGGCCGGCCTGTTGCCACTCGCCGTGCCGAAAGCGCTGTTGGACACCGACGCAGCGCGCATCGCCGAGTGCCCGACCACGACGCCGCCCACCACCGCCCGCCCGGACAACGGCGCGTACCTGATCTACACGTCAGGTTCCACCGGTCGACCCAAGGGCGTGCTCGTGCCGCACCGGGCCGCGGTGAACTTCGTCGGTGCGGCGCAGGAACTGTTCCACCTCACACCCGACGACCGGGTACTGCAGTTCGCGAATCCGACCTTCGACGTGAGCGTATTCGACGTGTACGCGGCACTGTGCAACGGCGGCAGGTGTGTGGCGGCCCCGACGTCCGTGCTGTACGACCCGAAGCTGCTCGCCGAGTTGATGCGCACGGAGTCGGTCACGGTCGCGGACATCGCGCCGGCCGTGCTCGGTCTGGTCCGCGACACCGACCTGCCCTCGTTGCGCGCATTGTTCGTCGGCATCGAGGCGTTCACGGCCGAGTTGGTCAACCGATGGCGCACGGCACACCGTGCGTTCCACAACGGTTACGGCCCGACCGAGGCGACGGTGGCCTGCGTCGACTACGAGTGTCCACCTGAGCCACTGACTGTGGCGCCGCCGATCGGGCGGGCGATGGCGAACATGAAGGCGTTCGTGGTGGACGACCGTGGCGACCTGCTACCGGTCGGGGTTCCGGGCGAACTGTGCGTCGCCGGCGTCGGACTGGCTCGCGGCTACGTCGGCCGCCCCGGGCTGACGGCCGAGAAGTTCGTACCGTGCCCGTTTGGTGCGCCGGGCGAACGGATGTACCGCACCGGCGACGTCGTGCGCTGGGGCTGGGACGGCCAACTGACGTTCCTGGGTCGGGTCGACCGGCAGGTGAAGGTGCGCGGGCTACGGGTGGAACCGGGCGAGATCGAAGAGGTGCTGTCCGGCTGTCCCGGTGTGGCGCAGGCCGTGGTCGTGGTGGCCGGTAGCGGTGCCACCGCGCGGCTGGACGCCTACGTGGTCGCCGAGCAGGGTGCCGCGCCCACCGAGCGCGAGTTGCGTGCGTGGCTGGTCGATCGGCTGCCGGTGCACATGGTGCCCGCCACGCTCACCCTGCTTGCCGAACTTCCTTTGACACGCAGCGGAAAGCTGGACTGGCAGGCGTTGCCCGAACCGGTCGTCGACTCAGCGGACCACGGCGGCGTACCGATCGGCACAGCCCGGGTACTGGCCGAGGTGTGGGCCGGACTGCTCGAGGTGGCCGACGACTCGGTGGGCAACGCGGACAACTTCTTCACGCTCGGCGGCAACTCCCTGCAGGCCACCCAACTCATCTCCCGGATCCGCGACGCGTTCTACGTGGAGTTGGACGCCAGACAACTGTTCAGCCATCCGCGGCTGGACCAGATGGCCGACCTGATCGACGGAGCCATGCGCACCACCATGGACGAGCACGAACTGGCCAGCATGGAGGATGAGATCGCCGGACTGTCCGAGGAGGAACTCGACCGTCTGCTCGCTGAGGACGAGTAGGCATGCCCGGACGGACTCCGACGAGCCTGGACGACAAGCGCAGGGCGCTGCTGGCGCGCCGGCTGCGCGAGCGGCGCGACGGCGGTCCGGCCACCGTCGCTGCTTCGGACCCCGGCGTGGTGTGGTTGGCCGAGGGCACCGGGACGCCGTTGTTCCTGTTGCCGGCCGTCGGTGGCACGGCAGGGCCGTACGTGCCGCTCGTGGCGGCGCTGCCCGCCGGCCGGCCGGTGTGCGCTCTGGAGTCGCCCGGCCTGCACGGTGCACCGGTGGCGGATTCGCTCGACACACTGGCCCACGGCTATCGCGACATCGTGGTCGACATCTGGCCGGACGGACCGTACCTGCTGGCCGGATGGTCGGTCGGAGCTCTGTTGGCCCAGCAGATCGCCTTGCTGCTGCGGGAAAGGCGGAAGCGGGTCTCGTTGCTCGCGATGTTCGACGGCGTGCTCGCGACACCCGCCGACGAGCCGCCGGACGACACCACGCTGCTGGAGTGGTTCGCGGACGACCTCACCGCGACGCTGGGCGCCGCAAGCGTGGACCTGCGCGACCTACGCGGGCTACCGGAGCGGGATCGGACCGAAGCGCTGATCGACGAATTGGAAGCCGCGGGTGTGGTGCCGGCCGGCATCCGCGCCGAGTTGCGCACTCGGGTCACCGTGTTCGCCGCCAACATCCGGGCGTACCTGGCCTGGCGGCCGAGCGCGGTGGACGTGCCGATCACGCTGCTGCCGGCACGGGAGACCGACCCGGCCGAGGCCGACCGCTGGCTACCCTTCGCACCCACCGTGTCGCGGCACCCGGTATCCGGCGACCACCACACAATGTTCCATGCGCCCAACCTGGCCGAGGTGGCCGCCGTGCTGAGCCGATGCCTCGCCGACGCCGATCCGCCGACCTGAGTGAGGAGCCTTATGGACCTGCGGTTCACCGAGGAACAGCAGCGGTTCCGACACGCGGTGCGCGCGGTGCTGGCCCAGGACGAGGTGCGACGTGAGGTGGCGCGGGTCAGGGCGTTGCCGCCGACCGAGGAACCCGGCCTGCTCAGGGCCTACCGGCTGCTCGGCGAACGCGGCTGGCTGGCGCCCAACTGGCCGGTCGAATACGGCGGCATCGGCGCCACCATGGTCGAGAAGGCCATAGTGACCGAAGAGATGATCGCGTCGGGAGTGCCTGATGTGACCCACACGTTGTCCGTCGACATCGTCGGGCTCGCGCTCCACGACATCGGCTCGCCGGAACTGAAAGCCCGCTGGCTGCCGCCGCTGGCCGCAGGCGAGGCGATCGGGTGTGTCCTGTTCAGCGAACCCGGCACCGGCTCCGACCTCGCGTCACTGGCCACGAGGGCGGAGCGGGACGGCACGGGCTGGCGCCTGTACGGCCGAAAGCTTTACGGCCTCAAGACAATGATGGGCGACTTCGGTCTGTGCCTCGCGCGGACCGGCGGGTCCGACGTGCGCTACCAGGGGCTGAGCGTGTTCGTGCTGCCGCTGGACACACCAGGGGTCGTCATCGACCCACTGTGGGCGATGACCGACGAACACTTCGGTGACGTGGCGCTGGATGGCCCGCTGGTGACCGAGGCGGATGTGCTGGGCGAGGTCGGGGACGGCTGGCGGATCGCGGGTCAGGTACTACGCCTGGAACGCACCGGTATCGAGTTGCAGGCCAAGGCGTGCCGTGCGGTGGATGCCACGCTCGCGGGCACGCCAGAGGCCATCGGCTACGCCGACCGGCTGGTCGCGTTGGACGCCGAGGCGCGCGCTGGTCGGCTGCTGTCCTGGCGCGCGGTCGGCGCTCTCGTCGATGGCGGGCATGACGAAGCGCTATATGCGATGGCCAAATGGCACACGTCGGAAACCGCGGCCGGCGCGGCGCGACTGGCGGCCGAACTCGCCGGGCCGGCCGGTTGCCTGTCGCGGCGTGATCCCGACGAGCCGGGAGGCACGCTGGTCGAACACGGTTACCGCGACGCGCCAGGATTCACCATCGCGTCCGGGACGTCGGAGATGATGCTGTCGATCGTGGCCACCGCGCTCGGCCTGCCGGTCTGAACACCGAGCACAGGAGAACGCCATGCGGGTTGAGCTGAGCTCGGTGCAGCAGGAGGTTCGGACCCGGTTCGCCGCGCTGTTCGACGACGAACTGATGTCGGACATCCGCAGGATGGGCGAGTCGCCCACCCGGTCGGCCGTGGACCCGGCCGGCGCGGCCGCCGACGCCAGGACCAGCCGCGCCGCCGTATGGGACGCATTGGTCGACCTCGGTGCCACCAGGCTGCTGGTACCGGAGAAGTTCGGCGGCGAGGACGTCGGCCATGGTGCCGTCGTCGTGCTGTGCGAGTTGCTCGGTGCAGCGCTGTACCAAGGCCCGCTGTTGGACACCCTCCTCGCGCAGGAGGTGTTGCTGGGGAGTCCGGACATCGAGGCGGACCGAATCGCCGAGATCGCTGCTGGCGCCGCCGTCGCGGTTGCACCGAGGGCGACAACGGCCGACGTGCTGCACCGGCCGGGAGGGCCGCTGGGCGACGACGGCGGCGCACTGGACGGCGTCCGGCGGTTCGTGGGCTCCGTGCCGGAATGTCGTTATCTGCTTGCGGTCGCCGCCCACGACGCCGGTACCCGGTCAGCGCTGGTGGCGGCCGATGGCTTGACGGTCCGTCGGTACGACGAAGTGACAAGGGGACAGCTGTTCGAGGTGACCTTCGCGGGTGTTCCGGTGCTGTCCTGGTACGTCAGCGGCCCGACCGCCTGGGCGAAACTGGTCGCCAGGGCCCGGATTCGGCACGCGGCCTACCTGGTCGGCACAGCACAGGGTGCACTCGATCTGGCCGTCTCGCGGGCCAGGGCACGGCGCCAGTTCGGCAGGCCGATCGGCAGGTTCCAGGCACTGGCGTTCCGGTTGGCCGAGCTGGCCACCAGGCTCACCGCCACCCGATGGTTCGTGCGTGGCGCGGCCGCGGCCGTCGACGTCTGTGCCGACACGGACGCCGACTGCCTGATCAGAGCGGCGCAGGCGCTGGCCATGGCGTCCGATGTGGTGGGTTGGATCGTGTCCACGGCGATGCAGGTGCACGGCGCCCACGGGCTCACCGAGGACGCCGACATCCAGCTCTTCCACCGGCGCGCTCTGGTCGACCGGATCTGGCTCGGCACGCCGGTCGAACTTCGACAGGAGGTTTACCCTATGCTGACCCTCACGCTCGATAATCGGTTGGACACACTATGACGTCGTCGCGGAAGCGGGAATTCCAATCCGATGTGCTGGCCGGCATTCGGGTCGCGATTCCATTGGCGCTGGCCGTTTTCGGCTTTGGCGTGTCGTTCGGAGTCGTGGCCAGGTCGGCCCATTTCGGCTTGTTGGCACCACTGGTGATGTCCGCGACCACGTTCGCTGGTTCCGCGCAGTTCGCCGCCGTGTCCGTCGTGGGCACCGGCGGCGGGGTGGCGGCCGCGATCGTCGCCGCGTCGCTGCTCAATTCGCGCTACCTGCCGATCGGCATCAGCCTCGCCCCGGCGATCACCGGCCGAACACCGCGTCGCCTGCTGGAGGCGCAATTGGTCGTGGACGAGTCATGGGCTGTCAGCCATCTGGGTGGCGGTCGCTTCTCCGAGGGTAGGCTGGTCGGCGCTGGCCTGCTGCTCTACGTCGGCTGGCTGGCCGGTACGGTCGTCGGCCTGCTCGGCGCGCGCCTGCTCGGCGACCCCAACCGGTTCGGCCTCGACGTCGTGTCACCGGTGCTGTTCCTCGGACTGCTGCGCGGCCAGATCACGAACCGTCGAGCCGCGCTGAGTGCCGTCCTCGGCGCCGCGATCGCATTGGTGCTGGTCCCGTTCACGTCACCCGGTGTGCCGCTGATCGCGGCATCGGTGGCCTGCCTGCTCGGGCTGGTGCGCACATGACGGCGGCCTGGCTGACTGTCGTCCTGGTCGGCGTCGTATCTCTGGTGACGAAAGGCACCGGGCCGGTGGTCCTCGGCGGCCGGGAGATCCCGGTCCGCGTACGCAAGGTCATCGCGCTGCTCGCGCCGACACTGCTGGCCGCGCTGATCGCGACCCAGATCTTCACCAGTGGCCACAGCCTCGTGCTCGACTCACGTTCTGTGGGCCTCGGTGTCGGCGCGCTGGCCCTGGTGCTGCGTGCGCCGATCCTGCTCGCCGTCGTGCTCGCCGCTGTGGCCACCGCGCTGGCCAGAGCGTTCCTGCACCTGCCCTGATGTCGGCCAGTTGAGCGTTCCCTCGAACACGCTTGTCGCCGGGCCGGTCAGGGTGAGTGCGTCGAACGGAGCAGCGGCGCCCGCGATCCGGACCAGCAGGGGGACACCGGCCACCGTGTGGGCGGCGACGATGCCCTCCGGCACCAGACCCAGCGACCGTGCCACCGCGACACACGCGACGGCCCCGCTGCCGCAGGACAACGTCTCCTCCTCGTTGGCGCGCTCGTAGGTGCGCACCGCCAGGCCGTCGACCACCACCTGCAGCACGCTGACACTGCTACCACGAGGCGCGAATCGCTCGTGGTGGCGGACGAACGGGCCCAACGAGTGCAGGTCGACCCCGGCGATGTCGGGCACCACAGCCACCGCGTATTCGGTGCCGGTGTCGACGACGTGGAAGTCCAAGCCTGCCAACCGAATCGGGCCAACCACCCGATCCGGCATCGGCGACGTCACCTCGACCAGGTCGCCGCGCGGCCAGGCCCGCAGTTCGTGTCCGCCGAGTTCCACGGTGACCGGCCCGGACATTCCGGTGCGGAATGCATACCACACGGCGCACCGGATCCCGTTTCCGCACATCCTGGCCACCGAGCCGTCCGGGTTCACCACGGTCACCTGCAGCCGGTCCGTGCCGACCCGGCGAAGCAGCACCATGCCGTCCGCGCCGATCCCGCTGTGCGCGCGGCACGCCCAGACCGCCAGGCCGGGCACGTCGTCGGGCATACCGTACGCGTCGACGTCCAACAGCACGAAGTCGTTGCCCGCCGCGACCAGCTTGACGAACGGCCAGCTCATGGTGCCCGTCTCGTAAGCTCGCTCACGGCGTGAGCCGCCAGGCGTTCGTAGAACGGCAGATGGTGGTCGTAGAAGGACCGCAACAGCGGATTGTTTTCCACCGTGTCCGAGTACTCCTGGGCGGTGGCCTGAAAACCCTTGCTGTGAATGGTGTCCACGTGCCATGCGCGGTGTCGTACGAACTCCGGCCGGTCGCCCGGCTGCCAGTGCAGCGCCTCCGGTCGGTACGGCAGGCCGGCGTATTCGCAGTACGCTCGCACCGTGTCGGCCGGATGTGCCAACAGCGCCTCGGCCCGCATCACGAACGGTTTCCGTCCGGATGCCCGCCACGCCGTGTCGAACAGCTCGAACAACCGCTCGTAGCCGATCTCTTCACAGGTGACCGAGTTCTTCATCGCATAGTGCGAACTGATCGTCCGTGCGGGATGCCGCACGATGAACGTGTGGGTCAAAGCGGTCAGGTCGGCGGGGTGGTCCAACAGGTACCGGTACGGGTAGTCCAAGACCTCCTTGACGAACACCATTTGCTGTTCTCCCATTGACCGCAGGTGCGTCCACAACGTCCGCTCGTCGGTCGCCACGGTGCCGTCCGGCAGGTGCGTCTCACCGGTCTCGGTGAGATGCAGCAGCGGTTCGTGCACCGTGGTGACGTCGTCGCGTTCGGCCATCATGCGGAGGAACGCGGTGGACATGGAGCGCGAATGAGCCCACAGCACGATGACGGTCATCCCGACCACGCAGCCGGCTTGCGGTCCCAGCGGTGCCGACGCAGTCGGGTCAACACGTCGTCCGGCAGCCGTGGCGCGTCGCCCACGGCGAGGTTGGCCCGCACGTGATCCAGCGTCCGCATGCCCGGGATCACCGTGCTGACCATAGGATTGGCCAGGATGAACCGCAACGCCAGAGCGGGCAGTGATATGTCGTCGGGTACGTCGGGCAGCAGCCGCTCCAGGTGCTCCACCGACGGCGCCAGGTTCTCCGGTCCGAAGTAGGTCGACCGCCAGTCCGCCTTCGGCCAGGTACTCTGCCTGGTCAAGGCACCGGTCAGGGTGCCCTCGTCGAACGGCACACGCGCGATGATGCCGATTTCGTCGCGCCGGGCCCTGGGCAGCAGCTCGTCCTCCGGCGCCTGGTCGAAGATGTTGTAGATCACCTGGATCACGTCCACCAGACCGGTGTCCAGAGCGAGCAGGCAGTTCGCCGGCTCCCACCGGTTGACGCTGATCCCGATCGCGGCCACCAGCCCGTCGGCCTTCAGCCCGGTCAGCGTGTCCTGCCAGCGTGGGTCCTCCGCCCAGCGGTCCTCCCAGACGTGCAGCTGGAGCAGGTCGATCCGATCCACGCCGAGGTTGCGCAAACTGTGCCGGGTGTATTCCAGGATGTGGTCGGGTGGGAACACGTCGTCCAGCGTGTCGGTCGGCCCCGGTGGCCACGCCCGGTTCCGCGGCGGCACCTTCGTGGCCACGTAGAGCTTGCGGTCCGGGTGGCGGCGCAACATGGCGCCGAGCATCTGTTCACTGATGCCCCGCCCGTAGGCCCATGCCGTGTCGAAGAAATTGCAGCCCAGGTCCACCGCCTCGTCCAGGCAGGCCGGGGCCAGTTCGTGATTCTCGCCGGTGAAGCCGCCCGGCCCGCCCGCGATGCCCCACATTCCGTAGCCCACCTCGCTGACCTCCCAGCCGAGCCGGCCCAGCGTGCGATAACGCATCACAGCCTCCTGTGGATAGTCACGTCGGTTTGTCCGGTGTTGGAACGTCAGGTTGATGCGGTCGCTCCTGCGGAGATCGGCGACAACGTGCGCAGGTAGCGGTGATACGCCGCCAGCCAGGGATCCAGCGGCTCGTCCACCAGGCCCCAGCGCTGTTGTGCGGCGGCAGTGGACGCGTTGTCGTACCGACTCACGTTGTCGGTCAGCGCCTCCGCCAGTTCCGTCCGCAACTCTGACTCGGTCAGCGTGCCCGGCGCGGGCAACAGACCGGCCAGCAACCGCAGCTCGCGGTCCTGGGTGCCGGCCGCGGCGGCCAGCATCGCCACGAAGTCCGTACAGGACACAGTGGTCAGGTGGGCGCCCAGGTCGCTGAGCAGCCGGGTGAAACTGACCCGGTGCGGATGGCGGATGTGCAACGACGTTCCCCACACGGACGGATCCAACACGGCTGCCACGATGCGGCGGCAGGCGTAGTCGACCGGCGTGTAGTCCGACCAGATGTCCACGTCCGGCCGGACGCCCAACCGCTGGAATGCGGACAACAGCAGGTTGCTCAGTGCTGCGCGATTGGGCTGGCCGTTGTCTGCGGCCGGCATCACTTCGCCCAGCCGCAGCACCGTGACCAGCGCGCCGCGCGCGCCGGCGTGCAGGAGCAGACGTTCGGCGACCCATTTGGAGCGGTTGTAACCACCTGGTGGCGGCTCGATCGTGGCAACGTCGACGTCCTCGGGCAGCGGGGCCGACATGCCGATCGTGCCGGACTGGAGTGCGGCCAGCGTGGCCACGTGGTGCAACGGCACCGGCCGTCGGCTCGTGGCCAGCCGCAGCAGTTCCGCGGTGCCCAACACGTTGGTGCGCCGGTGCGCGCGGTAGTCGTACAAGAAGTTCACCAGTGCCCCGGCGTGCAGCACCAGATCGCAAGTCTCGCCCAGCATGTCCCATGTCCTGGCCGACAGCGCCAGGCTGGGCAGGGACAGGTCGGCTGCGATCCCGACGATCCGGTCCCGGTAGGCCGGCGCCCACCAGCCCCGCTCGGTGAGGACGTCGACCACCCTGCGGGTGGCCCGCATGTCGTCGCCCGCCCGGACCAGACAGACCAGCCGCAGGTCCGTGCCGGCCAGGATCTCGCGCGCGATGCCCGCGCCGACGAAGCCCGTGGCGCCGGTCAACAGCACCGTGCGCGGCAGCGGGTCCGGTGCGGCCGACGCCACGGAATCCGGCAACGGATCGACCATGTCCGCGGCCATCAGCTCGTCCTCCGACCGCACGATCGACTCGTCGGCCTGGTACGTGCGCACCACAAGGGCGAGGCGCTCGGCGGTCGGATGATCGAACAGGTCCTGGGCACACACCTCCCGCACGCCGAACTCGGCGCGAATGGTGTTGACCACGGACAGCGCCCGCAAGGAGTCGCCGCCCGCGTCCATGAAGTTCTCGTCCGGCGCCAGATCGGGTCGGTGCAGCGCCACCCGCATCGTCCGCAACACCCGCCCGTCCACGTCGGTCGACGACGCGTCCGCCCTCAGCCGGGCCGCATCCAGGGCCAGCCGTTGGTCGAGCAGGCGTCGCAGTTCCGCCCGGTCCGCCTTCGCGTTCTCGTTCACCGGCATGGCCACGAGGGTGAAGTACCGAGACGGCAGACTGGCGCGGGGCAGGGATCGGCGCAGGTGAGTACGCAGTTCGTCCTCGGTGGGCCGCATGCCGCACGACACGAACAAGGCCAGCGACTTGCCACTATCCTCCTCGGCCACCAGCACCTCGGCCTGTCGCACTCCCTCGCACGACTCCGCGACCGCCTTGATTTCGTCCAGCTCGATCCGCATCCCACCGATCTTGACCTGGAAATCCTTACGCCCAACGAAGAACAGCCTGCCGTGCCGGTCCATTCGCCCCAGGTCTCCGGTGAGGTACACCCGGTCACCGGAGACGAGGTCGGCCAGCGGGTTGGGTACGAACACGCGGGCCGTGCTGTCGGGTGCGTGGACGTAACCGGCACCGACACACGCGCCGCCGATCATGATCTCGCCGAGTTCACCGACGGGCACCGGACACAGCGCGTCATCAACGACGGCGGCGGCACAGTTGTCGATCGGCCGGCCCAACGGCACGAGGTCGCCGTCCGCCCGGCTCATCGGATGGAATGCCATGCCGATGGCGGTTTCCGTGGGGCCGTAGCCGTTCGTCACTCGCAACTGGGGCAACATGCCGGTCAGCGTGCGGACCGCCCGCTGGTTGACCGGTTCGCTGCCGACCACCAGCCACCGCAACGACGCCAGCTTCGGGCGCAGTTCCGGTTCCCCCTCGACCAAGGCGACCAGCGCGTTGAAGACGCTGGACACGAAGTCTGACGCGGTCACCCGGTGCTCGGCGATGATGTCGACAGTGCGGTGCAGGTCGAGGAACTCACTGTGCAGAGGGAGGACGGTACGAGCGCCAACGGTCAGCGGCCAGAAGAACTGCCACAACGACGAGTCGAAAGTGTGTTTGCTGTTCTGCAGTACGACCTCGTCACCGGTGGCACGGAAGTAGCGGGTCATGAAACGAAAGCGGTTGGCCAGTCCCCCGTGCGTGTTCACCGCGCATTTCGGCGTGCCCGTGGTACCGGACGTGAAGATGCCGTACACCGGCTCGACCGGTCCGGACACCACCGACCGTCGCCCGCTGTGTCCGAGCCGCCGCACGTCCACGTCGATCGGCCGGCCGGGGTGCCCAGCCGGCGGCGCGAACCGGCCGTGTAGCACCACCTTCGGTGCCAGCATGGCCAGCGCCGTCAACAACCGCTCGGTCGGCCACAACGGATCCAGCGGTACGAACACCGCGCCAAGCTTCATCGTCGCGATACAGGCCACCGGCAGTTCCTGGCTGTTGACCATCAGCACGGGAACCAGGTCACCCCGGCCGACGCCCGCCGCGGCCAACCCGTCTGCGAGGCCACCGGCCAGCGCATCGAGTTCGGCATAGCTGAGCGTGGTGTGCTGGTAGAGGATCGCCGGCCGGTCCGGGGTACGACGAGCCTGCTCCTCGATCACCAGCGGCACGGGAACGTAGCTGCTGTCGTCGACGTCTCCGATGCTTACCGACGGTTGAGCCACAATGCTCACTGATCCTCCGGTTGCCCTCCGTGAACCGCTGTCACTTCAGCGCGCTGTCCAGGTCCGAGATGACCTCGGCGATGTCGTCTGTGTAACCGAGCGCGAGCCGGATCGTGCCCCGGCTCACCCCGATCGTGCGCAGCTTCGCGTCGTCGTACTCGAAGTAGGTGAAGAAGGTGCTCTGTTCGACCAGCGTCTGCGGTGCGCCGAAGTTGGACGCCATGAACGGCACGCGCAGCCGGTCGACAACCATCGCGGTCTCCGACTCGGTCCCGTCCAGTTCGAACGTGACGACGCCGCCGTGCCCGGCGAGGTAGTGCTGGCCGAGCTTGTAGTGCGGATGACTGGGCAGACCGGTGTAGTAGACCCGGCTGACCTTCGGATGCTCGTCCAGGTGTGCGGCGAGTGCCATCGCCTGCGAGTTGACCTGCTGCATCCGCAACGGCAGCGTATACAGGCTGCGCCGTAGCAGAGCGGCGACGTGGCCGTCGGCCACCGGGCCGGTGGTGTCCCGGTACCAACGGATCTGCTCGACCAGGTCGGCCCGCCCGGACAGCACACCGGCGACGATGTCGCCGTGGCCGCCGAGATACTTGGTGGCGCTGAACAATGCCAGATCGGCGCCCCAGCGTAAGGCGTGGAAGTTCGGCGGTGGGGAGAAGGAACTGTCCATCGTCACGATGACGTCCGGACCGAGGATCTCTCGCACCCGCTCGACGTCGATCAGGTACATGTGCGGCGACGACGGCATCTCCAGGTGGACCAATCGCACCTGGTTACGCAGGGCCTCGATGCCAGCACAGAACTCGTCCGGATCACGGATCGACAACTCGTGTACGACAATGTCGAACTTCGTCAGTATTTCATGAAATACATTGCGCACCTGCCGGTAGGACTCCGCGGCGAGCACGACGTGGTCCCCCGAACGCAGCAGCGCCATGAACGTGGTGGTGTGCGCGGCCATGCCGGACGAGAACAGCAAGGATGCCGCTGCCTCGTTCAACTCGCTGAGCTGTGCTTCCACCTCGACCCAGGTGGGGTTGCTGTAGCGGCCGTAGCGACCGGCGGGCACCGACCGTTCATGCAACCCAACGCGGACATGGTCCGCGTCGTCGAAATAGTATGAAGCGCTCTGGTAGGTGGGCGGTTCAACGCTGTTGAGATAGATCTCCGTACTTCGTCTTCTGGTCATTCCGTCACGTCCTCACACGGCCGTCCTGGTGTGTTCATTCGCGCCGACCTCCGACGTAGTCGATATTGTTGGACGTGGCCATGCGCGACCACCGGGTCGGCGAGCACTGTAGCAGTTGAAAAGCAGATTTCGTAGGGTCAGTCAATTTCCATTGGTCCGAATAATCTGAATCATTTGGTGTCAATTCGCGGCTGTTCTGTTCGCCAACCGCAATCGGCCGATCCGCCCATCAGGAATCGGCTGTCATGGCGCTTGACAATCCATAATGAGGCGGAGCCGCCCCAGTTGATCGCGCGAGCAGATCAGCAGATGAGCCCCGCCTCTGCGACCAGCGCCGGCAACTGCGGCCGGAGGACAGGGCGATTCTCGCGGCGCCGCTCGTGCCGTTGGCTCGCGGCGCTGCGCCGGCTTCGGCTGCCGGTCAGCCCGGACACGGTGCTGCGATGGCATCGCGACCTAGGTGACTGGTGTCTTGCATCGTGAGGGATCGGTGCGTGTCGGTCGGTCTGGTCGGGTGGCCGGTCCGGCAGGATGGCCGGGTGGCCCTGGGACGCACACCCCGCCAGACCGACCTGCTGCGCTCGACCGTGGACTACTGCGCCGGGCGGGTTGCCCACGATTCGATCTACGCGGTCCTGCACCGGGAGTGCTTCGCCCTGTTCCCGGACGAGATGTTC
>DASUGU010000032.1:0-6358 GCA_036273855.1 Pseudonocardiaceae bacterium
CGGGCCCCACCACCCCTCGTTCGGTGTGAGTTGTTCAGCGCACCTAGCTAGCGGTCACGGCGGTGTCGTCGACCACGAACGAGGTTTGCAGGGACGTGTCCTCGGTGCCGGTGAACGTCAGGGTGACGGTCTGGCCCGCGAAGCTGGACACGTTGAAGCTGTGCGACACGTAGCCGGTGGCGTGGTTGAGGTTGGAGAACGTCCCCAACGTCGTCGTGCCGAGCTTCACGGTCAACTTGTCGAACTGCGTCGTTGTCGTCGTCTCCGCCGTGTCGATGTGCAGGAAGAACGACAGCGTCGCGCTGCACCCGGCCGGGATGGTGACCGACTGGGACAGCGTGTCGGTGTGCGTCGTGCCGTAGCCGTCCAGGTAGGCGTCCCACGTGCCGGCGTGTGCCGGCTCGCCGATGGACCCGTTCTGGCCGATCACGGCCGGCGACGCCGACCACACGGTGGCACCGGACTCGAAGCCGGGGTTGCCCAGCTTCTGGCCGGCCGACGGACAGCCCGCGCCGACCGCGCTGATCGTCCAGGTGAACGTCGCCGGCGACGTGGCTCCGGCGGCGTCGTGGGCGGTCGCGGTCACCGTGAAGCTGCCCGCGGTGGTGGGCGTGCCGGAGATCAGGCCGGAACTGCTCACCGACAGCCCGGTGGGCAGGCCGGTGGCCGTCCACGTGACCGGAGCGGTGCCGCCGGACGAGGTGAGCTGCAGGCTCACCGCTGTGCCGACGGTCCCGGACTGGCTGCCCGGGTTGTTCGCGGTCAGCGCACCCGTCCCCGCGCCCGCGGTGAAGGCCGCGGTGCCGTTGGGCGTGCCCAGACCCGTCGGGCCGTCCCAGCCGACGCCTGCGGTGCACTGCACGCTGGTCGAGCACGCGCCGTTGCTGCCGCTGGTGACGTCGAACAGGTTGCCGGTGTGCGAGTACGGGTACGCGGCCGGCGTGTCGGTCGCGCCCGGCGTACCGGCCAGCGCGTAGACCGACGCGATGATCGGCGACGACACGCTGGTGCCGCCGTAGACCTGCCAGCCGGTGGCGCCGAACGTCTGGAACACCGCGACGCCCGTGTTCGGGTCGGCGACGGCGGAGACGTCGGCGTTGGCCCGACGGGTGCAGCCGGTGGTCACGTTCGCCTGGAACGACGGCTTGGCCTCGTCCGACGAGCAACCGCTGCCCGCGCCGCTCCACGCCGTCTCCGACCAGCCGCGCGCGTTGGTCGAGGTGACCAGCGACGTGCCGCCGGCCGCCGTGACGAACGGGCTGGACGCCGGGTAGCCGATGCCGAACCCGCTGTCACCGGTCGACGCGGTCACCGCGACACCGGCGTGGTGGTAGAAGCTGGTGTCGTCGGACGACTCGGTGCCGTCCTCCGGGCCGCCGTAGCTGTTGGACACGAACTTCGCGCCCATGGCGACCGCCCGGTTGACCGCCGCACCGAGGTTGGCGATGGTGGCGCTGGTGGCTTCGACCAGCAGGATGTGGCAGTTGGCGCAGATCGCCGAGACCATGTCGACGTCCAGGCTGATCTCACCGGCCCAGCCGGCGTCGGCCGTCGGCAGGGGACTGGTGGCGCCGTTCTGGTTGACCTTCTTGAAGCAGCCGTTGGCCGTGGTGCAGGCCGGCAGGCCGAAGGTCGACCGGTAGGTGGCCAGGTCCGACTCGGCGTTCGGGTCGTCCTGGGCGTCCACGATGGCGACGGTCTGGCCGGCGCCGGCACCCGTGGGCAGCTTGTAGGCACTCTGCAGGTTGGCCGGGCCGTACCCGCTGGGCGCGGCGTCCGGACTGATCAGGGAATGGTGCACGCCCGCGTCGGTCCGGCGCAGCGCGAAGCAGGTCGCCATGCCGGGTGTGACGTTCTGGGCACAGGAGTGGACGGTCGCAGGGGTGACCGCCGATGTGGTTGATGTCGTTGCTGCACTCGGTGATGGAGCGGCGACCGCGGTCGCTGACGCGAACGAACACGTCAACGCGGTCAGCGCGGCGAGCGTCAGCAGCCCTCGCATGACACTGCGCAATGTTTCCTCCAGGCAGGGACTGGCTGGAACTGTGCCCAACGGGCAAGTCACCCGTTGGTGTCATGTGTGTACAGCGCGTGTGAGGTTCGTGGTGTCTCTGCGGTGCCAGTGGCACAAAAGTGTCGGTAAGGTGCTCGTCTGTCGGAAGGGATGGATGCCACCGATGGGTCCGGCTCGGATCGCCGACCTGGTCCTGCTCGGGCTGGACGAGGCAGCGGCACGCACGTACCTCGCCCTGCTGGCCGAGGGCTCCTGTACCGCCGAAACGGTCGCCGCGCTCGCCGACCTCCCGGAGCCCGCGGTGCGGTCGGCGTTCGTCGCGCTGAGCGAGGCCGGACTGGTCAGCCTCGTCGAGTCCGGCACCGTCGCGTCACCCGTTCGGCCCGCGGCCGGGCTGGACATGTTGGTGCGCCGTCAGGAGGCCGAGTTACGCCGGGCCCGGATCAGCGCCGTGGACGCCTACGAGTCGTTCCTGCGCGCGGCCGGCGGCGAACCGGTCGGCCACCTGATCGAGGTGATCGGCGGGACCACGGTCGCCGGGCGGATCGCCCAGCTCGAGCGTGGCGTGCACCAGGAGGTCCGGGGGTTCGACACGCCGCCCTACTACGCCGACGTCAACCAGATCGAGCTGGCCAACCTGGCCCGGGGCGTCCACTACCGCGTGGTGTACGCGACGGCCGCGCTGGAACGGGCCGACTACCTGGCCACCGTGCTGCCCGGCGTGCACGCCGGAGAGGAGGCGCGGACGCTGCCGGACGTGCCGGTCAAGCTGATGCTGTTCGACGACGACTGCGCCGTGGTGTCCCAGTCCCGGCCGGGCGGCTCGGCCGACGGCTCGGCGCTGCTGATCCGCCCGTGCAGTCTGCTGTCCGCGCTGCACGGCCTGTTCGAGATGTGCTGGCGCGCCGCACTGCCCTTCGACGTCCGCGACCGGGGCACCGAGCAGCGGCTGCAACCGCACGAGCGGCGGCTGCTGTCCCTGCTGGCCGCCGGCATGGGCGACGACCAGGCGGCCCGCGCGCTGGGTGTGAGCAGGCGCACCCTGTTCCGCTACCTGGAGGGCATGATGGCCCGCACCGGCTCGGCCAACCGGTTCCAGCTCGCCCTGCACGCGGCTCGCAACGGGTGGATCTGATGGCCGCCGACACCGATCCGGCCCAGGTGCGCCAGGCCGTCGCCGACGTGCTGCCGTGGCTGGCCGGCACCGCCGACCAACCGGACCGGGCCGTCCTGGCCAGGGCGGTGCGGCTGAGCCTGCGGGTGCTGCCGGCGATCGCGCCCGGCCGCAGCGTCGAGGTGCGGGTGCCGCCGTTCGCCGCCGTGCAGTGCGTCGTGGGACCCCGGCACACCAGGGGCACGCCCCCGAACGTGATCGAGATGAACCCCCGGACATGGCTGGAACTGGCCACCGGCCGGGTGTCCTGGACCGACGCCCTGTCCGCCGGCCGGGTGGCCGCGTCCGGCAGTCGGGCGGACATCGCCCATCTCCTGCCCGTCGTACGCCTGTGAGCAGCGAGTGGCCACCTACACTGGGACTCGCCCCGGTCGCGTACAAGGGAGTCCTCGGTGGTCACTGACCTGCCAGCCATTGGACAGCCAACCGACGACGAGCCGCACGAGGAATGTGGAGTGTTCGGTGTGTGGGCGCCCGGCGAGGAGGTGGCCAAGCTCACGTTCTACGGCCTGTATGCCTTGCAGCACAGGGGGCAGGAGGCCGCCGGCATCTCCGTGTCGGACGGCCAGCAGATCGTGGTGTTCAAGGATCTCGGCCTGGTCAGCCAGGTGTTCGACGAGCAGGTGCTGGTGTCTCTGCGCGGGCATCTCGCGGTCGGCCACTGCCGCTACTCCACCACCGGCTCCGGTACCTGGGAGAACGCCCAGCCGACGTTCCGCAACACGGCAACCGGCAGTGGCATCGCCCTGGGCCACAACGGAAACCTGGTCAACACGGCCGAACTCGTGGCTCGCGCGCGGTCGCTGGGCGCGGACACCGGCACGGTCGCCCGCTCCCGGGGCAACCTGGCCCAGGCCACGTCCGACTCGGACCTGATCTGCGGCCTGCTCGCCGCTGCCGCCGCCGACACCGGCGTGGAACAGGCGGCGCTGGAACTGCTGCCCACCCTGCGGGGTGCCTTCTGCCTGGTGTTCACCGACGAGTCCACGCTGTACGCCGCGCGTGACCCGCAGGGCGTGCACCCCTTGGTGCTGGGCCGGTTGGAGCGCGGCTGGGTGGTGGCCAGCGAGACCGCGGCACTGGACATCGTGGGCGCGTCGTTCGTCCGCGAGGTCGAGCCGGGCGAGCTGCTGGCGATCGACGCGGAGGGCCTGCGGTCGTCCCGGTTCGCCGTGCCCGAGCCCAAGGGCTGCGTCTTCGAGTACGTCTACCTGGCCCGCCCGGACACCACCATCGCCGGCCGCTCGGTGCACGCGTCCCGGGTGGAGATCGGCCGGCGGCTGGCCAAGGAGCACCCGGTCGAGGCCGACCTGGTGATCCCGGTACCCGAGTCCGGCACGCCCGCCGCCGTCGGCTACGCGCAGGCGTCCGGCATCCCGTACGGCGCCGGACTGGTGAAGAACGCCTACGTCGGCCGCACCTTCATCCAGCCGTCGCAGACCATCCGCCAACTCGGCATCCGGCTCAAGCTCAACCCGCTGCGCGACGTGATCCGCGGCAAGCGGCTGGTCGTGGTGGACGACTCGATCGTGCGCGGCAACACCCAGCGGGCCCTGGTGCGGATGCTGCGCGAGGCGGGTGCCGTGGAGGTCCACGTGCGGATCGCGTCGCCGCCGGTGCGCTGGCCGTGTTTCTACGGCATCGACTTCGCCTCCCGTGCCGAGCTGATCGCCAACGGGCTGGACACCGACGGCGTGCGCCGCTCGATCGGCGCCGACAGCCTCGGCTACGTGTCGCTGGACGGCCTGGTCGCCGCCACCGAGCAGCCGCGCTCCCGGCTGTGCATGGCCTGTTACGTCGGCGAGTACCCGATCCCGCTGCCCGACGAGGCGCTGATCGGCAAGCACCTGCTGGAGGACATGGACGCGGCCGGTCGCGGTTTCGATCCGGGCACGGTCGGCGCCGGCTCCGCGTCGGTGGCCGGTGGGTACGGTGCCCACGACGCCGTTCGCCGCCCCTGACGGGCCGACACATCGGAGAACCGCCGCAGTGAGCACGGACCACCAGAAGACCGACTACGCGGCCGCCGGCGTGAACGTCGCGGCGGGCGAGGAAGCCGTCGAGCGGCTCAAGCCGTACGCCGACAAGGCGAACCGGCCCGAGGTGCTCGGTGGGATCGGCGGTTTCGCCGGGCTGTTCGAGCTCCGGCTCGGCCGCTGGACCGAACCGGTCCTGGCGTCCTCCACCGACGGCGTCGGCACCAAGATCGCGGTCGCGCGGGCACTGGACAAGCACGACACGGTCGGCATCGACCTGGTCGCGATGATCGTGGACGACCTGGTGGTGTGCGGTGCGGAACCACTGTTCCTGCAGGACTACATCGCCGTCGGCAAGGTCGTGCCCGAGCAGGTCGCTGAACTGGTGCGGGGCATCGCGGACGGCTGCGTGCAGGCCGGCTGCGCCCTGCTGGGCGGGGAGACCGCGGAGCACCCCGGCCTGATGGCCGCCGGCGACTACGACCTGTCCGGCACCGGCGTCGGCGTCGTCGAGGCGGCCAGGCTGCTCGGCCCGAACCGGGTCCGGCCCGGTGACGTGGTCATCGCGATGGGCTCGACCGGCCTGCACTCCAACGGCTTCGCCCTCGCCCGGCACGTGCTGCTGGACCTGGCGAAGCTGCCCCTGTCCGGCCACGTCGAGGAGTTCGGCCGGCCACTGGGCGAGGAACTGCTGGAGCCGACCCGGATCTATGCCAAGGACTGCCTGGCCCTGGTCGCCGAGACCGACGTGCGCACCTTCGCCCACGTCACCGGCGGCGGGCTGGCCGCCAACCTGGCCCGCGTGCTGCCCGACGACCTGACCGCCGTGCTGGACCGTCGCTCGTGGACACCGGCGCCGGTGTTCGGGCTGCTGGCCCAGCGGGGCCGGATCGACCGGGCCGACATGGAGCAGACGTTCAACATGGGCGTCGGCATGGTCGCCGTGCTGTCCGCGGAGGACTCCGACCGGGCACTGGCCATGCTGACCGCGCGGCACGTCCCGGCGTGGGTGCTGGGCGAGGTGGCCCGCACCAAGGACGTCGCCGACCGGCTCACCGGGCCGGAGCAGCGCGTCCTGCTGCACGGCGACCACCCCCGGTTCTGATGCCCACCCGGGCCGCTGCCGGCACGACCGTGTCGCCGGTCGCGCATCCGGCCCGGCTGGTGATCATCCTCGGCTCGCTGTCCGCGTTC
>DASUGU010000033.1:0-45820 GCA_036273855.1 Pseudonocardiaceae bacterium
CAGCGCCGCTTCCAACTCGGCCACGCGCGCGAGCACCCGCTCAAGCAACGCCTCAGCCGACTCCGGAACCGACACATCAAGATCATCTCAGATCGAGATCACGCCACGTCCACCAGGGCGCCAGACAGCTGAATAGCTACCCTTGGGCGTGGTTCGCTTCTGCACCGGGCATCCCCGCCGCGGTCGCCGCGGCTCGCAAGTCGTTTCTATACGCCCTTGGGCGTAGTTCGGTTCTCGACATGTGGTCGAAATTCTGTGCTTCATCTGGCTCTTGTTTCTATACGCCCTTGGGCGTGGTTCGGTTCTGCACCCCGCACCGGACAACCAGGCCCTGCCTCCCGCTGTTTCTATACGCCCTTGGGCGTGGTTCGGTTCTGCACCCTACCCATCCGCGCGGACCTTTCGACCAGCGGAGACACCGGCGGACAGCAGGTCATCTGCCGCATCATGGGCCAGCACGTCGTCCCATGCTTCGGTGAGCGACGCTGGCGATGCTGCGTTGTCCAGTAAGGCGCCCACGGCTCACTTGCCGTAGCCCAGGTTTCGGACCGCGCCGAATCCCCAGGTTGTGTAGGCGCCGACTCCGGCGTAAGGAGCCAACGCGACCAGGCTGGCCACTGCCGACGGGTCGATCGCGCCGTCCACCGCGTAGCGCATTGATCCAGTGAATCCGGTCACCATCAGTTGAGTGGGCCGATCATGGGCGGCTGTCGAGCGGCGCAGGACGACTCGCTCCGTCTGGCTCTCACCCTTCATCGCGCTCACCACGATCGGGTCGAGTTTCAGGTCCAGGGTGACATCGCCGACGTGCGGCGCGCCGAACAACCGCCACGAGGACCGGAGGCTGCCGAACACTGACGATGGCGCCGGCCAGGGCAGGAACGCTTGACCTCGACGGAACGTCACGGGACTGAGGAATTCCATTGTCCAGTGCGTCTGTGCGGGGGACCCGGCGAGTTGCGGCCACGTTGCCACCGCGACCTGGCGGATCGGCGTGGCCATCGAGGATTGCCGGTACGCTTCGGCGCCGGTGATCAGCCTGTCGACCAATGTGTCGTCCAGCAGGGCGATGTCGATCGCACGGTCGGCATCTCCGCGGACGAGTGTCCAGGACCATGGCTTGCGGTCGGCGTGGTGATCATCATCGAGCCAGCGGGAGATCATGGCATGGACCGTTCGCCGGTCGGGGGCGATCCGGTCGGCCAGTCGCCAACGCCATACGCTTGGCATGGTCGGTCCTCAGTAGTAGTCGTCGGGCAACCGGTTCTGGTCGTTCTGCCAGGCGTCCCACGAGTCGGCGATGGTGGCGTCGTCGGGCATGCGCAGGCGTCGGCTCAGTTCCGCGCCAGGAGGCCGCAGTTGGGCGCGGAACAACGAGGTGAACGTCCGCCATCCACCGTCCAGCCGGACTGGGCGCAGCCACACGGGCGAGGCGCGGCGGATCTTCTGCCCGGACGACATCAGGTCGACCGTCACGCCGCGGTAGTTGACCGGCAGGCCGAAGGCGGCAAGGGGATAGTTCCGGGACCGACCGTGGATGGTATGTACCCATTCCGGCGAGTGCAGATCTGCGGTGATCGGGCCGGCAGGATCGGCGACCGCGCGGAACGCGCGCCATTCCACGCCCGCCCAGTGCAAGGCCATGGTCAGGTCAGCGGCCGGCTCGCCGGGTAGGAAGTGACCCGACCAGGCCGGGACACCCAGCAGCGGGAACTCGGGCGTGCCCGGCGGCGGGGTGCCGGTCCAGCCGTGTGCGGCGAAGTCACTGATCACGCGAGGGACCGGGGTCTGGCAATACAGCTCCCAAGTGGTCTGTTGAGTCGGTGAACCCAACGGACCTGGCGCCCACCGACCGGGAAGCGGTACCCCGCTGTGGCCGACACACCGGAGTTGGCCGAAGCCTCGGCGCACGCGGGCGCCGAGACCGCCGTAGGTCAGCCACGCCCAGAGGGCGAGCATGAAGCGGGCATTGACCTGTTCGGCATCCGGCTGCCGCGAGAACCTGATCGACAGGTCGAACGTCCTGCCGGGCTCGACGAACTGCCGGGTGAGGCCATCACGCCACAGGCCCATGCCCAGCAGGTAGTGCGCACCGTGGAAGTCCTTGGCACCCAACCCGGGCGGCATGGTCCAGTCGGGTCGCCTGTCGTCGCTGCGAGAAGGCATGCCGCTGACCCGCAGCGCGATCGCCGATGGCCTGCGGGTGCTGCCGAAGATCTGTTCCTCCTGTGCCCACAGCTGGGCCAGGTCGGTGACACCGTGTCCGGCGGCGACGGCACGGAACCAGAACCGCAGGGCCCCACGGATGGAGGGTACGCGGATCGGGTCGCCGCCATCCGGCTGCCCGGGATCGTCACCGCTGAACAGCGGGGTGACCACCCGTAGGGTGAGCGTGGTCCACACGGTCATGATCCACCTCGCACACGGCGTAGCCGGCCCAGTGGCGCGGTGACCGGCCGGTCGTCCCAGAGGATCTGTGCGGCCAGGCCGATGGCCAGCGACCAACCAGTCATGAGCATGAGCATGGCGGCCGGTGCGGCGGCCTGGCCGACGCCGAGGGCGGCGGCGCAGGAGGTCGACCCTGCGGGCAGTCCGGCGACGCTGGCGCTGATCGGGAGTGGAGCCCACGGGTCGTGGTGTTCCCAACCGGCCAGGCACGAACCGTTCTGGCCCATCGCGGGAACAACGAACCCGAGCACCGCGATGCTCAGCACGGCCGCGTGCAGCAGACCGACGAGCATGTTGATCGCTCCCCGGTACACCGCGGCCATGACCCCGGCACCGTGCTGGCGGGCCTCGAACACCAGGTACAGCCCCGCGAAAACGGCCATCCCCACGCCGATCAACCACACCGCCGGAGTGATCCACCATTGCGCCGAGAGTGTCACCAGCACGGCGAGTCCAACGGCGGCGGCGGCGGGCACCCGGAGCAGACCCAACGGCGTGAACCGGGCCGGCACCACCACGGTCGCGGCAATGGCGAACACGAGCAACCCCACCGCGCCCCACCGAGCTAGGTCGCCTGATCCGGTCAACAGCAGTGTGATCAGAACGGCCGCGGCCACGGGGTACACGGCCAGTAGGCCACGTCCTTCCGCCCGGCGAGTAGGCGCGAGGGCGGTGGCCGCACCGCCCAGAGATCCGCGGTGCAGCCAGTGTTGTGCGGTGTCGGCCGCGACCCGATGCCCGTCCGAGACCGAGCCGAGGTCCAGTGAGGACAGCCCGCGCGGCCAGTGGCGAACGGCAGCACCATCCAGGGCGTCCGACCACGGTTTGTTCGGTGACGGCCAGGCGATCACCAGCCATGCCAGGTCCGATTCCAGTGCGTCCGGCGCCCGGTCCTGCCGGCTGGCCAGCCACGGATCGTCTTCCCACGAATCGAGGTACTGCTTCCAGTGCTGCCGGGCCAGACGAGCCTGCGCGAACAGGAACTCGTCGTCAACCTCCGGTCTGGGCTGTTCCGCCAGTTCGGGCAGCTGAACGCCGTCGTAGATCTCCGCGCTGGCGCCCACGCCGAAACGGGCCGGAAAACTCCAGACCAGGAACTGGAACCGCGCCATGCGGGAGGCGAGGTCACGCGGAATCCAGTCGACTGGCCAGTGGTCGGCCAGCCAGGCCAGCGACATCAGTACCTTGAATACCGTCCTGACGTCGGTATTGGTGGGGTCCAGCAGCGTGCGTGGTCGGGACAGCGCGCGACGGATGTTCGCCGGAACCGGCGCATGGCCAGGGGGCGGCAGGATCGCGCGGCCCGGGTCAGTCCTGCCCTGGGTGTCGGTGTCCGCGGGCAGGACGTTGTCGAGGTACCAGGACAGCGTTCGCTGGAAGGGATCGTCGCCGGTCACGGGATCGCCACCATGATCTTCCCCATCGTGGTCAACTGGCCACGCCCGGTATCCAGGCATAGCCCGTTCAGCGGGTTGTCGGACTCGCCGGTCACGGCTCCGGTGTTGGGATCGGCGTTGTCAACCAGACTGAGCAGTTGCCGGTACAGGTAGCCCCTGATCGTGCGCACCGGCACGGCGGCGCGCTCGTCCTGAGCCTTCTCATGCAGGATCACCGCGCTCAGGTCGGGTACCGCTGTCGGACTGACCCGATCAGGCTGACCGAACACCGACTTGATGCCCTCGGCGACGACCAACAGGTAGGGAATCAGCGCTTTGAAACCACCGGAGAGGTGTACGACGACCCGCCACCGATGCGGGCTGGGATTGGCCGCCGACTCGGCCACGGTGTGGCCGATCGAACCCAACGCGTGCCAGGTGAGGTTGCCTTTGTCGATGTCGTCGGGCTTGGTGAAGTCCAGGCCCGGGACGCGGCACAGATACGCCTGGCCAGGCATGATCCGGGTGCCGCGGAACTCAACAGTGCCGGGATCGTCGACGTAGCGGACCGGCGGGGCGCCCGGGAGCCCGGCGGCGACCAGGGCGGCGCTACGCAGACCGGGCTCGGTGTCGGTGGCGATCAGCACGTAGGCGTGTCCCTGGTGCGGATCGCCCGGCGGCGGCTCGGCCGTTTCGACGCGGATGGACGTCCATTCCGCGCACAGCCGGTAGGAGCCGCGCAAACCAGCGATGATGTCGGCGGCGGGCCCGAGCAGGCTGGGCATGTCCACCACCGCACCGTTTCGATGATCCAGGATCTCCCGTTGGACGACATTCGCGTCGTTGCCCCTGGAGCGCCTGGCTTCTGGGTTCAGCGCGTTCTGCACGATCTTTCGTTCGGCCACGGGGATGGTAACGTCCCGTCCCTGCACGCCGTCGTTGATCGACAGGCCGACCGGAACGACGTGCAGCACCAGGCTCACGCGATCATCTCCTGGATCGTGGCCGTGCAGTAGCCGTACCCGGCGGCTGTCTTACCACCGATCCCGAGATCGTCCAGGCCGCGGACCAGCAGTCCGGCCGCGTCGGACACGTCGGTCGCCGGGCCGACCAGCAACGCCTCGAACCTGGTGCGCTCGACGGCCAGGAACCGGACAGGCACGGGATTGTGGTACTCGGCCGGTGGGCTGGCGGGCACGCCGTTCCTGTTGCCCTGGTCGTAGTACGGCTTGGCATGGGGGGTGAGCACGTCCACAACCAGCTCAGGCGTGTCCAGCGGCAGCGCATCGAAGAACGTGACCGAGCCGCGTCGATCGGTCGACGTTATCTCGCCGGGCCGCGGTGAGCCGAACAACTCACGCAGCCGCCCGTCCCCCACCTTCTCGGCACGCGCTTCGGCGACGGTCAGGCCCTTGAGGGCGCTCCCCGGCAGCAGAGGCGTCCCGTAGGTGGGCGACAGCGTGAGGCTCGTCTCCGACGCCGAGTTCTCGCCATGTCCGACCACGAATCTCCACTGTGGAGTGATCGTCACCGCCAGGACGGTGGTGTGAGCGCGCGAGGCCAGGACGGTGACCGCTGCCCGACGCCGTGTTCGAATCCCGGCCGCCAGGGCGGCGGTGTTTCGGCAGGCTCGCCGCACCGCGTCCAGTTGCGCGGCCGTCAGGTCGTTGTCGTCGTGCACCAACAACCGACGCATCAACAGGTCCGCGTTCGCACCGCGGCCAGGCAGGTCAGCCAGGTGTTGCCCGGTCGGTCCGGGCAGTTGGCTGACCGCGCCGTACACGGTCATCGGCCGCTCATCTTCCGCATTGCCTCCGCAGCGGCCCGTTGGCGCTCCGGCGACTGCTGACTAACCGGCTGTGCGGTCGGCACCGGATCCGTCGCGGTGCCGGTGGTGGGCGACGGGGTCGGAGCACGGCGGGCCGCCGCGATGCGGGCCAGCCAGGTGGCGAACGCTCGCGCCCGAGTCTCGGCGAGCAGGCCACGATGGGCGTCCCCGACGGTGGCGATGTTGGCGAGGGTGCCCTCCGGTCCGGAAGGATCGACCGGGATGCGGGCGAATGTCGCCGCGTCCCGCAGCAGGGCGTCAGCGACTGCCGAGTAGGCAGCCTTGTCGGCACCGGCACCACCGTCACTGTTGGCCCTGGCCAACAGGAAGGCCCCGGTCGCGGTCAGCCCGCTGGTCATGATCATGCTGGGCAGGCCGGCGAACCGAGTCCTCATGTCGTCGGTGACGACCGCGGGCACGACCTCGGCGGCCTTGCTGGCCAGGTCATGGTCCATTCGACGCAGTGCCATCCTCACGCCCCTACTGACGTCGACCGGGACCGGGCGGCGGCGATCGCGTCGGACAAGGACGCGGCATCGTGTACCCGGCACCACAGCACACCTTTGCCGACGGTCTCAGCGCCACCGAGTTGGATGGGCCGACCGTCGAATAACTCGGCCAGGTGCGCCAGGTTCTCCTCGGCGCCCGCCAGGACCGCGAACAACACCGTCTCGGCGGGCAGGTGCTCGGCGTAGAACGGTCCGTGTGCGACGGTCTTCGCGTCCGGTTTCAACTGGACGCGGGCGACCACATCGGTGGCGAGCGTGGTCAGTTCGCTGAGCACGTCGTCCGGCAGCCGCAGCAGGTCATCGGTCAGCTTCGTGCGGGTGTAGTCGAATTCGCTGCCGTTGGGACACACCAGGGCGGCCAGCAGCGCACCGACCGCCGTGATGCTCCGGTCGGATGTCACCTCGTCGACGAACGGTCCGATGACGGTAGTGTCCTGCCAGCGCGGGCCGCCCAGGGTGCTTGCCTCGGGAGGCAGGCTGGCGACCAGGCCCGCGAGATCAGCGGCAACCGCGGTGCCCAGCAGCCCGGCTTTGCGCCCCAGGCGGCTGAGCACCAGGCGGCTGGTCGTCCAGGCGAACGTGTGCCGGGTGGTCGCCGCCGGGAACGCCAGCAGTTGCGCGTCGCCGAATGCCACGCCGCCCTTGCGCAACTCACCACCGGGGTCATCCGGGCTCACCTCGGCGACGCCGTTGGCGCCATTGCCTTCCCGGGACGGTGGCGCGTCGCCGAACACGGCGATCTCCCAGTTCTGGCCGCGCGCCTCATCGCGAAGCGCACCTTTCAGGCTCTGACCCCAGATCACCGGCAACCCGGTGGCGGCCTCCCGCTGCACGGGCAGGTCCAACGCGCCCTCAGCGCCCGCACCACCGGCGTGTACCGGGGTCTCGGCCAGCAAGGTCAGCAATCGTCGTGCCATCACGCCATCCATCTCCCCACCAAACAGGTGCCGAACCCCGCGTGCACGATCGGCTCACCAATCTGCCCGGGCAGCAGGCGGCCGTGATGGCGGCGCGCCCAGGCGCCGGCAGCCTCGGCAGACCCGAAATCCAGGTAGTAGACCGTGCCGGCGGGCACGGCCCACCGCAGCCGACGAGTCCTCCACAAGCCCTCGCGAGGCGATGCGGTCGCGACCGTCTGCGGACCTCCCAGCGCCATCGCGCACAACCTCGCACCGGCCGGCTGCCATCGCACGTCGCCCAGCAATGCCGGAGTCGCTAAACAGACCGCGACCCGACCGTCCGGGAAATCCCGCGGCATCGCCGGTAGTTCAGGCGGGTCGCACACTCGAACGGTCGCCAGCCGGCCTCGTCCTCCCAACGGCACCAGGTCATCGACCACCGCCAGCGGCCCCGACGCTACGCAGCCGACCACGAAACCCATGTCCTCCACCGGCCGCAGATGCGTCGCCGCATAGAGCATCCCGGGATCGGCCGTGTCGGCGAACTCGCCCTCGACCCGTCTGGCCAGGCCCACCCGGCGTTCGCCGTACCACGGCGCCCCCACGAGCCGCTCCCGCCACCACGCCGGCCGCGCCGAGTGACCGGGCGCGAGTTCGCCGTCACCGGACAACCAGTCCGTCAGGCCGTCGGTGTCCAGATACCCGCCGACCGGATCGCCCGGTCCGACCAGCAGATGACTCAACGAGCCGGACAGGTCGGTTCGTTCGTCCGGGTGGGCCGGTCGCGCAGCGAGTCGGTGCACGTCGGCGTCGTCGTCGAGGGTGATGTCCTGCGGTGTGGGAAAGCGCGGATCACCGGCAACCGCGAGGAACGGTCCGACCAGCTCGTCGGCGCGATGGCCGCCCGACGCACCCTCGCCCAGCGCCGCGCCCACGGCACCGCCCAGGGTGCTCGGCGGTGGCGCCACGGCCGTCGCCGCGCCCGCGTCGCCCGCGTCGAACTGTCTGCCGTCGCGCACCATGATCGTGTCCAACGGCTCGACCGCCAGCCAGGTCGTGACCTGCTCGACCGCCGTGCGTGCCGTGGTCATGGGCGACTCACCGACATTCCTGGCTCATGAAGCGCGCCACCAGCAAGGAGGACACCGGCCGATAGTTCCCCGAGGACGGCCACCGGGAGTACCGCACCGCCGTCTCGCCGCCGTCCGGCCCGTCGCTGATGCCCCTGCCGGTGCGGTCCCGCTCCGCCCAGGCCAGTTCGTGCAGCGCCACCGCCGCCCGCAACGCCTCCTGCTCGTCCAGTCCACCGCTGTGCCGCAGGACCAGGCGGGTCAACTCCGCTTCCAGTGTCGGGGACCGGCGAGGATCCGCCGCGAGCTGACTCACATGTGCGGCATCCTGCTCCAGTTGGCTGGCCAATCCACCGGACAGCCCGCCGTGCTCCGGACGTAACGCCTCCCACCGGGCCACCGGATCGTGCGCCCACGGTTGGATGCTCCGTGTTCGCTCGCCATGGCGGCGCAGCACCAGCACGCCGATGGCGTCACGGTCCCGGCCATCGCGAGATCGAGTCTGTTTCGCGGCGGTCAGCGTCTGCCCGGCAGCCTCCATGACCGTCCGCAGCGGCGTTTGTGCATGCGCGAACACGACCGCCGTCGACGCGGTGATCGGTCGGCCGTCAACCGATCGCAGCGGACCGTCGCCGAGATGCTCGTCCACCAGGCGCCGCACCCGTGCGGCCAGCGTCAGCGCCCCGGCTGCCGGGCAGAACGTCAGAAAGTCGTCCCCGCCGGTATAGATCGGCACACCCGGCAACTCGGCCCCACCGGCGGCGTCCCGCTGGGCCTGGCCCAGCGCCACCAACTGTTCGGACGCCACCCGCTGGTCGGCCAACTCCAGCTCCGCCATGGCCCGGCCCAGATGGTCGAGATCCTGGACCACCACCGCGTAGTACGGCGTCAGCGGGGCGATTCCGGCCGCCGTGGCCAGCCGCACCAGTTCGATGGCCGCTCTCCGGCCCGACGCCACTACGTCGGTCGGCGGGGCCGTGCCGAACTCACGCCCCAGCCCGACGGTGTCCCACCGTGCCGGATCCACCCAGGCGCCCAGCTCCGTCGCCAGTGGACTCAACGCAATCGGTACGCCGGTCACCACCGATTGTTCGGCCACCAGCCTGCCTGCGACCTTCGACGCCGCCTCACGCAGGACACTTACCTGGTCGGTCAGCCCCTGCGGCGATTCCCGCAGCAGACGAACGCGGAGTGTCGTGGACGCGACCGACAACGTCGATGGCGTGGCCGACATGTCCTGGCCTCGCCGGTAAGTCCGTTTCACCCAGCCCGCCGCCGACAACCGTTCGCCTCGCTCGTGGCCGCGAACGTTGTTCCTGGGCCTGCGCACCGACAGCAGCCGAGGCGACTGCGAACACAACCAACCGCCGGCGAGTTCCCCGAGCGGAGTGAAGACACGCGATCTACGGCGTGCGACCGCGAGTTCAGCGCCACGTCTCCACAACGTTCGATAGTCCTCCCGCCCGCCGGACACGCACACCCACCAGAGATCGGGCATGCCTGGTGTTGCCAGGACGTCATTGGTGCCGAAACACTCGCGTACCAGACGATGCCATTCCGCGGCGATCGCGTTCGACATCGCCTCCGCCAACCGTGGTCCGTCACCGACCTGCACCAACGCGGCGATCTTGTTGGTCACACCACGATTCGGGGTTCCGGAACTGGCGACCACCGGATAGACCACCTCGGTCGTGTCCGGCGCGAAAGCCGCCGCGGTGGTGGCGCCGACCGTCGCCAAACGCTGCATGATCAAGCTGGAGTTCGCCACATCGGCCGTCGTGCGAGACTCCCCGATGAAGCGCTGCACACCAGCCAGTGCCAACAACACCAAGTCAGCCTCGCCGACACTCACTCAGCGGCTCCCTCGACCCACGAGCTGAACGTTCTACGCGCTGCATCCATCGAGCCAACCGGACACGTTGTTACAGCCAGGCTCCCGGCCACGCCGGCCACCATTTATACACCTGTGGCAAGGACAGAAGCTGGTCAAATTCAGTGGTCGGTAACAGTCGGCCCCGCCAAGCTGATCTCATGGGCACAATGGACTTCGACGACTTCGTGTCGACGGCGACCGATGGTGCGCTGCCTTATCCCTACCAGCGGCGGCTGGCCAGGGATGGGCTGCCGGACGTGTTGCGGGCGCCGACTGGGGCTGGTAAGACGCTGGCCGCTGTGCTGCCCTGGTTGTATCGGCGGCTGGCGGGGGTGGAGTCGGCGCGGTGGCTGGTGGTTGTGTTGCCACAGCGGTCTTTGGTGGAGCAGACGGTGCGGGTGGCGCGGTCGTGGGTGGCCAACCTGGGCCTGGATGTGCCCGTGCACGTCCTGATGGGCGGGGAGGACGACGACAGCCGTTCGTGGAAGATGGATCCGAATCGGGTTCGGCTGTTCGTTGGCACCCAGGACATGGTGCTGTCGAGACTGTTGATGCGTGGGTACGCGGAATCGCGGACGAGTTGGCCGATGAGTTTCGGGCTGTTGCACGCGGGCACCCAGTTCGTGTTCGACGAGGTCCAGTTGATGGGTCCTGCTCTGCCTACGTCCCTGCAACTGCAGGGCCTACGTGAAACGCTGGGTACGGCGCTGCCGTGCCGGTCGATGTGGATGTCGGCGACGTTGGCGCCCGAGCGGCTGCGGACGGTGGATTTCCACCGCGCCTTGTCGGTGGTGGAACTGGACGCCGAGGATCGGGACGGTGCGTTGCGCCGCCGGTTGGAGGCGACCCGACGTGTCGACCGGCTCGACCTGCCGAACGTGGACGTGAGGACGTATCCGAAGCTGCTGGCCGACAACGTCCTGGCCGCGCATCGGCCGGGTACCCGGACCCTGGTCGTGCTCAACACGGTGGACCGCGCGGTCGCCGTGCATGCCGAGCTTCGAGTGCGGGTAGCCGCTGAGGATCTGGTCCTTCTGCACGCGCGGTTTCGCCCTGGGGATCGGCAACGCCAGGCCGAGCGTGCGGTGAACGGCACCGGGATCGTCGTGGCGACGCAGGTGCTGGAGGCCGGTGTGGACATGACGTCCACGACCCTGGTCACCGAGCTGGCGCCGTGGTCGTCGATCGTGCAGCGGGCCGGGCGGTGCAACCGCGACGGTGCAGCCACCGACGCGCGGCTGCTGTGGGTGGCGCCACCACCGGGCAGGTCCGCTCCCCTGCCCTATGACGCAGCGGAACTGGACAACGCCGCCGAGACGTTGACGTCGTTGGACGGGCAGGCGCTCACCGGCACGCAACTCGCCGCGGCCAGTGAGGACATCGTCGAGCCCGTGCACCCGGTGTTGCGGCGGCGGGATCTGCGGGACCTATTCGACACGGCACCGGACCTGGATGGCAACGACATCGATGTCGGCCCGTTCATCCGGGACGCCGATGACCGGACGGTGCTGGTGGCCTGGCGTGCGCTGCCGATGGCCCAGGACGCCGCACTGCCGGCGCGGGTCGAGTTGTGTCCGGCACCGGTCGCGGGCGCGCGAGATCTCCTGGCTCGCAGCAGCGCGCTGGTATTCGACCAGCAGGAGGGGCACTGGCGCCGTGCCGTCGCCGCGGACATCCGGGCGACGGCGATGCTCGTGTTCGATGCCGCGCGGGGCGGCTATCTGCCCGACATCGGATTCTCCGCGGCATCCCGCGAGCCGATCGCCCCGATCGAGGCCACCGGCACCGCACCGGACGCGGTGGACATCGACCCCCAGTCCACCGGACACCGCACGTGGTTGTCGCTGGCCGAGCATCTGGCCGACACCGAGCAGGCCGCCCGGATATTGGTCGGTGCGTTGGAGCCGGATCTCTCCGCCGCCCTGTGCGACGCCCTCGTCGCGGCTGCCCGGTGGCACGACCTGGGTAAGGCGCATCCGACGTTCCAGACCTCACTGGTCAAGGCCAACCCCGACCAGCCGCCGCCGGACGGTGACACGGTGTGGGCGAAATCCCCCGGCCGCGCACCGCTACGGCCCGAGCCGCCCCACTTCCGACACGAACTGGTCACCGCCCTGCTTCTGCTGGACGAGGCCACCGGACTCCTGTCCGGAATCACCGAGACTGACCTGGTGGTCTACCTGGCGCTGGCCCATCACGGCAAGATCCGGCTGGCGGTACGCGCAGCCGAGGGCGAGCCCGAAGGTACGGTTCTCGGTGTCGTCGACGGTTCGTCGACGCTGCCCGCACGCCTGCGCGACGGTGGGGTGCTGGTCGGGCGGCCGGTGTCGCTGGCACCGACTCGGCTGGGTGTCGGATCGCTGACCGATCGGGCGTTGCGGCTGCGCGATCGTGGCGATCTGGGGCCGTTCCGGCTGGCGTTCTGCGAGGCGATCGTGCAGTGCGCGGACTGGCAGGCCAGCGCGCGACGGGACGGCCACCGTGGCTGACCTGGTGTTGGCGGGCTGTCGGACCACCCCGCTGGGCGGCTACCTCACCTCTCTGGGGCTGCTGCGGGCGGTCACCCGAGTGCTGGACGCCGGGGCGACCGGTTGCTGGCATCGGCAGCGGTTCGTGCTGCGTTCGACCTTCGCCACGGTGCCCGAACTGGTCGCGGCCCTGTACCAGCGGTTCACACCCGAGGCGATCGTCTCGCCCTGGAACGGTGGGTCGGGTTTCGCCGGCAATGGCAAGAACACCACTGCCGAGGCGGTACTGCACTGGGTACGGGAGTCCACCGACCAACGCTGGGCAAGCACGCGGGCCGCCGCGGCCGCCGCGGACCGGGTCGTGGCCCTCGGCCGCGCCAGGGGCTGGGGCGGCCAGGGCGAGCAACTGTGGGACAAGACCCGCAAGGCGCAGGTCCTGGCCCTGTGCCGGGCCGAATTCCCGGACGAGGCGCTGCCCTGGTTGGACGCCGCCGTCGCGCTCGGTTCCGAGCAGGCCGTCGCGTTCAGCCGATTGTTGGGCACCGGCGGCAATTTCGGTCGTCAGGAACTGTCGGTCACCTACCTGACGCGGGCCCGCGCCGCCCTGGACGGGCCACGCGGCCAAGCGTGGCTGTCCAGCGTGCTCACCGGTGACGAGACCGTGCCCTACCTGCGCGACGCGGTGGGCCAGTTCGACCCCGGCCGGGCCGGTGGGATCCAGTCCTCACCCTGGGAGAAGCGCGACGACAAGGGCTTCGTCAACCCGTGGGCGTTCCTGTTGACCATCGAGGGGACGCTGCTGTTCGCTTCGGCGATGGTGCGCCGGCACGGGTCGGCCTACGCGCACGCCGCGCTGCCGTTCCAGGTGCCGGGCACAACCGGCGCGCACGACACCGACGCACCCGGCGAGCAGGTCCTGAGCGAGATCTGGGCACCGGAGTGGTCCACGCCGTTGCGGGTGGACGAACTGGAACACCTGCTGGGTGAGGGCCGCGCCGACTGGCGACACCAGCCCGCGCGGTCCGGGCTGGACTTCGTCCGGGCCATCGCCAGCCTGGGCGTGGACCGGGGCATCGACGCGTTTCGCCGGCACGTCGTGGTCGACCGGCTGGGGCAGAACCCGCTGGCCGTACCGGCCGACCGGGTCGAGGTCGTGGCACGCGGCGCGGTCGGGTTGCTGGCTGGTCTGGACCGGTGGCTGGAGGCGGCGCATCGGGTCGCGCTGCCCGCGCAGGTCGCCAGCCGGGTGCGTGGCCTTGAACAGGCGTTGTATCGGCATGCGCGCACTGGCGACGATGACGACTTGGTCGAGGTGATCGCCGCGCTGGGCCGTGCCCACGAGATGGTGGGCCGCTCCGGTGATGCACGTCGCAGGGTGCCCCCGCTGGTGCTGGCCGACGGCGTGCCGCTCGCCGCGGAACTGACCAGGCCGGCCGAGCACGACGCGGCGTTGCGGATCGCGCTGGCACTGGCCAGCGCCCGAGACCCGATCGGCGATCGCACGCCGACGCTGAGCGGGCTGCGGCCGCTGCTGGCGCCGGTCGGCACCACGTCGCGGAGGCGGGTCGAGTGGACCGACGCGCCCGCGCCGTGTCCGTTGTCGGCGGGCCTGGTCACCGCCCTCGCCCAGGCCGCACGCCGCCGGGCGTTCCCCGCAGCCGCGCCCGACAACGACGCCAATGAACTGGTCGCTGTGCGTGGTGTGCGGATCGCGTTCGCCCGGGGCCCGCTGGCCCGGGCGTCGGACATCCACGCCCTGGTCCACCGCCGAGTTGACGACGACCGGGTCGGCGATCTGCTGGCCGGCCTGCTCACCATCGACTGGACCGGCCTGCACGACCAGATGCTGCCCGGCGACCAGGCGGACGACGTGCCGCTCAACCTGCTGCTGCCCTTCGCCGCCACGGCTGCGCTTCAGATCGCGGCCGAGGACGGAACCACCTGGCCGCTGCTCGTTCGTCCCGGCATCGAGTGGCCTGCCCAACTCATCGCCGGCCACGTCGGCGACGTCCTGGCCGACGCCGCGCACCGGCTGCGCACCGGAGGGCTCCGACACGTGATCACCCCCACCGGAGCGGCCGCCGATGGTGCCCGGCTGGCCGCGGCCCTGCTGTGCCGCCCGCCACGCCGGGACATCCTCGCGGGGCTGCACCGTGTTGCGGTGCTGCCCGAGCGCCGCACCCTCGACCCAGTCATTGACGAGGAGAACCCCACATGAGTAGCACCCGCCGAATCTACGACGTGGACCTGGTCCCATTGCTGGGCAGCAGCTTCCAACCCACCGGGTTCCCGGACATCGGCGCCGCGACGTTCACCCGCTTCGAACAGGACGAGGCGATTCCGTCCCTGCTGGTGGAATCCGTCCAGTCGATGGCCAACCGGCTGGAAGCCACCGCCTGGGACTTCGCCACCGACCAACCCGTCGCGCTGGTGGCTGACCTGCCGTGGGTGCGGGTCGTGCGCGCGGGCAGCGACGAGTTCCTGACCTCCAGCCGGCTGGAGGCCCACCGGCTGGCCTCGCCGTTCGTGCACGTCGCGACCCTGGACGGCCGGCCGGTGTTCGAGATCATCCGCGAACGTCTCGGCCTGGCCAAGGACACTCCGCTGCACCGGCGGTCCATGGCCGCCGCCGTGGCGTCGCTGGATCCGTTCTGCCTGGTGCACGGCGTGTTCTTCGCGCAGAAGGACTGGTACGGGCAACCACGGTTCGAACGAGCCGTCTCGGCGGCGATCGAGGCACACGACGTCAGCCGGGTCGTCAGCGGCGGCCGGAAGGCCGACATCGTCCGCCACCAGTTGGAGACCGACACCGGCGGCACCGCCGAAGGCTACGGCTCGGTACCGTTCCACCGTACCGAGTGGACAGCCAAGCGGATTGTCGCGTCGTTCGTCGTGGACACCCAACTGCTGCGCTCCTACGGGCTGCCCGACACCGTCACCGACCTGTTGGAGACGCTGGCGCTGTGGGAGATCCGCAGCCTGTTGGACGGCGGGCTGCGCCTGCGCACCGCGTGCGACCTGGAGATCAGCGGCGACATCCGAGCGCGCCGTGGCGCCCCGCTGCCGAGCAGGAAGGACCTGGACACCCAGGTAGGCGAGTTGATCGCGGCGACCCGGGACACGTTCGGCGCTGCTGGTCCGCTGACCGTGGAGTGGACCGACAAGGGCAAGAAGTGACCACCACACTGCTGCTGAGCTTCCCGTGGGGCCGCTATCACGCGACTCCTTGGGGGCGGCACGTCAACGAGGGCGCGGTGGAACTGCCGCCCTCGCCATGGCGGCTGCTGCGCAGCCTGTACGCGGTCTGGCGCACCCGGCTGCCGCAGTTGCCCGAGGATGACGTGCACGACCTACTGGCCGGTCTGGCGGTGCCACCGGTGTTCTTCGTGCCACGCCACACGATCAGCCACACCCGCCACTACTACCCCGACTCGACCCACAGCGACGGCGCCGCCAGCACCGATCGGACCCTGGACGCGTTCGCGGTATTCGAACGCGGCGCCGAACTGGCCATCCGCTGGCCCGCCGACCTGCCCACCGGCCACGCCGACCTGTTGGGCCGGCTGGCCGCGGCACTGCCCTACTTCGGCCGGGCCGAGAGCCTGTGCGAGGCGTCGGTGGCCACCGGATGGGAACCCGACGGCCACCACACCTGGGTCCCGGTGGACGTCGCCGACGAGATACCACCCGACGCGCACGTCACCTCCGTCCTGGGACCCGAACTGCCGCTGCGGGTCGAGTCCCTGACCGCCCGGCCGGTCGACGTCCGCCGACACGGTTTGTTGTTCCCCCTGGGCACCCGCCTGGTCGGCTACCAGCGACTGGACAGTCCAGCCCGCCCGGCGACCCGGCCTGCGACACGGCCCGCACGGCAGGTGACGGCGGTACGCCTGTCGATCCTGCAAGCCGCCACACCCGCCCAGACCGACGCCCTGGTCTACACCGACCTGCTGCGCCAGGCCGCGCTGAGCAAGCTCGGCCAGCCGCTGGACACCTCCATGCTGGCCGGCAAGACCGCCACCGGCCAGGCCCTGGACCACCAGCACACCCATGCTCACTACCTGCCCATGTTCGGCGACCAGCGGTTGCGTGACCTGGTCGTGTGGGCGCCACGCGGCCTGTCCGAAGAAGAACTCAAAGCCCTCACCTCGATCCGGCGACTGCACAGCTCGGTCAACCAGCGGTGGCGATTGACGGTGCGAACCGCGGGTGTGGGTAGGGTCGAGCAGGTTGCGCCAGAACTCGTGGGACCCGCGCGAACCTGGGAATCGGCGCTGCCGTTCACGCCCAGCCGCTACCCGTCCCGCAACGCGGTCTGGCCGGAGTTCCTGGCCGACGAGATCGCCCGGGAACTCGGCTACCGCGGTCTGCCCGCGCCGGTGTCGGTGGACACGGTGCCCGGCGACTGGGCGGCGTTTCGGCGTTACCGCCCGACCGCCCGCCAGCGGCACGACACCCGGCAGGGCCAGGCCGGCCCGCCCGGCGCGTTTCTTCGCCTAACGTTCGCCCAACCGGTGACCGGGCCGGTCGTCATGGGGCGCCTGAGCCACTTCGGCCTCGGGCTGTTCCTACCGGAGGGATAGTCATGGAACCGGATCTGCTGCCCGCCCGGATGGTGAACGAGTTCGTCTACTGTCCACGCCTGTTCTACCTGGAATGGGTGCAGACCCGGTTCGCCGACAGCGACGACACCCGCCTGGGCCGGCAGGTCCACCGCCGGGTGGACCAGGAAACCGGCGCCGCGCCACTGCCCGAGGACGGCGAGGTGCGGGTCGCGCGATCGGTCACCCTCAGCTCGGACACGCTAGGTGTCATCGCCACCCTGGACCTCCTGGAAGGCGACGCCGACCACGTCGTCCCGATCGATTACAAGAAGGGCGCGCCGCAGGCCGACGGCCAACCCTGGCCCACCGATGAGGTCCAGGTCTGCCTCCAGGCCCTGCTGCTGCGCGAACACGGCTATCACTGTGACCGGGCCGAGGTCTACTACGCGCAGACCCGGCAGCGGGTCACGGTCGAGTTGACCGCCGAGCGAATTGCCAACACCCGCGAGATGGTCGAGCAGGCCCGAGCAGCGTCGACCCGGTCGGCCGCCCCGCTTCCTCTCGTGGACAGCCCGAAATGCGTGCGCTGCTCACTGGTCGGCCTGTGCCTCCCGGATGAGACAAACGCCCTGTTGGCTCGACGCGACCAGCCGCCGCGTCGGTTGGTCCCCCGCGACCACGACCAACTTCCGGTGTATGTCACGGAGCCCGGTTCGTTCGTCGGCGTGCGCGGCGGCCGTGTGGAGATCACCAAGGACAAGGAGAAACTCGCGTCCTTCCGGATACTCGACGTGTCCCAGGTCGCCGTGTTCGGCCGGGTCCAGATCAGCACCCAGGCATTGCAAGAGTGCTTCGCGCGGGGAATCCCAGTCCTGTGGTTAAGTGCCGGAGGTTGGCTGCACGGCTTCGCCCAAGGACAACCGCACAAATACGTCGACCTGCGTCGCCGGCAGACCGCCGTGCACGCGCAGGGCGGCGCCGGGCTCGCCCAAAGCATGATCGCCGGCAAGATCATGAACTGCCGCACGCTGTTACGCCGCAACGGACGCGGCGACCTATCCCGCACCGTCGCGGCCTTGAAGCGGCTGGCCGAGCAGGCCCGCACCACCGACAACTTCGCGACCCTGCTCGGGATCGAGGGCACCGCGGCACGACTCTACTTCGCCGCGTTCCCCGCGATGATCAGCGAAGCCGCCGCAGAATTCGCCACCGAATTCTCCCTGCTCGGACGCAACCGGCGACCACCCCGAGACCCGGTCAACGCCCTGCTGTCGTTCAACTACTCGATGCTCACCAAGGATCTCGTCGCCATCACCCTGGGCGTCGGCCTGGACCCCTACCTGGGTATCTACCACCGCTCCCGCTACGGGCGCCCAGCCCTCGCGCTGGACCTGGCCGAGGAGTTCCGGCCCCTGATCGCTGACTCGGTCACTCTCGGGCTGCTCAACAACGGCGAGATCAGCTCGTCGGACTTCATCCGGCGAGCCGGCGGCGTGGCACTCACCCCACAGGCACGCCGAACAGTGCTGCGGGCCTACGAACGCAGGCTGGCCACCGAGATCAAGCACCCGATCTTCGGCTACCGCATCAGCTACCGCCGTGTCCTGGACGTGCAGGCCAGGTTGTTGGCCGCTCACCTGGTGGGAGAGGTACCCGACTACACGCCGATGGTCACGAGGTAGCGGTGGCACGCCGACGCTATCTCGTGGCCTACGACATCGCCGACCCGGTCCGGCTGCGCCGCGTGTGCGCGGTCATGGAAGACCATGGTGAGCGGTTGCAGTATTCGGTCTTCCTGTGCGACCTTGGCGTCGCCGAACGCGCGGAGATGGAATCGAAGGTCTCGTCAATCATGGATCTCAACCAGGACAGCGTCGTCGAGATCGACCTCGGCCCGCTGGCCAACCCGGCCGCAATCCGCACGATAGGCAAACGCCGTACGCTGCCTGGAAGCGGACCACAGATCGTGTGAGGCGAGCGATGCTGACCAACGCGAGCGGTCAGGTGGTGCGTCCATCCCCCGGGAGTGCTCGCACGCAGGTCAACGTGCCTACCGCCAGGATTGACCGACCACAGCTACGGCCCTTTGCGACGGCTCTGGCGCACCTCTCGCAAACCGGTGTATCGTCCCAGGTCACACGGCCCGAAACCGACGAGCCGTGATTCCGGCCGACAAGGCCGGACTCCATTGAGGCGAACGGACGTGGACCGAACTGGAAGCGATCCGCTGGGTGATTCCGGCCGACAAGGCCGGACTCCATTGAGGCATGTCACCCGAGCGGCGGTACGCAGCCGTGGAGGATGCGTGATTCCGGCCGACAAGGCCGGACTCCATTGAGGCCACTGCAGGGCCTGCGCCTTCAACCCGTCCAGATAGGTGATTCCGGCCGACAAGGCCGGACTCCATTGAGGCCATGCGGCATCTCCAACCAGACCGAGCGGACCGGGCAACACCGGTGATTCCGGCCGACAAGGCCGGACTCCATTGAGGCCGATACCCGCGTCCGGCCACCGACGAACCAACCGACGTGATTCCGGCCGACAAGGCCGGACTCCATTGAGGCCACAGCCGGTGCGCTGCTTGCAGGTAGCGCGGGTCGTCGTGATTCCGGCCGACAAGGCCGGACTCCATTGAGGCGCCACGTTCTCGGCGAGCTTGCGCTGGCCGCGAGCACCAGTGATTCCGGCCGACAAGGCCGGACTCCATTGAGGCTATTGCATTGTTAATTAGTTCAGCCAAATGACGGGTGTGATTCCGGCCGACAAGGCCGGACTCCATTGAGGCACAACGCAGACAAAGCAACAACTCACCGTCGCCATACAGCAGTGATTCCGGCCGACAAGGCCTCGACAAGGCCGGACTCCATTGAGGCGCCAAGTCAGCCGCAATGAGGGAGCTTTGCTGATGTAGGTGATTCCGGCCGACAAGGCCGGACTCCATTGAGGCTTCGTAACCACGTTGCCAGACGCGTGCTTCACGGAGACATGTGATTCCGGCCGACAAGGCCGGACTCCATTGAGGCATGTTCGGCGGGGTCGTCTGGACCGGCTGGCCGTTCGTGATTCCGGCCGACAAGGCCGGACTCCATTGAGGCCGTTCGTCCATCGGCACGCGGTGGCAGGTCGGACATGAGAGGTGATTCCGGCCGACAAGGCCGGACTCCATTGAGGCGACTCCGGCGCGCAGATCCGCGACGGCATCAAGTCCAGTGATTCCGGCCGACAAGGCCGGACTCCATTGAGGCTGGTCGATCGACCGTGACGCGTTGTCCCTGGCCTGCGTCGTGATTCCGGCCGACAAGGCCGGACTCCATTGAGGCGCGACGACGAGCGCGGTGTCTGCGGTGAGCGGGTAGGTGATTCCGGCCGACAAGGCCGGACTCCATTGAGGCATCACCTCGTCGCCCGCGACAGTTTCTTCGATCACGAGCGGTGATTCCGGCCGACAAGGCCGGACTCCATTGAGGCCTCACCGCGATCAACGACCTGCTCGACGGCAGCGGCGTGATTCCGGCCGACAAGGCCGGACTCCATTGAGGCCGACATGCGGTGTTGGGGCACCGGTTCACGTACTGCGCGTGATTCCGGCCGACAAGGCCGGACTCCATTGAGGCGGGTTGAAGCATCACGCGGCGATCTTGGGGATTCACCAGTGATTCCGGCCGACAAGGCCGGACTCCATTGAGGCATCTTGATCGCCTGCTGCGCTCGGCAGTCACTCCGATCGTGATTCCGGCCGACAAGGCCGGACTCCATTGAGGCGTAGTACGGGTCGCAGTAATGCGGCGGTGGTGCGATGTGATTCCGGCCGACAAGGCCGGACTCCATTGAGGCGAGCAGCGGGTGACGGGGTCGGGTGTACTGCACGTGTGATTCCGGCCGACAAGGCCGGACTCCATTGAGGCTCCACGGCCGAGCCGTAGATGTTGCCCAGGTAGTCGATGACGGTCGCGTGATTCCGGCCGACAAGGCCGGACTCCATTGAGGCGTCCCGTCGCGGCCGAGCCGTGCACCAGGAAGTTCGGTGATTCCGGCCGACAAGGCCGGACTCCATTGAGGCGCGATCTCGCGCGTCTTGGTCCAGGCGTGGTCCATCGAGGAGTGATTCCGGCCGACAAGGCCGGACTCCATTGAGGCGGGCACAACAAATAGGCCCCGCTCAGGGACCCCTTTGTGATTCCGGCCGACAAGGCCGGACTCCATTGAGGCATTACGGCTTGGCCGTAGAGCAACCATACTTCGTCTGTGATTCCGGCCGACAAGGCCGGACTCCATTGAGGCGTAGCGCCTGCGGCGGGCAGCAGCGGCCGGCCCTGGCTGTGATTCCGGCCGACAAGGCCGGACTCCATTGAGGCTTCGTGTTCAATACGTACGCGGTACGTAACCTCAGTGTGATTCCGGCCGACAAGGCCGGACTCCATTGAGGCTGCCGGTGGCCGATGTAAATCGGGTTCTTCAGCAAGTGATTCCGGCCGACAAGGCCGGACTCCATTGAGGCTGCCGGTGGCCGATGTAAATCGGGTTCTTCAGCAAGTGATTCCGGCCGACAAGGCCGGACTCCATTGAGGCAGTTGCGCGAGCATGAGCGTGACAGTGGCCGCGCTCGCCGGTGATTCCGGCCGACAAGGCCGGACTCCATTGAGGCCCCGCTTCTTTCCAGCAGGTCAACGAGTTCCGGTCGATGTGATTCCGGCCGACAAGGCCGGACTCCATTGAGGCTGAATCAATGGGAATGAGTTGGATCACGCCTGCTTGCCGTGGTGATTCCGGCCGACAAGGCCGGACTCCATTGAGGCTGGTAATCAGCTCATAGGTTGAGCATGGCCAATAGGGTGATTCCGGCCGACAAGGCCGGACTCCATTGAGGCCACGACCCGTATGGGCGTGGGGCCTGGGTGATCGGGTGGTCGGGTGATTCCGGCCGACAAGGCCGGACTCCATTGAGGCGCCTTCCGGGGTGGTGGTGGGAAACAGGTTTCGCTCAACGTGATTCCGGCCGACAAGGCCGGACTCCATTGAGGCGTCAGTGCCATCGTGTCTCCCTCACTGGTATGCGGGCGCCAGGTGATTCCGGCCGACAAGGCCGGACTCCATTGAGGCTCGGCCGATGCCGAAGAGGTAGATCAGACCATCCGAGGTGATTCCGGCCGACAAGGCCGGACTCCATTGAGGCATATCGGTGCGGTTGATAGCGTTAGGGTTACCGCCCGAGTGATTCCGGCCGACAAGGCCGGACTCCATTGAGGCGCCTTCTGCGCGTCCAACGCCCACCGGACCAGTCCAGTCATGTGATTCCGGCCGACAAGGCCGGACTCCATTGAGGCCTCACCGCTGCTCACCTGCCACGGCACCCCGAGCGACCAGCGTGATTCCGGCCGACAAGGCCGGACTCCATTGAGGCGGCGTGACCTTGGCCCAGTCTTCGTTGACACGCTCCGTGATTCCGGCCGACAAGGCCGGACTCCATTGAGACCGCACCTCGGGCTGCGGGACTGGTGGACTCCCAGTCAGTCAAGAGTTCTGACACGGTCGGTATCCAGACTATGGCGGCTGGTCATGGCATGGCCCCTCGGTCCCGAGTCCTCTATACGACCTCTAGGGACGGCGGTCGTATCGATGGGTTGGTACGGCAGTCGGTCGCGCAGCGGCGTTGCGCGGGCCGCTGGCCCGGGATGGCCGGTGCTTCTGTGGCCGGGCGTTCGTCCGCGTCGAACACCCGGCCACAATGGACGCAGGCCTGCCCGTAGTGCTGCCATACCGGGGTCATGTCCGCATCGACCAGCCGAGCCGCGAGCAGGCTAGTGCGGTCTGGACCGCATGGAGTGTCAGTTGGTGCGATCACCAAGGCGGGGTCGGCCTGTCCCACGGGCCGAGTCCGAGTGGGAAGGCCTCGTCTTCTGCTCTCCGCCATACATCGCTAGCCCGCATGCCCAGCGCAGCGCAGACTGTGATCACCTGGTACACGCTTGGCTCACGCCGCGCCAACTCCATGCGACACACCACCGATGGCGACACACCCACCTGCTGCGACAGGTCAGCCAAAAGCCAACCACGCACCTGCCGGGCATCGCGGATCTGCTCTCCAATCGAGGCCAGCATCGCTGCCACCGCCCCGCTGTCCAATGGCCCTCTCGCCTCTCCCACTGGTATGACTCCCTTCTCCATGCCCGCGCATTCCTGCGCGGCGTCGACCAGACCCTGTGCCGTCTCAACTGCTGCCCATGGTTCGGCCGGCCAGCATCGTCCAGCAGTTGACCGTGTTGTCATGACGGGCCCTGCCTGTCCAGGACATCGGCACGCCGGAGCAGGTCCTCAGCGAGCATCGCGAGGAGCCCACCGGCCCCCCGGAATACGACGGCGCTGATCTGACCATCTCGGGCCACCATCGGGCCGTGTATGACCTGGTCCAGGAAGAACCGCGCTGCGACCATTCGCTGGATGAGTGCCCGGTCTTCCTGGGCCATCGATTGGGCTGCCCGGGGAACACGTCGCAAGTCAATGCCACCCGGACGAGCCCACCGGAGGAGTTGCCCTAACCTGCACCGGGACCGGCGACTCGCGAGATCGGTGATGTCGACACTGATCCATGCGGTTATGGCCAACAACGTTGCCACGACCGTAGGCAGGCCGTATCGATGCAGGCCAACGCCACCCAGCACGGCCACTGGCGCCACCGCTAGCCGCCACACCCACGCCAACCACGATGGTGTCTGATGGACAGACGCAGCAGACCGCGGGCCGCGCCGTCGAAATACCCGGCCCACCAGGCCAGTCCAGCCAAGACGCAACCAGACCAGCCTCGCCACTCCAGCCATGGACAGCACTTCGGCATAGGCGATCGCCACCAACACCACGTCGCCGTGCAGATGCGCGACTTCGATGAAGGCCGCCGACGCTACGACGGCCATACTGGACACTGCCGCCAAGGAGAGGGAAACCACGAGCACGAAATGCAGCGCGGCCAGTTTGGCCACCGTGCGACGACCAATTGCGTCAGCAGCCAGCACGGCCGCAGGCACCGAACCTGGTCGACCGCCAGGGCCGCCATCACTATCGCCGATCATGTCCTTCCTTTCGTGCATTCGTGGGCGGCAGCGAACCCGCTGCACCACTGACCGTCGACCCTCCGGTTGGCTCGGCCCGCTGTGCTCAGCCCGCGATTGTGTCCAGGGTGGGCCTGCCCGGGAGGCGCTGAGCCGTCCACCCTGGACACAATCTTCATGCCCGCCAACAGATCAGCCCGGCCACCCACACCCGGGCCATGCGACACTGTGGCGAGCGGCAGGACACCAACCTCGGCGCGCATCACAGCAGCGCGGCGGCGATTTCGCCCGCGACGGAGCGGCAACCGAAGAAGGCGTCCGAGACGGTAGGAGACCCAACACACAGCGAGCACAAATAGCGCCGCGACCGACCACTGCCCAGGTGCAGCGAGGTTGGCCAACAGAGGTAGCGGGTTCACGGTTGTACCCCTTACTCGCGATTTGGCGCCGATTCTGCGAGCGCTGCGCTGCGAAGTACGTTGCTCACCCATTCCGTCTCGTCTGCAAGAGCACACAGATGAGCACCAAGGGAGTTCTCGCCTTCGGCCCGGGGCTCGGCCATTTTGAGCACCGTGCCGGACATCACTTGGACTAACCTTGTCAGCAGGACAGTGAGCGGCAGGGTGTCGATTTCACGATCGGCGCGATACTTGACCGGCGAGCCGGTCTGTTGGCCGACGGGAACGACATCCGGAGAGATCATTCCCGCCGGGGTGTTCACCGACTGGTCAGCAGAGTTGGGGCCGGTCATGACGTAGCCTCGGGCATGGCGGAGATTGCGGCACCGTAGGCGCGACGAACCTTCTCGGCCTGCTTGCGGTCAGCCTTGAACGGTCCATTGGTGACGTCCAGCGACACGTAGCCGTCGTCTGCGGCCTCGATGATCAGTTCACTGTCGCCCTGGCTGAAGTTCCACCATGACGCCATGCTCGTCACCCGTCCCAGTAGGATGTTCTTGCCTATGCAAGTGGTCTAAGACCAGCTTGGTGGTCTTAGACCACTTGCGCAATGCCCCGAACGGGGGAGAGCGAAATCGGGTCGCTGCAAGGCCCTACGCTGTGGTCTATGGCCGAAACCAGCCGCAGCGCGTCCCTCCGAGCGCTCGGAGCTGAACTCCGACAGGCTCGGGAAGCCGCCGACCTCGGCGTTCGCGCCCTGGCCAAGGCTGCCGAGATCAGCACTCATTCGCGGATCTCCGAACTCGAAGCCGGCAAGCGACTGTTGTCACCCCCGGAACTGGCCAGAATCCTCGACGCGCTCGTGCTGCCTGTCGACGAGCGGGAACGACTGCTCGGTCTCGCTCGCGCCGCCGACGGTGGCGCCGGCCAGCTCAACGTGGGCCGTCCAGGTATCTCCGCGACCCTGGAACAACTGATCGACCATGAACGTGCCGCGCAACGGATTACCGACGCGTCACCCCTGCTGATCCCTGGCCTGTTGCAGACCAGTGACTATGCCCGCGCGATCATGGGTGACGAGCCGGACTCCGAACTGCGCGTGACCCTGCGCGCCGGACGGCGCGACATCCTCACAAAGAGCGACCCCGTCGAATTGCTCGCGTTGATCGACTCCGAGGCGTTCGTTCGGCCAGTCGCGCCACCGCGCGTGATGCTCGACCAGCTCAAGCATGTACTCCAGCTCGCCGAGCGACCCAATGTGACCGTCCAAGTCGTGTCCAGCACGACCCCTGGCTACCATCCGATGCTCGCTGGGGCGTTCGAACTGCTCCAGTTCGAGAAGGCCACGCCGATAGTGCTCCTCGACCACCACTCGTCGTCGGTATTCCTCTGGCAGGACAGCGACGTGCAGAGGTATGTCGAGGCAGCGGAGAAGCTCCGCACACAAGTGGCGATGACCCCGGACGAATCAATCGGGGCCATCGCCAACATCGTCAACGGACTGGAGACGACGACATGACCGTAGACCCCCGGTGGCGCAAGTCCACCCGATCCGCACCGGAAGCCAACTGCGTCGAGGTGCACTACGCACTCGACAGCGTGCGCGACAGCAAGAACCCAGGCCCACGCCTGACTGTGAATGTCCACGCGCTGGTCGTGGCGATCCGGACTGGCCGGATCTGACTTAACGTCGACGGACACCCCGGCACCCCACGGATGCTGATGGCGAATTGCAGCGACCTGGCGCAACGCTCGACCGGCCCGATCGCGGGCTCGCAGGCCGCAGGGGCTCCGACTGTATTCGCCAATGGCCCCTATGGTGACCGGGGTTCGTCGTCCAGGCCACATCGGCGAACGGCGCGAACGGTTAGCTCGCACTCACCTCTTTTGGTGCGAAACGCAGTAGCACCACGTCACCGGTTCTCATCGTGTCCAGGAGACGCATCCGACGTGTCGGGGGCCACGGATACTCCGCAGGCTGGAGAAATCGCGGAGCGTCGGCCTGGCCAACCACGATTGGTGCAATCACAAGATTGATCTCGTCGACTAGGTCCTGCGCTAGAAATGTGGTGTGGATCTGACTGCCACCCTCGACCAGCAGCCGACCGATTCCGCGGTTACCCAGATCGTCAAGGATTTTGCCGAAGTCGCTGATTTCAGGCCCAAGTGTCACCACCTCAGCTAGGCCGGCAAGCTGGTCGCGAAGTATCTCTCGACCGTGGTCTGTCGTATATACGAGTTTCTCCCCGCCATGATGCCAGAACTTCCATTCGGCCCCCAAGTTCCCAGTCGCAGTTAACGTGACCTTCATTGGGTAAGCAGGTAGCCCGCGTGCCACTCGGTCCGCGCGCAACTGCTCGCTATTCACCAGCAGCCGAGGATTGTCTGCGCGGATCGTGCTAGCGCCGATCAGAATAGCATCGGACTCGGCGCGAACCTGGTCGACCCGGTCGAAGTCAGCGGGGTTGGACAGCAGCAGCCGGTCAGGGCTCGTGTCGTCGATGTATCCATCAATGCTTGTTGCCACTTTCAACAGGACGTACGGGCGTTGCGCCACTTCACAAACTCCCACCTAATTAGACCTGACGGCTTATCGATTGAGCCATCGCATTCCTGAACTCGGCGACAGCCGGCGTGTTCCAACTTGTAAGGTCCTGATCCAGCGAAGCAAGTTCTGTCAGGATACGTCCCGATCGGGTTTCAAGGCCGATGACAAGCGATTCCATGCCGAGTGCACTGGATTGTTCAACTTCGCCGATACCGGCATACGCGCGCGCGGCGCGCGCCAGATGCAGGCCCCTTTCGCGACGATAATCGGTTGGTAGCGCCTCGATCGCCGCCTGAAAACCTTGGGCCGCCGCTTCGTATTCGCCGACGGCGGCGAGGCTGCGCGACTCTTGGACGCCGATGTACGCCGAGTCCATCCATGGACCCCAGGGCGAGTCGGGGTCGTCCTGCACGTCGGCCAGCAGTTCTCGCGCGTGGTCATACGCCTGGTGAGTGCTATGCGCGTCCCGGTGCAGGGCGTGGCCGTGGCCGGCGTACGTTCCCGCGATCACCGCCAGCCTGCTTCCTGGTCGAGCCATGCTCTCAGCGGCGTATGCCAGATCGAGCACACGGTCCGGGTCGCCGAGATCGCCGGCCAGCTGGGCGCCACGGGCAAGAATGAAGGTGGTCAAGTCGGCGTCATGGGTGCCGTGGCTCCACTCCAGCGCGCGATTGAGCCAATGCTCCGCGCTGGCATAGTCACCAAGGTCCTGATGAAGCCATGCCGCGAACTCCGCGAAACTCGCATGAACGTTCAACAGCGCCCGCTGGTCAGCGCTCCGTTGACCGCGACGAAGCGTGTGGATCAGCTCGATGTGTTGAGTGACAGTCGGCAAAACCTGCGCAGGACCGAAGATCTTGTCAGAGTCGATCAAGAGGTTGCGCATCTGCTGAAGATGTTCCACCGGGTTGAGGTCAGGTGCTCTGGTCGCCCCTGCTGCCTGTAGCGCTGTCGCGCTCGACATTGTCGGCTGACCAGTGATCATGGCACCAACAGCGGTGGCGGCCACGCCTCTCATGAAGAAGCGCCGCGACACGTTCACGAAGATGACCCTTCCGTCAGGTGTACGGGCGGGTATGGATACCTCGTCGCCCATATCCGACGGTGCCTGCTGAGGTAGCTCATCCGCCAGCGAACTTGAGGGCTTGGCCACATGGAGAGCCGATTTGGCCACATCGCGCCCGGCAGGCGAGGGCGCGACGACGTCGCGACCATCAGGCGACATGATCAACGCATGCAGCCGAATGAGGGTCCCATCGGCGCCAACGGCCTGGTCACAGGCCCGTGCTAGGTCCTCCGGTATGCTCCGCTCGCCCTTTTCGATCTTGGCGAGGTAGCTGCGGTCACGGTAGACCAGCTTCCCAAGCGCATCCAAGGACAGGCCCTTGGCCGTTCGCCGCGCGCGCAGCTCGGCGCCCCAGAAATGACGCGGACTCGCGTGCGGCGTCAATTCATTCGGACGCTGGGCCACCACTCACCTCCATGTGGTCATGTGGTCACCCTCTGGTGGCCACACCCAGGGTATGGCATCGGAGCGTGTTCGGCCCGATGCTTCTTGTGTTCGAACGAATCACCAGATTCGGTCGACCTGACCAAGGAGGTTGAAATGGCCAAGAACATGCTCCCCATGAAGACCGGGGGTGGGATCGTAGGAAAACTGATCTGGCTGATCGTCGGTCTGGCTTTCCTGATGCTGGTGATCAGGTATCCCAGCGATGTCGCCGGTTGGTTCAAGGATGCGGCACACCTGCTCACCAACGTGGTGAACGGCATCGTGGCCTTCTGCCAGCACCTCAGCCACTGACGGGGTTACTGGCCATGTTCCAGCTTCTCGACTCGACTAGCCAGGACGGCAAGGCTCTCCCTGATGTCAGCCACCGCCGCGTGCAACTCAGCGATCTCCGCCTGCACTTTGTGGTCGACGTCCGGTCCGAACCTGGTTCCGCCGCCGTCAAGGATTCGGGTCAGATGGTCGCTGGGCCATTGCAGGCCCTTGGAAATGTCTTCGAGCGTGTGTCGGCTTCGCTTCCTCGGCCCGTAGTTCCGGCTGACCTGGCGGATGGTCGACTCACTTACGCGAGACCGCCGGACCAACTCTTTCTGAGTCATGTCCAACTCGGCCATGCGGTCACGGACGGCCTTCGCCACCGCGTCCCAGTCGTCGTCGCGCACGAAACCTCCATGGTCGCTTCCACCAGCGCCAACGGTACCGCTGAGCGACCGGACCGGTGAACTAGTCCGGATCAGACCAGTCGATCGCCGGACGAGCCAGTTGCATGAGCGGTAACGTTGAAGCTATCGTTACCGTCATGGTTACCGACCGCCCGTCGGCGCCACGAGGAAGGAACGACATGATCGAGATGCCTGACCGGCGGGCGAGCGATGCGGGCAGCCCCAGCGAGCATCTGAGCGACACCGAGTTGCTTGAGGAAGCTCTCCGCGACGCGATGGCCGCACACGCCGCAGGACTGCTGGCAGCACCGTTTGGACTCGACCTCATCGCGCTGGCACGCGCTCGGCATCGCGCCGCGCTGGCAGACACGCAGCAACGGCCGCCGGGCAAGGACCCAAACCCTGACACCGCATGACTTCGCCCCGGGCCGGCGGTCGCTCCGCCAAGAACCCCCACCGGCCCGGGTCTCCCGACAGCCACGAAGCAACCAGGAGACAACCATGATGACCCGCTCTTGTCCGGTCGTCACCACCGACCGGAGGTGGACGCGATGACCAGCGCCTACCCCAAGACGATGGATGAGCTGATTGCCCAGGCGCAACTGCTGAGCCGCGAGTTGGGCACACTGCCCAGCCAGAACAAGCTGAAAGCCGCACTGCACGTGCGGGCCGAACGTGCCAAGGCCGTCCTGAACGCGCTCAAGGAGTCCCGGTTTGATCCCACCGCGCTGAGCGCGCCGAGCATGCTGCCGGATCACCGGCCAGCCGACGCGGAACCCGGTGCCCCGGAACTCGTGAGCGGGACCCTCCCGTTGGACGCTGTGGCCGCCGGTCCGGAACTGGTTCCGGACTACGACTCCGCACCGGTTCCGCCCCTGGTCGCGGCACCTGCGGAAGCAGTTCCCGCTCGGTCGTTGGGGACCAGGCGACCGGTGCATCGGTGGCCGGTGTTCCTGCTGGCCGTGCCCGCGTTCGTCGCGATCTGGTCCGGTTGGGTCGGCGTTGGTGCGTTGACCGGGTTCGGCCCGGTCCACCCGTTGCCCGGCATCGCCAACGGCTTCACGATCAACTCGGCGATCACGCTGCCGATCGGTGTGGAGACCTACGCCGCGTACGCCCTGCGGGTGTGGCTGGCCGGTGCCGGACCGGCGCGTGCCCAGCGGTTCGCCAAGCGCAGCGCTATCGCCGCGTTCGTGCTCGGCGGCCTCGGCCAGATCGCCTACCACCTGATGACCGCCGCGCATGTGACGGAGGCTCCCTGGCCGATCACCACGGCCGTGTCCTGCCTTCCTGTGGTGGTTCTCGGGTTCGGAGCCGCGCTGGGGCATCTCCAGAACGACGATGGGACGGAGGGTGAACGATGAACATGTCAGACTCCGACCAGCCACAATTGGCGAAGGTCGTGCGGCTCCCGGCGGCCAGCAGCCAGGTGATCGACTCGGAACCAGATGATCGAGAATCGGTGTTCGTGGAGCGTTCGTCGCGCGGTGTGCCGGTCGACCCGCCGGACGAGCCACATCGGGCACACGCTCGAACTCGGCGCCCGATCGTGCCGGCTTGGTTGCGCACACGAAAGGACACGGTCGCCGCTGCGCGATGGACGCTGAACCAAGTCGGCTACTCGGTGGCATTTCATTGCGTCCGCCTGCCGAAGTACGTCGGCCGCACCCTGGTGTATGCGCCCGTGGGCTCCGTGCGGCTCTTGGGCCGCTTGCTGCGGTGGGCCACCGCCGAAGACGGCAACTATGTGCTGCGGCAGGCTGCCGCAACCCGGGACGATCCTCAGACGTGGCTGCGACTTGACGCGCAACGCCAACGTCAGGCCAGGTGGCGCTGGACCTTGCTCGGTGTCGCCGTGTCTCTGGCCGTGATCCTTGTGGCAATTGGTGGCTCGTTCGTGCCGTCACCGCTGACCTGGGTATCGGGAGTGGTGGTTGTCGTAGTGCTGGCACGGGTCGGTAGGCCAGTAGACAGGCCGATTACCGATCGGGTCACGGATGCCAAGGTGTACCGCAAGCTCACGGCCGAATTGGTGCGCCGTGCGCTGGTCAGCGTCCAACTGAACGCGATCAATTCTGCGGTGGCCAAGGACCCCAACGCCATCACCTTCCCCGTGGAGATTCACCGGGACGGTCCGGGTCACCTGGCTGTGGTGGATCTGCCTTACGGCGTCCAGGCGGCTGACGTCTGTGCGCGACGTGGCCGGCTCGCCTCGGGTCTGCGGTTGCCACTGGACCAGGTATGGCCCGAGCCCGCGTCCGGCCACGAAGGACGGTTGGCGCTGTGGGTCGGCCATGAACCCGCTTCACGGACGCGGCAGCCCGCCTGGCCGCTGCTGCGCGATGGCCAGGTGGACGTGTTCAAGCCATTCGTGTTCGCCACGGACCCGCGGATGAACGTGATCGACGCCGAAGTGATCTACCGCAACTGGCTGTTCGGTGGACAACCAGGCTCGGGTAAGACGTTTGCCCTGCGCGTTCTCGTGCTGGCCGCAGCACTCGATCCCAGGGTGGAACTACGCGGCTACGAACTGAAGGGAGTCGGTGACTTCGCCGTCCTCAGGCCGGTGCTGTCCGAGTACGGCAACGGATTCGACGACGACACGTTGGCCGCATGCGCCGACATGATCGACTGGCTGTACGCCGAGTGCCAGCGTCGGTCCAAGCGGATCGCACACTATGCCAGCGTGGGCAAGGCACCGGAGAACAAGGTGACCCCGGAGTTGGCCTCGCTGAAGGGATCGGGGCTGCATCCGCTCGTGGTGTTCATCGACGAAATCCAGGAGCTGATCCTCTCGCCCTTCGGCAGGAAGGCCGGCGACATCCTGGAAAAGGTCATCAAGCTGGGTCGCGCCCTGGGCGTGATTCTGTTGCTGGGCACCCAGATTCCGGACAAGGACAGCCTGCCGACCGGCATCACCCGCAACGTCAACACCCGGTTCTGCCTGTCCGTGGCCGACCAAGCCGCGAACGACATGATCCTCGGCACGTCCGCCTATCGCGCCGGGTACCGCGCCACGGTCTTCCGGCCCGTCGTGGAAGCGGGGTGGGGCATCCTTGCCGGCTTGGGCGACACTGCCGCGAGGCGATGCTTCAAGGTCGACACGGATGCCGCCGGTCGGGTCGTGGCCCGCGCCATCGCGTTGCGCACCAAGGCAGGAACGATGCCCGAGCCGGAAAGCGGTACGCGCGAGGCAGGCGCGGCCTACGACGTGCTCGGCGACGTCGCTACGGTCTGGCCGGTCGGCGAAGACGCCGCGTGGAACGAGACGCTGATCGAGCGGCTCACCGAGCTACGGCCGGCCATCTACGCCGGATGGAAGCCGGCCCAGCTCACCACCGCACTGGACGTGTACGGCGTCAAGGTCGCCCAGATCGGCCGGCGGATCAAGGGCAAGACCGTGAACCGGCGCGGTCCCAGCCACGCCGATATCGCCACGGCAATGACTGAACGTAATAGGAAGCGGCACGGCTCAACGCCGTGAACGGCTGCTAGCGCTAGCAGCATGCCCCGCTAGCGCTAGCACCTCCGCTAGCACATCAAACCGCCTTCCACCTGGACGCTAGCACGCTAGCGGCCATGGTGGGCCACGCCCCAACAGCGCCACCGGAGGCTGTCATGACCCCCCTCTCGGCACTCGCTAGCACCATCCTCCTACTCGGCACGGTCATCACGATCGGTTACCTCGGTTCGTGCGTGTTCTGGCCGTTCAGCGCCTGCCGCCGCTGCGGCGGCTACGGCCACGTGCGCGGCTGGCTCGGCGGAATCCGCTTCTGCCCGGCGTGCGACGGCACCGGACTACGCCTGCGCTTCGGCCGCCGGGTGATCAACACATTCCGACGCCTCTACCGCGACAGCACCACCCACCGGAACCGGTGACCGACACGCCGTGCCGCTGCCCTCGCGGCGGCGGCACGGCACCCAGGCAACGAAACGCCACCACCAAAGGACTTCGCTCATGATCAACCTCAGCCTTCATGCAGTCCGTACCGACGACCGCCTGACAGAGCTGCCAACCAGCATGCACCCGACCACTCAACCCCCTGGCGAGCCATCCGCATGTGCGTCGTGTCGCAGGCCGCTCGGACAGTCACCATCGGACCGGTTCTGCTCCGAACAGTGCCAGACGAGGTGGTACGCCAGCCAGGCGATGCCCGACCGGACCAGCAGCACGGCCACACCGGCGGACGCACTGGACGGCCCGCCCAGCCGGCCGATGACCTGGCTCGATCCCAGCGCCCCTCGACGACAGCCTCAGACCGGGCACGCCGTGCTGGACCAGGTCGCCACGTTCGTACGCCGCTTCTCCGCGTTCCCGTCTGACCACTGCGCACCCACGCTCGCGCTGTGGTACGCGCACACGCACCTTGCCGACCGGCTATACGTCACGCCCCGCCTGATCCTCGACTCCGCCGAGCCGGGCTCAGGCAAGACCCGCGTACTCGAAGTCGCCCAATACCTCGTCGCCGCCCCGGAGATGACCGTGTCTGCCAGCCGCGCGGCGCTGTTCCGCCTGGTCGCTGAAGGTCCCATCACAATCCTGTTTGACGAGGTCGACACGATCTTCACCAAGGCCGGCGGCGGCAACGAAGACCTCCGCGCGATGCTCAACGCGGGCTACAAGCGCTCGGCCACAATCCCTCGCTACGACGGCAAGACACGCAACGTCCGCCGATTTCCCGTCTACACGCCGGCCGCGTTGGCCGGGATCGCGGGCGGGATGCCCGACACCATCACCACCCGCGCCATCACCATCCACATGCGTCGTCGTCGCGCGGACGAACAGGTCGAACCGTTCCGTGAGCGCTCGGTGGAAGAACAGGCCCAGCCGATCCGCGCCGCGCTATCCGAGTGGCTCGGATTCGTCGCGGAAGACGTAGCCGACGCCCAACCGGTCATGCCAGACGGCGTCACCGACCGGCCCGCCGAAATCTGGGAGCCATTGATCGCGATCGCCGACGCGGCGGGCGGACATTGGCCGACAACGGCTCGAAAAGCGTGCGCCCACTTCGTGTTGACGCGTATCCCGTCAGCGGATTCGTTTGGCATCCAACTGCTGTCGGACTTGCGTGACATCTTCACGGCCGCGGAGACCGATCGCATGGCGAGCAGGGAAATCCTTGCCCACCTACTCACTCTGGACGATTCGCCATGGGCCGATCTGCCCGATAAACCACTGGACGCTCGACGGCTCTCGCGCGAACTGACTCGGTACGGAATCAAGCCGGTGACGTTCGACGCGAAAGCCGGTAAAGCAAAGGGCTATGTCACGTTTGCCACCAGTGGTAAACAGGAACAAGCCGGATTGGCGGACGCATGGACCCGTTACCTGCCAGCCATCGATAACACCGAAACCACTAGTAACACCGCAGGTCAGACGGTTACCGACGACCACCGGGTCGGTAGCGAGACGCTGGTTATGGACCACCGAATAACACGGCGGGCGGTAACGCCATGACCAGGCCAGTTACGGATGTAACGGATTCGTGTATGGGGAGGGCGTGACCATCATGGAGGACAAGCGAGCGGCCAGGATCGCGGCATTGTTCGCCGAACTCGTAGAACTCATGGCTGACGCCGAAACCGCCACCGTGCCGACTCCCCGGCCAACTCCAGATGCCCTGCTGACCGTCGAGGAAGCCGCTGAGCGTCTTCGCATCGGAAGAACCCGGATGTTCGCACTGCTGAAGTCGGGTGAAATCGATTCGGTACAGATCGGCCACTCACGCCGCATCCACCCTCACGCTATCGACGCATACACGCGCCGTTTGCTGACGGGCCATGAAGCGAACGATTCATGACGACGAGTCCGAGATTGCCGCACGGCCACGTTGGTTGCGAACTAATCGGCCACTACGGAAGGAAAAAGACCATGTCTCGCCGGAAGCGAACCGAGGGAACACGTGCACCGAACGGGGCGTCTAGTATCTACTACAGCGAGTACGACAGGAAGTGGCATGGGCGCGTCACCGTAGGCGTCCGCCCTGATGGAAAGCCTGACCGACGCCACGTCAAGCGAGCCACGAATGCTGAAGTCACCAGGGCTGTTCGAGACCTGGAAAAGCTGCGAGATGACGGGCGCGTGCGGAAGCCGGGTCGCGCGTGGACCGTGGAAAAGTGGCTGACTCACTGGGTGGAGAATATCGCCGCCAATTCGGTTCGCCGGACAACAATGGTCGGCTACCGTTCATCCGTCTACAACCACTTGATCCCCGGAATCGGTGCACACCGGATCGACAAGTTGGAACCTGAGCACTTGGAGACTCTGTACTCTCGAATGCAGGCGCCCAAGCCAAAAGGGAAGGGGTTGAGCGCAGGCACGGCCCATCTGGTGCACCGGACTATTCGGGTGGCTCTGAACGAGGCCGTGAGGCGGAAGCACATCACATCCAACCCGGCTGCGGTCGCCAAACCGCCACGTGTGATCGAGACTGAGGTCATTCCATTCACGATGGATGAGGCTCGACGAATCCTGGACACCGCCGAGAAGGTTCGTAACGGGGCGCGCTTCGTAGTTGCGTTGACACTTGGCCTGCGTCGAGGTGAAGCCATTGGTCTGAAATGGACTGATCTGGATATCCAATGGAGGCACGGGTGCGCGAAGGCGAGTGATTGCCGCACGAAAGCGGCCCAGTTGTGTCCGATGCGACAGGTGGTGCACGCAACCCTTACCATTCGCCGCGCTGTTCAACAGTACGTTTGGCAGCACGGCTGCTCTCCGGAAAAGCCGTGTGGGCATCGGTACGGCGCGCACTGTCCGAAGCGGCATGGTGGAGGTGTGGTCACGGCGGAGGTGAAGTCACGGGCCGGTCAGCGCACGATCGGCCTTCCTCTGCCGCTGATTCGGGCGCTCGAACGGCACCGGGAACGTCAGGCAGTCGAACGGGGCCGCGCCGCCGATCTGTGGCATGACGAAGGCTGGGTGTTCACCAACCACGTCGGCAAGCCGGTCCACCCGACTGTAGACCATGAGATGTGGAAGTCCCTGCTCAAGCGTGCGCAGGTCCGGGACGCGCGACTGCATGACGCCCGGCATACGGCGGCGACCATGCTGCTGGTGCTCAAGGTGCCACTGCCGGCAGTGATGGAGATCATGGGCTGGTCGAACGCGGCGGTCGCCAAGCGGTACATGCACGTTCCGAACGAGCTGGTCGCGGCCATCGCCGAGCAGGTGGCCGACCTGGTGTGGACGTCTCCGGACGCCGATCCGGAGACGGACGATCTGAACGACCCCACCAGGCTGACTGACCACCAGCGGAGTGCGGTCCGGCGACTGGCCGAGGCGTTGCCAGAGCCCTGGCGGAGCCGGTTCGCAGGTTTGCTGGACGGTGAAGACGAGGGCGGCCCAACCGACGCGTTGGTGCCTGCGTAGCCGGGCAATCGAGACCCGAACTGAGACCCAGGCACCAGAACGCCCGGCTACCAAGTGATCATGGTAGCCGGGCGTTCCGCCTGCTCAGCAGTAGCGCGGAGGATGCGGGATTTGAACCCGCGAGGGTGTTACCCCAACACGATTTCCAATCGTGCGCACTAGGCCACTATGCGAATCCTCCGCCGGAGAGCTTAGTGGACCGGCCTCCGACCAGCCAAAACGGCTGTTCGGAGGGGGTGCACCGCTGGAGGCTCACGTCCCGCGATATATTCCTTGACACGAATATTCATGCTGGGGAATACTCCCGGCCATGGAGCGGATCGCCTCAGCACTGGGAGACGGAGCGCGGTGGCGCATCGTCGAGCTGCTCGCCGAGCGGCCCCGGTCGGTCGGCGAGCTGGCCGAACTGACCGGGTTGCGGCAGCCGCAGACCACCAAGCACCTGCAGACTCTCGCCCGTGCCGGCCTGGTCACGGTCTTCCCGCTCGGCCAGCGGCGCGTCTACGCGCTCGACGCGGTGCCGCTGACGGACCTGGTGCGGCGGCTGGGACAACTCGTCGAGTCCATCGAGGCGCACGCCGGCGAGCGGGACGTCATCACGCGCTACCGTGCCGCCATCGATGCCGAGTCCGCGGCCGCCGTTCGGGAACGGTGGGCGGACGGGCGGACCTTCTCGTTCGAGCGCGTGCTGGCCGCGCCCCCGGCCGTCGTCTGGCGGCACTGGGTCGACCCCGACCGGCTCGCGTCCTGGTGGGCGCCGACGCCGATGACGGTCACCGACTGCGCCCTGGAGCCGAAGCCGGACGGCCGCGCCGTCCTGGAGTACCGCGACGCGGATGGCCGGCGCTACCGGTCGGCGGGTCGGGTCCACACCGCGACGGCACCCGAGCACCTCGTGTTCGACCTGTCCGTGCTGGACGACGCGGGAGCGGTCTCGTTCACCGGCCACTACGACCTGGCACTCGCCGCCATCCCGGAAGGCACGCGACTGCGGCTCGACCTACGCATCACCGACACCACCGTCGAAGCCGCCCCCTACATCGCCGGCGCCGAAACCGGCTGGGGCCAGGTGCTCGACAACCTCGCAGACACCCTGGGAAAGGACTGACAATGACCAGCTCAACCGGCCGCACGGTGGCCGCCTGCATGAGCCTCACCCTCGACGGCCGCTACTGCGGCCCCGGCGGACCCGCCGACATCGGCGCGATCGTCCCGTACATGACCACCGACACCGCACGCGACCAGCTCACCCGTATCTGGGCAGGCGCGACGACCGCGCTCCTGGGCAGGCTCAACGCCGAGGGATTCATCGGATTCTGGGCCCCGCTCGCCGAGGACGACACCGCCGATCCCCGGGATCGCGGCTATGCCAAGTGGTTGGTCGACACGGAGAAGGTGGTCCTGTCCACCACACTGACCCACGCACCGTGGGCACGCGCCCGCGTGGTGAACGCCCCCACGGTCGACGTCGTCACCGACCTCAAGGCCAGCGGCGAGGGCACCATCCTGGTCAACAACAGCGCGAGCGTCATCAAACCGCTGCTGTCGGCGGACCTGCTCGACCGGCTGTATCTCATCATCTGCCCCGAGATCATCGGCGGCGGGCCGCGACTGTTCGACGACGGCCTACCGGCGTCGAAGTGGACGCTCACCCATCAGGAAACCGGTGAGCTGGGCGAGATCACCATGGTCTACGACCGCCGCTAAGTTTGTCGTCCACAAGGGACACCACGGGGTAATCGGCTTGCCCGGCCGGCGCGGGCCGCGCACAGTGCCCCATGCTGATCCGACGTGAACTTCCCCACGACAGCGCCGCCGTGCACGCGGTGACCTGCGCCGCGTTCGCCCGCTCCGACGGCACTCCGGCCGAGGCGACCCTGGTCACCGAGTTGCGTGCGGACCCGGCGTGGATACCGCAACTGTCACTGGTCGCACTGGACTCCGACGGCACCGTCGTCGGGCACGTGCTGGCCACCCGAGGTCAGGTCGGACCGGTACCGGTGCTGGGACTCGGACCGTTGAGCGTGCGTCCGGCGCACCAGCGCCGTGGCGTCGGCAGCGCCCTGATGCACGCGATACTCGGCGCCGCCGACGCCATGGACGAACCGCTGGTGGCCCTGCTCGGCAATCCGGTCTACTACCAGCGGTTCGGCTTCGGACCCTGCGTGGACCACCACATCGCGCCGCCCGTTGCCGAGTGGCGACCGCATTTCCAGGTGCGCCCGCTCACCACCTACGACCCCGAGATACGCGGAACGTTCACCTACGCCGAACCCTTCGACCGGGTGTGATCACCAGTGGGCGGACCCGCCGTCCGCCCACCGGAGCGTCTAGCCGGTGGTGGGGCCCTGGTAGTAGCCGAGCACGTCGACGATGGCGTCGATGGTGCCCGAACTGCCGTTGTAGATGGACACGGTGGGAAGTTCTTCCCCGGCCGAGAGGGGTGTGCTGGCGATCGCCAGGTTCGCGATGGTCGCGCCGGCACCTGCCCAGTTGAGCGTGGATGCCCGCAGCACCAGGTCCGGCGGCAGGGGCGACTGGCCCACCAGGGCGTAGCCGGTCTGCTTGGTGTCGGTCACGGTCAGGTTCACCACGACGGCGTCGGCCTGCGGCGGCGCGATCCTGATGTCCGTTCCGCTCCCGTTGATGACGCGTGGCGGCACGGGCTCGTGGATGGTGCGGGTGTCGAGTGCCCGGGTCGGGGTCACCGGCACGTAGTCGTCGCCGCCCTGGCCGTGGAAGTAGCCTGTGACGTCGGCGACCAGGTCGAGGGTGCCGGTGCTGCCGTTGAACAGGTCCACCTTGCCGTCCGCGCCGACCGGCACGATCACCAGGTTGGCCACGGTCTGGCCGGTCACGTAGTTGACGTTCGACGTGCCCGGCCGGGCCGTGCCGTCCGGGTAGGCGGTGACGAAACCGACCTGCTTCGGACTGGTGACCGTCACGTTGAGCGCGACCGCCGTGACCCCCGTCATGGGGATGCCGCCGGCACCGGCGACGGTCAGCGGCAGGGTCCCGTGTGCGGCGACCGGTGCGACCCGGCCTCCGGTGCCCGTGCCGGCACGGGTGTCCAGCAGCCGGGTCGACGTCTTCGCCGTGAAGCCGTCGGCCGCGGCGGAGTGCACGAAGTACCCGGTGGCGTCCGCGAGCAGGTCGACGGAGCCGCCGCCCGCGACGGTCAGGTCGACGACGCCGTCGGCGCCGACCGGCACCACGGTCAGGTTGGGCACCGTCTGGCCCTTGCTGAAGTTGACCGTGGAGGTGGCCGGTTTCGCCACACCGTCCGGGTAGGCGGACACGTTGCCCGCGCTCGTCGGGTCGGTGACGGTCACGTTGAGCGCGACGGCCTGGACGCCGACGGGAATCCCGGCCACGCCCGCGACCTTCAGCTTCAGCGTGCCGCCCGACGGGACCTTCGCGATCCTGCCGTTCGTACCCGTGCCGGCCCTGGTGTCCAGCAACCGCTTCGGGCCCAACGGCAGGTAGCGGGTACCCAGTGTGGTGACCGTGGTCGTGCCGGTCGTGGTGTTACCGCCCGCGTCCCGCACGATCACCGTGATCGTGTACGTGCCGATCTCCGCGTAGTCGTGCTGGGCACAGGACGTCGGCGCCGACCCGTCGCCCCAGTCGCACGTGATGCCGGTGACGTCCCACGTGTCGGTGACGTCGGGGATGACGTTGACGGTGAGCGCGTCGCCCGGCGATGCCAACGCCCGCACCACGGTCGGCGCCTGCGGGTGGATCAGGACGGACGCACCCTGGACCTGCGGGCTCGTGTTGCCGAGGCCGTCTGTGGTGGTCACCTTCAGCGGGTAGGTACCGGGTGCCGCGTAGGCGTGCGTGAACGTCGGTGACGTCGACTGCGCACTGGTGCCGTCGCCGAAGTCGATGGTGTAGCCGGTGGCGGCCGACCACGGCGAGTTCGGCACCACGGTCATGGTCACGGTTCCGTCGACCGGCGCCTGCGTCGTGGACAGGTCCACCCGCTGGACGGCCACCGGGTCCTTCGTCTCGATCGCGCCGCGGTCGACGAAGCCGCCCAACGTGTTGGGCACCACCGGGTCGTCCACCCTGGCCGTGCCGTTGACGTCGGTGTCGGGCGTGCCCGGCGCGTCGGGGTTCGCCGAGTCGACGGTCACGTCGTCGCCGGGCACGCCGAAACCGCTCAGTCGCGGGTCGGCGTCCGTGTCGTGCTCGCCCTGCCCGGTGGCCGCGGTGAGCTCCGCGGGCGTCGCGTAGGTCGTGCCGCTCCAGAAGTAGGTGACGGGATTGTTCACGCCCGCGTGCACCACGTTGTAGTCCAGGGTCGTACCGGACACCGAGTCGTCGACCACGGTCACGGCCGTGTTGGTCGAGCAGTTCGAGCTGAACACGTTGTTCTCGACGGTCGTGCCCGTCGCGCCGGACTGGAGTCGCAGGGCGCCGCCGCACGACGAGAAATCGTTGAACACGGTGTTGTTGGTGAACACGGTGCCGGTGGCCTGCTGGAGGAGGACCGAGTCGTCCTGCGTGCCCGTCGTCATGTCGGTGGTGAGCAGGTTGTCCGTCACGGTGGCCGCCGTGCCGCCGGTCACCGCGACGGTCGCGTTCAGGCCGGTGATCCGGTTCCCGGTGACCGTGACGTCACTGGACAGCGATCCGGTGACGACGACACCCGGGTCGTCGAACTGGGTCGGTGCCGTGACGTCGAGCCGGCTGAGGGTGACCCGCTGGCTGTTCCCGACGTCGAGCTGCTCGTCGTCCAGTGAGAAGCCGGTGAACACCACGTCGTGGGCCAGGATGCGCACGCCGGGCAGCGCGCTCGGGCTGCTGTCGAGGACGACCTGCGGCGTCCCACCGGTGGTGGTGGCCGCACCCGTGGTCACGGTGATCGGCGCGTCCGTCGTGCCGGATGCCGTGATCGTCAGGTTGCCCGTGTAGGTGTCCCGCGCCTGCCCGTGCGCGCCGAACGGGTCGACGAGCACGGTCTGGCCGGGCGTCGCCTGATCGACGGCGGCCTGGATCGTGCAGAACGGCTGCGCCTCGGTACCCGTCCCGGTGTCCGAGCAGGCCACACCGTGATCGACGAACAACGTGTCCTGTGTGGCGGCCGAGGCGACCGCGGGGAACATCGCGATGGCGAGTGAGCCCGCCACGCCGACGCCGAGCACCCGTAAGCGCATGATGTGTCGACTCCTGGTTTCAGGCGGCGAACTGCCGCTCTGAAGCATCGCCCGGAGCCAGCTGATCGTTACCGCGTTCCGTTGTCCCGTAACGGTTCCGGCAAATATAGGATATGCCGGCCGGGAATCGGGCACCGCGTGCCGATGAGGGCTGTCGAGCCGGACCCGGGCGCGGGCGGCAGACTACCGGAGTGAGCACTGACGAGAACGCGCCGGTCACCGCGCCGGCCCGCTCCCCCGCGCCACCGAACACGCACGGACCGGCGCGGCTGGCACTGTCGCTGGGTGCGCTGGGCGTGGTGTTCGGCGACATCGGAACCAGCCCGCTCTACGCGCTGCAGACCGTGTTCTCACTGGACAACGGGGCCGTGCGGCCGATCCCGGCGGACGTCTACGGCGTGCTGTCGCTGGTCTTCTGGGCCGTGCTGCTGATCGTGTCGGTCAAGTACATCGTGTTCGTGATGCGGGCCGGCAACGACGGTGAGGGCGGGATCATGGCGCTGGCCGCGCTGATCCGCCGGCTGGTGACCGGGCGGACACGGCTGGTGGCGGTCGCGGTGCTGTTCGGGGTGATCGGCGCGTCGTTGTTCTTCGGGGACAGTGTGATCACGCCGGCGATCTCGGTGCTGTCCGCGGTGGAGGGCATGGAGGTGATCTCGCCGGGGGTGCACGACGCCGTGCTGCCGATCGGCGTGACCATCCTGGTGATCCTGTTCCTGTTGCAGCGGTTCGGCACGCATCGGGTGGGCCGGTTGTTCGGGCCGGTGATGCTGCTGTGGTTCGCCACGATCGCCGCGCTGGGCATTCCGGGGATCGCCAGGAACCCCGGTGTGCTGCGCAGCCTGTCGCCGACCTACGCGTTCAGCTTCGTGCTGGACCGGCCGTTCGTCGCGTTCATCGCGATGGGCGCCGTGGTACTGGCCATCACCGGCGCCGAGGCGCTCTACGCGGACATGGGCCACTTCGGCCGCCCGGCCATCACGCGGTCGTGGTTCGCGGTGGTGTTCCCGGCGCTGACGCTGAACTACTTCGGCCAGGGCGCGCTGATCCTGCGCGACCCGTCGTCCGTGTCGAACCCGTTCTTCCTGCTGGCACCGGGCTGGGCGCAGATCCCGCTGGTGGTGCTCGCGACCGTGGCCACCGTGATCGCGTCTCAGTCGGTGATCTCCGGCGCGTTCTCCATGGCACGGCAGGCGATCCAGTTGGGATTCCTGCCCCACCTGACCGTCCGGCACACGTCGGAGCAGGAGAGCGGCCAGATCTACGTGCCCGCGGTGAACTGGCTGCTGCTCGGCGGTGTGGTGATCCTCACCGTGACGTTCGGCTCGTCCGAGTCACTCGCCACGGCGTACGGCCTCGCGGTCACCGGCACGCTGCTGCTCACCACGGCGCTGTTCCTCGTACTGGCCACCGCCGCGTGGCACTGGCGGCCGTGGCAGTTGGCCCTGCTCGGGATCGTCATCGGCGGTCTGGAACTGTTCTTCCTGGCCGGCAACCTCACCAAGGTGGTGCACGGCGGTTGGCTGCCGCTGCTGCTCGGCATCCTGGTCGTCACGGTGATGTTGACCTGGCAGCGGGGCAGGCGTGTCATCACCGGCCGGCGGTCCGCGTTGGAGGGTTCGCTGGACTCGTTCGTCGACGAACTCCGCGCCCGACCGCCGAAGCGGGTGCCCGGCACGGCCGTGTTTCCCCACCCCACCAAGGAGACCGTGCCGCTGGCGTTGCGGGCCAACGTCGAGTTCAACGGTGTCGTGCACCAGCACGTGGTGATCGTGTCGGTGATCGCGGAGAACGTGCCGCACGTGCCGCGCACCGAACGGCTGAACGTGGATTCGCTGGACTATTCCGACGACGGCATCGTGCATCTGGCCGTTCGGTTCGGTTTCCAGGACGATCAGGACATTCCCGCCGCGTTGCGGGACGCGTTCCTGCTCACCAGCGAACTCGAGGTGGACCCGGACACCGCGTTCTACTTCCTGTCGCGCATCACCATCGAGCGCGGCAAACACGCCGGACTGCCGTCGTGGCAACAGCGGCTGTTCACCGGCCTGTCGCACAACGCGGCCAGCCCCGCAGCATACTTCCGACTGCCGGTCGACCGGACTGTGGTGATGGGCACACGTATCGAGCTGTAGGCAGTTTTACCCCTGGGGCGTAACGCGAAACTCACGCTCCCGATAATGATCACGGCACTCCGTGCGCGTTCATTCATCTGGGGGTCAACCCGTGTCCAGAGGCGTCATCCCGTTACTGATCGCCGGCGCGCTCGTCGCCGGCTCGGCCACCGTCGCCACCGCGGCGACCACGCCGACCGACCTGTTCGTCGGCGGAGCCGGCTGCTCGAACACGGGTCCCGGCAGTCAGTCCACACCGTTCTGCACCATCCAGGCCGCCGCCGCGGTCGTCCTGCCCGGACAGACCGTGCACGTGGCCACCGGCGAGTACAACGGGCCGATCACCATCACCAGGTCGGGCGAGCAGGGCGCACCGATCACCTTCGTCAAGGCGGACGGCGCCACGAACGTGCTGATCCTGCCGCATGGTGGCGTCGGTTTCAGTGTCACGGCTGCGCACGACGTGGCCATCTCCGGCTTCCAGGTCATCGACGGCGCACCGGCAGTCGCGGTGTCCGACTCGTCGCGGATCACCGTGGAGCACAACCTGCTGACCGGTGATCCGACGAGCACCGGTGGCGGGGTCGTCGTCAGCGGCACGTCCAGCGACGTGACCGTGAGCCGCAACGATGTGTTCGGCAACCGGGGTGACGGCGTCTCGGTGCAGTCCGGGGTGACGGGAACGACCGTCATCACCAACGCGATCACCGACAACACCGGTACCGCTGTCGCGGTCGACGACGCACCCGGCACCGTGATCACGTCCAACACCGCGTTCTTCAACTGCGGCACGGGGATCGCGCTGACCGGCGCCTCGACCGGCGCCACCATCGAGAACAACATCCTCGACGACGACAGCACCGCCGCCGGCCCGGCTTTCTGCGGCACCGTGCCCGCGCAGAGCGAACTGACGGTGGCCGCGGACGCCACGACCGGGACCACGGCGGACTACGACATCGTCTTCAACAGCGTGAACGACTTCGTCTACGACTGGGCGGGTGTCGCGCGCACCTCCGCCGCCACCTTCACCGCGGCGACCGGTCAGGGCGCGCACGACATCAACGCCAACCCGAGGGTCACCTCCAACACCGGTCAGGTCGCCACGACGTCGCCCGCGATCGACTCGGCCGACTCGGCCGCACCCGGTGAGCAAACCGTCGACGAGCTCGGCAACCCCAGGGTGGACGACCCGCTGGTGCCCAACACCGGCATCGGCGTGGCGGACCGGGGGGCGGTCGAGGTGTCGGACCCGTTCCAGGTCGGCGGGGTCACCATGAGCCCGACGAAGGCCCCGGTCGGGGCGTCGGTCACCGCGACGGTCGATGTCACCGACCCGTGGTCGACCGCGCTGTCGTTCTCGTTCGACTTCGGTGACGGCACCGCGCCGGTGGTCACGTCCGCGCCGAGCGCGACGCACACCTACACGTCGGTCGGCACCCACACGGTGACGGTCACCGGGAGCACGCCCGCAGGTGTGCGGCAGGTCAGGACCACGACGGTCCAGACCGCGCCGGTGGCACCGCTGGTGGCGAACGTCCGGGCGTACCAGACCGAGTTGCTGGGCGTCGCGGTCAACACCAACGCGTCCACCGACAGCTGGCAGATCACCGACTCCGCCATCGACTTCGGCGACGGCACCGCGGTGCAGCACACGGCGATCGGCGAGGCGTCACACACGTATGCCGCTCCGGGGAGGTACACGGTCACCAGCACGGTGACCGACTTCGCCGGCAACACGGACGTGGCCACCCAGCAGGTCACCGTGGCCGGCGGCTACTCCGCGCTCGGGCCGGTGCGGGTGCTGGACACCAGGGACGGCACCGGTGGCGTGCGGGTGGCCAAGCTGGGCGCCGGTGGCGTGGTGAGCCTGAAACTGGCCGGCACCCACGGCATTCCCGCCACCGGAGTACGGGCCGTGGTGCTCAACGTGACCGCCGTGAGCCCGACGGCGGCCAGCTTCCTGACCGTCTACCCCGACGGCACCACCCGCCCGGTC
>DASUGU010000034.1:0-3439 GCA_036273855.1 Pseudonocardiaceae bacterium
CCCGCCCAGGACGACTTCGTCGCGCTGATGCCCGGCGGCCGGGTGTACACCACCGAGAACGGCTGCTTCGCCAAGACGTTCGGCCTCGACCCGAAGTACGAGCCGGTCATCCACCACGCCACCACCCAGCCCGACGCCTACCTGGAGAACGTCTCGGTCGACGAGCACGGCAAGGTGGACTTCTTCGACACCTCCTACACCAAGAACGGCCGGACCACCTGGCCGTTCTCCTACGTCGACCCGTGGCCCGCGGACCAGCTCGAACCAATAAGCTTCCTGCTCATCCTGAACCGCAACGAGAACATCGTGCCCGGCGTGGCCCGCCTTGACCGGGCCCAGGCCGCCGCCTACTTCATGCTCGGCGAGACCACGGGCACCTCGGCCGGGGGCAAGGACGAGGAGGGCAAGTTCTTGCGCGTCCCGGGGACGAACCCGTTCTTCCCGCGCGACATGGCCGACATGGGCAACCGGATGCTCGAGCTGCTGGACAGCCACGAGGTCCAGGCGTTCGTCCTGAACACCGGCCGCGTCGGCGGCCAAGACGACCACGAAGGGTCCAAGAAGGTCACGATCCCCATCTCCTCCGCGATCGTCCAGGGCATCGTCGAGGGCACCATCGAGTGGACCGAGGACACCGACTTCGGCTACGAGATCGCCGCGACCGTCCCCGGCGTGGACGACATCGAGATCCTCCAGCCCCGTCGGCTGTACGAGCGCCAGGGCCGGTCCGAGGAGTACGACGCCATGGTGGCCCGGCTCAAGCGGGAGCGGAAGGAATTCCTCGGCTCCTTCCCCGGCCTGGACGAGTCCCTGGTCAAATCCCTGGGATGAGCCGGCAGCGCGTCAAGGGAACTCGGCTCGTGAACCGCGACGTTCCCCACGTTAGGTAATTTTGGCCGTGGATCGTCACGGTGACGAGGAGGGCGGCGGCATGAGACTTCGTGACCTGGTCTACCGGCTGTACGAGCGCAGGGTGGCGGCATCCCTGTCGCCCGAGGCCATCCCGCGCCACGTCGGGGTGATGTGCGACGGGAACCGCCGGTGGGCCAGGTCGGCGGGGTTCCGCGACGTCAGCAGCGGGCACCGCAAGGGCGCGGACAAGATCTTCGAACTGCTCGACTGGTGCCGGGAGAGCGGCGTCGAGGTGGTCACCCTGTGGCTGCTCTCCACCGACAACCTGAGCCGTCCCGACAGCGAGATCGTGCCGCTGCTGAAGATCATCGAGGACACCGTGCAGGGCCTGGTGGCCGAACGCTGGCACGTGAACCCGGTCGGCGCCCTCGACCTGCTCCCCGGGGAAACCGTCCGGGTGCTCAAGGACGCGGCCGACGCGACCGCGCACTACCCCGGGCTGCTGGTCAACGTGGCGGTCGGCTACGGCGGCAGGCGGGAGATCGCCGACGCGGTGCGCTCCCTGCTCCAGGCGCACGCGACGAGGGGCACCACCATCGAGGAACTGGCCGAGGTGCTCGACGTCGAGCACATCGCCGAGCACCTCTACACCGCGGGCCAGCCCGACCCCGACCTGGTCATCAGGACCTCGGGCGAGCAGCGCCTGGGCGGCTTCCTGCTCTGGCAGAGCACCCACTCGGAGTTCTACTTCTGCGACGCCTACTGGCCCGCCTTCCGCAAGGTGGACTTCCTCCGGGCATTGCGTTCCTACGCCGCCCGGAACCGGCGTTTCGGCTCATAAGGCCGCGTAGGGCCGGATTACCGGGAGAAACACCTGCTAGTAACCTGACGGTGCTTTTGCCGTAACACGTATCCGGGTACCTTCGATAGTGGTGGACGGCGCGGCGCCGTTCCCGGGAAGGCCCTGAAGATCTTCGTGCTTCGCGCGTTGCGTGCAGGCGAGATGACAGAAGGGCCGGCGCGGCCCTTCTGGGGGCCAGGCCCGGTCCATCCGACACGTCTGTGTCCTGTCTTGGCGCCGGGCCCGTCCTGGCGCCCAGGGGAGTCTGCGTGGTCAATTCCCAAGGTCGCCGTACGTACGTACTCGACACCAGCGTCCTGCTCGCCGACCCGGCAGCCATCACCCGCTTCGATGAGCACAAGGTGGTCCTGCCGGTCGTCGTCATTACGGAGCTGGAGGTCAAGCGGAACCATCCCGAACTGGGCTACTTCGCCCGCCAGGCCCTGCGTCACCTCGATGACCTGCGCATCGAGCACGGCAGGCTGGACGCGGAGCTGCCCGTCGGCGCGTTCGGCGGCACGGTCAGGGTCGAGCTCAACCACCAGGACCCGCAGGTGCTGCCTGCCGGGTTCCGGCTGGGTGACAACGACTCGCGCATCCTGTCGGTGGCGTGCAGCCTCGCGGCCGAGGGCGAAGACGTCGTCCTCGTCAGCAAGGACCTGCCGCTGCGGGTGAAGGCCGCCGCGGTCGGGCTGGCCGCGCAGGAGTACCGGGCCGAGCTCCCGGTGGACTCCGGCTGGACCGGGATGACCGAGCTTGACCTGTCTGCGGGCGAAGTCGAGCAGCTGTACGAGTCAGGCACCTTGGAGCACGAAGCCGCCCGCGACCTGCCCTGCCACACCGGCCTGGTGATCACCTCGCCCAACGGCAGCGCGCTCGGCCGCGTCCGGCCGGACAAGTCCGTCCAGCTGGTGCGGGGCGACCGGGAGGCGTTCAGCCTGCGCGGCCGCAGCGCTGAGCAGCGGGTCGCCCTCGACCTCCTGCTCGACCCCGAGATCGGCATCGTGTCGCTGGGCGGCCGGGCCGGCACCGGCAAGTCCGCGCTGGCCCTGTGCGCCGGCCTCGAGGCGGTGATGGAGCGGCGCCAGCACCGCAAGGTCATCGTGTTCCGCCCGCTGTACGCGGTCGGCGGCCAGGAACTCGGCTACCTGCCCGGCTCCGAGGCCGAGAAGATGGGCCCGTGGGCGCAGGCCGTCTACGACACCCTGGGCGCGGTCACCACCCAGGACGTCATCGACGAGGTCCTGGCCAGGGACATGTTCGAGGTCCTGCCGCTGACCCACATCAGGGGCCGGTCGCTGCACGACGCCTTCGTGATCGTGGACGAGGCGCAGTCGCTTGAGCGCGGCGTGCTGCTCACCGTGCTGTCCCGGATCGGCCAGGGCTCGCGGGTGGTGCTCACCCACGACATCGCCCAGCGGGACAACCTGCGAGTCGGCCGGCACGACGGCGTGATAGCGGTGATCGAGAAGCTCAAGGGCCACCCGCTGTTCGCCCACGTCACCCTGGTCAGGTCCGAACGTTCCCAGATCGCCGCCCTGGTCACCGAGATGCTGGAGGACTCCGGACTTTAAAACCTATGACGCTGGCCGCTGCGGTACGGTGGCCAGCGTCATGGAATACCCACCTGTTTCCGTCGTGATGCCGGTCAGGAACGAGGAACGGCACCTGGCGGAGTCCGTGCGGCACATCCTCGGCCAGGACTACCCGGGCGAGTTCGAGCTCGTGCTCGCGGTCGGCCCCTCG
>DASUGU010000035.1:0-18121 GCA_036273855.1 Pseudonocardiaceae bacterium
ACGGGGCCCCCGACACCGGGGTTGCCGCTGTGCCGTACTACAACATCCTCGTCAGGCCGGACGGATGACCTTTCCCGGCGCCCCACCGTTGGCCGTGACCGAACGGTCCGCGTCGCGATACGGCGAAAGTCCGGCCGCAAAAGGCCCTTGGTCTCTGCGCGGATCGACGTGACCGACCGACCATGGCGGTCACAGTCGGGCGACAGCAAGGAGATGACCATCATGACTGACCAGCCACTGGCGCAGGGCAGCCAGCTCGGCGAGTAGGTCCAGCGGTGGACCCGACGGCACAGCCGGCTCCGGTTCACCGTGCGCGGGATCAGGCGCCCGCAGGTCGGCGGCCGACAAGCCGAGCATGTCCAACAGCTCGGCCAGGTCCGCCGCATCACGCGCGTGGGCGGCGACCGCGTGGGCGGCACGGCGCCGTTGTGCCGTGGTCGGCGCCTCGATCACGTGGCAGGTCGGTTTCCAGAGCGGATCGCGTGCCATCACTCATCCTCCCGTTCAGGCCGGCGTCACCGGCGCGGCCAGCTTCGGCAGTTCATCGATGATCGGGTTGATCGTGGGCTCGGCCATGACGTCCTCCGGTTGTCGTGTGTTGTGTTGACCACTGTGTCGCAGGAGTGGACGCGAACCACAGACGCGATCGGCCCGCGCCACGACTGCCTAGTGCCCGTTCCCGGACAGGCGTTGGACATGGCCCGTCAGCACCCTGCGGGTGACCTAGGTCCCCGCGCCGGAACCGGCCGGGCCGCCGAACTGCTTGACCCGCGCCTGATCCAACTCCGTCAGTTCTTCCACCGTCAGCACCCGCGCATCCGGGCCGGGGAACACGAGCGAGACGTGATCGTCGTACGTCCACCGCACCCGGTAGGGCGGCTCACCGGTATCGGAGAGCACTTCCTCGACCATGCCCCGCACCGTGTCGATCCACGGTGGCGGTCTCGACGATCAACCAGTCGCCAGGTTTGGCGTACATCCGAACCTCCTCGTTCGACAGGACGTCACCAGGCTTCCTCCGACCATCAGATCGACCGACGTCAGCAAGTCCAGCGGGCACCGTCTGCCGGGCTGGAGCGCCAGGCAGAGACCGGTATCGCCGTGGCAGGCGATCACGTCATGTCCGGCCGCACGCAGCGCCGCCTGCACCGGCGCCGACTCACCGAACATCGCCTCGGTCACTTGGACACGCATCACGCACCACCTTCCGTCCAGGCCAGTCCACCCACACCGCGGGTGGATCCCCAGAGCGACAAGTCGTCCATGGTGAGGTCGAAGTCCCGGGCACCTCACGGAAACCGTTCAGGCCCAACGGCGAGCCGGCGAGGACCTCCTGCTCTACGGTCACCGAACTGCCCGCGCTGCCGTTGTGGTGTGTCACCGCGGATCGAGGGAAGGACCGTCATGCGAGCACTCGTCATCTGGGAATCCGCCTTCGGGAACACCAGGAAGATCGCCGAGTCCATCGCCGAGGGCCTGGCGCCGACCGTCACGGCCACCACCGCCGAAGCGGGACGACTCGACGCGGGACTGCTGGATGGAATCGATCTGCTCGTCGTCGGGGCGCCGACCCACATGTTCGGACTGCCCAGCGCACGCAGCCGCCAGAACGAGATCCAACAGGTACGTGGCGAGTGGCAGCCCGCCGCCGGCGGTGTCCGGGAATGGTTGGCCGCCGCACCGCCGGTCGGTAGGCGAACCGTCGTCGCGGCCGCGTTCGACACCAGGTTCGCCAAGCCCCACTGGGTCACCGGATCGGCCGCCCGCGCGACGGCCAAACAGCTGAAGGACTTGGGCTACCGGGTCGTCGCGACCGAGAGCTTCTTCGTCGCACGGGCCGAGGGCCCACTGCTGCGCGGAGAGTTCGAGCGTGCCCACGGTTGGGCGGAGGGTCTCGCGGCCACGCTCACCTCCGTCAGCAGCTGACCGGAAATTCCGAAGGAGCGCACCATGAGCACACGGGTCACCGAGGTCGAGCGCAAGTACGAGGCCAACGACAGCGCGTCCGCGTTTGATCCGTCCACGCTGGCACAGCTGACCGGGACATCCGGACGCCGGCGCACCCATGATCACCGGCTCACCGCCGTGTACTACGACACGGAGGACCTGGCGTTGCTGGGTTCGGGAATGACGCTGCGCCGCCGCGAGGGCGGCGAGGACCCGGGCTGGCATCTCAAGGTGCCCACCGGCAAGGACACCAGAATCGAAACGCGACTGCCACTCGACGACTCCGCCGGCGACGTTCCGGCCGAGCTCCGTTCGCTGGTGCGGGCGACCGTGAGGCACGCGAACCTGGTTGCCGTGGCACGGATCGACACCGATCGCACGTTGCACCGATGGACCGACGAGACCGGGGCGCCCATCATTGACGTCATGGTCGACCGAGTGTCGGCGAACGACCTACGATCGCGGGGAGCCATGCGGCACCGGACGGAAGTCGAGGTGGAACTGGGCTCCGGAGGTCACGAGCTGCTGGCAAAGATCGAGTCCCGCCTCACCGTCGTCGGCCTGCGGCGCTCCATCACCAGCACCAAGCTCGCCAAGGCGTTGGACTGGACAGCACCGTCGACCACGGCAGCCCGGCGAGCGGGCAGCACTGGACGCCAAACGAGACCGGTTGCGTCTACTGGCTGCCAGCGAAATCAATCCACAATAGACTATTCTTCAGCGTGCGACCACTGACGCACGTGGGGACACCCAATCGCCGTCGCGCGCCGAGTGCGCATGCTCACACCACGCGCCATCTCATCTGTGCGCCGACACGCAACAGCACTTGCGGATAGCCGGCCAGCATCGACCTTTCGATCAACCCCGCCCGGAATTCGGGCAGGCGGTGCAGGTTCACCGGCGGGTGCACGACCAGCCCGGCCGCGGTGGCCGCCAGGCTCACCGACTGGACCACAGCGCCGGCCATCACCCGGTCCAGCCGGCCGTCGTCCACGGTGAGCACAAGGAATTCCCTATCACCACCACGCTGTTGGCCTCGACCACGAACAAGTGGACGCACCTCCACGCCAGGGCACCAGGTGGCCGACATGACCGTGTCCAGGACGTCGGCCGAGTCACTGGCTCGCCCACGTCTCCCGCTCTCGATGACGGCGTACTGGTCGGCCTCGGTTCCGTTGGGCGGCAAGGTGCCACCGGCGATCAGTTCGGCGACGAGATCGGATCGATCACGATCGGTCGGGAACCTGGCTGTTACGACGTGGTCCGCCGTCCGGATCGCCAGCCGTACGTTGGTCAGCACGGCGCCGCACGACAACTGGCGATCGGTGCCGTGCCGATCGGTCTTGGGGCTCTCGTGGATCAGCACGCTGTGACCCCGAAGTTCCAGTACCCACGGCTGAGCCACTCCCCATCGGGGCGCCGCACTCGCCGCGCGCAGCATCCGGGTCGCGTGTGCCACGGACCATTGCCGGGTCGGAGTTTCAGTCACGGTCATCGCCATCACCTCAGGCACAGCACAGCAGCCGGTACAGGCGATGGACAGGGCATTGCCGCCCGCCGATCGATGACGGTGGTCCCGGCACAACCGGGTCGCGTTGCCCTGGAGGTCCGTCCGGCGTCGCCATACCGTCGCTCAAGGCGTGTACCCGTGAGGAGGACCGACATGAGACGCCACACAGTGGAGGCGATCATGACCACGCCCGCGATCACCGTCGGCGTCAGTACCGACATCACCAGCGCGGCGCGACTGCTGGCCACCTCTGCCCGTCGCCGGTACCGAAGGTTCCAGACACCCTGGTAGGCCGGCCGTGGTCGGCGCCGCGTGAGCCGGGCAGGGAGGGCACTTGGTCGTGGTCACCGCCACCGCGAGCGCGGCCCCGCGAGCCGGCACGAGGGACTTCGGACCCTCCCTGGTACCGGCTACAGCGTCACACCTCGGACGCTGTAGCCGGACGGGACGTTGATCTCAGCCCGTTCCAAGCCCTGGCGCAGGTGCCGCTGGAGCGGTTCACCGCAGCGCCGGCCATCGTGCTCGGTCTAGCCGGGCCGCGCTGTTCACGCTCGGGCTGGTGGCGTTCCGGCACCGTGACCACGTCGCAGGCTGACGGCGCGATCGGTGCTGACGTGTCGACGTACCCCAGCCCGCGGGCCTTTGGTCCCTGTCCGCCGGCGCTGGCAACAGTCATCGTGGCAGCGCACAGACAGAAAAGGGATGGACAGTGAGTACAACCAAGACGGCCGAGACGATCCGAGGCGAGTGGGCTGCCGGAACCGCCGGCCTGGTGGTGGGCTACCTAGAGGAGGTCGCGCACCAGTTGCGGTCGCGTGGCATCACCGTCGGGTCGATCGATGTACGGACGGGCCGGCCGGCGAGCGGACAGTTGACGGTCACCGGACGAAGCCCGTCCGGTGAGGAGTGGACATCCGACCAGCTCACGCTGGTTTGGCATGCTCACACCGGCTGGTGGACGGAATGGCTGTCGGACGGCGCCGCGCGCACGTCGCACCGCTTCCTGGAGGAAGCGGACATCGCGCCGCCCACCCTGGCCTGCTTGGTATCGGACATGTTGGTCTGATACCAGGGCGACCCTGATACTTGCCATCGGCGTGCGCACCAGCCGTACCAGTCACGGCTGGAGGGCAGCCGATGAGTGCGTGGGAGGAGCGTGCTCGGTCGGGAACAACCGGAAACCGTGCACACCGCTTGCCGAGTGATCGAAGTAGGCACCGGTCACCCAGTCCGGGTTGATATCCAACTCCATGCCGTAGCCCACGCTCGGCCGCCCGCAGCACCCGGCCGAGCGTGCACACCGACAGCGCCGGACCGCCTGCGTACACCTCGGCCCTGGTCGCACTCACACCGAACGCTGACCGGTCGATGTCGGCACGCTGACCGATGGGGTAATCCCATTCCGGAACCCACCGTTGATCGCCGCGACGACCACGGATTCCCGGAGTGCCGGTGTGAGTGAGGTTGGTGCATGCCATGAGCCGCGGGGATCGTGGCAGCCGGGTTGCATGCCGGTTCGCTGAACGGCAGGGCGGCCTCAGCATCATCTACAGTCGTGTAGTAGACATCAGGGTGACAGCGCGTTCCTGGAGATTCCTGGACGAGCGGACTTCCAAGGCTGTCTCAAGATTCGATCGACAGGCTGGCCACTGTGATCTGTCCCAAATGGGATATGGCGGATGAACGGAGTGGTTGTTGACGTTACGACGATGGGCCGACGAAGCCGTGGTTGAGGCAGTCGGGCAGGAACGTCGACATGATCCGATCCTGCCGCGAACCGGGGGGCCGGCCGGCAACGCCCGCCTCACGGCCTGGACCGGCGCCATCCTGTTGGTCCTGTTCCTGGCCGAACTGGTCACCCTGCTCGACGTCCGCGGCCTGATCGGCTGGCACATCGTCGTCGGCACCCTGCTGGTGCCACCCGCCCTGGTGAAGACCGGCAGCACCGGCTGGCGCATCCTGCGCTACTACACCCGACGAACGCCGTACGTGACCGCCGGACCACCGCCGATGTTCCTGCGGGTACTCGGACCGCTGGTGGTGTTGTTCACCCTGGCCGTGCTCGGCTCCGGACTGGCCCTGGCGGCGTTGGGACCCGACGCAGGCCGCGCGCCCTTTCTCGGACTGGCCGGCTATTCGCTCAGCTGGTTGACCGTGCACCAGGCCACATTCGTCCTCTGGGCAGTGGTGACCGGCCTGCACGCCCTGGGCCGTCTCGTGCCCGCCGTCCAGATCATCACCAGCCACGAGCACGGCAAGGCAGCGATACCGGGTCGCGTCTCACGAATCGGATTGCTGGCCGCCACCCTCGCCGTCGCCGGCGTGGCCGCGGCACTCGTGTTAGGCCTGTCCGGCGACTGGTCGACAGGAACAGCGTTCCAGCACTTCCACCACGCCACGGGCAACTAGCGATGGACAGGGCTCGGAGCCAGGCGTCGGACAGTCCGCCGGCCCGATGATCTCGCCGCGCCAGTGCACCCGCCAGCCGTGCCGGCCGGTCCGCGCCGAGTGATCCGGCTGGCGCCAACGGGCCCAGTTGGCCGAACCAGGAGTCCTCTCTCGCCCACAGGCCGGTGCCCTCTCGGCGGCGGCCTACGCACCGGTGGGATTCGGCGGCACGACGGGCGGTGTGACGCCCTCCGGTAGGCGGTCGTGCCGGGCCCGGTACCACCGCACGCACTCGGCGACGCCGACCGGCAGCGTCGGGAACATCCTGTCCTCGCCGATCCTCGCGGCGATGCCGCCGGCGACCAGTTGGTCCAGCAGATCGTGTTTGACCCTGGCCAGCGCGAACGTGATACCTCGCCGGCCCAGTTCGGCTCGCAGTCCCTCCAGGGCGTCCAGACTGGTGACGTCCACCTCCACGTTCGCCTCGACGTTGAGCAGGAACCATCCGGTGTCCGGGTTCACGGCCGCCAGCGCCCGGCGCCGGAAGTCGTCGGCGTTCGCGAAGCACAGGGGCGCGTCGTAGCGGTAGACGACCAACCCGGGAATCCGTGCCGCGTCCGGGTAGTCGTCGATGTCGTGCATGCCCGGAACGCCGGGGGCATAGCCGAGGATGGCGTCGTGCGGCCTGGCGATCTTGCGCAGCAGGTCGAGGACGGACAACGCGATCGCGGCCAGCACGCCGTACAGCACGCCGAGCCCGAGCACGCTCACCGTCGTCGCGATGGCCAGCACCAGCTCGCTGCGGCGGAATGCCGCGATCCGGCGGAACTCGGCGACATCCACCAGCCGCACGGCCGCGTACACCACGACGGCGCCCAGCGCGACCGTCGGGATCGCGGCCAGCACGGGTTCGGCGATCAGCACCGCGACAACGACCACGACCACGACCAGCGTGACCAGCGAGTAGAGCTGGGTCCGCCCGCCGACCGCCCTACCGATGGCGGTACGGCTGCCGCTGCTGCTCACATGAAAGCCGCGTAGCACACCGACGACCAGGTTGATCGCACCGAGCGCACGCAATTCCTGATCCGCGTCGATGGTGTCCGGCTCACCGTCGCGCTCATCGTCGCCGCGACCGGCGAACGCTCGGCCGGTCAGTACGACGTCGGAGAACCCGACCAGGGTGATGCCGGCAGCCGGCAGCAGCAACGCGGACACGTCGCCGCCCTCAACCCCGCTATATGTGCAGGCATGTCCTGGAGCAGGGAAAACCAGAGTCGTCGTCGACCGTCAACTGGCCGGTGCGCGTGATGGACACGCCCGAGCTGTCCTGTCGTTCACCAACGTCGCCTGTGACGAACTCACGCGACGCTGCCGTCATGCCGGTCAGCCCGAGCTCGCCTCATTCCCCCACTACATCGTCACGATCGACACCTTCCTCTGGAGGTATCTCGTACGCCCGTTCCTCTCGCCTGACCGACTCTGACACCGCATCGACTCATGGGATCGCATCGACGCCGCCGTCGAAGTCGGCTCAGGCGCCAATCGTCACACAGTCCGGTTGAACGACTTCCAGTGGAGCCGGGCCATCGACGCGCGAGAATACGAAGCACGACTTCAACGACGCTGGCATTCCCCTCGTCTCCGTCTGCGATCCAGACCAAGCCATCTATGAGTTCCGGGTGCACGTCCCCCATGGCATCCGCACATTCGGGGAGACGCTTGGCGCCCGCGTCGACTTGGCCGACAACTGGCGGAGTAGCGCCGCCATCTGTGGCCTGGCCGGCACGCTCCGGCCGGCGACCGCTGCCAGGGCACCCGACACCCCGGTCGGCCCGAACAGATACGAACCGGCCGGGAACCTTCTCATCAACACGCATGGCTCCAAGGCAGACCAAGCCGCCGCCACATTCAACGATCACGCCGACCGCATGGGGATCGCAGCCGCGAACCGACTGATAGTTGCGCATGAGCTTGACCCCGTAGCCCGGACACCTTTGGTGTGGCAGGGGATATGCCCTCTGCCGTGCTTCGAAACGATCATGTCGGGCACTCGGTGCGAGGCGCTATTGGACGTTGGTCCTACTCCCCGGCCAGGAGGCGACACGGTACGTGGTCCGCGCGCTGCCTGTACCCAGGCGTCACGCAACGCGGCGGTCGAGCCCATCATCGACGCAGAGTTCCGATCCATCCCGGAAACGAACAACTGGCCGCCATCGAGGCAGTGCGACACGTTCGACCCGGAACGCAGGTGGATGTCACACGTTCAATCCCCGCGTCACGCGCACGGTTGGGCTGATGTCACCGAGCCCCTTTTGCGATCACCCTTTTGGGAGAAGATTGGGAGACGATCTTCGAATTGCCTCCGCCTGCTCACACGGCGTGCCGTGCCGAATACGTACTGAAGTTTCGGCGCTGATCCAGGCAGCACACCGCCCTGCCCCGCAGTGGACGAAGCACCTCGTCCACGCGGCAGCGAGCGCTGGCGTCTGGCCCAATAGGCACTTCGCGTAGACCTGAACAGCACCCTTACCAGAGCGACCTCTGACCTCGCGCCGATCCGGCCAGTAGTCACCCGAATGGACCAATTCGTTCGACCACCCACTTTGGGGGTAATTAATCCGGTAAAAGCCCCCAAATTCTTTCTAGACGGACCATCCGTTTTTGGCTACTTTCCAGCGCGTCCGGTTAGTCCGCCCCACAGGGAGCGACAATGGCACAGGAGAGTAGCAAGGACAAACCACACAGACGCCTGGGGCGCCGCACGGTGCTCAAGGCCGGGGCGATGGGCACAGCAGCCACGTTCCTGGCCATGCTCGACGAGATCGCGTGGAGCCCGACGCGGCCGGCGGTGGCCGCGACCACACCACCCGACATCCAGTTCGACCTCGGCCCCTACATCGCTCCCGCCACCAGCGTTGACGGAGTGATGGTCCAGTTCCCACCCATTTTCACGATCTTCCAGACGATCGACCTACTGCGCACGCCGACGCTGGACGAGCAGACGACGTTCGAGAATGCGCTGGCGACTATCGAGGCAGCCTATCCGTTCGACCCGTCCGGGGTGATGATGATCGTCTCGTACGGCCTCGGGTACTTCAGCTGGCTACCCTTCGGTATGGGCGCCGGTGGGGTGGCATTCGCCAACATTCCCCGGCTCACGAAGGACAACACCCGCTTCGCGCTGGAAGAGGCCACGCCTGCCCCGACCGATGCCGGCCAGCCAGGCATCGTGAAGCGCAAGTTCGACTTCACGCCCGAACTGGGTGGCACCGACATCCTGATCACCGCACGCAGCGATACGCAGGCCAACCTGACTGATGCGCTGGGCTGGCTGGCCGGGAGCAACCACCTCGCCGGCGAGCGGCTTCACTCACCGTCGCTGCCGTTCATCTTCAACGAGCAGCGGCTGCAGTTCGTCCAGCAAGGCTTGCCCAAACGGATGGCCGAGTTGGACGACCTCTACTACCAGGACCGCATCAACCACGAGTCGCCCATGTGGATGGGCTTCGCCGATCAGCAGACGAGCGCCACCGGCCCGGGCAGTGCGGTGACCTTCGGCGGTGGCAACGCCGGCATGAACCTGGCCACCGCGACACCCGGCAGCTACTTCGACAATGGCGCCATCCAGCACCTCTCGCACACGATCCTCGACCTGGAGGCGTTCTACGCGCGAGCCGGCGAGGCAGGCGCCGTAGAGGACGAGACGTATTTGGAACGTGTCCAGTACATGTTCCGGTCGAACCCGCCACCGTCCCTGGGCAACGGCAGCGACCCGTTCCTCAACGGCGGTGGCCCCGCGTTCCTGAACAACGTCTTCAAGGGCATCGACGACGCCGCGCAGAACGCACAAGGCATCGACACGCTGAACAACGCACACCGCCTCGGCCACGTCTCGGCACTGCAACGGTTCACCCGCGCCGACGACGGCACACCGCTGCACATCCGAATGGACGGTCCGGGCATGGACAAGATGGACATCCCGTCGACGCTCGTCGTCCCGGGTACCAACGGCACCGTGCCCAAGCTCCAGTTCTCGATCTTCGTACCGACCGCTGACTTCTTCGCCACGATCCGCACCGATCAGGCGTCCCTGGACCTACAGACGACCTTCGCGGTCAACCCGCTCGACAACGGCCTCGAGCGGTTCCTCACCGCCACCCGCCGCCAGAACTTCCTCTGTCCACCCCGCCGGCACCGCTCCTTCCCGCTGCTGGAGCTCACCTAGTCCCAGTAGCGACGAGCAGCACGGACACGCCCCTATCGCACCGCCGTGCGATAGGGGCGTGAACCAAGTGCCATCGCGGAACGATGCGCCGCACCTTCCGTCTCGTCATCCACCGTCGCCATTATCGGCATAATGATGCCGCAGTGTTCATGCTGGGGCTCTTCAGCCAGCGCAGGCCTTCGGCTCAATGGCAGCTGGAGGTCCATCCGTCCAAGGGCAGTACTCGCAGCACCCCCACGCCGCCGAACCCGCCGCCGAACCCGACGCACTGAACAATCTTGGCCACATCCACCGCCTGCAAAGCCGGTCGGGCCGGCCACCGACTGCTTTGAAAGGCACGGCGCCTCGCCCGCCACACCGGCCACCGCAACGGGCACTTCGAGGCCTGGGCCGGTTCCACCACGCACCCACCACCACCGCGACGCGCTACGCCGCCACCAAGCCGCCCTACAGCTGACCCTCGACCTCGACCAACACGCCGACCAGGCCCGCGCCCACGACGGACTGGCCCATGCCTACCGAGCACTGTCCAACCCCGACCAAGCTCGCCACCGCTGGCAGACCGTCCTGCAGTTGCTCACCAGCATCGGCACCGATCACACCGACGACTGCACACATCTGAGGTCGTGCGTGACACTTGTCGCTAGCAGCGAGCATCGCAAGTGCAAACGGGTCAACAATGGGTATCGCAACCCGTCTGTTGTGGTGGTGTGGGTGAGCGTCCTGATCGGACTCGGCGCGGTGTTGTCCGTCGCGCTGGCCAGAACGGTGCTGCGCGCCCGCACGGCGCGCTGACAACGACTCATCCTTGCCTGGCCGGTCCGGCCAGGCAAGGAGGTGTGCGGTCAGAAGCCGGCGAATCCGGTGAAGTAGCCGAACACGTCGGCGATGGCGTCAACACTGCCGACGTGGTTGTAGAAGTCGACCTTGCCGTCCGACCCGATGCTGGCGGTGACCATGTTGGGAATGGTCTGCCCGGCACTGAAGTTGATGTTGGACGCGTTCGGCCGAGCGGCACCGTCGGGATAGACGGTGAGGAAACTGCTCGTGTTGGCGTCGGTGGCCGTCACGTTGAGCGCCGCTGCCGAAGCACTGGCCGGAATACCCGCGGCACCGGCCACCGCCAGCGACCGGACGGTGTTCGGCCCGATCGGCGACCCGGTCCTGGTGTCCAGCAGTCGCGTCGGTGCGACCGGCACGAACGCACCGCCGGGGCCTTCCGTGTAGAAGCCCTCCACATCGGCGATGACATCGGCGGTGCCGCTGTGATTGACGATGTTGATCAGGCCGTCGCCGAGGGCGATGGGCACGATCACCGAGTTGGAGACGGTCTCCCCTGCCGTGAAGTTCAGGTTGGAGGCAACGGGTAGGGCTGTGTTGTCCGGATAGACGGTGAGGTTGCTGCTCGTGCTCGGATTCGTCACCGTCACGTTGAGCACGACGCCCCGCAGCTCCACGTTCTGTGGGATGTTGGGCACAGTGAGCGTGTTCACGCTCAGCGGGACACCGCCCCGCAGCGGCGCGGCCGGAGCGCCGGTCCCATCACGCGTGTCGAGCAGCCGTTCCGGTGCTTCGCCGACCAGGTAGCCGGCCTGGAACGCCCCGCTCGGGCCCTCCGGGGTGTCGGCCATGCGGTAGAAGCCCTCGATGTCGGCGATGACGTCGACGCTGCCCACATGGTTGTAGAAGTCCACTTTCCCGTCCGCCCCGACGGGGACGGTGACGAGATTGGGGATCGTCTGGCCTGCCGTGTAGTTCAGGTTGGACGCCGTGGGCCTCGTGGTGCCGTCGGGGTAGACGGTGAGGAAGCTGCTGGCGGTCGGGTTGGTCGCGGTCACGTTGAGGACGACGGCGGTGATCCCGGTCGTCGGAATGCCGTCGACGCCTGCTACCTGAAGGCCGACGTGTGCGTCCGCCCCGATCTTCGCCTTGGCCGCCCCCGTGCCGACCCTGGTGTCCAGTAGCCGTTGCGGTGCCACCGGCACGTACGGACTGCCGATGACGATCGGTCGTGAGAGTGAGGCTGTGGTGCCACCGCTGTCCTGCTCGGTCACGGTCACCGTGTAGGTACCCGGCGCCGCATAGGTGTGGGTGGACACACTGAAGTCATTCACGTCCGGCGGGGTGCCGTCGCCGTAGTCGAACGAGAACGAGGTGATCGGTAACGAGTCGGTCGACTGGCCGGCCTCCGCGTTGACCTTCAACGGGGTCTCCGGGAACGCCTGGACCACGGCGAGCGACGGAACCAGTGCGACGGCCGTCGTATTCGCGGCCGCCGCGGTGGTGGGCAGCACGATCCGATACACGCAGATTCGAACGTCCTACGTGCGCATACTTCATCACATCACTCACCTCGACCGCGATGTAGTTCGATGATGGTCCGGTACGAGCCGAACTCGATGTCCTCGTGGATGTCCGGACCGGCCGGGACCCAGTCGAGGAGCTGGCGCGTGCGCGACGTCGCTACCCGGATGCTGCTCCCGGCGATCCAGTCCGCGTAGGGCACTACTCGTCGCGCTTGCTCCAGCGGAAGCGTCGACACCGGCACGCCCACAAGACGGCCGATGGCCTCGCACACCGAGCGCGGCGTCGCTTCGCCTCCCACACCATGCAACACCTCGGCGCGAAGGCCGCGTTCGATCGCCAGCACGTATATCTCGCCAAGATCGTCGACATGGACATTTGGCCAGACGTTCCGCCCGTCGTCGGCGTATACCAGACAATGATTGTCGAGCGCGGACGTGATCAGGGCACCCAGGATGTCGCTGCCGGCGCGACCGTACACAAATGCCGGGCGCACAACGACACCACTGCGCGCGAGAACGCTCCGCTCGAGGTCCCGGCGCCACATCATCGCCGGCGGTGTCATGGGAACCGTTACCTCGTCGAGCACGACATCTCCCGTGTCGCCGGCGACACCGATTCCGCTCGTGTAGACGAGGGGAACGCCACAGGAGTCGGCCACCTCCACCAGGCGTGCGGTCGCCATCTCATCCGAGAGGATCGCTCCGTCGAAGCGTTCGTATGCCTTTCGATCGAACGCGGCATGGACGATGGCGTCGGCATGCCTGGCGCCGCGACGCAGGGCGTCGACATCGTCCAGATCTCCGGTGACCGGCTCGACGCCGAGCCCTTCGAGATAGGAAGTCGCCGTCGAGGACCGTGCGAGCCCCAGGACCCGCATGCCCCGCCGCGTCGCGGCGCGTACGACTCCCGAGCCGATGTAGCCACTTGCTCCGGTCACGAACACTGTCGTCACGTCGACGACGATACCATACATTATGTCTGGACGTCGTGTCTGGTCCGAACCGCACTGCCGGTCGATGCGGTTCCTCGGCAGCATGACGTAGAGCCTGACCTGGCCGATCGGCTGCGACTCGTCCACAAGGGATGTCGCGCTCGCCGTGTCCTGGCACGGCCGTCATGACCATGACACACCCAGATCGCCGGCGGCCACGCGTCGGTGTGTAGGTGCCGGGGACCGTGGGTAGTTCGAGCTCATGACCAGTGTGCCGCAGGGCGACGGGCTGTGGCGGCCGAGGACGCCCACGGCCGCCACACTTCTGGGCTCGTGTCCACCCAAGCCTCTCGCGCTGCCCCGGACATCGGCGGCGGTCGCGGGTGCGCTGCGGGAGCTGGCCACAGCCGGGCGACTCGACCTTGCGTTGCCCGGCTGTGGTGACACGACGTCGCGGTGGAGTGCCCTGGCCGCGTTCGGACGAGGGGATCTGGCGCTGGCTCGACTCGCCGAAGGACACACCGACGCGGTGGCCATCCTGGCCGAGGCGGGCCGTCCTGCCGATCCTGGGCCGGTGTACGGCGTGTGGGCCGCTCGTTCAGGTGGCACGGGCGCGGCGTTGTCCCGTGACGGCGGTCGGCTGAGGTTGACCGGCACCGTCCGGTTCTGTTCTGGGGCCGGCACTCTGGACCGCGCACTGGTCGCGGCGACCGCTCCGGACGGCGGTCCGGACGGTTGGCTGGTCGACGTCGACCTGGCCGATCCCAGGGTGCACCGCGATCAGGACACCTGGCAGGCGATCGGCATGGATGCCTCGGACAGTCCCGATGTGCGATTCGACGAGCTGCCGGTCTCGTCGGACATGGTCGTCGGTGAGCCTGGCTGGTACGTCGACCGGCGTGGTTTCGTGCTGGGCAGCGGCGGTGTGGCGGCCGTGTGGTTGGGCGGCGCCGCCGGAGTGCTGGACGACGTGCGGGCCATGCTGGCCGATGCCCCCCATGTCGATGACCATCAGCTGGCCCACCTGGGCGCGCTGTGCACCGCGCTGCGGGCGGCGGACGCGCTGCTCACGGACACGGCGCGGTTGGTGGACGACGCCGCGTTCGTGCAACCGGCCATCGCCGTCCGGACCGCCAAGTCCGCGGTGGAGCGGGCCGCGTGGGACATCCACGACCGGGTGCCCAGAATCACCGGTCCGACCCCGCTGTGCCGCGACCGCGCGTTCGCCCAGCGGCTGGCCGACCTCGAGGTCTACGTCCGCCAGCACCACGCCGAACGTGACCTCGCCGCGCTGGGCAGAGCTGTGCTGGACACAGCTGTGCTGGCCACGGGGGAGGCGGCGCGGTGAGCGGCACCGCCGAAAGCCGCTGGCGAGCCTGGCTGTCCTCAGCCGAACTACGGGATTTCCCGATCGAACCGGGCCAGCGGGTGGCCGTGGTGGCGGCACATCCGGACGACGAGACGTTGGCTGTCAGCGGGCTGCTGCAACAGCTGCACGCCCAGGGCAGTCCCATCGACCTGATCGTGGCCACCGACGGTGAAGCGGCGTTTCCACGGCTGTCCACAGCGGACCGCCGGGAACTGGGTCGCACCCGCCGTGCCGAGCTGCGCGAGTCGTTGCGGGCGCAGGGACTGTCCGACATGACCGTCCGGTGGCTCGGGCTACCCGATTCCGGTCTGGCCGACCGGCGGGACGAGTTGGCCGAGCGGCTGGGTCCGTTGCTGGCCGGCGCCGACCTGTGCCTGCTGCCCTGGCCCGGCGACCCGCATCCCGACCACGCGGCAGCCGGCGACGCCGTGGTGGCCGCCGCCCCGCTGACCGCGCACCGCTGGTCCTACCCGATCTGGATGTGGCACTGGATGGCGCCCGACGATCCGGCGATTCCGCGTGGCATGGCGTTCGGCCATCGGCTGGGCGGTGTCCGGCGCGACCGGAAGGCGGCCGGCCTGGCCGCGTTCGCCTCGCAGCTCAAGCCGGGACCGAACGATGAGCCGCCCATCCTGGAGCCGGACATGCTCGACCACTTCGACCGCGACGTCGAGGTGGTCTTCCGCGAGCCACCCCGCCAGAGTGCACCGCTGAGCCGGTTCGCCGAGCTCTACGCGGCCGACTCGGATCCGTGGCAGGTGGGCGACCGCTGGTACGAGCGGCGTAAGCGGGCGCTCACCATGGCCAGCCTGCCCAGCGAACGCTACGCAACGGCCGTGGAGCCGGCCTGCGGCACGGGGGTGCTGACGGCAGCGCTGGCGGACCGCTGCGACCGCGTCGTGGCGTTCGACCCGGTGCCCGCCGCCGTCGCGGCCGCCCGGGCGCGGACCGCCGAACTGGCCAACGTCGTGGTGACCGAAGGTCGACTGCCCGGTGACCTGCCACCCGGGCCGGCGGATCTGGTGGTGTTCAGCGAAATCCTGTACTACCTGGACGACGACACGTTCACGGTGTCGGTGGACGCGGCCGTGGCCGCACTGCGGCCCGGCGGCCAGCTGGTGGCGGTGGACTGGTTGCCGTGGGCTGCCGAGGCGCCGCGCGACGGGCCGGCGGTCCACCGGTTCCTGACCGGCATTCCCACGCTGGAGTCGCTGGTGACACACGTCGACGAACGGTTCGTGCTGCACGTACTGGCCAGACGATGATCGCGGCGGTGGGAGTCGTCATACCGGCCAGGGACGAGAGCCGCACGATCGTGGCCTGCGTCCAGGCCGTGCTCGCCGCGTTCACGCGGCTGCCGGCCGGTGTCCAACCGGCGCTGTGCGTGGTCGCCGACCGGTGCACCGACGACACGGCCGAGCTGGTCGAGCGGTTGGGCTCCCCGCCGGTCCGGGTGCTGCGCACCAACGCCCCGCTGACCATCGGAGAGATCCGGGCGGCCGGGGTCCACGTGGTCGCTGCGCTGCTGCGCACCCACCGGCCATGGCACACCTGGCTGCTGTCGACCGACGCGGACACGCTCGTTCCGCCCGAGTGGGCACTGCGGCACGTGCTGCTGGCCGAGTCCGGCGCGGCCGCCGTCGCCGGCGAGGTGCGGCTGGCCGGTGGACCGGGCATGTCGGCCGGTGTGGCCCGGCGCTACTCCGCGACGCCGGCCGGCGTGCGCAACGGCAAGGGCCACGGCAGCGTGTACGGAGCCAATCTCGGTGTCCGGGCGGACGCCTACGCGGATGTGGGCGGGTTCGGCGCGGTCGCGAGCGGCGAGGACCATGACCTGTGGCACCGGTTGTGCACGGCCGGATACCGGTGCGAGTACGCCGACGGCCTCACCGTGCTGACCAGCGCCCGCCGGCAGGGCAGGGCACCAGGCGGATTGTCGGTCCTGCTCGCCGCGCTCGACCACGAGCCCTAGCGCACGGTTGATGTCCGGCCGGAACGGCTATTCAGCGCTATGACGCAGATCGACCCCGTGGACCGGATCGCGACGGCCACCTGGCTGGACCGTGCCGCGAGCGCGATGCGCGCCGCCGTCGCCACGACGCTGCGGTCAGGACGGGTCAAGGACGCCCTGCACGGCGTCTGGCTCGGTCACCCGCTTCATCCGGCACTGGCCCAATTCCCCGTCGGCTGCTTCACCGGTGCCGCCGTGCTCGACCTGACCGGCGCCCGCGACGGCCACGCTGACCGGCTGATCCGCTGGGGCCTGCTGGGCAGCGTGCCGGCCGCGCTCGCCGGCCTGGCCGACTACGCCGAGGGTCATGAGGAGCAGCAGCGGATCGGTCTGGTGCACGCGGCGGCGAACGTCTCGGCCATCGCGTGCTACCTCGGTTCGCTGCGCCTGCGGTCCAGTGGCCTATCCGCGCTGGGTGTCGCGTCAGGACTGGTGGCCTACGGGCTGGCGGCCGGTGCGGCGGCCATCGGTGGTGACCTGTCGTTCCGGTGGGCATCCGGTCCCAACCACGCGGCCGAGGTGCCGCACGCGGGACCGGCCGACTGGACGGACCTCGGCGCCGTGGCCGAGTTCGCGGACGGCGAGGCGGAGCGCCGGATGGCCGGGCTGATCCCGGTGATGGTGCTCGCCGGGCCATCCGGCTTCGTCGTGCTGCACGACCGATGTAGCCACATGGCCGCGCCGTTGCACCAGGGAGAGATCACCAGCACGGCAGGCGCCGACTGTGTCGTCTGTCCCTGGCATGGCAGTGTCTTCCGTCTCGCCGACGGAGCCGTGGTCCACGGTCCGGCCACCGCGCCCCAACCGGTCCTGGACACCAGGATCCAGGACGGGAGGCTGCAGGCGAAGGTCCGCGAGATCCCTGGTGTCGCCGCGAGTTGAGGACCAACGCTCCCGGACCGAGACGCTGTCCACGGGCGTGCGTCATGACGCGGCGGGAGTTCGCCGCCTGCTGATCCGACCCGTCCCGCAGAAGGGTGGCACGCGCGGCCGCCGAGTCCGCGGGTCTGCAGCGGGCGCTTCAGGGGCCGGGTCCGCCGCTGGGTCCGCCGTTGGTGCTCGGTGGTGCGGCCGAGGTCGACATCGGCGGCGGCTCGGACGAGGCGGTGGTCGGCGGTGGCGTCGAGACGACGGTCCGTGGCGGCGGTGTGGCAGACGATGGCGTGGCCGGTGTGGAGTGTGACGTCCTGGGGGCAGGCGTGGCCGCTGGTGGCCGAGTGGTGGCCGTGGCCGTGGCGGTGGCCGGCTGTTCGTGCACGATGAGCGTTCCCGCGCTGGGCGCGGAGCCGGATCAGGTGCGGCAGGTCCTCCCGATCGAGCAGGATGTTCGAGGGCTGCACAGCCCGGTGCACCACGCCCCGGTCGTGTGCGTGCGCCAGGGCGTCGGCCAGCACACCGCCGATCCGCAGCCCCTGATCGAGTGGCCACGG
>DASUGU010000036.1:0-90754 GCA_036273855.1 Pseudonocardiaceae bacterium
CCAGCAAGGCGAGGTCCTTGGTCATGTAGCCGGCCTCGACGGTGTCGACGCAGACCTTTTCCAGGGTGTGGGCGAACTTATCCAACTCGCTGTTTCCATCCAGCTTGGCCCGATGGGCAAGGCCGCGCGTCCAGGCGAAGATCGAGGCGATCGAGTTGGTTGATGTCGATTCGCCCCGCTGATGCTGGCGGTAGTGGCGGGTGACCGTGCCGTGCGCGGCCTCGGCCTCCATGATCTTGCCGTCGGGCGTGACCAGCACCGAGGTCATCAGGCCCAGCGAGCCGAAGCCCTGGGCGACCGAGTCCGACTGCACATCGCCGTCGTAGTTCTTGCACGCCCAGACGTAGCCGCCCTCCCACTTCAGGGCCTGCGCGACCATGTCGTCGATCAGCCGGTGCTCGTAGGTCAGGCCGCGGGAGTCGAAATCGGCCTTGAACTCGGTGTCGAAGATCTCCTGGAAGACGTCCTTGAACATGCCGTCGTACGCCTTGAGGATGGTGTTCTTCGTGGAGAGGTACACCGGGTAGTTCCGCTCCAGGCCATACCGCAGGGAGGCGCGGGCGAAGTCCTCGATGGACTTGCGGTAGTTGAACATCGCCATCGCGACGCCGCCGCCCTCGGGGAACCGCGCGACCTCCAGCTCCATCGGCTCGCTGCCGTCGGCGGGCGTGTAGGAGATGGTGACGGTGCCCGGGCCGGGGACCTTGAAGTCGGTGGCCTTGTACTGGTCGGCGTGCGCGTGCCTGCCGATCACGATGGGCTTGGTCCAGCTCGGCACCAGGCGCGGGATGTTGGAGATCACGATCGGCTCGCGGAAGATCACGCCGCCGAGGATGTTGCGCAGCGTGCCGTTCGGGCTGCGCCACATCTTCTTCAGGCCGAACTCCGCCACCCTGGCCTCGTCCGGCGTGATGGTCGCGCACTTGACGCCGACGCCGTAGCGGGCGATGGCGTTCGCCGCGTCGACGGTGACCTGGTCGTCGGTCTCGTCGCGGTGCTGGATGCTCAGGTCGTAGTAGTCCAGGTTGACGTCCAGATACGGATGGATCAACTTGTCCTTGATGAACTGCCAGATGATCCGGGTCATCTCGTCGCCGTCGAGCTCGGCGATCGTTCCGGATACCTTGATCTTGGCCATGTGCGCGGAGTTCTCCTCTCGCGGTGTCTGCTCTCCCACTTATCCGGTACAAGCGTACTGCTATCAGCCGGGCACCGGGCGACCACCCGGCGCGCCACGACCGTAACGATCTTCGTCAATACCGGGTCCCAGGCCACGCCGTTGCTACAGTCTCGCCGGCCGAGCTGGAGGGGCACATGTCGACCGGACCCACGCACGCCGTCATGGGGCTGGCCGCCTGGGGCGGAGTGGCCCTGCTGGCCATCACGCACGGCGTCACCGTCGACCAGCAGACCTGGATCGCCGGCGCCGCGCTGACCTCGGGCGCCGCGCTGCTGCCCGACCTGGACCACCCGCCGGCCACGGTGTCCCGCTCGTTCGGTCCGGTCACCCGGGTCCTGTCGCACGGCGTGGACACGCTGTCCGTCAGCATCTACAACTTCAGCCGGCTCTCCGGCGACCCGCACCGCACCGGCGGCCACCGCACCTTCACCCACACCGCGGTGTTCGCCGCCCTCGCCGGGACGGTCACCACGGCGCTGGTGTCGCTGCACAACCCGTGGGTCACGGCGGCACTGCTGTTCTTCTTCGCCGGGCTGGCCGTGCGCGGGCTGCTGCACGAGTGGGACCACGCGGCCGACACGTTCGTGGTGATCGTGCTGTCGGTGATCATCGTGTGGCGGTGCTGGACGTGGGTGCACACCGGCGGCAACACCGCGGCCTGGTTCGGTGTCGCCGTCATCGCCGGATGCCTCGCCCACTGCGTCGGCGACGCCATCACCGAGGAGGGCTGCCCGATCCTGTGGCCGGTTCCGCTGGGCCGGCACCTCTGGTACCCGATCGGCCTGCCCAAACCGATGCGCTACCGCACCGGCGGGCGGGTGGAGATGCTGTTCGTCGGGCCGTTGTGCACGCTGCTGGCGCTGTGGCTGGGCGCGCTGACCCTGCAGGCGCTACACATCGTGCCGTGGTTGACCGGGATACCGCTGGTACCGCACGTGAACTGGGCACTCGGGCGGTGACGGTCAGCCGAACGGGCCGCCGGTGAGGGTGAGCGCGACGAACAGGATCATCCCGGCCAGCGCCGCGTAGGCCAGCACGTCCACCAGCCGGCCGCGCACCGCGATCAGGCCGACCCGCGCGCCGGGCAGTACGGCCCGCAGCAGCCCGGCCACCACCAGGGCCCCGCCGATCAGCACGGCGCCCTCGCGCCAGTGGTACTGCAGGATCCGGATCACGCCGACCGCGGCCACGAGCAGCACCAGCAGGAACGCCCACTGCGAACCCAGCGCACGCCACCGGCCGGTCCGCGTCGGCACGTCGATCTGGCCCATCGGCTCGGTGACGGCGTCGGTGGGCGGGCGGATCGAGCCGCGGACCGGGATGGGCTCGGTCGCGTGCTCGGGCATCGGGTCCTCCAGCGGGGTCAGTGGTCCCCTGGCGTCATCTTCGCAGAACCGGTTCGGCCGGGCAGCCCGGCCACGGCCACCGCGACCAGCGCCAGCACCGTGCCGACCCCGCTGTACAGGAGGGATCCGCCGGGGCCGGCCGGCAGCAGCGTCTCCAGCAGCAGCGCGCCGACCAGCTGGCCGACCACCGAGCTCAGGCCGAGCACCAACACCCCGACCAGGCGCACGGCGGCGATCGCGGCGCCGATCAGCACGACGCCCAGCGGACCGCCGAGATAGAGCCACCACGGTCCGGGCAGCGCAGCCGGTGCCCCGAGCAGCGCCACCGGCACGCTCGCGCCGACCAGCAGCACGGCCTCGGCCACCAGGAAGTTGACCAGCGAGCCCACCATGCCCTCGCCGGCCGCGACCGTGACCAGACCGTTCATCGCCTGCTGCCACGCCGTGCCGGCACCGGCCACCAACGGCAGCACGGCGAGCAGCAGAACGGTCTGGTGGCCGAACTGATCGGCCACCGCGACCGCCACCGCGGGCACCGCGAGCAGTGCGCCGACGGTCCGCCGGACGGTCAGCGGGCGGCGGCCCCGAGGGCCCAGCCCGGCCCGGTCCACGGCCAGGCTGGCCAACACCTGCCCGGCCACGACGGCCACCGTGAACACGGCGACGCCGAGCGCGGACGCGGCCAGACCCTGGGTGCTGACCAGGACCGCGCCGCACGCCCCACCGAGGCACTGCCACCAGCGCAACCCGCCATCGCACAGCGCGCGCCACAGCCGGCGCAGGCCCCGGCGGCCGGCCGGCAACAGCGGTACGACCAGCACCAACAGGACCAGGCCGATGGCGGTGGAGATCAACCCGGCGAGGATGCCGGCAAGTGCGCCGCCGCTCGGGTGGACGACCCGGAGGGCGTCGGCGAACCGGCCGTTGACCCTCGCCTGCACGGCAAGCGTCAGACCGCTCAGTGCGGCCAGTGCCACACCGGCCAGGGTGCGGCTTGCGGGGGAGCCGGAATCGTCGGAAACGGCGGTCACGTGGGTCCATGATGCGGCACGGATCACCCGGACGGGACACCGGTCCGGCACGGAGGGTCACCTCCGTCCGACCGCACTGGACCGGTCACTCACTGTGCGCGGCTATGGTGAAGCTGTCTTTTCCATGACAACCGCTGCCGATCCGGCCGCCACAGGACAAGATGTGACTGTGTCTCAACCTCCGACACCCACGCCGTTGAGCCCGACTGATCAGGATGCGCTGGTCAAGCAGATCGGGCTCGCTCTCATGCGCACCGCGCCGGACGACTGGCACCAGATCAACGCCGAGTTCCGTGCGACGGGGCGCTACTACGAGTTGTCCGCCGATGTCACGGACAGCGACGGAAGTCGCAACGCCTGGACGGCGTCACACGACATCGCGATGCACTTCGCCAAGCTGCGCGCGGGGATGTACCGGGAGGGCCGCGGGACCTGGTTCAACGCGCGCTACCAGATCGAGAAGCCGTCCAGCTACAACCTGGAGTTCGACCGGCAGGAGCCGACGTGGCGCACGCCGCCACCGGTCGCCGCGTTCCGGGACGAGCTGCACTTCTTCCCGCGCACCGAGGAGAACGTCCCGGACTGGTTGCTGCGCAAGCTTTCCGGGCTGCCGCCCGAGCGCCCCGGCCGTCGCTTCCGGCTGGCCAGGATCTTCGACGGCACCGCGCCCAACGGCCGCCCGTCGGTGAACCGGCCCTCGGTGTCCGACGACGACCGCGACCGGCTGCTGGAGTACCTGGACCACTCCGCCCTGGCCCTGCCGGAGCGGGGTCACGACGTGGACCGGCTGTCCTCGGACGGGCGGCCCACCGTGCCGGTGGCGTTCCACACCGACGGGGTGTGGGTGTGGCCGGCCGCCGTCAACTACTACCTGCGCCGGTACGGCGTGCCGCCCGACCCGGAACTGGTCAACCACGCCCGGTCGAACGGCTTCCGGCCGCCGGAGGTGGACGACCAGACCATCGCGGCGGCAGCCGCCACGATCACCGGTGGCCGCCCGCCCGGCCCGCCGCGTCCGGGAGGTCCAGGTGGTCCGGGAGCTCCGGGTGGTCCGCCGCCCGGTGGTCCGCCGCCCGGTGGTCCGGCTGGTCCCGGTCCGGGTGCGCCCGGTCCCGCCGGCCCGGGTCGACAGGGTCCGCCGCCCGGTGCGGTGACGCCGCCGATCCCCGCCGCCGTGGCAGCGGCCGGTCCCGGTGCGATGGATCTGCTGCGCGGCCAGCCGCAGCAGCAGGCCGGACCACCGCCCGCCGTGCCGCAGCAGCTCGCCGCTCAGCTCGACGACGCCCCGGGCGGCGCGCACAGCGCCATCGAGGACGACGACCACGACGAGCCGCACGAGCTGCCCGAGTTGGATCAGCACGACCGGCTCGACGGCCGCCACGACCTGCACGACGCCGACGAGCCCGCGCCACCGGTGGCGCCACCGCCGGTACGCAGCGGGTCGCAGCAGGAACGCACGCTGAACCTGCTCAACCAGCGGTTGGCCGATCTGCGGGTGCCGGAGAGCGCCTACCGGATCGGTGAGCCGGCGCCGCAGACCTGGTACCTGGAACAGGTCGACGACGGTTGGCAGGTCGGCTGGTTCGACGGCGAGTTCAGCTCGCCGATGCTGTTCGAGGAGGTCGCCGACGCCTCGGCGTTCCTGCTCGGCAAGCTGCTGCTCGGCGTGCCGGCGGAGAGTGCGCTGCACGACCCGGCCCCTGCGCCGCCCGCGCACCAGATGGTGACGCACGACGACGAGGACGAGCCGGTCGACCTGGCCGGCGTCGACGAGGACGACGAGCATCAGCACGCCAAACCGTCGGCGCACGAGCTGACCATGGAACCGCCGCCCCAGCACGCCATGGAACCGCCGCAGCACGCGATGGACTCGCCCCTCGACCACGTCGAGGACGACGAGCTGGAGCAGCCGGAGGCGGCGCACGAGATGGCTCGCGAGCCGCAGCACGACATGGCACGCGATCTGCCGCAACGGGATCTGGGCCAGCACGACCTGGGCCAGCGCGATCTCGGGCAGCACGACCTCGGGCAGCACGATCTCGGGCAGCACGACCTCGGGCAGCACGACCTGGGGCAGCGTGATCTGCCGCAACGGGAGATGGCGCAACAGAATCTGGCTCGGGACATGCTGCCGGTGCCGCCACCGGTGGCCGAGCCGCCGCATCCCGACCTGGCCGAACCCGTGCCGGCGATGAACAACCACGTCAACAACCGCGTGCAGGAGTCGGTGGCGCCACCGCCGATGCAGCAACAGCCGGCGCAGCAACAGCAGCAGCCGATGCAGCAGAGCCCGATGCAGAACCAGATGCAGCAGGGCCAGCAGGGTCCGCCGCCGGAGTGGCCGATCCAGCCGCTGGCCGGCGAGCCGCCGCTGACCCTGTTCCGGGGCAAGCGGTTGCTGGAGTTGCAGCCGGGCACCGAGGTGGACCGCTTCGGCTCGCCGGAGGGCAACCTCACCTACGTGGCCGGCACGCCGTTCGAGCAGCGGTCGCTGGTGCCGGACTGGGTGCACCGGCCCTACCACATGTACCGGGTGACCCGGCCGGTCCAGGCACTGACCGGCGGGGCGATCCCCTGGTTCGACCAGCCGGGCGGCGGGACGGCCTACCTGTTGCCCAGGGCCATCGACGAGCTGGTCGGCACTGGTGAGCTGGTGGAGATCGAGCCGGCGGAGCCGCCGGTCAGCTGACCACGAGGCCGTGCGCGGCGGCGAACCGGACGGCCGTGTCCAGGTCGATCCGGGCGCCGCGCAGGCCGGCCTGCACCAGGCCGTCGGCGTCGATCCGCGCACCGCGCAGGTCGGCGCCCTCCAACCGGGTGCCGAGCAGGCGGGCGCCGGTGAGGTCGGCGTCCCGCAGGTCGACGTCGCGCAGGTCGGACTCCATCAGGTTCGCGTCGCGCAGGCGCAACCCGGCGAACGTGGCCTCGCGCAGGTTCGCGCCGGTCAGGCTGACCAGCGTGAGATCGGTGTCCCGCATGGTGATCGGCCGCATCCGGCAGTCCAGGAACGTGGAGCCGAGCAGACTGCACCCGTCCAGGGTCCACCGGGTCAGCATGGTGTGGTCGAACCGGCAGTTGTGGAACGCGGTCGCGGTGTGCTTGGCGTCCACCAGATCGGTGTGCCGGAACACGCACTCGACGAACCGGCAGCCCTCGGTGCGGCAGCCGTGCAGGTCGGCCTCAGCCAAGACTCATTTGAAGACCTATCCTGCCATCATGGCGTCATCACCCCAGGTTAGAGCAGGTCAGCGGCCCGAACGCCGAGACGGGCGGCCGGTCTACGACTCGTATGCGCGGCTGTCGTGGAACCCCACGACCCGCGAGCTGGAGAAGATCGAAGACCAGCTCAAGGACAACCGGACGGTCGTGGAACGGCTGGGCGGCGTCGTCGGTGAGGAGCTGTCGGACGGGCTGTCCGCATGGAAGCGCAACGTGCGCCGTCCCGGCTGGGTCCGTCTGCTGGAGCGGGTGAAGGCGGGCGAGTCGGACGGCATCGTCGTGTGGCACACCGACCGCCTGTTCCGGCAGCCGCGCGACCTTGAGTCGCTGATCGACCTGGGCGACCGTGGTTTCCTGGTCGCTTCCGCGCACGGCACACGCGACCTGGCCGACCCGGATGACCGGTTCATCCTCCGGATCGAGGTCGCGCACGCGGCAAGGTCCTCCGACGACACGTCACGAAGAATCAAGCGCCGTTTCGAGACATTGCGCTCCAATGGAGAGCTGACAGGTGGTCCACGCGCGTTCGGCTTTCCCGGCTACGTACCGGTTCTCAAGTCACGCGCAGACGGTGCGGAGGATCTTTCGGATCGCATCATGGTGCCTGATGAACAGGTCACCCGTGAACGTCAGGCGATTCGAGATGGATCGGACGCTCTCCTTGCAGGACGGCCGTACAGCAAGATCGCAGCGGACTGGAACGCCGCAGGACTACGGACCGTTTACGGCTACAAGTGGTCCGGTGTCACGGTCCGGGACGTTCTGAGTCGACCTATCAATGCGGGCTTCGTCGAACACGACGGCGTGCCTGTGGGGCGGATGCCGGGAGAGCCAATTGTCGATGCTGAGACTTTCGAACGAGTGCAAGCCATACGGGCAGGCCGACGACGTGGCCGGGTAGCTGGCGAACGTCATCTTGGGTCAGGGATCTTGCGGTGCGGGCACTGCGGGCGTGCATTGACGGGCAAGATCTACCCAATCGCAAACTCGTACGCCGATGGGACTCGCAGAAAGGTCTACCACTGCCCCGTCATAGCTCACGGCTGCGGTCGTGTCGCAGTCACGGCGCGCGAAGTCGACCGCGAATTGCGAGCCTTGGTGGTCGAGAGACTTTCCGATCCAGAGCACGCAGCCCAAATGTCCGAGTACAGCACCCAGCGTTCCGAACGGCTGACGAAAGTGCGCCAGGACATCGCACAATGCGAGCAACTGGCTGAGGCATTGTCCGAACGGCTCGGACGGATGGAAATGACCTTGGCAGCGTTCGACAAGGCGAACAAGCCACTTGCCGCACGGCTGGCCGCTCTAACGGCGGAGCGCAAGTCACTCGAGTCAGGCAGCCTCGGTCCGCTGAACGTAGCTACCGAGGATGAGATCGAGGCAGAGTGGGAGGCTGCTGACATCGAGGGTAAGCGCACGATGGTGCGGCGCGCATTGGGCCGATTTAGCGTGATCGTCAAACCCGCTCGACGGAAGGGCGGCAACAAGTTCGACCGCAGTCGAGTTGGGCTTGTCCCACCCGACTGGTCACCACCGGCACCACAGTCCTGATCGGCGCGCCATCACTCAGCAGTCCGCTTCCCGCTTGTGTTACGGCCGAACACATACGCCACCACGGCCAAGTCCTCACGGCTCATTTTCGGCATGGCTTGGTTAGCGGCCCGCCAGTATTCGGCGGGATGGTCTGGCGTCATGCTGAGCAATTGGTCGGGACGACAGCCGAGCACCGCCGACCACGCAACAACCATCTCTGACGTGGGCTCGGTGGTTCCATTCTCAGCGGCGCGCACGTACGCGACGGACGTACGGGAGACTTGCGCCAGCTCTGCGTGCTCAACCCCCCGAACGTCTCGCCAGGCCCGCAAGCGCTCAGGCGAGAACACCTGGCGCTGACAGCCGTCACTCTGGTGATCGTCCTGGCGCCTTGTGCCAGTCATGGCAGCATCCCGGCCAGCGCGTGGCCGATCGCGACCAGCGCGGCCACGACCAGGTGTGCGATCGCGCCACCTGTGGCTGTGGCGCCTGCGACCAACCCGAGAAGCACGACCCCGACGACGATCACCCGACCACGTCGGTCGTGTGTAAGGCGCCGCCGACGTCTGCGGCGCCGGTCGTCCCGTGCGGACAACGCCACGACCACCAGGAGCACGACAGCGAGCACCGCCAGACCAGTAGCGCCGTGGCCGGAGATCCCTCCAACCGCCGCGATCGTGGGATGAGCGGCGAACCGGCAGCGGCCACCGCAACTGGCCGCTACTCCGCTACACCGCAGGTCAGGCACCGCTTCCGCGCCGCTACCGACGCGCGACCTGCCGCGACCTGGTAGCGCCAGGTCGTCCCTTCGTATGCCGGTCATCGGCCACCGCCCGACTGCCAGATATCGAACGCGGTGGTGACCTCGTCGCGGTGGTAGCCCTTCCGATTGACATTGTTGATCTTCACGTCGCGTGGCCCGACGCCCATTGGGCGCAGCAGTGCGGCAACATCCTCGCCGGTCCACCCGCCATAACGAGCGTCGAGAGCCGACAGGCGATTCAGCAGCTCTTCGGTCCACACACGACGGTCCTGGCCGAACGCAGCGATCACGTCCGTGATGCCGCCGTGGTCGACGGCCGGCCGGTCGGTGCCACGGCGGCCCCGAGCCCGATCCCACGACTCCGCGTCGATCCGAGGCAGGCCAAACGCGACACGTTGACCCGTCTGTTCGGTCAGCCGATCGACGTCAACCGGCGCGATCTTGGACAGCAGCGGTTCACGGTGCCCAGCCGTGGCGACATAACAGCGCCCGGCGTCGCCAGGGTCGTCAGCGGTAGCAGGGTGCAGTCGGTCCGGCCGCCAACCTTCAGCGCCCATCTGCGGGCCGAGTACCAACTGGATGTCCTGGAACCGGCAGGCGTGCATGATCTTCAGCGCGGTGGTGTCCGCGATCGCCGCGCCCAGCGCATCCGACGTCGCCTCGGTCGCCGCCAGCAGCAACGTCACCCGTGCCTTGCGGCCGACCCGCAACAGTTGCACCGCCAATTGCTTGGCGCGGGCGGTCAGTCGGGGGTACTCGTCCACCGCCACCACCACGGCCGGCCGCTGTGGAGATGGCTCCCATGCCGGTCCCATGCCCAGGTCAGCGAGCATCCTCGGTCGGACTTTCGGCCAGAGCGAGCGCGTCGGTCAGGGCATCCTCAATCGCGGCAGGCTCACGCTCCCGCCGTCCCACAGCCGGCCCCAGCACCCGCAACCCGTCCCCAGCAGGGTCCAGGTCCCACAGCACGGCGTCCGCACACACCGAGACGGCATCGGCCAGCGCGAGCAGAGTGGTGGACTTGCCCGCCCCTGGCGAGCCAATCACCACGCCGTGCACGCCCAGCAGTGGCACCGCCAGCTCGGCTCCGTCGATGCGACGGCCGACCACCGCCCGCTGCGTGATGGACAGTGAGCCCGGTGGGCGCGGCAGGGCGTACCCGAGGTCGGCGAACGGGTCGGTCTGTGCTAGACGCAGCACCACCCGCGCCCGCCGACTCCGATCCGGCGTCGCCAGCATCCCGCCGGCCGGCAGGTCCAGATGGGTCTCCAACTCGCCGGTCCTGGCGACGATGGCGGCAGGGGTGCCGGTCCGGAGGATTACTGGCACCGTCCAACCCCAGCGGGTCCGCTGTGCCTCGCCGGACAGCCGTAGCGCGATGTTCTCCGCAGCCAGCGCACGCGCCACGCAGTCGGCAGCTTCCGCTCGGGTGTGTGCGTCAGCGATCGGATACGGCGCGTCCTCCGGCACATCCAGGTCCGCCAGTGGCATGTCCTCCGGCTGGCGAGGTCGCACGATCCTGCCGACCGCAGCGAATCCAACCAACCCGGTGACGACCAGCACCACAACGGCGGGAGGGCCGTATGTGGCGATCGACAGTCGCGCGACCAACCAGCCGATGGTCCCAAGGGCACCGACACCGCAGCAGCGTCGAACCGCCGAACGTCGCCACTGCTGCGTCAGCGAGTACACGCGGCGAGGTCGGTCCTCATCCCGCGCGGCCCTGATCACCGGCGCGTACTCCGGGTACGCCACGCAGTAGACCGCGAGGTGCGTCAAGCACCAGGCAATCCCGATCCCGGCATAACCGACCATCCGCATGAGCGCTCCCGGCAGCCAACGCACCAGGCGATACACGAGCCGACCCAAGGCACCGGGCGACCGATGGATCAGCCAACCCACGGCATCGTGAACGGGCGGCTCCAGGCGACGCCAAACCATCAAGGCAACCGCCACGCTCAACGTCCTGGCGACCTTGAACCACCGACAGGCGAGCCGTTGACTCCACGTCCAGATGCCGGTCACTGGTCGTCACCTGACCCTTGCCGCTCCTGGTCGTGATAGGCGCGAGCCAGGTCGAACTCGTCCGCGTAGGCGTTGGCGACCTCCACGACGGCGGCAGCCTCACGGGCGATCTCGCGGTACAGCCATCCAGCCTGACCACCGCTGTTCTCGATCGATTCGAGCTCCTCACCCAGGTAGCCCAGGTGGTAGAGGCGGTCACACAGGTTTTCCCAAGTTTCCAACATGGTTGATTCCGATCTACTCGATTGACGGCTCCGCGGTTGCGGTTCCGCGCTATCGAGTAGACGGCGAAACAAGGCCCAATAGCAGAAAGCCTCCGCATACAAAATATGCGGAGGTCAGATTCGCTTCACGCTATTACTGCATATCGGCTATGCGCGGTCAGAATGGCGCATCAATCACTCTGGAGAAGGAGGCTCAGCAACGCCTCGAACGACTCGGTCAAGCTGGCCAGCGCAAGCCGGCCCTTCTCTGCTGTCGCCAGCGAAGGACGCCCAATGATGCCAGCGTCGGCGTAGCCGGCCGTCCCGAGAAGATGCAGGTACGGACGCTGCGGTACGTCGTGGTCGGCGTCCAGGTAGCCGTCCCGCACCAGGTCAGGGCAGCCGTCGAGGAGGATTGAGGTCTCCCACTCGCCGCCGTGCATGTCCTCGCTCGTGGTGGTCACCATGCCGGCAGCCTGCCGGGCGGTGGCCATGTCCTCACGACCGGGGAACAGCCCGACCGCGCGCCTTTTAACGTTCGCCTGTTGGGCGATATTGGAGAGAACGTAATTGCCGCCGTGCCCGTTCACGATGACAAGCTGCTCAATTCCCTGTCGCTTCAACGACGCACGAATATCCGACACCACCGCAATGAGCGTCTGAGCGTCGATGCTGACCGTGCCGGTGAATCCCTCGTGTTCGTGAGAACAAGAGAACGTCAGCGGCGCGAGTCGAAACAATCCGTAGTGTTCGGCAACTCTCTCGGCGATCAGGGATGCGACAATCGTGTCGGTCGCCAGCGGCAGGTGCCGGCCGTGTTGCTCGAAGCTCCCCACCGGTAGAACGGCCACGCGCGCATCGCGGACAGTGTCATCGCTGGACACTGCGCCAGTAATGACCTCCATCTAGCTCTCTTTCGAGGATCGGAGCAGAGTCAGCAGCGACCGGATGTGCCTGGCCTGGTCGTTCTCTCCTGACTCGTCCAGGAGTTTGGGGATGCGGACAAGTTGCGACTCGATCCTAAACGAGCGAGTTTCGATACCGATCGCGAAGGCACGTTCGGCCACGAACACCGCATGGTCGGCCTGTTCCTTCGCCGCGTGCGCGACCGACAGCCGAGCCAGGCATAGCCCCAGGTCACGACGGTACTCAGGCCGCCACTCCGCGAGTCCCTGCTGCAATGTCACGACGGCGTCATCCGCCCTGCCCAGAGCTACCCAGCACTGAGCGGCCTCCATCTCCAGGTACTCGCGGGTGCAGTAGTGCGCCAGGTCGGTCTCCGTGTCGGGACCGTGCTCGGCCGGGCTGAACGCGGTTTCCAGTACGCGAGTGCATGACTCGGCGTCACCGGCCTGCATGTAGGCGTTCGCTTGCTGTCGAAGTACCACAGCACGCATCCGGGGCGACAAGATCGCCGCTCGGCGCAAGGCTGTGTTGACCAGTTTCAGCGCGAGGTCGGGCCGGCCGGCATCGGAGGCGATGTTGCTCTTGCGCATGAGGACGTAGGCCGCCAGGGAGTCATCCTCGGTCTCCTCGGCGAAGTCGAGGCCAGCGTTGGATAGTTGCATAGCGGTGTCCAGCGACCCTGTGTCCTGATACAGCCACCCAACAAACTCGGCGTAACGCGCGCCCACGTACAGCAGACGGGACCGATCCTTGCCGCGTGCGCTCGTCAGCAGGTTCTCGACGAACCTGAGCTGCTGCGGAGCGACATGCACGAGCGAGTGCGGACCTACCAGGTTGTCCGTGATGACGTAATGCTCCAGGGTCCTCAGCAGAGTGTCCGCGATGGTCGAGCCGATGCTCACACTCGCCGCAGGCACCAGTGGCCCATCGGGAAGCGCGAGGATCGCATCGACGCGCGGCAGTGGATCGCTGGAACTATTGGGCAGCGGGAACCACAGCAGGTCCGCCGGCATCTTCAACGCCTGCGCGTAGTGGACCAGCTTGCCCAGTGTGTCGACGCGGTTCCGGCCAGATTCTATGCGGCTCAATTGAGGTTGGGTGATGCCGAGCCAGCGGCTTACGGCGTCCTGTGGCAACGGCTTATGGCCGTGGCCCGGGTGATATCGATACGTCCGGACAACGGTGCCCATGTCGTGATTCGCGAAGGCATCCCGCATCTGGTCGGTAAACCAGAAGTCACGACCGAAATCCGGCGCCCGATCCGTGCCGATGCCGCTCACCTGCCGGCACGGGCCGCACATGCTCGCCTGACTGTCTCGCGCCAGCCTTCCGCCGCACCGCATGCAGTACCGGCCGGCCGTCATCGCTCCACCTGTCTGCCTCGCCCCCGAACGCTCACGTCGATACGCAGCGTCAATCAGACTGTAGCCACGTGAGGGACTATATGCCCGGCGCGCATAGAACTCATGCGTCTGAGGCACTTACGCCCCTCAAGCCGACTCCATAGCGTCACAGCAGGTGGGCCGCATACCCGCACTGATGCCACGAGACGCCGGAGGACGCGAAGGTGCTTCACAATGGATGACTTGTCGTACGGGCACAGGCGCACTGTGCGCGACTATCGCCTGGCACTTGGGCTGGCTATCACCCACATGAGGGAATCTGCCGACTGCTCCGTGAAGCAGATCTCTGCTCGCACGCGGATTCCAGAGCAAACGTTGCGCAGCTACGAGCATGGAGACTCTCAACCGCCGCTGCCTCGACTGCTCCAGGTGGCGCGGGTGCTCAGCGCATCTGCATTCGATCTCCTGACCGACACGTCGAAATACATCTACCGAACACGCGGTCGGCCGTTTCCGGAACCTGATAGCGCATGTCGGGCGAAACTGTCGGCCATATTGCTGTACTGCGGAGCATCACTAGATGACATTGATGAGATGCTGAACCACGAGAACTTTTGACATGAAATGACGTCCATTCGACGCCTACCAATACCTTTCTCCACCTGCGAGATTGGACACGAATGAACGTGCTATGCCCATTGAACAGCCAGGTATGGCCCACGCCGTGGGCATTCGCTGCAATACGGCTCGTTGTCTGGCTGGCCTCGCTCAGCCCAGAACAAGTGCAAGCGGCAAACGACGCCCTGTCTCCTGATGACATCCCGCAGCAGGGCGACCACACCCCGCAAGGGAGGACGTCGTGATCGACCCGGTCTCCTTGGTCTTCCTTCTGATCATCGCCGTGTGCGTGCCTGCCGTGGCCTATCTGGCTCCACAGGACCCGACAGTGGTCCGACTTGTCAGCGCAGTGAGCCAGCGGCGCCGACACCGCCGGACGCGACGGTGGGTCGCCCATCAGCGAGGTGACCGACGATGAGCTTCGACACCGGTGGCTACCGGACGCGGTGGACGGTGCCCTGTGCGGATTTGATCGGCCACGAACGACGGGTCGTGATCAGTCCAGCCAGCGACGGGTCAGCCCTGTTGATTGCACTGCCGTCCGACACCGTCCGAGTCACCGAGGAACAGGCGCTGGAGATGGCCGCAGACCTGGTGAAAGCCGTGCACGAGATCCTTCCGGACAACGAAGAAGCGGAGAGAACGCCGTGAGCCGACCATTGGATGACGGCGCAATCGCCGCGATACTCGCCTCGATCGGTGCCCAGGTCCGTGACGCGCGCAAGGCGCGTGGGTGGTTCCTCGCCGACATTGCGGCGTTGCTTGGCCTGTCCCCCTCGGTGCTCTGCCGTCTGGAGCTGGCACGACGTGAGCCGAGCCTGCACCAGGTGATCAGCGCCTGCGCTGTGCTAGGGAAGCGATTCAGCGACGTGGTCCGACAGGCCGAAGACGACGCGTTCCCGCTCGGCTCCGGCCCATGGGACACGCCAATCTGAGGTTGATTCAGCGTTCTCCACCGGAACCGGTGCCGGACCGTTCCATGATTCCGCGATGGCCTGTTGCGCGGCAGCTGCACTACCGACGTCGCCTCATTTCACCCGTTCGGCCGGCGACTATCCCTACGAGCGCATTCGATGATGGTCTGTACTAGTGCCTCTGGCTCATCAAAGAAAAGGAAGGTACAAGATGACATCGCCCTTGTCTTTCGTGTGGCTAGAGGTAACGGGAAAATGCCAGCTCACGTGTGCGCATTGTTACGCCGACTCCGGGCCGCGTGGAACGCATGGGAATATGAAAGGTCGGGACTGGCTTCGGGTGATCAATGAGGCTGCCACATTGGGCGTTCAAATGGTGCAGTTCATCGGCGGGGAACCGACGATGCATCCGGAACTTCCCGATCTGATCAACGGTGCACTCGCGAGTGGCCTTGAAGTCGAGGTCTACACCAACCTCGTTCATGTGCGCCAGGAGCTTTGGGAGACCTTCGAACAACCAGGCGTGCGCCTCGCCACGAGCTACTATTCAGATGAACGCTCTCAGCACGAGACGATTACGAAGCGGCGCGGCAGTTACTCGCGCACCAAGGCCAACGTCATCGAAGCGTTGCGGCGGTCAATTCCCATTCGAGTCGGAATAGTGGAGACCCATGACGATCAGCGGGTCGAGCAGGCCCGTGCGGAACTAGAATCCCTCGGCCTGACCGATATCGGCAGTGACAGACTGCGGCAGGTCGGACGCGGCATCCGTGACCAAGCCGCCGGCCTCGCCCAGTTATGCGGCAACTGCGCTTCCGGTGTCCTAGCTGTGTCTCCACATGGCTTTGTGTGGCCCTGCGTATTCTCTCGTTGGTTGTCCATAGGCAACGTACGGGATTCTTCGCTGACTGAGATACTGGCGGGTAGTCGACTTAGCAACGTACGCAGAGACCTGTTGGAACACTTCCAACAACGGCCAACACACTCCACCTTCTCGGCGTGTAACCCGGATTGCAACCCTCATTGCAACCCATGTAACCCAGGGTGCTCGCCCTATAACGCGCCATGCAATCCTGCATGTTCGCCAAGTTGTAGTCCCACCTGCAACCCGACCAATTGCCGACCGCGCTGTTTACCCTAAGTAACGACGAAACCGATCTCGGCTGCCAGTTGGCCGGACAATGCCATCGCTTGCTCTCCAGTGATCACGGCACCAGTCATAGTCAACAAGCCAGACGCGCCCCTGAGAAACGAGCGCGTCAGGTCACAATTCATTGCGTTCCGTGCCTGAAATTCCGCGCCCTTGAAGTCGCATTCGGAGAACACCATCTTGGATAGATCACCGCCGAGCACAGCCTCCTTGAAGGTACAGCGATAGAAGACAATTATCCCACGGTGCTGCTCGATGTCAACATTTGAGTAATCGAGCCGGCAGCCTTCGAAGTAGAAATCCTCTGCCCTCGTCACGCCAAGTTGCAGGCCGACCGCTTGACAATCGATCACTTCCACTCGACGCGCCGTGACCCGTTCCCAAGACGAGTTGGGCAACGAAACCTGCCGAAACGCAACATCCATCAATTCGAGATCGGTGAATCGCGACTCCGCCAAGGATCCTTGTGACAAAACCACATGCCGCAGCGAGCCCTGACCCCTAACCCCGACCTGATCGACATCTTCAACCTGGCATTCGTCATAGTCAAAATGACCAGACAACGAGATGTCAGAAGGCGACAGCTCCTCGATATCGAGGATAGGACACCTTATTGACTCGTCACCGACCGTGCGGAACTCCATGTCCGCATTCTACAACTCGTGACGGACTCAGGTGAGCCAAGTACAAGACCTCGGCGGTCAGTTGGCACGGCGGTGCAGCAGGCAGCACTCAACAGGACGTGCTTCACCGGCGCCGCGCCTTGAGTGCGCTCAGCCGCCTCGCACCGGCGGAATCTCCGCCTAACGGTAGGCGTCAATGGCGATAAGGCTTATGGGGCACCACAAACGGAGAATAGTGCTCCAAGCTATGACAATACGGCCCACCTCCGCAGACACAGCGTTATACGCCGGTGTCGATGCCAGCACCACACGAAGCCATGGTCCGCTGACCCATGATCCGCATCACCAGCAGACGTCTCACCAAACTCGGTATAGGAACGGACGCTGACTGCTACTCGGCCAGAATACATCGAGCAAATTTATCCAAGCCACTGTCAGGACGGAAAAATACGTGTTCAGCGGCAGCTTTAACCTGGATTCGATTCAGCCGATCAACTGCCGATTGGGGTACCTTGCCGACCAAATTTTTAGGCCCGATCGCAGCGCAGATAGTCGGGCTCAACGGCATGAAAACTGAATTTGCTTTACCGAGAGGAACACCCTCTAGTGGCCCAACCGCGGCACTGTCCGATCGGATGGTTAACGCGGGTGCATCACCAATCAGGAACTCGCCACTCGTAGACCGCAAGATCTCTAGTCCCATCCTACGCAAGAAATCACGAGCCGCCTTGAAGATATCTTCGATGCGAACTCGCAGCAACCCATCGTTGCGAAAGTCCTCAGTGATTTCCGCCATCAACAGGCCAGCTGCACGAGTGAGTCCACTTGCACCTTCTAGTAACAACCCGGTTCGTTGAAAGTAGAAATCGGTTAGCAACCCTGGTGTTTTGAATAGGCTCTTTCGAGTGTCGAGAGTCGTCTTATCCCGGGCTATATCGCTAACCCGTCGTACCAAATGGCTTCTGCAATAATGCAGTGCGATTGCATCCTTAATTAGAAGGACGGCGGCAGGGTCATTAAACGGGTCCTCCGAATGCATCTCTATGATTGCGGCGCCCAGGTGGTCCTCTACAGCCTTCCAAACCATCTCAAGCGATCGCGAAGCATACTTGACGAAATGGGGCACCTTCGCGCATTCTCTCGGACTGCGCCTTTTTGGTGTCGCATTCGGATACTTGAGGCTTAGATCTTGAAGCCTGTAACCGCTTGGCCCATCATTCACGGTAAATTGCTTAAGCAGAACTTGTGAGACTATGTGTTGGTCCTGAACGAGGTCGCCAGCAAATGGGCGCAGCCGTTCGACCCGATTAAGCAGATCCTCCGGGTCGGGTGGAACGTCTTCATGCTGACTGGCCATACTGCCATCTTGCCACTTGGCTGTTGATCACGCCAAGTGGTTTACCACTGCCATAACAAAAGATGAAGGTTGGCGAAGCATTCCGGCGGACGCTGGAGCCTCGCCAACGAGACGCCAGCGGAACAGATGAAGCCCCGCCCAGACACGACCTCACGTGAGCCGGCGGCGAACGGTGCGGCCTACCTTCTACGCGCTTTGCGGGCAGCAGCATATTGCTCGCCTGAGAAGTCACCGGTCCAGAGGTCTTCGTTGAGCAACAAGAGAATGTCTTTCTCTGTGTCTCTGGTGATGACAAGCTCATCGTCGCTCATGAGAAGACTAGGATCGAGCCCTCTTTCGCGCATCTTCACCTTCAGTACATCCGGCGTCAATGTAGGAAGGTAGTCACTCTTCAGAATACTGAGCACCTTACGGCGCATCACGCTAGTTTCGCGAAGTCGCTTCGCCAACCATTCCTTTCCCTCACCGGAGATCGGCAAGGCCCTTGCGAGGTCGCCCACCCACTCGGCTGTCTTCGCGAGAACCGCTTCACTTTCCTTAAAGATGGCTTCAAAATTGTTTTGGTTTAGAATTGACACGGAACCGGGAAAGATTACGACGTCGTAAGTGTCATCGAAGGCAAGCAACGGCTGTTCAACCCGAGTCAATGTCTGGTCAAACAGAGCCACAAGGCCCTTCCTGGCAAGCTGGACTGGATTCCGTCGTCTCACGAAGGCAGCCAGATTTTCTGGATCACGCCCTATGACAAGCGCATACAGCGCCAAGGACCGAGTCCGCAAATCATCCAATGAAACCAACGGCAGTGAGGCGCCTCGCTGAATCACCTCAAGAAGTGCGGTGTCCAGGAGTTCGTCAAGGCCAGCGTCCAGATGAACAGTTTCGTCATCTTGCTCATCGTTGGGATCGTAGGCTCTTCCTTCATTAGAGGCGATCTTCGCTAAAGCATCGTTGGCGTACTGTCGCAAGCTCGCAAGTACAGACCCTCCAGCTTTCACAACCCGTCCGTGGGCGTTCTTGCCCGTGCGCCAAGCCACCACGAGCGATGCCGGAGCACTCAAGTCAAGTTCAGCAACTGCCATGCCCGTCCTGTCGACTGCCTACACCCCAGTTGATAGCGCACGTTGGCCTCGTGGCGTCCGGTCGATCAGTACGTCGTCTCGGAACCGCGTAGCTTCGATAAGTTGGCCCGAGTCTAGGCGCCGCCGCGTAACCAGATAGGCACGTAGCCCGTGCGTGTCCGTCACTTGTAGCACACGGTAGCCGCAAACGTATAGCAGCGGGTTGATCTGCACTACGGAAGAGTGAAGGTGGATTGACGCGGCCACGGCCAAGAACGCTCCGTAAGCAACCACGTCGCGGACACTGGGTGTAGAAACCGTCAAAAACGGCAACAGATAGCCGCCCAGGTACGCTCCGGCCTCGGACCCCGCATCTCGAATCATCTTCAGTTCGTGTGCACCCGGTGCCGATCGCGAGTCCAGTTTAAAGAGCAAGAACAGTGCAGCCACGCCCAGAGCGGCCATGCTGCCACAGACGATCACTAGCCAGCCCTGCGTGAACCGGATAGCCAACAGTGCAAAAAGGGGAGAATAGGATGAAAGGAACATCAGCGGCTTGCCAAGCATGGCCCCTCCGGCGTCTGCGCTGCACATCGAACGTATGTTCGATTATGCTGGTCTGGTCCGACAGAGATCGGGGGAACAGTGCAGAGGCGTTTGGACCCTGCATGAGCATCCGAGCACCAGGGAGTGTGCCATCCCGTTCACCGAAGGAAGGACAACGACCGACCCCATGGCGACACCTGTCAAGGGCGGTAACAATAGGGTTTCAAATACAAGTCGGTCTCGGTGAAGTCGCAGCGTTCGAACGTGACGCCTCGCCACTCGTGACCGGGCAGTTCGGCGTCGGTGAACAGTTCGTCGACGATGGTCTCGTCGGTCACGGCACGACCACGACCGGGCGGGTGGCGTGGGCCAGCAGGGATTTCGGGACCGTGCCGAGTAGTCCACCGCGGTGGCGGGATCGGCCGACCACGATGCAGTCGGCCCGCCGCTGTTCGGCGATCGCCTCCAGCACCAGTGCCGGTTCACCCTGCCCGTAGAGCATCTCCCAGGCGACACCGCGCTCGTCGAGCAGCGGCCCGGCCTGCTCACGCAACTCCTGGACGTACTCGGCGGCCGCGTCGGTCGCGGCGGCGCCGCTCATCGCGGTCCAGTAGGCCGGGCTGGACAGCACCTCGACGTAGACCACCAGCAGCACACCGCGTTCCCGGCGGGCCAGGCCGGCCGCCCAGGCCGCCGCGTGGGTGGACGGTGGGCTGCCGTCATAGCCGAGCACGACGGCGCCGACGCCGTCCTTGCCGATCTCGAAAGGAGTCTCCGCGGCCACGGGAGCGATCGTAGATGGCGGGCGGAAAATCCGGCGACGGCCCGATGATCACGATGCCACGATGGCCACCATGACCAGCACCGAACCGAGCGCCTACGACGAGATGGCCGCCGACTACGCCGAGTCCAACACCACCAACGCGTACAACGGACTGTACGAACGACCGGCATCGCTCGCCCTGCTCGGCGACGTCGCCGGGCAGCGGGTGCTGGACGCCGGGTGCGGGCCGGGCCGGCACGCGGCGGAGCTGGTCGCCAGGGGCGCCACCGTCACCGGGCTGGACGCCAGCGCCGGGTTGCTGGCCGAGGCCCGCAAGGTGCTCGGCCAGGACGCCGACCTGCGCGTCGCCGACCTGGTCGAGCCGCTTCCGTTGCCGGACAACACTTTCGACGCGGTGCTGGGATCGCTGGTGATGCACTACATCGAGGACTGGGTACCGACTCTGCGGGAGTTCCACCGGGTGCTGGTGCCCGGCGGGCGGTTCGTCATGTCCACCCATCACCCGGCGATGGACCACGCACTGTCCGGTCGGGACAACTACTTCGAGACCTACCTGTGGTCCGAGGTGTGGCAGCGGGGTGGGCGGGACGTGACGATGTCGTTCTGGCACCGGCCGCTGCACGCCATCACGGACGCACTGACCGCCGGGGGCTTCCAGCTCGACGTGTTGAGCGAGCCGCAGCCGGTGCCGGCCGCGAAGGAACTGTTCCCCAGGGACTGGGCGGTGCTCACCACCGCACCCCGGTTCCTGTTCCTCGCGGCCCACGCGAGCTGACCCCTACCGGGGCACGATGACCATGCGCAGGCCGACCTCGACGAGCAGCCAGCCGATGCGCTGTCGGGAGGGCGATCGGGGATGTCGTCGGGTCAGGCGGGGCAGCGATCGCGCTGCCATCGCCGCCGTTCGGACTTCGGCGTAGCGCTCGCGGGCCAGGGCTTCGGTGCAGGCGGGATTCATCACGTTGTGCAAACTACTCCTTGCAAGCCGATGCTTGCAAGCATATATTTGCATACATGACGGGAGAGATGCCGCAACGCCACCACCCCTGGCTCGAGTCGGCGGACGACACGGTGCTCGCGGACACCGCGATCCTGCAGGCAGTCGCCCACCCGCTGCGGATCCGGCTGCTCGGCCTGTTGCGGCTGCACGGCCCGTCGACCGCCACGAAACTGGCGGCCCAGGTCGGCGAATCCTCCGGCCTGACCAGCTACCACCTGCGCAACCTGGCATCCGCCGGGCTCGTCACCGACGCCGAACCGGACGATCTCGCCGGCATCCGGCAGACCGGCGGCCGCGAGCGATGGTGGAAGGCGGTCCACCGGTTCACCTCTGTGCCGGCCACCCCGGCGCCCGGCGACGAGACGTCCGAGGCGGTCCGGGAGGACTACGTGCGGACCATGCTGGCGAACTACTCGGGCGCGTCGCAGCGCTGGCTGGCGACCGCCCACGCCTGGCCCAAACAATGGCGGGACACGGCCGGGTTCAGCGACGTGATCCTCCAGCTCACCCCGGACGAAGCGATCCGCCTGCAGCAGGAGATCTACGAGCTCACCGCCAAGTACCGCAGGCACCAGCCCGGTGGGACCGTCGAACCGGACCAGGCGATCATCGCGGCGCAGTTCCTGGTGTTCCCCCACCCGGACCAGGAGCCGCCGCCCGGCTGAACCGGATCAGCGGAAGTCCCGCGACTTGGTCATGGCCACCTTCATGTCCAGCGGCCGCAACTGGTCGGCGACCAGGCTCAGCGCCCCGTCCACGTTCTCCAGCACGCCACGCACCAGCAGCGCCTTGCTGTTCCTGGCGGTCCTGCGGTACCGGGTCCACAGGCCGGGCGAGCAGACCACGTTGACCATGCCGGTCTCGTCCTCCAGGTTCACGAACGTCACGCCGCCCGCGGTGGCCGGGCGCTGCCGGTGGGTGACGGCACCACCGACCAGCACCCGGGTACCGGACGGCACGCCGAGCAGTTCGGCCGCGCGCAGCGCACCGATCTCGGTGAGGTGTTCGCGGACGAACTCGGTGGGGAAACTGGTCGGCGACAGGCCCAGCGCCCACACGTCGGCGGCCGCCGTCTCCACCACGTCCATGCCGGGCAGCACCGGGGCGTCGACGCCGACGGCCGTGCCGGGCAACCGGTCCGGCCGGTCCTGGGCCGCGGCACCCGCCGCCCACAGCGCGGCCCGGCGGCCCACGCCCAGACAGTCGAACGCACCCGCCGTGGCCAGCGACTCCCATTGTGGCGTGGTCATCCGCACCCTGCGGGCCAGGTCGATCAGGCCGGTGTACGGGCCGTGTGCCGCACGTTCCGCGACGATCGTGTCGGCGAGCTGCTCACCGATCCGGCGCACCCCGGCCAGGCCGAGCCGGACCGCCTGCCCGCCGGTGCTGTCGGCGGCCGGTTCCAGCATGGGATGGGTGCGGCTGGTGTTCAGGTCGGGGTTGCGCACCACGACACCGTGCCGGCGGGCATCGGCCACCAGCGACTGCGGCGAGTAGAACCCCATCGGCTGGGCGCGCAGCAACGCGGCGCAGAACGCGGCCGGGTGGTAGAGCTTGAACCAGGCACTGGCGAACACCAGGTGGGCGAAGCTGAACGCGTGGCTCTCCGGGAAGCCGAAATTGGCGAACGCCAACAGCTTCTGGTAGATCCGCTCGGCCAGGTCGCCGGTGATCCCGTTGCGGGCCATGCCGTTGAACAACCGGTCCCGCAACCGTTCCATCCGGGCCGTGGACCGTTTGGCGCCCATCGCCCTGCGCAGCTCGTCGGCGTCCCCGGCGCTGAACCCGGCCACGTCCACCGCGATCTGCATCAACTGCTCCTGGAACAGCGGCACGCCCTTGGTCTTCTCCAGCGCGTTGCGCATCAGCGGATGGTCGTAGTCCCACTTCTCTTCCTCGTTGTGCCGCCGGATGTACGGGTGCACCGAGCCGCCCTGGATCGGGCCGGGCCGGATCAGCGCCACCTCGACCACCAGATCGTAGAACTTGCGTGGCTTCAGCCGGGGCAGGGTGGCCATCTGCGCCCTGCTCTCCACCTGGAACACGCCCACCGAGTCGGCCCGGCACAACATGTCGTAGACCTCGCTGTTCTTGAGGTCCAGCGCGGCGATGTCGACCGGGATGCCCTCGTGTTCGGCGACCAGCTCGGTGGCGTAGCGCAGGGCGGACAGCATGCCCAGGCCGAGCAGGTCGAACTTGACCAGACCGGCGGCGGCGCAGTCGTCCTTGTCCCACTGCAGCACGCTGCGGTCGGCCATCCGCGCCCACTCCACCGGGCACACCTCGCTGACCGGCTGGTCGCAGATCACCATGCCGCCGGAGTGGATGCCCAGGTGCCGGGGGAAGTCCTCGACGTCGGTGGCCAGCCGCACCACGTCCGCCGGGACGTCGTCGAAGTCCTGCTGCGCCTGCCGGACCGGACCCCAGCGGTCCACCTGCCGGGACCAGGCGTCCTGCTGCCCGGTGGAGTAGCCCAGCGCCTTCGCCATGTCCCGCAGCGCGGACCGGCCCCGGTAGGTGACGACGTTGGCCACCTGGGCGGTGCAGAGCCGGCCGTACGTCCGGTAGACGTGCTGGATGGCCTCCTCCCGCCGGTCGGACTCGATGTCCAGGTCGATGTCCGGGTAACCGGCGCGTTCCGGCGACAGGAACCGCTCGAACAGCAGCTTGTGCTCGACCGCGTCCACCTTGGTGATGCCCAGCGCGTAGCAGACGGCCGAGTTCGCGGCCGAACCCCTGCCCTGGCAGAAGATGCCGTTGCTCTCGCAGAACCGGACGATGTCCCAGACGATCAGGAAGTAGCCGGGGAAGCCCAGGTCCTTGATCACCTTGAGCTCGTGTTCCAGCTGCCGGTACGCCTCCGGACTGTCCACCGTCGTGCCGTAGCGGGCGCGGGCCCGCTCGTAGACCAGGTAGGTCAGGAACGTGTCCTCGTCGTGGCCGTCCGGCACCGGGAACGGCGGCAGCTTCGGCGCGACCAGCGTCAGGTCGAACGCGCACTCCAGGCCCAGCTGGGCGGCCCGGTGCACGGCACCGGGATAGCGGCGGAACCGGTCGGCCATCTCGGCGCCGGACCGCAGGTAGGCCATCGGTGCCGGCGGCAGCCAACCGTCCATTTCGGACAGACTGCGGCGGGCCCTGACCGCGGCCAGTGCGGCGGCCAGCCGACCCCGGGCCGGGTGCGAGTAGTGCACGGCGTTGCTGGCCACCGTGGGCAGGCGCAGGTCGGCGGCGATGCCGGCGAGCAGGTCGTTGCGCTCGGTGTCCCCCGGCACGCCGTGGTCGACGAGCTCCACGTAGACGTGGTCGCGGCCGAACCGGTCGGCGAGGAAGCGCAGCTCGTCGGCAGCGGCGGCCGGACCGGACTCGGCCAGCGCCCTGCGGACCGGGCCCTTGCGGCAACCGGTCAGCACGGCGCAGTAGTCGCGCATCTCCTCCACGACCTCGTCGTCGACCACCACCTCCTCGACGTCGACCATCTCGTCCACGATCTCGTCCACGTAGTAGAGCGGTCTGCCCTTCTCGGTGTCCTTGGTGTCCGGCAGGTCCGGGGTGCGGCCGAGATGGCCGGTGGTGATGGTGCGGCACAGTCGCCGGTAGCCCTCCTGGCCCCTGGCCAGCAGCACGAGATGGTCACCGACCGGGTCGGCGACGCCGTTCTGCGGTTCGGGCAGGCCGAAGCTCAGCTCGGCGCCGTACGCGGTGTGCACACCCAGTTCCTTGGCCGCCTCGGCGAACCGCACCACCCCGTACATGCCGTCGTGGTCGGTCAGCGCGATCGCGTCCAGGCCCAGCCGGGCGGCCTGCTCCACCAGTTCCTCGGGGTGGCTGGCGCCGTCCAGGAAACTGAAGTTGGAGTGGCAGTGCAGTTCGGCGTAGGGGACGCGCTCGGCGCCCGGGCGGTCCGTCGCCGTCGGCCGGATCTCCGGCGGCGACTCGTACTCGGTGCGCCTGCGCGTCCAGGCGGGGCTGTCCCCGCCGTCACCCGAACCGGGCGGTGCGGGCCGACCGGACAGCGCGCGTTCCAGGTCGGCCCACCGCACGGGCGGGTTGTTCCAGCCCATCAGCGCCTCAGGCTCCGGTAGCCGTCCTCCGGGCGGCGCTGACGCGGTAACACCAGCGGATGCGGCGTGTCCACGGCCGGCAGCCAGACAACAGCCGAACCGTCCACATCGGACGTCTCGTCGGCGAGTTCGTGGAACCACCGGACGTCCCGCCGCCGCGGCTCGTCGAATCTCATCAGTCGTACATCCCTTCCACCAGCCATCGACCACCTGCACGCAGTAACAAGAGGGCCCGCTCGCCGTCGGCGTCGCTCAGCAACACCTGCAGCCGGGCGACCCGCCGGCCGCCGTCCGGGTCCCACCAGCGCTCCACCACCGGCCACGGCCCGGCCCAGCCGCGCACCTCGCGGCCGTCGACGCGGTGCGGAATGCCGGTGAGCAGGTGCCAACCGGTGACCTCGACCGGCCTACCGGCGTCGTCCACCACCTCGGCGCGGGGCGGCGTGATGGGCACCTTCGTCGGCGCCGGGCGCAGCAACCGGCCCGGCCACGGCGGTTCCGGGTCGGCGCCCGGCGCCCGCTCGTCACCCCACGGCACCATGCGCACCTGGTCGGCCGGCCCCCGCCCGCCGCCGAGCACCGCGGTGCACACCCCCGACGGACCGAGCAGACCCTGCACCCGGACCAGCGCCCGCCCGGCCCGCGCGGCTGCCTCGACCGGATCGGTGCCGCCGAACCACATGCCGAACTGGAGCCCCCGACCGTCCACCACCTCTTCCGGGGCCAGCCGCAGCAGGTTCACGCCCGCCGTGGGCCGGTCGGACTCGGCGGCACGCAGCCAGCCGTCCAGTTGCCAACGCACCCGGTCCGCGATACCGGCCAGGGTGAGCGGCTCGGCGCACCGCCAGACCCGGTCGCGTTCCTCGCCGGCCTCGGTGCGGGCGTGGATGGCCAGGCGGGTGCAGGCCAGGCCGTGGTCGACCAGGCCGGTGTAGAGGCGTTGGGCGGCGGTCTTCGCGGCGAAGGCGGCGGCGTCCACACGGTCGGCGGGCGGGTCGAGTTCGACGTCGACGATCAGTTCCGGCGGTGGGCGGCGACGGGCCAGCGGGCGGTCGGTGCGGCCGGCGGCCAGCCGGTGGGCGAGTACTGCGGCGCCACCGAACCGGGACGCCACGTCCTTTTCGGACAGTGTGGCGAACGCGCCCAGGGTGCGGATACCCAAGCGGCACAACAGGTCGACCAGCTCGGTGCGATCGGCGTTGTCCACCCGGCCGGCGCGGACCAGCCCGGTCGGATCGTCGGGCTGGTTGAGTTCGCCGACCGACAGCGGAGCCAGGAACGCCGGCGTGCCGCCCGGTGGCACGAGGGTGGCGCGGCGGGCGGCCAGGAGCGCGGCGAAGAGGCCGTCCGCGATGCCGACCTGGCATTCCACGCCGGTACGGGTGGCGACGTGGTCGATCACGTGCTCGGCGGCGGCTTCCGGGGTGCCGAAGTAGCTCAGCGGTCCCTGCACGGGCACGGCGATCACACCCGGCCGCACCACGTCGATCCCGGGCGCGAGCTCCTCGACGGCCGAGGCGACCGGCTCGAACAGCCGCGCGTCCCGGTCCGCGTCGTAGGGGAAGACGGTCAGTTCAGGGCAGCGCGACTGGGCGTCCCGGCGGCGGGTGCCCCGCCGGATCCCGTCCGCCCTGGCCGACGCCGAGCAGGCCACGACCCGGTGCGCGGCCACGACCGCGATGGGCAGGTGCATCGACATCCCGGCCACGGCAGCCGCGGCCATCGCCGGCCAGTCCGGGCACCAGACCGCGAGGAGTCGGGCCTCCATCAGCCCACCTCCACGACGTCTTCGGCGGGGCGGGCCGGCGGGCGGGGTTTCCTGGCGCGGCCTCGGCTCCAGTGGGGTGGAGCGGCCAGGTGCGGCCGGGCCGCCTCGGCTTCGGGACCGGCCTCGATCGATCCGGCGGGCGAGAGAGGCGGGCGCGGCCGAGCTTCGCCTGCGCCGGCCGGCGCGGGGGCGGCATGCCGTTGAACGGCGCCGATGCTCGCCAAGCCCGGACCGCTTGTCGGGCCAGGCGGCGGGCCTGCCGGGCGCGACGAGCTGGCCAGGCTCGGCGAGCTGGCCGGGCTCGGCGGGCTGGCAGCGGCGGCAGGCGAGAGAGCTGGACGCGACCGAGCGGACGAGGAACCTGAGCACGGCGAGCTGGCCGGGCTCAATGAGTTGGCGGCTGCGGCGGGCGAGAAAGCCGGGCGCGGCGAGTTGGCCGGGCGCGGCGAGCCGATCGGGCTCGGCGGGTTGGTTGCGGCGGCGGGTGAGGGAGCTGGGCGCGGCCGGGCGGACGGTTCATTGGCCGGCTCGGGGACGCTGGCCAACCCCGGCCGCCGCCCAGCGAGGCGCGCCGCATCGGCCGTTTCGTCGGCCGGTGCCGGCGCGCTGGTCTGCGCGGCGGGAGCGATCGGATGGATGTCGGAGGCAGCGCGACCGGCCGGGCTCGGCTGGGTGGCCGGCGGTGCGGCGGGAACGGTCGGGTGGGTTGTGTCCCGGGTTTCGGGGAGGCGGGGGTGATGTGCGGGGAGCAGGACAGGTGGCGACGGCGCGGGGAGGGTCAGGGTGGCTTGGGTGGGGCGGGTGGCGGAGCCTCGGCCGGTGGTGGTGATGGTCAGGGTGCGGGACTCCAGGTGGCCGTGGCCGTTGCCCAGGCCGGTCCAGCGGCTTTCCCTACAGTCCAGTTCCAGGTCGGCGCCGGGCCACGGGTCCGCCGTCAGCAGCACCGACTCCCGGTGTCTTGCCCTGGCGGACAGGCGCCTGGCCAGGGGTGCGGGGACGCCGGTGGCCACCACCAGGTCCAGCCCGTCCAGCAGGGCCGACACCACGCCACCCAGCTCCGCCCCGGGATCGGGCACCAGGGCCAACCGGGACAGGGCGACACCCAACTCGGCCGCGGCCAGCAGCCCCAGGTCGGGCATGCCGACCACCGCCGCCCACGAACCGTCCGCCGTGGCCTCGGCGAGCAGCGCCAGCAGCACGGTGGTGGACCCGCGCACCACCACCGTGCTGCCCCGCCGCAAACCCCGGTACGGCAACAGGTCCGCCAGCTCCGCGCGAACCGGCAACACCCGGCCCACCGGGCCGACTTCCACTCCCCGCTGGTGCTGGTCCAGGACCAGCCGGGCCCGCTGCCACTTCAGCGACCCGGCAGCACCATCGGGCTCCGGGACTCCCGGAGCCGACACCGCGTGCGGCGCCGTGAGCGACGCCAGCGGCGCCACCGCAGACCCGGACACCGGCCACCTCCACCACACAGTCGTGCGCACGCCCCATGCGCACGGACCGCCGTGGGGAGACGGCGGTGCCGGCTGGTCGAACCCCGACGCCGACCAGACCTCGGTATCGAACATACGTTCGAACCGGGGTCCAACTTACCGTCCGGACCCCTGGTGTTGTCAACCCGATCACTCGGGCGAGTGAGGAAGTAGCTGCTGGTCAGGGACTCAGCGGGCGAAATGCCTGGTGCCGATCGGGCAGCGAGTGACGCCAGGCGCTCGACGCCGGGCCGCCCGGCCGGTACCGCTCAGTGAGCGACGGCCCGGTCCCGGTCGGCGGTCAGGACTCAGTGGGCGAAGTGCCGCGTCCCGGTGAGATACAGGGTGACGCCGGCCCGCTCGGCCGCCGCGATGACCTCGGCGTCCCGGACCGAACCGCCCGGCTGGACCACGGCCCGCACGCCGGCCTCGGTCAGCACGTCGAGGCCGTCCGGGAACGGGAAGTAGGCGTCCGACGCGGCCACCGAACCGGCCGCCCGGTCGCCGGCCCGGCCGACCGCGAGCCGGGACGCGTCGACCCGGTTGACCTGGCCCATGCCGGCACCGACCGTGGCACCGTCGTGGACCAGCAGGATCGCGTTGGACTTCACCGCCCGCACCGACCGCCAGGCGAACGCGAGATCGGCCAGCGTCGCCGCATCGGCCGGTGCACCGCAGGCCAGGCGCCAGTTGGCCGGGTCGTCGCCGTCCGTGTCGACCGCGTCGACGTCCTGCAGGAGCAGTCCGCCGCTCACCGGGCGCATCTCCACACCGTGCCGGACGGGTGGCTCGGCGACCAGGATGCGCAGGTTCTTCCTGCGGGCCAGCACGTCCAGCGCACCGTCCGCATAGGACGGAGCGAGGACGACCTCGGTGAAGATCTCGGCGATCTGCTCGGCCAACTCCACCGTGACCTCGCGGTTGGCCGCGATGATGCCGCCGAACGCGCTGGACGGGTCGCAGGCGTGGGCCTTGCGGTGCGCGTCGGCGATGGCCGACGGTTCGTCCATAGTAGACACAGCGATGCCACACGGGTTGGCGTGCTTGACGATCGCGACGCACGGCAGGGTGTGGTCGTGGGCGGCACGCCAGGCGGCGTCCGCGTCGGTGTAGTTGTTGTACGACATCTCCTTGCCGTGCAACTGCCGCGCGGTGGCCAGGCCGGGACGGCGGTGGTCGGCCAGGTAGAGGGCGGCGCGCTGGTGCGGGTTCTCGCCGTAGCGCAGCACGTCCTGCCGCTGCCAGGTCGCGCCGACCCAGGACGGGAACACCTCGGCCTCGGGGGCCAGCACGCTGCCCATCCACGAGGCGACCGCGACGTCGTAGGACGCGGTGTGCCGGAACGCGGCGACGGCCAGCGAGCGGCGGTCGGCCAGGGTGAACCCGCCTGCCTTGACCTGCGCGGCGACCCAACCGTAACGGCTCGGGTCGACGACGACCGCCACGCTGGCGTGGTTCTTGGCGGCGGCACGGACCATGGCCGGGCCGCCGATGTCGATCTGCTCGACGCACTCGTCCGGGCCGGCACCGGACGCGACGGTCCCGGTGAACGGGTACAGGTTGACCACGAGCAGGTCGAACGGCTCGATTCCCAAACCCCGCAACTGTTCCGCGTGCTCGGCGTTGGTCATGTCGGCGAGCAGGCCGGCGTGCACGTTCGGATGCAGGGTCTTGACCCGGCCGTCCAGGCTCTCCGGGAAACCGGTGAGCTCCTCGACCGGGGTGACGGGGATACCGGCGTCGGCCAGGGCCTTGGCGGTGCCACCGGTGGACACGATCTGGACGCCCGCCGAGTGCAGCGCGGTGCCCAGTTCCAGCAGGCCCGACTTGTCGGAGACACCGATCAGTGCCCGGCGCACCGGTTTGCGATCACTCACGGGATGCTCACCTTTCGTCCGTTGACCGTGCAACCCTCTCTGGCCAGCCTGCCGACGACGTCGACGAGCATCCGGCGTTCCGCCACCTTGATCCGCTCGTGCAGTTCGGCCACCGAGTCGTCCGGTTCGACCGTCACCGCGCGCTGCGCCACGATCGGCCCGGTGTCCGTACCGGCGTCGACCAGGTGCGCCGTGCAGCCGGTGACCTTGACGCCGTGGGCCAGCGCGTCGGCGACCGGGTGCACACCGGGGAAGGAGGGCAGCAGCGCGGGGTGGGTGTTGAGGATGCGACCACCGAACGCGGCGAGGAACGACGGTCCGATGATCTTCATGAAACCGGCCAGCACCACCAGATCCGGCCGGTAGGCGTCGACGGCGTTGGTCAGCGCGTCGTCCCAGGCGGCCCGGTCCGGGTGGTCGGACAGGCGCACCGAGAAGTTCGGGATGGTGGCCTTCTCCGCCCGCGCCAGGCCCTCGATACCGAGCCGGTCCGCACCGACGGCGACGACCCGCACCGGGTAGTCGGTGGCGGCCGCGGCGTCGATCAGCGCCTGCAACAGGGTGCCGGTGCCGGACACGAGCACGGCGACCCGTACGGGTAGGGCAAAGCTCAGCCGGTGGACCGTGGGGGTGTCGGACAGGCTCAGCGTGGTCTCCTGACAGCCGGTGCGCATGCCCGTCCAGCCTAGGCGGTGCCAGGTTCAGGCCGGTGAGGGGCCCGAATCCGGCTCCGGTTCGTCCTCGAAGTCGTCCTCGACGACCGGTTCGGGTTCGGCCCGACCGGCCACCCGGACGGTCACCGCCGCCGGCACACCGATGAGCAGGCACACCGCCACACCCAGCGATCCGGCCGGCACGGTCACCGGGTCGAACGGGCCACCGGCCAACGCGCCACCGGCCAGGGCCGCCGCGACCAGGCTGACGGCGCCGGCCATCAGAGCCGCGACGCCGACCGCGCGCAACCGATCGGTGAGCAGGCCGTCGAACCGGCGGCACACCAGACCGACGAGCACGCCGACGGCGAGCGGCAGCAACATCAGGAACACCCACCAGTCGCCGACCGCGTCCGGCAGCGGCCCCAGCACCGGCACGGCGGGCAGCGGGCCGTCGTGGAACCGCCACTGCGCCAACGCGAACGACCCCACCGAGAACCCCGGACCGGCGGCGAACGACAGGGCGCCGATCAGCACGTTGGGCAGGTACGCCAGGCACAGCAGGGCCATGCCCAACCCCCCACCGGCACCGGGTGCGGCCGCACCGAACAGCCGCACCACCGTGGGCAGCGATCCGACCAACCCGATCGCGAACACGAGTGCGCCGACGACGGCCAGCGCCACCAGGGCGAGCCGGCCGGCGCGCAACCCGGCCTCGGTGGCACCGTCCGCCCTGGACAGCACGGCGGCCAGCAGCCCGCACTGCCGGGCCGTGCCGACGGCGGCGGCGAACGCGGCCAGGAGGCCGGCGACGAAGAACGCGACCACCGGCGGTGCCGTGACCGTCCAGCCGAGACACGGCAGGGCGACGAGCAATCCGAACACGCCGTGTGCGGCGCCGACCGTGCCGATCACCTTCGCCGCGCCACGCGGGGTGTCCCACTCCAGGCGCCGTGCCGCGTTGCCGGCCGACCGGGCCACCAGGGCCAGCACGCCGATGGTGGGCAGCAGCGGCAGCACGCCCAGCTCGTGCCCGGCGATGCTGACCGGCACGTGGTGGACGGCCAACCAGGCCGGTCCGGCCGCGCGCAACACCCCGCCGGTGGACAGCGTCGCGCCGGGCGCCGTCGCGGTGACCAGGGCGAGGACTGCCGCGATGCCGGCGTAACCGGCGACCGGCGAGCCGACCGCGGCGACGAGCAGCACCCGTGCCGGCCGGTCAGCCCGGCCGGCCCGCCCGGGCGCCGCTGGTCGCGGGACCGACTGCAGGGTGGGCATGCACCCACTCTGACAAAGCCGTTGGGCCGTTCGGCCGAGCCACGCCGCGTCCGATCCGCCCCGAACGGCTTATTCCATGCCGCTGCCGCCGGGCGGGGTCTGCGGGTGGCTGATCTGGCCGGGGTGCTGCAGGAACTGGGTCGACTGCGGGCCGCCCTGCTGGCCCCCCTGCTGGCCGCCCTGCTGGCCGCCCATGTACTGGGTGGCCTGCTGGTGCTGCGGGTGCGGCTGCTGGTGGTGCTGGCCGCCGGGGGGCGGGCCGTAGCCGCCAGCGGTCGGGTAGGTGGGCGCGGCCGGGTGCGGCACGGCCTGCCGGGGGGCGAGCTTGACCAGGCCGAAGTCCATGAGCACCACGACGACGGCGACGATGGCCTGCAGCAGGCCGAGCACCAGGATCAGGATCGCCGTGGTGGGCAGGCCGCCCTGGGAGTTGTTGATCACCGCGTCGAGGAAGCCGAGGCCGCCGACCAGGGACAGCACCGCCACGAAGGGCAGCAGCGCCTGGTTGGGGCGCAGCAGGGTCAGGCCGGCCAGCAGGCCGCCGGCGAGCAGGGAGAGCACCTCGAAGCCGGAGCCACCGCCGAAGCTGCAGAAGTAGGCGGCCAGCGAGAGCACGAACACGGCGAGGGTGAGCAGGCCGGGGATGCCGAGCCGGCTCAGCGGGTTGGGGGCGGAGGGCGGCTGACCGAAGACGGAGGGCCCCTGCTGCTGGTGTTGGCCGGGGTATCCACCGGGCGGGCCGCTGGGGTAGGACATCGGGTTCACTCCTCGATCGGTCGGTGACTCGGACTAGCTAGCACAGCACGGTTGGCACGGCAGCGGAACAGTAGCGAATCGTGACCGTGTTAGGCATGGGGGTGAAGACCAGAGACCGGACGAATGACGCCAACCGCCGAAACGCACACGAGGTGGGACGCTGAGTAGCGCCCCACCTCGTGTCCGGGTAACGGATCGTCAGAGCGACGCCACGATCTCCCTGGCCAACGCCGCCGTCTCGCTCGGCGTCCGGCCGACGCGTACGCCGGCCGCCTCCAGGGCCTCCTTCTTCGCCTGCGCCGTGCCGGACGAGCCGGACACGATGGCGCCCGCGTGGCCCATCGTCTTGCCCTCGGGCGCGGTGAAACCGGCGACATAGCCGATGACCGGCTTGGTGATGTTGGCCCGGATGTAGTCGGCGGCCCGCTCCTCGGCGTCGCCGCCGATCTCGCCGATCATCACGATCGCCGCCGTGTCCGGGTCGTCCTGGAACGCCTGGAGCGCGTCGATGTGCGTGGTGCCGATGACCGGGTCGCCGCCGATGCCGACCGCGCTGGAGAAGCCGACGTCCCGCAGCTCGTACATCATCTGGTAGGTCAGCGTGCCGGACTTGGACACCAGGCCCATCCGGCCCGGGCCGGTGATGTCGGCCGGGATGATGCCCGCGTTGGACTTGCCGGGGCTGATCAGGCCGGGGCAGTTCGGGCCGATGATCCGGGTCCGGTTGCCGGTGGCGCAGGCGTGGGCCCAGAAGTAGGCGGTGTCGTGCACCGGGATGCCCTCGGTGATCACCACGCACAGCGGGATGCCGGCGTCGATCGCCTCGATGGCGCCCGCCTTGGCGAACGCCGGGGGGACGAACCCGACCGACACGTCGGCACCCGTCTCGGCCATGGCCTCGGCGACGGTGGCGAACACCGGCAGCACCGTGCCGTCGAAGTCGACGTGCTGGCCCGCCTTGCGCGGGTTCACGCCACCCACGACGTTGGTGCCGGACTTGAGCATCCGCTTGGTGTGCTTGGTGCCCTCGGAGCCGGTGATGCCCTGGACGATGACCTTGCTGTTCTCGTTGAGGAAAATTGCCATCTGTGTCACGCCCCCGCGGCGGCGAGTTCGGCGGCCTTGTCGGCCGCGCTGTCCATGGTGTCCACCTGCTGCACGCCGGGCAGGGCGGCGTCCACGAGGATGCGGCGGCCCTCCTCGGCGTTGTTGCCGTCCAGCCGGACGACGATCGGCTTGTCGACCGGTTCACCCGCGTCGGACAGCAGCGCGAACGCCTGCACGATGCCGTTGGCCACCGCGTCGCACGCGGTGATGCCGCCGAAGACGTTGACGAAGACGCTGCGCACGTCCGGGTCGGACAGGATGATCTCCAGGCCGTTGGCCATCACCTCGGCGGAGGCGCCGCCGCCGATGTCCAGGAAGTTGGCCGGTTTCACGCCGGAGTGCCGCTCACCCGCGTAGGCCACGACGTCCAAAGTGGACATCACGAGACCCGCGCCGTTGCCGATGATGCCGACCTGGCCGTCGAGCTTGACGTAGTTGAGGTGCTTGGCCTTCGCCCTGGCCTCCAGCGGGTCCTCCGCCTGCTGGTCGACCAGCTCGGCGTGGCCCGGGTGCCGGAAGCCGGCGTTGTCGTCCAGGGTGACCTTGCCGTCCAGGGCGACGATCGCGTCCTGTGGGTCGCGCACCAGCGGGTTGACCTCGACCAGGGTGGCGTCCTCGGCGACGAAGGTCTCCCACAGCTTGACCAGCGTGGCCACCACGCCGTCGACCACCTCGGCGGGGAACTTCGCGGCGGCGGCGATCGCGCGGGCCTTCGCCTCGTCGACACCGGCGATCGGGTCGACCGGGATGCGGGCCAGTGCCTCGGGGCGCTCCACGGCCAACTGCTCGATCTCCATGCCGCCCTCGTAGGACGCCATGGCGAGGAACGTGCGGTTGGTGCGGTCCAGCAGGAAGGAGACGTAGTACTCCTCCGCGATGTCGCTGGCCGGCGTGACCAGCACGCGGTGCACGGTGTGGCCCTTGATGTCCATGCCCAGGATGGCCGCTGCCTTCTCCTGGGTCTCGTCCGGCGTCCCGGCCAGCTTCACGCCGCCCGCCTTGCCCCGGCCGCCGGTCTTCACCTGGGCCTTGACCACGACGGTCTGGCCGTACTGTTCGGCCGCCGCCCGCGCCTGCTCCGGGGTGGTCGCCACGGTGCCGGGCAGCACCGGCACGCCGTGGGCGGCGAAGAGATCCTTCGCCTGGTACTCGTACAGGTCCACTCTTCAGTCTCTCCTGACTACGCCAACTAAGCGGCGAACGAGGTCGAACACGTAGCTGCGGGCTGACACGGGGCGCCGCGGAACCGCGTCGACCCTATCGACCTGGATCGAAACGGGTGCCGGTCGGACCGGTGAGGTCCGTCACCGACGGTGGTGAGTTCGGTCACGGAACGGTGGCTGAGTCCGCACCGCCGACCGTGGCCCGCACCCAGTCGACGATCTCCTGGGTGGGCGAGCCCGGCGTGAACACCCGCGCGACACCGAGTTCGGTCAGCTTCGGGATGTCCTCGTCCGGGATGATCCCGCCGCCGAACACGACGACGTCCTGGGCACCGCGTTCGGCGAGCAGTTCGACCACCCGGGCGAACAGCGTCATGTGAGCGCCGGACAGGACGGAGAGCCCGACGGCGTCGGCGTCCTCCTGCAGCGCGGTCTCCACGATCTGTTCGGGTGTCTGGTGCAGACCGGTGTAGACGACCTCGATGCCGGCGTCGCGCAGGGCTCTCGCCACCACCTTGACACCTCTGTCGTGCCCGTCCAGACCGGGCTTGGCCACCACGACGCGGATCCGGCCACTCATGACCGCAGGGTAGGCCATCGGCAGCAGGCCGGAGCCGGCCGCCACCGTCATGTGACCAGGGTCCCGCCGGGGTTCACCCGGTCAGCGCCGTGGCTCCGGCAGCAGCATGGCCAGCACCCCGCCGACACCGAGCGCGACCAGCCCGGCCAGGGCGAGTACGAATCCCGGACCGAAGGTGACGTGGGCGCCCGCGATGTGGTGGGTCAGCGGGAACGTCAGCACCCGCACCAGCAGCACGCCCGCGGCGCCGAACAGCAGTGCGGCCGCCCGCTGCGGCCGGCAGCGCGGGGCCAGCAGCGCGGCGGCGACCACCGCGACGACGCCGAACACCAGGCCCAGGGACGCGAACGTGAAATGCGACCACAGCCCGGGTTCGGTGAAACCGGGTGCCTCCAGGGCGGGCAGGCCGAACGCGCCGACGGCGAGCAGCGCCCCGGCGACGGCGGGCCCGACGACCCCGGGGTGCCACCGCAACCGGCTCAGGTCGACGTCGTCCCGCTCGACACCGCCGGCCAGCCCGGCGCAGCAGGCACCGGCGAGAGCGGCGAGCATGGCCAGGGCGCTGGCCCAGAACCCGGGGCCGATGCGGACGCCGGTGATCTGGTTTGCGGTCAGCGCGGTGTCGAACGCCGTCGTGCCGGCGAGCACCACGCCGGCCCAGGCGACCGCGAAGGCCGGCCGGACGGCGGGCGCCCAGCGCGGCACGAGCATGCCGACCGCGCAGATCCCGATCAGCGCGGCCGCCGGGATGAGCAGCCGGCCGGCCACATCGGTGGTGGGCGGCAGGTCCGGTGGCAGCAGGAACAGCGAGGTGTCCGCGCCGACCAGCGCGGCGCCCGCGGCCAGCAGGCCGGCCACGCCGGTGGCCAGGTGCAGCCGGGACTGGGTGGGCAGGGTGAGATCGGCCGGTTCGGCGGTGTCCCCGCCGGGCGCCACCGCGCGGTCGGTGATCAGGCCGAACACCACCAGCGCGGCGGCCGCGACGACGGCCGCGTACGGGCCCCAGGCCGGGCCCAGGTCGGGGACGGCGATGCCGGACACCAGCCGGGGCAGCGCGATCGCGAGCACGGCGGCCGCGGCGCCGAGCAGCCAGCCCTTGGCGATGGCCGGGTCGGTGGAGGTCACCGCGATGGTGGCGGCCAGGGGCACGGCGACGGCGATCAGCAGGCCGCCGATCAGTGGCGTGGCCGGCAGGTCGAGCACGCCCCTGGCGAGCAGGAACGGCGAGGACGACGTGAACGGCGCGGCCACCAGGCCGACGGCGGCGACGGCACCGAGCCCGAGCGCGAGCAGGACCGGGCCCTGGTAGCTGCCCGGGGTGCGCTCGGTGCGGTCGGCCGGGTCACCGAGGTCGCCGACGCCGGTGGCGAGCACGCCGCCGAGGAGGGTGAGCAGGTGGCCGGCCAGCAGCAGCCACAGTCCGATGCCGCCGTGCAGATGCACCAGCGAGGTGGGCATGGCGAACTCGGGCCGGGCGGCGGCGCTGCCCTCGATGCCGAGCTGGGCGTCGGCCAGGGCGCGGCCGGGCGCGAACAGCGCGGCGGCCAGCAGCACACCGCCGACGGCGGCGGCCGATCCCCTGGCGGCCAGCACGACGGCGACACCGGCGGGCAGCAGGCCCAGGACGAACAGGAGTGGACCGGCGGCGAAACCGGCGGGCGTCGCCGGACTCACCACCGGCAGCAGGGCGCCGACGGCCAGCAGCAGGCCTCCGGCGACGCCGGAGGCGAGCGCGGCCAGCAGCCGGGGCGGCAGTACCGCCCACCGGGTGAGCGGCCCGGTCACCTCGTTGCCGGGTCTCACGTGCTGTGCTGGGGTCCGCGCGGTCACTTGGCTGACGCTAGCAAGGGTGGCGCCGCCTGCCCGGTAGGTCCGGCTGGCTCGATTCGGCCCGTGCCGGCGACCTCGGACCTGTTCACGAACCCGCACCGTTTCGATAGGGCCGTGGTCACCGGCATCGAACGATGTTTGTGAGGTAAATCACACCTGGCCGTGTGACCGGCATCGGTTGCCGGGACAACCGTTCCGGTTGTTGCCCGGGCACTGATCGCTTCGTTACTGTCCCCTCATTCTTCGTCACGTTCCGATCACGGAGGGGAACCGGTCTTGCCCGCACGCCGGCTGAACGCGCCGTCCGTCGCGACCCGCGGCCGGGTCCTGTTCGCCGCCGTGGCGATCGGCGCGGTGGCCGCCGCCGTGACCGGCAGGTCCCTGCTGCCCTCGGCGACACCGACGGCGCTGGCCGAGTCCGGCGGGATGGCCGTCGTCGGCACCAACGCCGACGACTCCCGGTCGCTGGAGGTGCAGCCGGTGCGGCGCGGGCTGAGCGCGTCCGCCGAGGCCCGGCAACTGGCCACCAGCCAGCAGATCACCGGGCAGCAGAGCGTCGACACGTCGGTCGAGCCGGGCCGGACCGCGGGCGCCACGTTCACCAGCCCGGCCAAGGGCACGGTCGTCGCCACGTTCGGCGGCCAGTACGGGTCCTTCCACTACGGCATCGAGATCGCCGGCGTGAAGGACACCCCGATCGTCGCGGTCGCCGACGGCGTGATCATCGCGGCCGGGCCGGCCAGCGGCTTCGGCCTGTGGGTCAAGGAACAGCTGTCCGACGGCACGACCCTGGTCTACGCCCGGATGGACACCTTCTCCGTGCAGATGGGCCAGCACGTCGACGCCGGCCAGCGGATCGCGCTGATGGGCGACCGGGGCTTCGGCACCGGCTACACGCTGCACTTCGAGGTATGGGACCCGACCGGGAAGAAGATCGACCCGGAGTCCTGGCTCAACGAACGCGGTGTGACCGTCTAGAGCTTCACCAGCGGCACGCTGCCGATCAGCATCAGCTTGATCGTCCCGGACGAGCCGAAGTCGATCGTCGCCGTCGCCCTCGGACCGGTGCCCTCGGCGGCGACCACCGTGCCCAGGCCGTACTTGTCGTGGCTGACCCGGTCACCGACCTCCAGACTGATCGCCGGCGTGTTCTGCCAGCCCTTGAACGGCGTGCTGCGCATGCCGCGCGCGGCCAGGTCGGCCTGCGCCGAGTCGTTGCCGCTGCGCCGCCAGGTGGTCTGCGCGGTCGGGGCCGAACGGTCCGGCTCCGTGCGGCGCCACTCGATGAGCTGGTCCGGGATCTCGTCCAGGAACCGGCTGGCCGGATTGGCCATCGGCTGGCCCCACGCCGAGCGGACCAGCGCCCGGGACAGGTAGAGCCGCTGCCGGGCACGGGTGATGCCGACGTAGGCGAGCCTGCGTTCCTCGGCCAGTTCGGTCGGATCGCCCAGGGCCCGCATGTGCGGGAAGATCCCGTCCTCCCAACCGGTGCAGAACACGACCGGGAACTCCAGGCCCTTCGCGGTGTGCAGGGTCATCAGGGTGACCACGCCGTCGTCGGAGTCGGGCACCTGGTCGGAGTCGGCCACCAGCGAGACCCGCTCCAGGAACGCGGCCAGCGGGGACAGCGCAGGCGTGTCCGCCTCGCCCTCCAGCACCGGGGCGCCCGCGTCCATCGCGGCGAACTCCCTGGCCATCGTGACCAGCTCGGTCAGGTTGTCCAGCCGGCTGGCGTCCTGCGTGTCCTCGCTGGCCTCCAGCTCGGCCCGGTAGCCGGTGCGGTCGACGATCGCCTCGATCAGGTCACCCACGTCGGCGTCCTCGGCGACCAGCTCGCCCAGCTCGTCCAGCAGGTCGACGAAACCGGTGATGGCGTTGCGGGACCGCGGGTTCAGCAGCGGCACGCGGTCGGCGACGGCGTCGCGCAGCGCGGCGGTGAACGAGATCCGCTGCTGCTCGGCGTGGTTGGCGACGACCGCCTCGGCGCGCTCGCCGATGCCCCGCTTGGGCACGTTGACGATCCGCCGCAGGCTGACCGTGTCCTCCGGATTGGCCAGCACCTTCAGGTAGGCCAACGCGTCCTTGATCTCCCGGCGCTCGTAGAAGCGCACGCCACCGACCACCCGGTAGGGCAGGCCGAGGCGGATGAAGATCTCCTCGAACACCCTGGACTGGTTGTTGGTGCGGTAGAAGACGGCGATGTCGGCGTTGTTGGCCTCGCCGGTGTCCACCAGGCGGTCGATCTCGCCCGCCACGAACGCGGCCTCGTCGTGCTGGTTGTCGCCGACGTAGCCGACGATCTTCTCGCCGTCGCCGGACTCGGTCCACAGCCGCTTGTCGCGCCGGTTCGGGTTGCGCGAGATCACCGCGTTGGCCGCGGTCAGGATCGTCTGCGTGGAGCGGTAGTTCTGCTCCAGCATGATCGTGCGGGCCTGCGGGTAGTCCCGCTCGAACTCCACGATGTTGCGGATCGTGGCGCCGCGGAAGGCGTAGATCGACTGGTCGGCGTCGCCGACCACGCACAGCTCGCCCGGTTCCACGTCACCGTCGCCGGTGCCCACCAGTTCGCGGACCAGGGAGTACTGGGCGTGGTTGGTGTCCTGGTACTCGTCCACCAGCACGTGCCGGAACCGGCGGCGGTAGTACTCGGCGGCCGCCGGGAAGTCCCGCAGCAGCCCGACCGTGCGCATGATCAGGTCGTCGAAGTCCAGCGCGTTGGCCAGGGCAAGGCGCCGCTGGTAGCTGTCGTAGACCTCGGCGACCCGCCGCTCCAGGTCGCCGGTGGCCGCGTCAACCGCCTCGACGGGCGTGATCAGCTCGTTCTTCAGGTTCGACACGTGCACCGCGAGAGTGCGGGCCCCGTACCGCTTGGGGTCCAGGTCCAGGTCGCGGGCCACCAGGGTGATCAGCCGCCGGGTGTCGTCGGCGTCGTACACCGAGAAGTTGGACCCCATGCCGATCGTCTTGGCATCCCGGCGCAGCACGCGCACGCACATGGAGTGGAAGGTGGACACCCACATCGAGCGGGCGCGGTTGCCGACCAGGTCGGACACGCGCTCCTTCATCTCGGCGGCGGCCTTGTTGGTGAACGTGATCGCCATGATCTGGCCGGGATGCACGTCCCGCTCGGCCAGCAGGTAGGCGATCCGCCGGGTCAGCACCCTGGTCTTGCCGGAGCCGGCGCCCGCGACCACCAGCAGCGGCGAACCGGCGTGGGTCACAGCCTCCCGCTGCTGCGGATTCAGGTCGTCCAGCGAGGTGTCCCGGTGACTCCGGGTACGGGCGGGCAGGGTGTCTCCCGACAGTTCGAACAGCGCGCTCATCGTCTCGTTACGGTACCCGTCCGCCAGGACAACGACGGCATCAACTCGCGCCCGACAGGCCGCGGCGGCGCCGAGTGTGCGAAGATGACGTGGTGCGCGACCGCTCGTACTCGTACGTCTTTTTTTACGGGATCCGGACTCCGGCTCCCGTGGTCGAGTAGCGCGCACAGGCCACAGCAAGCCCCGGAGTCCACGCGGACCCGGGGCTTTGTCGGGTCCAGGACCGGACTCCTCGTGACGACCCGGAGGACCACACCATGAACACCAGCCCGAACACCACGGACAACGCGGCCGGGCAGCCCGAGGCGCGGCCGGCGAACCCGCCCGAGATCAGCCAGCTGCGCCGGGAGATCGACGAGTTGGACGCCGAGATCCTGCGGCTGGTCAAGCGGCGCACCGAGGTCTCCCGCATGGTCGGCGCCACCCGGATGGCCTCCGGTGGCACGCGGATAGTGGTCAACCGGGAGATGGACGTGCTGGCCCGCTACCGCGAGCTGGGCCCGGAGGGCCGAGCACTGGCGATGGTGCTGCTCAACCTCGGCCGCGGCCGGATGGGCCGCTGACCGTCGGGTCGACCCGGGCGCACCCTGAGCCGGACTCGGGGTGGTCACTGATGGCGAGCCGGTGCCGGACGAGAGCACACTGGAAACATGCTCGAGGGACTGTTCGGCATCATCGCCTTCATCATCGCCATGGGCGGCCTCATCGCCGCGCTGGCTCACGACGGCTATCTCGCCATGCTCGGCTCGGCGGCGAACCGCCGCGCGGGCGGCGAGCCGATCGCGCAGTACGTCCGCAGCCGCTGGGCGGTCGCGGGTGGGACCACGGCCGCCGGCCTGGTCGGCCTCCTGCTGACCTCGGGCGGTGGCGTCGCGGACACGCTGGCGATCATCGTCGGCGTCGGCACGGCCGGGGTGGCCACCAAGGCCCTCCAGTCCACCCGCGAGAAGTTCCGCACCGGCGGCTGATCCGCCGCCGACGGCCGGCGACCGGTGGTCGCCGGCCAGCCGTGCCCGGCCGGACCGCGAAGTCACACGTCCGTGTGGAATACCGCGTGGAACAGGCCGGTCGGCGGCCCGCCACTTACCCTGGCGCGGGTGACCGTGGAGCTATCCGCTGCGGTGCGCCGCGCCTGTGTTCCGTGCCCGTCACCGGGCACGCCTTTCTCACTGAACGTGACCTCGGGTGCGGCCATCCGGCTGACCCGGCACACCAGACGGTGAATCCGCTCCACAGGAGCGGATTTCGGCGTCAGGGAGTCGGGTAACGGGGGTCACACAGCACATGGGCAGCGGATCAGGTTCCGACCTGGCGCGACGACGGGGCCGGGGACGGCACCGGCGGTCGAGCGCGGGCGACACGGGCGAGACAGGCGAACCAGCAGCGGAAACCGGCCGGGCACGGCACCGGCGACCGGAGATCGGGCCGGGGGAACCGCCACCGCCGGATCCGTTGTACGACAGCGGTTCGACCGGCCTGCGCATGTTCGACCTGGGCACCATCCCGGCGTCGGTCACCCCGCCCCGGAGTTGGCGGCGCGCCGCCTGGTTCACCGTGGTGGCGTCGGTCGCGGCCCTCGCCGGACTGCTGGCGATGGGTGCGCTGCTGGTCGGGCCGGCGCGCGACACCGGCCGGATCACCGCGCTCCCGTACTTCCCGGACGGCAAGCCGCTGACCTCGCTCGGCGGCGAGACCAGCGGTGTGCCCGTCCGGTCGGCCCCGGTCACGGCGGACAGCACCCCGAGGACCGGGTCCGGGCACACCGCCACCACGACGCGGCACGCCTGGTCCGGCACGGCGCCGACACACAGCCACGGCAACCCTCCCGGCCGGTCGACCACGACCCGCCCGCCGGCTCCGGTGGCCGGCACACCACCGGTGATCACCACGGTGACCAGCGTCGGCGAACCGGTGGTGGACCCGACCAAGCTGATCAAGCGGACCAGGACGTTCTTCGCCGAGGTCACCTCGGACGCGCAGGCGGCCGCCGACCTGACCACCGGCACCGTGCACGACGAGGCGGTGGCCCTGATCCGGCAGGGGTACGGCGATTTGTCGACCATCGACATCCAGCGGATCTCGCTCGATCCGAGCAGTGGACTCACCGTGTGCGTCGTGCGCGCGACCGGAAAAGACGGCGATACCCACACCCGGCGGATCACCCTCCGATTCACACTGGACGGCGATCCCAAGATCATCAATCCGGGCGGTTGACCCGTGCCGACCTCTGATTATTCAAGCGTTGCTCCAAGTGAGTGATACGTTCGACCGTTTGTCGCCACAAAAGTGTGATCCACCGACAGACCCTGGCATCAGGCAATGGCCACACGGTACGAGTTGCCCCGAGCACAACGCGCACGGAGGCGAACGCGTGGATCGTCCGACCACCGGACACCGGCGACATGACGCCGGTTCGATCACCGTCGTGGATCTGATCAGACGCCAGCAGGCCGGCCCGGTCCGGATCCCGTCGGCCGATGAGGCTGCGACCGTCCAACTGACGGACGAGCTGCTGGGCGACCTACCCGAGCAGCCGGTCGACCGTCCCCGGAGCTGGCTGGCCCGCGGCGCCAAACTGGCCGGCCTGGCGCTCGGCTCGCTGGCGCTGTGCGGATCGGTGTACGCGGCGTCCACGCTGACCCACCACCGGTCCGGCTCGGCGAGTGCCGACGGCCAGGGCAACACGGTGCTGACCGGGATCGGCGCGCTGCGCCCGGACACCCTCGCCGGCCAGTTGGGCGCCCACCAGGGCGTCGCCGCACCGGCACCGACCAGGGCACGCGCCACACCGGACACCGCAACGGTGGCGAGCGGTCGGGCCACCGGCAGCATCGTCGGCGAGTCGGCGCCCAGCACGTCCACGACGGCCACGGTGCCGCCGCCGAGCAGCGGTCCGGCCGGCGCGCTGTCGCCCGCCGACCTGGTGCGCAGCTTCTACCGCCTGGTGGCCACCGACCCCGGCCTGGCCACGCAGCTGCTCTCGCCGTCGCTGCTGCACGGCGACGGTGCGAACCGCGGCTTCGACGACGCCTGGTCCGCGCTGAGCGGCCTCCAGGTGGAGAGCGTGCGGCAGTTGTCGCCGCACTCGGTCCAGGCCGTGGTGCGGCTGCGCGAGCCGGACGGTACGTGGCTGCGCGTGGTCGAACTACTGCACGTGACCGGCGGTCACCATCCGCTCATCAACGGCGCCGAGCTGCTCTCCGCCCAACGCGGCTGACGATTCGGGTAGCCTGACGGACCCGAACAGCTAGACCGTCCGGGCGAGTCCGGGGTAGTGCGCTGGGCACGGTGGGTAAGCCAATACTCTTGTCACGTGACTCGACCGGGTACCTGTCACGCGGCCGGCCGCAGTGGCCGGCGGCCGGCGGACACTCGCCGGCGCGGCCGGAGACCTCGTTGGGGGCTGTAGAAGGTGACGTCTGCGGAAGGACGCCTCGTCGGTGGCCGGTACCGCCTGGACAGGCGGATCGGTAGTGGCGCCATGGGCGTCGTATGGCAGGCGTACGACGAGCGCCTGCGGCGGGCCGTCGCGGTCAAGCAGCTCCGGCTGGAGCCGGGCCTGGACCCGGAGGACGCCAACGAGGCCAGAGAACGCGCCATGCGCGAGGGCCGGATCGCGGCCCGCCTGCACCATCCCAACGCGGTCAGCGTGTTCGACGTCGTGGACGAGGACGACGCGCCCTGGCTGGTCATGGAGTACGTGCCCTCCCGCAGCCTGGCCGCCGAGATGGCCGAGCGCGGTGTCCTGCATCCCGACGAGGTCGGCCGGATCGGCGCGCAGGTAGCGCACGCCCTGGTCGCCGCCCACCAGGCCGGCATCGTGCACCGGGACATCAAGCCGGCCAACGTGCTGCTCGGCGAGGACGGCACGGTGAAGATCACCGACTTCGGCATCTCGCGGGCCTCCGGCGACGTCGCGGTGACCAAGACCGGCCTGATCGCCGGCACCCCCGCCTACCTGGCGCCCGAGGTGGCCTACGGCCGCCCGCCCGAGGCGCCGGCCGACGTCTTCTCCCTCGGCTCCACGCTCTACGCGGCGGTGGAGGGCGAGCCGCCGTTCGGTATGAGCGAGAACACCCTCGGCCTGCTGCACGCGGTCGCCGCCGGCCGGATCAACCCGCCGCAGCAGGCCGGCATCCTCACCGACGTGCTGATCCGGCTCCTCAACGCCGATCCGGACGCCCGCCCGTCATCGGCCACGGCCGCCCGCTGGCTGGACGCGGTGGCCAGGGGCCAGCGCCCGGACCTGGCGGCGATGAGCCCGGACTCGCTGGCCAGGATGGCCGCCGCCACCGCGATCGCACCCGGTTTCGGGCCGACCATCACCGATCGGACGCGAGCGATGACCACCGCCACCACCGGTCCGTACCTGGGTGGCACGGGCCGCACCCAGGCCGTCCGGCCCTACGCTCCGCCCAACCGCAACCGTCGCGGCCTGATCGTGGCCGGGTTGAGCATCCTGGCCGTCGCCGCAGTGGCCGGCATACTGCTGCTGTCCGGCGTGCTGGATCATCACCAGAACCCGACGACCGAGCAGCCGCCCGCGTCGAACCCCACCCAGCCGGCCTTCCACAACGTGCCACCGCCCGCCTCCGTCAGCTTCTCCACGCCGCCGCAGACGTTGCAGCGCACGCAGCAGTCCACGCCCAGGCAGACCACCACCACCCCGCCGCCCACGACGACCACCCCGCCACCGGTCACGACGACCACGCCGCCGCCCGTCACGACCACGTCGCCGCCCGCTGCCACCACGACGTCCGCTGTCGATGCGACGACCACGGGCAACGCCAACAACCTGAAGCCATGACCACCGACCGATTACTGAGGAGCGCTGGTGACTGAGGTTGGTCGGCTCATCGCCGACCGCTACCGGTTGACCGAACACATCGGTAGCGGCGCGATGGGCGTGGTCTGGCAGGCGCACGACGAGCGCCTGCACCGCACGGTCGCGCTCAAGCAACTGCTGCTGTCCCCCGGCTTGTCTTCCGCCGAGGCGCACGAGGCCCGGGAGCGGGCCATGCGCGAGGGCCGGATCGCGGCCCGGTTGCAGCACCCCAACGCGGTCGCCGTCTACGACGTGGTGGAGGACGCCGGTCAGCCGGTGCTGATCATGGAGTACGTGCCGTCGCAGAGCCTGTCGGCGGTGCTGGACTCGCGCGGTCCGCTGCCGCCGCACGAGGTGGCCCGGATCGGCGCGCAGGTCGCGACCGCGCTCACCGTCGCCCACCAGGCCGGCATCGTGCACCGGGACATCAAGCCGGGCAATGTGCTGCTGGCCGACGACGGCATCGTCAAGATCACCGACTTCGGCATCTCCCGGGCCACCGGCGACGTCACGGTGACCGCGACCGGCATGCTCGCCGGCACTCCCGCGTACCTGGCGCCCGAGGTGGCCAAGGGCGAGAACCCCGGGCCGCCGTCGGACGTGTTCTCGCTGGCCTCCACCGTCTACGCGGCCGTGGAGGGCCACCCGCCGTTCGGCACCGGCGAGAACACGCTGGCGCTGCTGCACGCCGTGGCCGCCTGCCGGACCATGCCGCCGCGCAAGGCGGGTCCGCTGACCGCGTTGCTGATGGCGATGCTGCGGGCCAACCCGAACGACCGGCCCACCATGACCGAGGTGTCCCGCGCGCTGGCCGCGGTCGCCGCCGGTCAGGCCGCGGTCAACCTCGGCCCGAGCACCGGGCCGAACCCGATGGCCGAGCCCAGCCCGCCGACGCCGCCGAGGCCGGACATCCTGGCGCCCGAGCCGTCCACGGTGCGCACCTGGCAGCCGGCCATGCATCCGCAGACCCCGTCCCGGGGCTACCCGGTGGGTCCGGCCGCGTACGCCGGTCCACCCTCGCCCGCAGGGCCGGTGTGGCGGCGCAGGGTGCTGACCGCGGTGGCGATCATCGTGGCCGCGCTGATCGGCATCCTGGTGGCCAACACGTTCGTCGACACCTCGGGTGACAACTCGGGCGCGGCGGCCGCCACGACCACGCCGGACCCGTCGGTGCTCAACGCGCCGCTGCCCAGCGCCCTGCCGACGTTCAGCGCACCGCCCGTGGTGACGGTGACGTCGAACCCGGTGACGCAGACCCCGCAGGACGGCAAGGCGCAGACCCAGGCGGAACTGGCCGTGCTGCACGCCTACGTCGGCCTGCTGCCCGACCACGCGGGCCAGGCGTTCGCCCTGCTCACCCCGGCCGAGCAGGCGCGCAGCGGTGGCATCGGCGGCTACCTGCGGACCTGGGGCGCCGTCAAGCAGGTCGACCTGGGCGGCACCGACCAGCGCGCCGGCGCACTGCTGGCGAAGATCAAGGTGTCGCCGAAGGTCGGCAAGTCCACCGACAACACCTACCGGTTCACGTTCGCCCAGCAGAACGGCGGCCTGCTGATCAACAGCATCACCCTGGTCGGCCGGTCCCGGCACGACTAGCGGGCGCCACGGCCAAGGCGGCGGTGCGCAGCGCCTCCACCATGCCGAGCACGGCCGGCTGGCCGGATGCGGCGTCGGCGACGGCCGCGTAGATCGACCGCACCGGACGCGGATTCGTCAGTTCCCGTACCAGCACCCCGGGATGGACGCTGCCCAGGCCGAGTCCGGGCACCATGGTCACGCCCAGCCCGGCGGCGACGAAGCCCTGGGCGGTCGGGTAGTCGTCGGACTCGACGACGAACTTCGGCACGAAGCCGGCGGCCGCGAAGGCGTCCAGCATGATCTCCCGGCAGACGCCCGGCGGCATCTCGTTGTCCACCCACGGGTCGTCGGCCAGTTCGGTCAGGTCGATCGCGGCCCGGTCGGCCAGCCGGTGTCCTCGGGGCAGCACCAGGTGGTAGACGTCGTCCAGCAGGTGCACCAGGGTGACCCGCTGGCGGGCCACGGCGTCCGGGCGCAGCACCACGAGCTGGATGTCGGCCTCGCCGCTGCTGGCCTGGTCCGGGCTGTAGGCCGGGTCGTGCAGCCGCAGGTCCAGGCGGATGCCGGGGTAGCGGTCGATGAACGCGGCCACGGCGGGCGGCACGAGCGCGGCGCCCGCGGTGGCGAAGTAGTGCACCCGCAGCCGGCCGGCCCGCCCTGAGCGCAGGTCGGCCAGTTCGTTCTCCGCCGAGGTCAGCCGGCTCATGATCTCGTCGGCGTGCCTGGCCAGCAGCCGCCCGGCCGCGGTGGGCCGCACGCCCCGGCCGGCCTTCTCCAGCAGCGGCATGCCGGCCTCCCGTTCCAGCACGCCGATCTGCTGGCTCACGGCCGACGGTGTGTAGCCGAGATTCGCCGCCGCCGCGCTGATGGAACCGCTGGTCACGACCGATCGGAGCACCCTGAGCCTGCGTACGTCCAACATGCCGAGACGATATAGGCGAACTTAAGCATTCAGAAGCAGATATCGCTTGTGCTTACACATCGGGCGTTCGACAGTGGAGGACATGCGGTCCTGGGGCAGCCTGGCGCGCTTCGTCGCGCTGGCACTGATGTGGGGATCCAGCTTCCTCTGGATCAAGATCGGGCTCGGTGGGTTGTCACCGGTGCAGATCACCCTGATCCGGCTGGTCCTGGGCGCCGCGCTGATGCTCGGGCTGGTGTTCGCCACGCGCGCGACGATGCCCAAGGGGTGGCGGTCGTGGGCGAAGATCCTGGTGCCGGCGTCGTTCGGCAGCTCGGTGCCGTTCACGCTGTTCGCCCTCGGCGAGCGCAGCGTCGACTCCGGTGTGGCGGGCGTGCTGAACGCGACCACCCCGCTGTGGGCGCTGCTGATCGCGCTGGTCCTGGGCACCGAGCGGCACCTGGGCGTGGTACGGACCATCGGGCTGCTGCTCGGGTTCGGCGGCACGCTGCTGATCTTCGCGCCGTGGCAGGCCGCCGGGCTGGCCAGCTGGGGTGCGCTGGCGTGCCTGATGGCGGCGATCTCATACGCGATCAGCTACACGTACATCGCGCGGTACCTGTCCGGCACGCTGTCCCCCGCCGCCCTGTCCGCCGCGCAACTGTCCGGCGGTGTGGTGCTGGTGCTGATCGTGTCGCCGGTGGCCGGCGGCCTGGACCCGATCCGGATCAGTGCCGCGCCGCTGATCGCGGTGACCGTGCTGGGCATTGCCAGCACCGGTGTGGCGTTCCTGCTGAACAACCGGCTGATCGCGGACGAGGGCGCGGTGACCGCCACGTCGGTGGGCTACCTGCTACCGGTGGTGTCGGTGCTGCTGGGCGCGCTGTTCCTGGGTGAGCACCTGAACATCCGCATCGTCGCCGGGATGCTGGTCGTCCTGGCGGGTGTGGCCCTGTCCCGCCGGCACGCCGCCCGCCGCCGGGCCGCGGACGGCGACCTGACCGACTCCGAGCAGAAGCCCGCCTTGTCGTAACGGCGTGCGGCCAGCCGGGTAAATCTGGCGAGAGTTGTTGGCGCGCAAGGTTCTTACGGCGCAGCCTGGACAGGTGGGGGACCCGCGGAGTTTCTGGGGACGGTTGGCGGCCGGCGAGCGGGACGCGCTGGTGGCCGCCGGGGTGCGGCGCGCCTTTCCGGCCGGTGCCGTGCTGTGCCGGCAGGGCGACACGTCACATCACGTGCTCGTGCTGCTGACCGGGCACGTGCGGGTGACCCGGGTGGCGATGGACGGCCGGCAGATCGTGGCCGGGGTGCGCGGGCCCGGTGACGTGCTGGGCGAACTGGCGGCGGTGGACGCGCGCCCGCGCTCGGCGACCGTGACGGCGCTGGTCGACGTGGGCACGCTCACCGTGTCCGGGCAGCGGTTCGCGGCGCTGTGCCAGACCCGGCCGAGGATCGCGTGGGTGCTGCTGGGCGTGGTGGCCGACCGGCTGCGCGAGTCCGGGCGGCAGTTCGCCGAGTTCGGCGGCGGGCACACCGCCCAGCGGGTGGCGGCGCTGCTGCTGGAACTGGCCGTGCGGGAAGGCAAACCGGCCGGAGACGCGGTGGAGATCACCCTGTGGAGCGGGCAGCGCGAGCTGGCCGCGGCCGCCGCGACGTCCCGCGAGTCGGTGGCCAGGGCGTTGCGGATGCTGCGCGAGCAGGGCCTGGTGAGCACCCGGCGCGGCCACGTCACCATCCACGACGTGGCGGGCCTGCGCCGGCTGGCCAGCTGACCGCCGCCTTGTGTGTCATCTGACGCAACACAGCGCGGGGCCTGCGGCTACACCTGGTACATCCCCACCCGAAGGAGCGGAAAGTGATGTACCGCAGGGACTTCTACCTGACCGTGCTGATCATGGCGGCCACCATGGTCCAGGTGTGGGCGTTCATGGTGGTGCTGCGGACCGAACGTCCGGCCGGCACCGCCCATCTCGCCCTGACGGTGACCCTGATCAGCGCCGGCATCGCCGTCTTGGTCGGCTGGTACTACGTGATCCGGACGTCCCGCAGCCACGTCGACCGGTTCGATCGGGCCCGCTGACCTGGGCGAACAGAAAGTTGGGGAAATCGCGCCCCTCGGTGTCGAAAGCGGCGGCAGCACTTCGTAGCTGGAGTGACAGGCCGAGACGGCCGCCACGAAGGACTCCGAAGGAGCGATCATGCGTAAGATCATCAACTCGACCTACGTCACCCTCGACGGCGTCATCCAGGACCCGCAGGACTGGCCGAGCCTGGGCAGCTTCTCCACCGAGGGCTTCGCCATCCAGAACGAACTGCTGCAGAGCTGCGACGCGGTGATCATGGGCCGGCACACCTACGACGGCTTCGTGCCGGTGTGGACCAGCCGCTCGGGCGACCCGTACAGCGACCACATCAACTCGATGCCCAAGTACGTGGTCTCCACCACCCTGACCGACCCGGTGTGGAACAACACCACCGTCGTCGACAACGACCCGATCGGGACCATCCGCGACCTCAAGCAGCAGCCCGGTGGCGACATCGTCCAGTACGGCTTCGGCCGGCTCGCCCACGAGCTGATGGCCGAGGGCCTGCTCGACGAACTGCGCCTGTGGGTCCACCCCTTCTTCGTCGGCACCGGCAAGTCCGACGAGCTGCTCTTCCGCGGCGGCTCGGCCGGCACCTTCACCCACACCGGCACCATCACCCTGGACAGCGGCATCGTCATCCTCACCTACCAGGCCACCCACGCCTGACAGTGCCGACCGTGCCGACCGGAGAGGGATCCGCCAGGAACTACGACGGTCTCGTCAAGCGCCTGAACGTGCCGGACGAGTGGCCGGCACCCGCCGAGCTGACCTACCAGAACATCCGCGCCTCCGCGATCACCCGCGATCACCTCGACGACGACGTGCGCGGCATCAACGCCAGCATCGACCTGATCCGGCGGTCCCGGGGCGGCAGCTGGCCGACCGAACCGGTCACCGCCGACTTCAACTACGTCGACCTGGTCTGGCACGAGTGCGAGTTCCGCGAGAACGACTCGTACACCTACGCCGTGTACGCCGACGGCCGGTACCTCGGCTGCGCCTACCTGTACCCGATGGGACGGCGCACGCCCCTGACCGACGAGCTGATCAACCACGACGTCGACGTCAGTTGGTGGGTGACACCGGAGGCGTACGAGAAGGGCTACTACACCAAGGTGTACGCCGCGCTCCAGCAGTGGATCGACACGATGTTCCCGTTCTCGAAGCCGTTCTACTCGAACACCGAGATCCCGTCCTGACTCACGGGTGATCGGCGGACAGTTCAGCGACGCGCCGAACGCCGTCGCGGCCGGCCACCCGTCCACCGGGCGGTGTCTAGACCAGGCGGCGGTCGGTGGCCCAGCGGGACAGTTCGTACCGGTTGGAGAGCTGAGTCTTGCGCAGGACGCTGGACACGTGGGTCTCGACCGTCTTCACCGAGATGAACAGCTCGGACGCGATCTCCTTGTAGGCGTAGCCGCGGGCCAGCAGCCGCAGGACGTCCCGCTCCCTGGGGGTGAGCAGGTCGAGTTCCGGGTCGCTGATCGGCGCGGCACCCGGGCGGTCGGCGAAGGCGTCCAGGACGAAGCCGGCCAGGCGGGGTGAGAAGACGGCGTCGCCTGCGGCGACCCGGGTGACGGCGGTGGCGAGTTCGCGGCTGGAGATCGTCTTGGTGACGTAGCCCCGGGCGCCCGCCCGGATGACCGCGATGACGTCCTCGGCCGCGTCGGACACCGACAGGGCCAGGAACACCACGTCGGGCAGGTCGGGGCGGACCCGGCGGAGCACCTCGGCCCCGCCGCCGTCGGGCATGTGCACGTCCAGCAGCACGACGTCCGGCTTGGTGTGGGCGATGCCGACGACGGCCTCACCGACCGAACCGGCCTCGCCGACCAGGTCGACGTCGTCGGTCAGCGTGGACAGCTCCGCCCGCACGCCGGCGCGGAACAGCGCGTGGTCGTCGACCAGGTAGACCCGTACCGGCTTGTTGTCCGCCATCAGTTCCCGCCCTTCGCGGCCACCTTGGTCCTCGGCATCGTCAGCTGGACCTCGGTGCCGTCACCGATCCGAGTCTTGAGCGTGACGACACCGCCGTGCCGCTCCATCCTCCCCCGGATCGAGTCGGCGAGCCCATGCCGGTCGGGTGAGACGCCGTCCGGGTCGAAACCCTTGCCCCTGTCCCGGACGAACACGGTGACGTTCTCGGCCTCGACCTCGGCGTACACGCTGATCTCGGCGGCGCCGGAGTGCTTGGCGGCGTTCACCGCCGCCTCGCGGGTGGCCTGCACCAGCGCGCCGACGTCCTTGTCCATCTGGCAGTCGCCGACCACGACCGGCCGCACGGCGATGGCGAACGCGTCCTCGACCTCGCCGCACGTCTCGGCGATCGCCTGGGACAGCGTGGTCGGGCCGGGCACGCCGTCGCGGGTCGCGGCGCCGTAGCCGTCCGGCCCGTAGAGCCAGCTGCGCAGCTGCCGTTCCTGGCCGCGGGCCAGCCGGAGCACCTCGCGCGACGCCTCGGGCTGCTTCTGGATCAGCGCAAGCGTTTGCAGCACGGAATCGTGCAGGTGGGCGGCGATCTCGGCGCGTTCCTCGGTGCGGATCCTGGCGCGCCGCTCGTCACCGAGGTCGCGGACCAGGCGGATCCACCACGGCACGGTCAGCACCGCGACGCCGACCAGCGTGGCCAGCACGGCGGCCAGCGCGAACTGGACCTGGCCGAACGTGGTGGTACGCAGCACGACGACACCGATGCCGACCAGCACCAGCACCGCGCCGGTGAGCACCCGGGTGACCCCGGTCCAGCCACCGCCGCCGAGCGTGCCGGACCGGGCGCCGGTCATCCACCGGCGGCGCTGGGCCGAGTCGGCCTCGCGCCACACGACGGCCGCGCCGACCAGCGCGACACCGGTGGGCACCGCGACCCAGGTGCTCACCACGCCGGACAGGGCGCCGACCGCCACCGCCAGGCTGATGCCCAGCGCGATCAGCGCGAACGCCTGCTGCCGTTCCTTCTGCGACGGCCGCGCCTCGGCGGCCTCGACCGACTCCTGCGGCACGAACACCCACAGCAGGGCGTACGCCACCAGGCCGGCCCCGGCGCAGGCGGCGAGCAGCGCGAACGCGGCCCGCACCCACAGCACGTTGACGTTCAGGTGGTCGGCCAGGCCACTGGCCACGCCGCCGATGACCCGACCCGACCGGTGCCGGCGCATCATCGGCGTGCCGTCCGGCCGGGCGACCAGCGCGGCCGGCCGCCACCGGCCGGTGCCCGGCGCCCGAACCTTCCCGTCGCTCACCTCTACAGGGTCACACGTGGCGACCCCGGAATCATCCGGGATGCCCCGGAACGAACTCCGGGGCGTCTCCGGGGCGTCCCGGATGTCCCAGGTGACCGCCGGGCGGGATGCTCAGTGCTGTGAGTGCGACAGAGGGGAACTCGACCGGAAACGTCGAGGACATGATGAAGGACTTCGTGGCGACCCGGCCGCGTCGCCCCAAGTCGGGGCGCGTGATCGCCGGTGTCGCGGCCGGTATCGGCCGCCGTTACGGCGTGGACCCGGTGATCGTCCGGGTCGCGCTGGTGGTCAGCGCCATCTACGGCGGCGCGGGGGTGCTGGCGTACCTGCTCGGCTGGTTGTTCCTGACCGCCGAACAGGATGAGGTGTCGCCGTTCGAGGCGCTGCTGGGCAGGGGACGCAGCAGCACGTCGAAGGGGCTCACGGTGGTGCTGTGCATCGCCCTGATCCCGGCGGGCGATTTCGTGTTCGGGGGGCACTACAGCACGTTGGCGGGGGTCATCGTGCTGCTGGTCGCGCTGTACCTGCTGCACAGGTACCGGGGGCATCTCGGCCAGGTCGACCCGCGTCCGGCCCCCACCGGCGGGAACCAGGAGGCCCGACCGATGACCGACACCAACCCGACCGGCGACGCCGAGGGCCCGCAGGACGCGCGCCCGGAGGACGCCGGGCCCGAGGACGCGGCGCCGACGACGCGGACCGAACCGCCGTCGTGGGATCCGCTGGGCGCGGCCCCGTTCGCCTGGGACCTGCCCGAACCCACCCCGGAGCAGCCCGACGAGCCGGCGCAGGCACCCCGCAGGCGCAAGTCGCGGGTCGGCCTGGCCACGGTCGGCGCGCTGTTCGTGACGGCCGCCCTGCTGGCGGTGTTCGGCCCGTCCGATGGTTGGGCCAGCGCGCCGCACGTGCTCGGCCTGCTCACCGCGATCGCCGGTGTCGGCCTGGTCGTCTCGGCCTTCCTGCACGGCGGCCGGGGCCTGATCTGGCTGGCGGCGCTGCTGTGCGCCGGCGCGTTCGCGGCCACGTCGGCGGGGATCAACGGCTGGCACGGCGCGGGTGACAACACCTTCCGGCCGACGTCGGTCACCGCGGTGCGGCCGGAGTACCAGCAGAGCGTGGGCAACCTGCGGGTCGACCTGAGCGACCTGCCGCCCGCCGGTGACGTGACCACGTCCGTGCAACTGGGCGCGGGCAACGTGACCGTGCTGGTGCCCAAGGACGCGCGGGTGCTGGCCACCTGCACGACCAAGGTCGGCGACGTGGACTGCCTGGGAGTACGGACCAACGGGGCGGACAACCCGCCGGTCACGGCGACCCAGCAACCGGCGGCCGGTGACCAACTGACCATCCATCTCGGCGTGCGGGACGGCGCCGGCCAGGTGAGGGTGACGACCAGTGGCTGAACTGACTGATCACGACGACACGCAGATCGAACGGAAGCGGCGCTTTCCCGACCCGGTGAACCTGGTCGCGGGCCTGCTCACCCTGTGGGTGGCGGCCTACGCGCTGTCCGACGGCCGGCTGGGCTTCAGCGGTGTGGACCCGAGGTGGGTCATCGCCGGCATCGCCCTGCTGATCGGTGTGCTGCTGCTCGGCGCGTCGATGCGGCCGAACAGGCGCAGGCGGTAGGCGGAAGGTCCACTCACTCCCATTCGATGGTGCCCGGCGGCTTGCTCGTGACGTCCAGGACGACACGGTTGACGTCGGGTACCTCGTTGGTGATCCGGGTGGAGATGCGTTCCAGGACCTCGTAGGGCAGACGCGACCAGTCGGCGGTCATGGCGTCCTCACTGGACACCGGCCGCAGCACGACGGGATGGCCGTAGGTGCGGCCGTCGCCCTGCACGCCGACGGTCCGCACGTCGGCCAGCAGCACCACGGGACACTGCCAGATGTCCCGGTCCAGGCCCGCCGCCGTGAGTTCCTCGCGGGCGATGCCGTCGGCGGCGCGCAGCACGGCCAGCCGGGATGACGTGACCTCGCCGATGATCCGGATGGCCAGGCCGGGGCCGGGGAACGGCTGGCGGTGCACGATCGTCTCGGGCAGGCCCAGTTCGGTGCCGACCCGGCGGACCTCGTCCTTGAACAGGGTCCGCAGCGGTTCGACGAGCAGGAACTTCAGGTCCTCCGGCAGGCCGCCGACGTTGTGGTGGCTCTTGATGTTCGCCGCGCCGGTGCCGCCGCCGGACTCCACGACGTCCGGGTAGAGCGTGCCCTGCACCAGGTAGTCGTAGCTCTCGCCCTGGGCGCTGGCCTCGGCCCGCAGGTCGCGGGCGGCCCCCTCGAAGGCGCGGATGAACTCGGCGCCGATGATCTTGCGCTTGGCCTCCGGGTCGGTGACGCCGGCCAGCGCGGACAGGAACGTGCGCTGCGCGTCGACGGTGACCAGCCGGACGCCGGTGGCCGCGACGAAGTCCCGCTCCACCTGGGCCCGCTCACCGGCCCGCAACAGGCCGTGGTCGACGAACACGCAGGTCAGCCGGTCGCCGATGGCGCGGTGCACCAGCGCGGCTGCCACCGCCGAGTCGACACCGCCGGACAGGCCGCAGATCGCCCTGCCCGAGCCGATCCGCTCGCGCACCGCGCGGACTTGATCCTCCACAATGGACGCTGTGGTCCACTGCGGACGGATGCCGGCCACGTCCCGCAGGAACCGGCGGAGCACCTCCTGGCCGTGCGGCGAGTGCCCGACCTCGGGGTGGTACTGCACGCCGGCCAACCGGCGGGTGGTGTCCTCGAAGGCCGCCACCGGCACGCCGTCGCTGGCCGCGGTCACGGTGAACCCGGCGGGTGCCTCGGTGACGCTGTCGCCGTGGCTCATCCACACCGGATGCCGGGCCGGCAGTTCGGTGTGCAGCAGCCCGCCCCTGCCGTGCACGCTCAGCTCGGTGCGGCCGTACTCGCGGATGCCGGTGTGCTCGACGATCCCGCCGAGCGCCCGCGCCATCGCCTGGAAGCCGTAGCAGATCCCGAAAACCGGCACGCCGGCCGCGAACAGCGCTGGGTCGACGCTCGGCGCGCCCGGCTCGTACACACTGGACGGACCACCGGACAGCACGATGGCCGCCGGGCGGCGAGCGAGCAGTTCGTCGACGGTCGCGGTGTGGGGGACGACCTCGGAGTAGACCTGGGCCTCCCGGACGCGCCGGGCGATCAGCTGGGCGTACTGGGCGCCGTAGTCGACCACCAGTACCGGTCCTGGCCGCGAGTCGTGGGTGGGCTGGTTGGTCATGGGGCGGCGGATCCTCCCTGGTGTTCCTGCCGGAATCGTACCGGCCGACCGATGCCGACCTGGTGTGTGCGCGCTCGGCGACGGATCGGTAGCGTGGCGTGGTGCACGAGGTGGACGCGATCGAGGTGCAGCCGCGGCCGTGCTGGGTCGCGGGCAGCGCGGAGCAGGGCGAACAGCTGCTGACGGTCCACCACCCCTATGACGGCACGGAGATCGCCGACGTCGCCGTGCCGGGAGCCGCCCAGGTGGAGCGCGCGGTCACCGCCGCCCACCGGAGCAGGCCGGTCCCGCCGGACGGGCGCGTCGCCGCGCTGCTGCGGGCGGCCGAACTGGTCGACGAGCGCACCGAGGAGATCGCCGAGACCGTCACCGCGGAGAACGCCAAGCCGCTGGCCGCCGCGCATGCCGAGGTGGCCGACGCGGTGGAGGTGCTGCGGACCGCGGCCGAGGAAGCCGCGCACGTGGGCGAGGTGCGGCCCGGTGCCGGCATGGTGTTGACCCGGCGGTGGCCGATCGGTCCGGTGCTGGCCGTCACGTCGCCGTCGTTCCCGCTGCTGGTGCCGACCGTCCAGGTGGCGGCGGCGATCGCGGCCGGGTCGCCGGTGGTGCTGGTGCCGTCGGTCGCGACTCCGATGACCGCGCTGCTGCTCGGTGAGGTGCTGGCCGACACGGCCCTGCCGGTGGGGGCCTTCTCGGTGCTGCCCGTCACGGGTGCGGCGCTCGCCGGGCTGGTCGGTGACGCCCGGCTGCCCGTGGTGTCGGTCACCGGGCCGTGGCCGGTCGGGGTGGCCGTGCCCGGTAAGCACGTGGTGGCGGACGCCGGTGGGCTGACCGTGGTGGTGTGCCCGGACGCCGATCCGGCTGACGTGGCCGCCCGCGTGTCGACCGCTGGGCGGACGATCCGGGTCATTGTGCCCGCCGCACTGGCCGACCGGTACCTGCCGGCACTGGCCGGCGCCGCCGAATCCGTGCTGGTGGGCAATCCGCACGATCCGGCCGTCCAGGTGGGACCGATGATCGACGAGACGGCCGCCCGGCGCATGGTGGAGTGGCTGTCCGGCGGCCGGTTGCTGGCCGGTGGCACCACGTCCGGCGCGTGCGTCGCGCCCACCGTGGTCACCGACCTTACCGGCGATGGTGGTGACGGGCCGGTCGCCGTGGTGTCCGTTGTGGATGATGTGGCGGCCGCATTCCGGCTGGCCGGCACGTTCGGTCACCGGACCGGCGTGCTCACCACCGACGTGGCCACGGCACTGGACGCCGCCGCCGACATCGACGCCGGCGAGGTGGTGATCGGTGGGTTGCCGTGGCCGCCCAGGGTGTCCGGCGTGCTGCGGGACTTCACCCGCGAGCAGGTGACGGTGCTCAGGAGCGGTTGACCGCCTGGGCGAAGGTGAACACGCGGTCCGGGTCGTAGCGCTGGGCCGTGGTGCGCAGCCGGGGCAGGTTGTCGCCGTAGTACGCGGTGGCCCAGTCCGGCATGGCGGCGTCGATGTAGTTGACGTAGGCGCCACCACCGGTCACCGGCGTCAGCGCGTCCCGCACGGCGCTCACCTGGCGGGCCGCGGCGGCATGCCCGGCGACCGTGGTCTTCAGGTAGATCTGCACGCTGGCCAGGGCGGTCCGGTGGCCGAACGCGGTGGCCGTCGGCGCCACCCGGCCGACCGCGCCGCCGAGGCCATCCACGATCACGTGCAGGCCGGGGTGGCCGTCGGCGACGTCGGCCAGCCGGGCCGGAGCGGCCACCGGCGCGGCCAGCATCCGGGACGACGCCGCGAACGTCTCGCGCTTCCAGTCCGCACCACGGGTTTCCGCCTCACACTGCGCCATCGACATGCCGGCACAGCCGGCGAAGTAGCGCATCGCGTTCAGGTAGCTCATCGGCAGCACCCGCCGGTACCTCGGGCCGCCCGTCGAGGCGACCAGCCGGTCCAGCATCGGATTGAGCGCCGCTGCGGAACCGACGAAACAGCCGGACACCGTGCACGTCGACCGCCCGGCGGCGCCCGTGACGTTCAGGTTGGTCCACAGCTCGTCCGGCGCCGAGCGCAGCCAGCGCTGCCAGGCGCCGAACACGTCCGGTACCGAACCGGCGGGGAAGCCGAGTTGGAACACGGTCAGCGCGGGCGCCGGCACCGTGGCGAACGTGAACGACGTGACGACACCGAAATTGCCGCCGCCACCGCCGCGCAGCGCCCAGAACAGGTCCGGCTCGGCACCCGCCGACACCGTGCGCGCCGCACCGTCCGCCGTGACGACGGTGGCCGCGGTGAGGTGATCGCAGGTGAGGCCGTACTTCCGGGCCAGTACGCCGATCCCGCCGCCCAGGGTGAGCCCGGCAACACCCACCGACGGGCACGACCCGGCCGGCAGGCACCGCCCCCGCGCGGCCAGTGCCGCGTACACGTCGATCAGCCGCGCCCCCGCGCCGACCACGGCCGTCCCACCGCTGACCCGCACCGCGGACAGCCCGGCCAGGTCCACCACGAGCGCACCGTCCGGAGTGGAGTATCCGGCGTAGCTGTGCCCGCCGGACCGGGCCGCGACCGCCGTCCGAGACTGGGCCGCTGCCGTGACACACCGCTGCACGTCCGACGACGTCCGGCACAGCGCGATCGCGGCCGGCCGCCGGGTGTCGTAGAGCGGGTTGTAGGAGCGGCGGGCCAACGCGTAGCCGGCCGAGTCCGGCGTCAGCAGGGGGCCGCTCAGGCTCTTGGCCAGCGCCGGGAAGTCGATCGCGGTCGGAGTGGCGGCCGTGGTGGTGGTCGGCGCGGTCGTGGTGGTCGTGGTGGTCGTTGTGGTCGTGCTGGTCGTTGCGGTCGTGCTCGTCGACACCACGGCCGTCGCGCGCCCGCCCGTCGAGCAGCCGGCGGCGACCGACGCCGTCGCCGCCACACCGGCCGCCACCAGGAACGATCTCCGGTTGATCACCATGCCCCGACCCTCCCCGACACGAACACCCCTCGCACGCTGGAGGACGTGCGAGGGGTGGTCGGGGTTGGCCGTCAGGACACGTTGAGCGAGGTGTCGTCCACGACGAACGACGTCTGCTTCTCGAAGTCCTCGACGCCGGTGAACTTCAGGGTCACCGACTGACCGGCGAAACCGGCCAGGCTGAACGTGTGCTGCGCGAACCCGGTCACCGCGTTCTCGTTGCTGAACGTGCCCAACGTGGACAGCACGGTGCCGGCCGAGTTGAGCACCTGCACCTTCAACGTGTCGAACGCGCTGGTCGCCGGCTCCGCCGTGTCGATGTGCAGCCAGAAGCCGAACGTCGCCGTGGTGCAGCCCGCCGGGATCGTCACCGTCTGGGACAGCGTGTCGGTGTGGGCCACGCCGTAACCGTCCAGCCAGGCCACGAACGAGCCGGTCCTGGCGGGTTCCTTGACACCGCTGAAGATCACGCTGGGCGACGTCGACCACGGGCTGGCCGTGCCGGTCTCGAAACCGGGATTGCCCAGCAGCTGGGCCGACGCGCACCCGGCACCCGGGTTCGACACCGTCCAGGTGAACGTGGCCGTGCCCGCCGTGCCGCCGGTGTCGGTCGCGGTGACTGTCACCGTGCCGGACCCCGCCGTCGTGGGCGTGCCGGAGATGACGCCGGTGGTGGCGCTGATGCTCAGGCCGGCCGGCAGCCCGGTGGCCTGGTAGGTGAGCGTGCCGCCCGCCGAGTCCGACGCGCTGATCGGCAGGCGCACCGCCGTGCCCACGGTCGAGCTCTGGTTGCCCGGATTGGTGACGGTCACGCCGCTGGCCGCCGCGCTGCCCTGGGCCAGCCACTGGGTGGCGTTCAGGCCCAGTGCCGCGTTGTCCGCCGTCGGGTCGGACCAGCCGTTGAACAGGGTGTTGCCCGCCTGGCCGGTGCCGTCGTCGATGGTGGAACTGTCATCCCAGAACGCCACCCGGCCGGTGCCGAACGTGCTGGTCACGAAGGTCGCGTTGGTGTTGCCCGGGGTCGCCGTGCTCAGGTACGCCAGCCCGGCCACGTTCGGGTTGTCCGCCGGCTTGAGGGTGAACGTGGTGCCGTCGGCGATCAGGCTGTGGTGCACCACGCCGAACGGACCGTTGAGCACCGGGTTGGACGGCGAGCTGATGGCCACGGGGTGGTCACTGCTGACGTCCTTCAGGTCGACCGACAGCCCGAACGGGTCGGTCGAGTCGACGGTGTTGTTGGTCATCAGGTCGTTCGCGATGTCCACCGCGTCGGCGCCGTCGTTGTTGCGGTCCGAACCGGTGTGGTCGGTGATGAAGAACAGGCCGCCGCCGTTCTGCACGAACTTCATGACGGCGGTCTTCTCGGCCGCGGTGAGCAGCACGTTCGGTTCGGGCAGCACGAAGACGTCGAAGTTCGACAGGTCGAGCGCGTTCGCGGTGCCGAACGTGATGCTGTTGCCCGGCGGCAACGTGTCCAGCTGGTACTGGCCGGTCTTCTGCAGCGCGACACCCCAGGACGAGAGCGCCCCGGTCCAGTCGGTGTCCTGCGTCGGCGCGGCGTCCTGCTGTGTCGGGTCCGGCATGCTGGTACTGATGATCCAGTCGGCGTTGCCGGCGGTCTCTGCTTTGGTGTCGTCGAAGAGGACACGGTGCACGCCGGTCGCGTGGGGTGTGACCGTGGGCGCAGGCGCCGCACCGGCCGGCAGCACGCCGACGGTGCCGCCCAACACCAGCGCGCCGCACGCGACGAACGCGGCTGTCCTGAAACGCATCTGTCCCTCCCGGTGTCTGATCAAGACGATGTCCAGACTGACCGGGAATCACGAGCCCGCCAAGCGTAAAAAGGCGGAACAATCCGTTAACAATTGACCCGAATTAACCGTTGCCAGTTTTCGCGATGATCGGCAGGCGTAACGCGGCCGGTGCACTTGACGGGACCGCTGGCCGTTGCGGCGCAACCGGAGTAACTCGCTGGTACCGGGCGCTCTGGGCCGGCCGGGGATCGGGCTCGCCCTTGTTCGGCCACAGGGCGAAAGCACGTTCCGCCTGTGCGGCAATGGTCAACGCCGGATTCACTCCGAGGTTCGCCGAAATGGCGGAGCCGTCGACCACGGAAATGCCGGGATAATTGTGGACCCGGTGATACGGGTCGATCACGCCGTGCTCGGCGTCCAACCCGATCGGGCAGCCGCCGATGAAATGAGCGGTCAGCGGGACGTTCGCCAGTTCGCCCCACGTACCGCCCGCGACGCCACCGATGTGCGCCGCGGTCCGCTGGTTCGCCTCGTGGCCGGCCGGGATGAACGCCGGGTTCGGCTCGCCGTGGCCCTGCCGGGACGTGTAGCGCCTGCGGCCGAACAGCCCGGGCCTGGTGTACGTGGTGATCGAGTTGTCCAGGCTCTGCATCACCAGCAGGATCACGGTCCGCTCGCTCCACCGGTACGTGGACAGCAGGCCCGCGGTGAGCAGCGGATGGGTCGCCATGAACCGCAGCGCCTGCCGCCACCTCGGCACCGGCGACGAGCCGTCCGTGGCGACGGTCTGCAGCAGGCCCATCGCGTTGCTGCCCTTGCCGTAGCGGACCGGTTCGATGTGCGTGGTGTCGTCCGGGTGGATCGACGAGGTGATCGCCACACCCCGGCTGAAGTCGCGGTCCGGGTCGACCCTGGTCCGGCCGGCGCCGATGATCGCCTCCGAGTTGGTCCGGGTCAGTTCGCCCAGCCGGGGTGACAGCGCGGGCAGCGTCCCGGTGTCCCGCATGGCGTGCAGCAGGTGCTGGGTGCCCCAGGTACCGGCTGCCAGCACCACGTGCTCGGCCGTGATCGTGCCGCGCTGGTGCTTGCCGGTGCGCCGCAGGCCGACGTCGAACGTGCCGCCCTCGCGCTGCCGCACCGAGGTGACCGTGGTCAGCGGCAACACCTTCGCGCCCGCCCGCTCGGCCAGGTACAGGTAGTTCTTCACCAGCGTGTTCTTCGCGCCGACCCGGCAGCCGGTCATGCACGAGCCGCATTCGGTGCAGCCGGTGCGTTCCGGCCCGGCACCGCCGAAGAACGGGTCCGGTGTCCGCCGTCCCGGCTCGCCGAAGAACACGCCCACCGGTGTCGGGTGGTAGGTGTCCTCGATGCCCATGTCGCTGGCGACGTCGCGCATCACCTCGTCGGCCGGCGTGGTCGACGGGTTGGTGACCACGCCGAGCATCGTGCTCGCCTGGTCGTAGTAGGGCGCGAGTTCCGCCGCCCAGTCGGTGATGTGCGCCCACTGGCGGTCGGCGTAGAACCGCTTGAGCGGCCGGTACAGCGTGTTGGCGTAGTTCAACGAACCGCCGCCGACCCCGGCACCGGCCAGCACCACCACGTTGTTCAGCAGGTGGATGCGCTGGATGCCGAAGCATCCGACCGTCGGCGCCCACAGGTAGCGGCGCAGGTCCCAGGACGTGCGGGCGAACTCGTCGTCGGCGAACCGGCGGCCTGCTTCGACGACCGCGACGCGGTACCCCTTCTCGGTCAGCCGGAGCGCGGCGACACTGCCGCCGAACCCGGAGCCGACCACCACCACGTCGTAGTCAGTCATGCGACAACGGTAGTGCCGAGGCCATGTTTCTGACCAGTAGTAAGTTCACGCCCGGACGGTCAGGCCGACCTTCTGGAACTCCTTGAGATCCGAGTAGCCGGTCTTGGCCATCGCCCGGCGCAGCGCGCCGAACAGGTTCACCCGGCCGGCCGCGTCGCTGGACGGCCCGAACAGCAGCGTCCGCAGATCCACCCGCTGGTCGACCGGGCAACCCCGGACGATGCTGCGCGGCAGCGACGGATGCGCGGCCGCGGCCGTCCAGTACATGCCCCGGCCCGGGCTGTCCACGGCCTGGGACAACGGTTCGCCGAGCATCACCGCGTCCGCACCGCAGGCGATCGACTTGGCCAGGTCACCACTGAACCGCGCGCCGCCGTCGGCGATCACGTGCACGTACCGGCCGCCGGTCTCGTCCAGGTAGTCCCGCCGAGCGGCCGCCGCGTCCACGATGGCGGTGGCCATCGGCACGCCGATGCCCAGTACGGAGTTCGTCGCCGTCACGCCCTCGCTGTGGCCGTGCCCGACCAGCACGCCCGCCGCTCCGGTCCGCATCAGGTGCATGGCCGTGCGGTAGTCGGCGACCCCGCCGGCGATCACCGGCACGTCCAGCTCGGCGATGAACCGCTTGAGGTTCAACGGTTCCTCGTCGTCGGTGGTCACGTGCTCGGCGGACACGATGGTGCCCTGCACGACCAGGATCTCCACGCCCGCGGCGAGCAGGTCGGGGGTGAGCTCACCGGCCCACTGCGGGCTGACCCGCACCGCCACCGTCACACCGGACTCGCGGATCCGCTTGATCGACTCGGCCAGCAGGTCCGGCTGGATCGGCGCCGCGTGCAGCTCCTGCAACACCCGCACGGCGGCCGACGGATCACTCCCGTCGGCGGCCGCGGCCAACCGGTCCAGCGCCTCGTCGACGTTGGGGTGCCGCGCCCACAGGCCCTCCGCGTTGAGCACCGCCAACCCGCCGAGCTCCCCGATCGCCACCGCGGACGCGGGCGACACCAGGGCGTCGGTGGGGTGGGTGATCAGCGGGATGTCGAACCGGTAGGCGTCGATCTGCCACGCCGTGGACACCACCTGGGACGAGCGGGTCCGCCGGGACGGCACGATCTCGATGTCGTGCAGCTCGTACGCCGGCCGTGCGGTACGACCCATCCCGATCTCGACGAGGTCGCGCACGGCGCCCCTTCCTGGTGTGCCCACGTGGTCAGCGGGTGGTGTAGTTGGGCGCTTCGACGGTCATCGTGATGTCGTGCGGGTGGCTCTCCTTCAGGCCCGCCGCGGTGATCCGCACCAGCGACGCCTCCTGGAGATCCGCGATCGTCCGGGCGCCCGCGAAACCCATGCCCGCGCGCAGCCCGCCCACCAACTGGTGGACCACCTGGGACAGCGGACCGCGGAACGCCACCCGGCCCTCGATGCCCTGCGGCACCAGCTCGTCCTCGGACAGCACGTCGTCCTGGCCGTAGCGGTCCTTCGAGTACGACCGGGTGCCCTCGCCGCGCGACCGCATGGCACCCAGCGAACCCATGCCCCGGTAGGTCTTGAACTGCTTGCCGTTGACCAGGATCAGCTCACCGGGCGACTCGGCGGTGCCGGACAGCAGGCTGCCCAGCATGACCGAGCTGGCCCCGGCCGCGATGGCCTTGGCGATGTCACCGGAGTACTGGATGCCGCCGTCGCCGATCACCGGCACGCGGTGCGGCCGGCACGCCTGGTCGGCCTCGTAGATCGCGCTGATCTGCGGCACGCCCACCCCGGCCACGACCCGGGTGGTGCAGATCGAGCCCGGCCCGACGCCCACCTTCACCGCGTCCACACCGGCCTCGACCAGTGCCTGGGCGCCGGCCCTGGTGGCCACGTTGCCGCCGATCACGTCCACGGTCTCGCCCAGCTCCCGCTTGAGCCGGGACACCATGTCCACGACGTTGCGCGAGTGGCCGTGCGCGGTGTCCACCACGAGCACGTCCACGCCCGCGTCCACCAGGCTCATCGCCCGCTGGAACGCGTCCCCGCCGACGCCGACGGCGGCGCCGCACAGCAGCCTGCCGTCCGGATCCTTGGTGGCGTTCGGGTACTGCTCGGTCTTGACGAAGTCCTTCACGGTGATCAGGCCGCGCAGCTTGCCGGCACCGTCCACCAGCGGCAGCTTCTCCACCTTGTGCCGGCGCAGCAGGCCCAGCGCGGCCTCTGCGGTCACCCCCACCTGCGCGGTCACCAGCGGCGCGGTGGTCATCACCTCGCGCACCGGCCGGGTGTGGTCCATCTCGAACCGCATGTCCCGGTTGGTGATGATGCCCACCAGGGTGCCGTCCGCGTCGGTGACCGGGACGCCGGAGATGCGGAACCGGGCGCACAGCCCGTCCACCTCGGCCAGCGTGTCGTCCGGGGAGCACGTCACGGGATCGGTGACCATGCCGGCCTCGGACCGCTTCACGGTCTCGGCCTGGCGGGTCTGCTCGTCGATGGACAGGTTGCGCTGCAGGATGCCGATGCCGCCCTGCCGGGCCATGGCGATCGCCATCCGCGACTCGGTCACGGTGTCCATCGCGGCCGAGACCAGCGGCACTCGCAGCATGACGTTGCGCGACAGTCTGGTGCTCGTGTCGGCCTGGCTCGGGATGATGTCGGATTCGGCTGGTAGCAGCAGGACGTCGTCGAAGGTGAGGCCGAGCATGGCGAACTTGGTGGGCACCTGGGCGCCGGCGAACTCGGTCGCGGCGCCGGTTGCCGGGTCGAGCACCGTTCCAGTCATGGTGTGACGGCAAGCCTTCCTGGCCGGGGAGAGGGGCACCGGTGCGGTCGGGCATCGGCGCAGGCAGCGTGGGTGATACGGGTCCGTACCCACTCCCTGCCCATGGTATCGAGTGTCAGACGGACCGTGGCCGGGTACCGTGCCGGTTCGTGCCCCATGAAGCGCTGCCGCCCGACCCGTTCGCGAACGACCCGGACGACCCGACCCGGGAACTGCAGGCCGGCGACGATGACGACCAAGAACAACCGATCACGGACGCGGAGCGCGACGAACTGGTCGAGGACCTGGCCGATCTGGCCGTCTACCAGGCGCTGCTCGCGCCGCGCGGGGTGCGCGGCATCGTGGTCGACTGCGCGGACTGCGAGGAACCGCACTATCACGACTGGGCCCTGCTGCGGGCCAGCCTGGAGCAGTTGCTCAACGACGGCCGGATGCGCCCGCACGAGCCGGCGTTCGACCCGAACCCGCGCGATTACGTGACCTGGGAGTACTGCCGCGGTTTCGCTGACGGCGTAACGGCGACCGAAAGCGCCCGCTGACCTGGTCGGTCAGCGGGCGCCGTGCTGGTCGGGACCTAATTGGCTGCCGACGTCGCTCCGGCATCGGTGCTGCTGGCGTCCGGCGTCGCCGGGTTGAGCACCGGCTGGTCCTGCGGTGCGTTGCCGGCCGGCGGCTGGTTCGGCTGCTGCGGGGCGTCGCCCGCAGTGCCGGTGCTGCCGGTGTCCGGCGGCGGGGTGTCCTCGGTGGTCGTGGGCGGCGGTTCGTCGGTGGTGGTCGGCGGCGGGTTGTCCGTCGTGGTGTCCGGCGACTGCGGGGACGACGGAGCCGTCGCCGAGTCGACCGACGAACTCGGCGGCGCGGCCGTGGTCGGCGCGCCCGGGTTGCCCTGCTGGGGTGTCGACGGCTGCGTGGTCAGCGTCGTGCTGTCCAGCTGGATGAGCAGATTCTGTTGCTGTGCTTGGAGATTCGCCTTGCCGTCCGCAGTGTCCACGGACGGCAGCGATGCCCCGGCCTGCACCAGCGCGGAGCGCGCCTCGTCGAAGTGGCCCTGCTGCAACGCCTGGCTGGCGTAGTGCAGGTCGTTGCGGACCAGCGCCGCGGCCTCGACGGACTTGGCGTGGTCGGTGTAGAGCACCTGCGAGATTCCCCACAGTGCGTCCCCGGGCACCGCGTTGCGCGCGGCCAGGCCCATGCCGGTGACCATGATCACCAGCGCGGCGGCCGCCGTCGCGAGCGGTACCAGGTAGCGCGGCCTGCGGCGGCGCAGCTTCGCGCCGACGGCGATGGTGGCCATCGCGGTGTCGGCGTCGACGAGCTCGCCGATCGGCTCGGCGTCCACGTCCAGCCGCCAGGACAGCAGTAGGGACTTCAACTCCGGGTCCTGGTCCGGCCCGGTCATCGAGTTGTCGAACGAGACCAGTGCCGACAGGAGTGCGTCGTCGGAGTGCACGGCGGACAGGTCGACGGGACCGTCCTGTTCCGTGCCGTCCGACCAACCGGTCGGGGTGGGCAACACGCCGAACCGCCGGGTGTCCGCACCGGCGTTGGTTCGATCGGTACTGTCAGGACTGTCACTATCGCCGGCACGGTCGTACCCGGCACCGCCGTCCTCGCCCCGCACGGCGGGGAACACGGTTGTCGCGTCGTCGGGCGCCCCCATCGCACCCGTCGACGGCACCAGCGGTTCGTCCGGGGTTCGTGCCGGCTGGTCTCTCCACTCGAGCCCGCCAACCCCGTGCTCTCGCTGGTCTGCCACTCAGACCACCTCCTCTGCCGCGAGCGCCCTTCGCAGCATCGCCAGCGCGTGGTGCTGGATGACCCGCACCGCACTCGGCGTGGAACCAACAGCGTCGGCGGTGTCGTCCGCCGACAGTCCGACCACCAGTCGCAGCACCAGGATCTCCCGGTACCGGGCCGGCAAAACCCGTAGCAGCGAAGCCATCCGGGCCGGCAACCCGTTCCGGGTCGCCTGCTGCTCGGGCTGGGTATCCATGTCCGGTCGATCGGGGACCGCGGCCACCCGGTCGCGCGCCGCAACCTTCTGCGCCGCGATTCCGTACACGAATGCCACGAACGGCCGCTCCTGGCGTCGATAACCAGGCAGCGCCGTCAGCACCGCGAGACACACCTCCTGCGCCACGTCGTCCGCCGAGGCGAACGACCCTTCCTGCCTGCCCAGACGGGCGCGGCAGTACCGCACGGCCAACGGCCGGACCCACGCGAGCAGACGCTCCACCGACGATCGGTCGCCGCCGACCGCGGCGCCCACCACCGCGGCGCCCAGTCCGTCCCCCAAGTTGGTCATCGCAGGCAACAGTCCTGGTGTTACGTCTCAGCGGTCACTACAGACCGAATCAGGTGACACAGCGTCACCCACACCGACCCCATCACCGTACTCGCTGAGGTCATCTTTCGTCGATCCCGACTTGATCATGGCTGGTGAGCAGGGTGAGAGGTCCGTCCACAGGTGACCCGGACAGACGAATCCGGTCCGATGGCAACCACCGGACCGGATGCGCTGTGTCACCGATCTCCGTGCGCTTCCGTGCGCGCAGCACGGCCGTTCGGCCTAATCCCCTACTACGAAACGAGGCCGCGGCGGAAGCCATGCGCCACCGCCTGTGCCCGGTCGCGCACGCCCAGCTTGCGGAACAGCCGGCGGGCGTGGGTCTTCACCGTGTCCTCGGACAGGTACAGCTCGCGGCCGATCTGGCCGTTGCTCTTGCCCTGGCTCATCCCGCGCAGCACCTGCAGCTCGCGGTCGGTGAGCTGGACACCGGGGTCCGAGGGCTGCCGGGGCGCCGGCACCGAGGTGCTGGCCAGGGTGTGTGCCAGGGCGGCGACCAGTTCCGGCCGGGACGCGTCCCAGCGGAGGTAGCCACGGGCGCCGCCGGCGATGGCGGCGGCGATGCTCCCGGCGTCGTCGGGTGCGCCGAACACGATGACGTTCGCCTGTGGGTTGGCCGAGACGAGACGGCGGGTGGCCTCCACGCCTGTCGGAACGGCGCGCTGGGTACCGACCAGCACGACGTCCACCGGCTGCCGAGTGAACCGAGCCAACAACTCGTCACCGTGCGCTACACAGTCGATGCGACTGACCCCTGGCACAGCAGACATCACGCGCGTCAAACCTTCCCGCACGCTGCGCCGGTCGTCGCAGATCAAGACCGTCGTCACGGGGACTCCTTCCAGCGGCCGTGTGCCGTTCCATCTCCGGTATCGGCCACCAGGGGGCAGACCTTGACACGATCTGGTGCTGAATCCGTCAAGTAATTCGTCCGCAACCCGTTCGGGTTGGTTCACCGGAATGGATCAGCGTCCCCGGCAACCACGGGGACGCGGCCGCGATTCTCCGTTTTGCCGGGTCTGACCATGAGAATAACCTGGTCAAGGCGTCGGCCGCCACCGCCGTGTGCTGAGCGGCCCGATCCGGGGCCAATTCGGCCAGTTGCAGCGCGCAAGGCCAGGCCAGCGGAAATATCCCCCGTGTGAGGGATACGGCCTCCGCCTCCGTGAGTAGCCGCCTCGCCTGCCGCCGCCCGTCCGGGGTTCCCCCGGTCGCCAGCGAGACACCCAACATCATGGTCGACTTCACGGTGTGTCGCGTCGCGCCCGCCGCTTCGGCGAAGCGCTTCGACCGATCGGCGTGAGCCGCGGCGGCCGCCGGCCGGTCCGTCGCCAGGGCCAACTCGGTCGCCACCCAGCCGATACGGACGGTAACCCGCCAGGAGGTCGCGCCCCTCACCTGGCGGGCGGCGTCGAGCAACCGGGTGGCTTCCGCGGGACGGCCCAGGCCGATCGCGTCGGCCGCCAGGCCGAGCAGCACGTCGACCGTCGCACCGACCCGGTCGATGCCGTGCTCCTGGGCGGGTTCCCGCTGGTCAGGGGCCACGGCCAGCCGGCGGGCGGCCTCGGCGTCGTGGCGGCGGGCTTCGGCGTGGCCGCCGATCTGGCGCAGGTGGGAGGCCAGCGTGGTGCCGGCGAGCGCGGCCACGACCGGGTCCGGCGAACCGAGCAGGCGGGACAGGTGGGCGGTCGCCGCCGCGTAGCGCCCCTGACCGCCCAGGACGACACCCGCCAGCCACCGATCCAGTGGCGGTGCGTCCGCCGCCACCCGCACCACGGCCTCCGGTCGCCCGCCGAAGGCCGCGGCCAGCAGTGCGTCATCCACAGCGCACCATCTTCACCGCCGCCCGACCGCGGCCCGGCGGCGGGCGGCTCACAGCACGGCGTGCTCGATGTCGTCGGCCGCCGGGCCGATGCCGTCCGGCAGGACCAGCGCCGGGTCCACGTCGAGGACCCGCCACCCGGGCCCGGCGACGAACAGGCGGGTGCGCTGCCGGCTGCGCGGCGATGTCGCGACCAGTGCCGGGTCGGCGCTGCCGGGCAGTTGCGCCCACAGCACCACGGCGGCCGGGGACGTGCGGCGAATGGCGCCGGCCAGCGCGTCGGCCGGCACGGCGGCGCCGAGCATCCTGGTGCCCAGATCGCGGTGCGCCAGGGTCGCGACCAGCCCGTACAGCGGCAGCGTGTGCTGTTCACCGGGCGCGGCGGCCAGCAGGATCGGGCGCGGGTTGCGCGGCCGGGTGACCAGCGGCGTGGCCCGGATCAGCGCCGACCGGACGCACTCGTGCAGCAGTTGCTCCAACTCGGCCGACCCCGGGTGCCCCCAGCGCCTGCTCAACGCGCTGAGCACCGGCCGGATCACCTCGTCCCACACCCTCGGCACGCCACTGGCCTCGATCGCCTCGGCCAGCAACCGCTGCGCCGCCACCGAGTCCATCGCCAGCACCGCCCGGCCGAACCCCTTGGCCAGCCGGCCCGCACCGGGCAGCCGCAGCGCCCGGGCACCGGTGACCAGGTCGGACCGGTCCTCGACGGGCGTCTCGGCCAGCGCGTACCTGGCCGCCTCGGCCGGTGACGCGCCCCGCAGCAGCGCATGCTGCATCAGTTCCAGCCGGGCCACGTCCTGGCCCGCGTACCTGCGGTGCCGGCCGGTGGCGTGACCGCTGGGGCCCACGCCGTACCGGCGGTCCCAGGTGCGCAGCGTCGCGGGGGCGATGCCCAGCCGCCGCGCGACCGCGGCGACCGTGAGGAACGGTTCGTGCGGGTCCGGGTCCGGACCGTCACCCACTTGCCCCGTCGGCTCCGTTGGCGCGCAACCGTTCGGTTCCGGTCGCGACATCACGGCGACCATCGTCCGGCCCGTGTGCCGCACCGGCAACCGGTGCCGAACAGGGCCCTGCCTGCCTGCGTGAATCCGATCGACCACGGCGTGCAAGTACGCCACACCCCCGATTGGATGAAAATGTCGACGTTGGGGCACAACGACTCTTGAACAAGTTTTGACACGCTTCTACTGTCGATCACGCTGGGCCGAATGGAGTAGCGCCAATGGCCCGGCGGAGGGAGGCGGTGAGATGGCGGACACCCGGAGGCTGCCCGGCCCCAACGCCGACGTGTGGGACTGGCAGCTCGAAGGATCCTGCCGAGGCATGGACAGCGCGTTCTTCTTCCACCCCGACGGGGAACGCGGTCCCGCCAGGGCTCGGCGCGAGGCGCGGGCGAAGGCGGTCTGCCAGTCGTGCCCGGTACTGCAACTGTGTCGTCAGCACGCGCTCGCCGTGCAGGAGCCGTACGGGATTTGGGGTGGGCTTTCGGAGTCCGAGCGGGACTCCATCATCAAGTCGCGCAAGCGGCAGCTCGCGCTGGACCGGATTCCGGTGCAGTCGCGGCGGTAACGACGCCCCGGGGTGGGTCGGGAGGCAGTCGAAGGGCGGCATCCGCGTGGATGCCGCCCTTCGACGTGTACCGGCGGTTCGCTAGTGGTTGTGCCCGTGGCCCTGCATGTGCGCCATGGTCGGTCCGGGCGGAGGCTCCGGCTTCGTCACGATCGACGTCTCCGTGGTGAGCACCATCCGCGCGATCGACGCGGCGTTCGTCACGGCCGAGCGGGTCACCTTCACCGGGTCGACCACGCCGTCGGCGACCATGTCGCCGTACTTCTGGGTCGCGGCGTTGTAACCGAAGCCCCACTCGTCGGACTCGCGGACCGTGTTGACCACGACCGCGCCCTCCTGGCCGGCGTTCTTGGCGATCCAGAACAGCGGCGCGGCGAGTGCCCTGGCGACCACCCGAACACCGGTGGCCTCGTCGCCGGTCAGGCCGAGGTTGCCCTCCAGCACCTTGGCGGCGTGCACCAGCGCGGCACCGCCGCCGGGCACGACACCCTCCTCGACCGCGGCCTTGGTGGCGGCCACCGCGTCCTCGATGCGGTGCTTGCGCTCCTTGAGCTCGGTCTCGGTGGCCGCGCCGACCCGGATCACCGCGATGCCGCCGGACAGCTTGGCGACCCGCTCCGCCAACTTCTCGCGGTCCCAGTCGGAGTCGGTCTGCTCGACCTCCCGCTTGAGCTGCCGCACGCGGTCGGCGATCGCATCGGTGTCACCGGCACCGTCCACGATGGTCGTGGTGTCCTTGTTCACCACGACGCGACGGGCGGCACCCAGCGAGTCCAGGTCGATCTCGCTGAGCTTGACGCCCATCTCGCCGGAGACCACCTGGGCACCGGTCACGATGGACAGGTCCTCCATGAACCCGACGCGGCGCTGACCGAAGAACGGCGACTTCACCGCGACCACGTGCAGCGTCTTGCGGATCGAGTTGACCACCAGGGTGGACAGGGCCTCGCCGTCGATGTCCTCCGCCACGATCAGCAGCGGCTTACCGGCGTCGACGACCTTCTCCAGGATCGGCAGCAGGTCCTGGATCGACGAGATCTTCTCCCGGTGCAGCAGGATGAGGGCGTCGTCGAGGACGGCCTCCTGCTCATCCGGGTCGGTGGCGAAGTAGGCGGAGATCCAGCCCTTGTCGAACTGCAGGCCCTCGGTGACGTCGAGTTCGGTGGCCATCGTGGACGACTCCTCGACGGTGATCACCCCGTCCTCGCCGACCTGCTCGATGGCCTCGCCGAGCAGCGCGCCGATCGACGCGTCGCGGGAGGCGACGGTGCCGACCTGGGCGATGTTGTCCCGGCCCTTCACCGGCGCGGAACGCTCGAGCAGCGCGGCGACGACGGCGTCCGCCGCCGCCTCGATGCCGCGGCCCAGCGAGGTGGGGTTGGCACCGGCGGTCACGTTGCGCAGGCCGAGCCGGACCATCGCCTGGGCCAGCACGGTCGCCGTGGTGGTGCCGTCGCCCGCCACGTCGTTGGTCTTCGTGGCCACGCTCTTGACGAGCTGCGCGCCGAGGTTCTCGAACGGCTTCGCCAGTTCGATCTCGCGCGCGATGGTCACGCCGTCGTTGGTGATGGTGGGACTACCGAACTGCTTGTCGAGCACGACGTGCCGGCCCCGGGGGCCGAGTGTGATCTTGACGGCGTTGGCCAACCGGTTGACGCCGCACTCCAATGCCCGACGAGCGTCCTCGTCGAAGCTGATCAATTTGGGCATCGCATGCCTTTCTTGACGCGAAACGCCCCGGCCCCCGGATATGGGGTCGCCGGGGCGTTGGGCGTCGTTCGGTGACCGGTCGTCAGTTGATGACAGCCAGCACGTCGCGAGCGGACAGGATCAAGTAGTCCTCACCGTTGTACTTGACCTCGGTGCCGCCGTACTTGGAGTAGATGACGACGTCACCAACGGCGACGTCCACCGGAACTCGGTTGCCCTTGTCGTCGATACGACCGGGACCGACCGCCAGAACCTTGCCCTCCTGGGGCTTCTCCTTGGCAGTGTCCGGGATGACGAGGCCGGAAGCCGTCGTCGACTCGGCCTCACTCGCCTGGACAACAATCTTGTCCTCGAGCGGCTTGATGTTCACGCTCACCGGAATGACCTCCACGGGTCGTCGAAAGCGTTGGCAGGTACCTGTTGTTGCATTGTTCGACGCCTGCCACCCCGCCGTCGCGGGAGCCGGGGCGGTGCTGGTGCCGTGCGACTGGCACTCTACCCATGCGAGTGCTAACCCTTCAAGGAGGGGTCCCCCACGGGTGCCGGGAGCGTCGAACCCGCTCGTCGACCGGCGCACCGGGGAATTGCGGTCGCCCTGTCGACGCCGGATGGTGGATCATGGAAGTCATGGTGGCCGGACCTGCTGTCGTCGACTACGACCCCTCGTGGCCTGCCGTGTTCGACCAGCTCCGGCGGCCCGTCGCCGCCGCGGTCGGCGATCTCGCGCTGGCCATCGAGCACGTGGGCAGCACGTCGGTGCCGGGCCTGGCCGCGAAGCCGATCATCGACATGGACGTGGTGGCCGGGCAGGCGTCGGACGTGCCAGAGCTGATCGGCAGGCTGGCCTCGCTGGGCTACCGGCACAACGGTGATCAGGGCGTTCCCGGCCGGGAGGCGTTCCAGGAACCCGCCGGGCTGCCGCCGCACCACCTGTACGTCGTGGTGGCCGGCACCGCCCCGCACACCGATCATGTGCTGTTCCGGGATTACCTGCGGGGCCATCCGGACGCGGTCGCCCGCTACACCGCACGCAAGCGTGGGCTGGCCGAGCTGCTGGCGGTCGACCGGACCGCCTACGTCGACGCGAAGGCCGACGTCGTCACCGACATCCTGCGGCTGGCCCGGGCCGAGCACCGGCCCGAGTTGACCTCCCGGCCGATGTCCGACGACGAGATCCGGGCGTTCGCGCGGCACGAGTTCGACGTCTACGTGAGCCACCGCGTGGAGTCCGGGGAGTCACCCGAGCAGGCGCGGGCGCACGCCGACGGGGAGTGGGAACGGTACTTCCCCGATGGCACACCGGCTGCCGGGCATCGGCTGTTCCGGCTGCTGGCCGGGGACGAGCCGGCCGGCGTCCTGTGGTTGGGGCCGCCGCCGAACGGGCGGGCCGGCATGGACTGGATCTTCTACGTCGAGATCGACCAGAACCTGCGCGGTCGCGGCTACGGACGGGCCGCCATGGCGATCGCCGAGCGGGAAGCCCGAACGAACGGAGCCGAGCAGTTGGGGCTCAACGTGTTCGGCGGCAACACGGTGGCCAGGCGGCTGTACGAGTCGGCGGGCTACCGGCCGACGGCGATCAACATGGTCAAACAGCTAGGCGACTGAGTACGCCTCGACGAGCTGGCGCTCCGCGTCGTTCAGGTAGGTCGCGAGCATCGTGGTCGCGGTCTCCCGGTCGCCCTCGGCGATCCGGCCGATGATCTCGCGGTTGCGCGTCAGGTAGGGCTCGTGGAACCGCTTCGGGTCGGCCATCACGTGGAAGACCAGCCGTAGTTCGGCGAGGATGCCGCGCATCAGGTCGTCCAGCCGACCGCTGCCGGCCATGGCGACCAGCGCCCGGTGGAACCGGATGTTGGCGGTGCCCAGGGCCTGCCAGTCGCCGGTCTCCTCGGCCGCCTCACCGTCGGCGACCGCCGACCACGCGCGTTCGATCCGGTCGGCGTCCGCCGTGCCGGTGGACACCGCGCCGCACTCGATGACCTTGCGCACCTGGTACAGGTCGACGACGTCGTGGACGGTCAACACCCGCACCGACACGCCCCGGTAGGGCTCGTGCAGCAGCAGCCGCTCGTGGGTGAGCAGGCGGAACGCCTCGCGCAGCGTGTTGCGCGAGATCTTCAGCTCGGCACCGATGGCTTCCTCGGACAGCCGGGAGCCCGGTTGGTAGTAGCCGTCGGTGATCCGGTTGCGCAGCACGTCGGCGACCTGCTCGGCGATGCTCGGCCGGGCCAGGGGGGACGCGGAGCCGGAACCTTCCGCCGAGATGACCGATTCGCTGGACACGACATCAGTCAACCACTAGACACAAGAATGAAACAACTTAAGTATTGCAGGATTGTTGAACAATCCTCTAACGTGGTGGACATCACACCACCCGGGCCACCGCCCGACTCATCCAGCGAGGTGTCCATGAGTACGACCTCGATCGACCAGCGCTCCGACTCCGGCTCCTGGTTACGCACGCTCGGCCCGGCCGGCCGGCGCGCGTTCGCCGGCGCCTTCGGCGGCTACGGGCTGGACGCGTACGACTTCCAGGTCCTGCCCCTCGGGCTGGCCGCCATCGCGGCGACCTTCCACCTGACGTCCGGCGCGGCCGGGCTGCTGTCCACCGTCACGCTCGTCGTGTCCGCGGTGGGTGGCGTGCTGGCCGGCATGCTGGCCGACCGGATCGGCAGGGTCCGCACCCTGATGATCACCGTCGGCACGTACGCCGTGTTCACCGTCCTGTGCGGGTTCGCGCCGACCTACCCGGTCCTGCTGGTGCTGCGCGGCCTGCAGGGGCTCGGGTTCGGCGGTGAGTGGGCGATCGGCGCCGTCCTGGTCGCCGAGTACGCGCTGGCCCGGCACCGCGGCCGCATCCTGGGCTTCGTCCAGAGCTCGTGGGCGGTCGGCTGGGGCCTCGCGGTCGTCATCTACACGGTGGTGTTCTCGCTGGCCAGCCCGTCGGTGGCGTGGCGGATCCTGTTCATCACCGGTGCGCTGCCCGGCCTGCTCGTGCTGTACCTGCGGCGCCGGGTGACCGATGCCCCCGTGCCGCGTACCGACACCGTCCGCAGGCCCGGTTCGTTCACCGCGATCCTCGGCGGCGGCCTCGGTCGCACCACGTTCTTCGCGGCACTGCTGGCCACCGGTGTGCAGGGCGGCTACTACACGCTCGCCACCTGGCTGCCCACCTACCTGAAGACCGCCAGGCACCTGTCGGCCGTGGGCACCGGCGGCTACCTGGCGTTCGTGATCTCCGGCGCGTTCCTCGGCTACGTGACCGGCGGCTACCTCACCGACCTGCTCGGCAGGCGGCGCACGTTCGCCCTGTTCGCCGTGCTGTCCGCGGTGCTCATCCTGAGCTACACGCGGATCCCGGCCGGCGCCGACACCGTCGTGCTGATCCTCGGCTTCCCGCTCGGCTTCGCGTCGTCGGCGATCTTCAGCGGGTTCGGCGCGTTCCTCGCCGAGCTGTACCCGACCGCACTGCGCGGCACCGGACAGGGCTTCACCTACAACTTCGGCCGCGCCGTCGGGGCCTTCTTCCCCACCGTCGTCGGCTTCCTGGCCACCAGTTGGGGCATCGGCGCCGCCATGGGGTTCGGCGCCCTCGGCTACGCGATCGCGGTACTCGCCCTGCTCGGGTTGCCCGAGACGGCGGGCCGCGAGTTGACCTGAAGGAGCGCACCATGACAGCCATGATCCCCGTCCCGGACCCGGCGATCCTGAGCCCGGCACAGGCGCGGCAGTCCTTCCGCGAGGGCACCCGCCGGCCGACCGCCGGCTGGTCGCTCGGCTACGCGCAGGCCAACCTGATCGCGGTACCGGTCGACTGGGCCTACGACGTGCTGCTGTTCTGCCAGCGCAACCCGAAACCGTGCCCGGTGCTGGACATCACCGACCCCGGCGCGATCCGGACGGTGCTGGCCGAGGACGCCGACCTGCGCACCGACCTGCCCGGCTACCGGGTCTGGCGGCACGGCGAGCTGGTGGCCTCACCGAACGAGGTGACCGGTCTGTGGTCGGGTGAACTGGTCACGTTCCTGCTCGGGTGCAGCTTCACGTTCGAAACGGCCCTGGGCGAGGCGTGGCTGCCGTTGCGGCACGTGGAGCAGGGCACGAACGTGCCGATGTACGTGACGAACCGGCAGTGCCGGCCGGCCGGTCGGCTGCACGGGCCGCTGGTGGTCTCGATGCGGCCGATCCCCGGCGAACTGGTGGACACGGCCGCCCGGCTCACCGGCCGGATGCCCGCGGTGCACGGCGCCCCCGTGCACGTCGGCGACCCGGCCGCGCTGGGCATCGCCGACCTGGACCGGCCCGATTTCGGTGCTGCCGTGCGGGCCGAACCCGGTGACGTACCGATGTTCTGGGCGTGCGGCGTGACACCGCAGGCCGCGGTGATGGCGTCCCGGCCGCCGTTCGCCATCACCCACCAGCCCGGCCACATGTTCATCACCGACGTGCGGGACACCGAGTACCGGATCGCCTGACGCCGACGCGGGCCTCGCGCTACACCAGCGGTAGCGCGGGGTCCGCGGAGATGTCCAGGGCGGACGGCGCGGTCCCGGCGGCCACCAGGTGCACACCCAGGGCCGCCACCATGGCGCCGTTGTCGGTGCACAGCCTGGGTCGCGGCACCCGCAGCGTGACACCCGCTGTGTCGCACCGGGTCTGGGCGAGGGCGCGCAGCCGCGAGTTGGCCGCGACGCCGCCGCCGATCAGCAACTGGTCGATGCCCGCGTCGGTCGCGGCCCGGATCGCCTTGGCGGTCAACACGTCCACCACGGCCTCCTGGAACGAGGCCGCCACGTCCGACACCGGCACGTCCAGCCCGGCCCGCTGGCGGGCCTCCACCCACCGGGCCACCGCGGTCTTCAGGCCGGAGAAGGAGAAGTCGTAGGCCGCGTCCCTCGGACCGGTCAGGCCGCGCGGGAACGCGATGGCCGCCGGGTCGCCCTCGCGCGCCGCCCGGTCCACGTACGGGCCGCCGGGGAACGGCAGGCCGAGCAGCCGGGCCACCTTGTCGAACGCCTCGCCGGCCGCGTCGTCGATGGTGGCGCCGAGGGTGCGGATCGGGCTGGCCAGGTCGGTGACCGCCAGCAGGCTGGAGTGCCCGCCCGACACCAGCAGCGCGAGGCTCGGCCGGTCCAGCGGACCGTGCTCCACGGTGTCCACCGCGACGTGCGCGCCCAGGTGGTTCACCCCGTACAGCGGCACGTCCCAGGCCAGCGCGTACGCCTTTGCGGCGGCCAGGCCGACCAGCAGCGCACCGGCCAGGCCAGGGCCGGCCGTCACCGCGATCGCGTCCACATCGGACGGTTTGACACCCGCGACGTCCAACGCCCGCGTGACGGTCGGGACCATCGCCTCCAGGTGCGCCCGGCTGGCCACCTCGGGCACCACGCCGCCGAACCGCGCGTGTTCGTCCACACTGGACGCGATCTCGTCGGCGAGCAGCTCGACCGTGCCGTCCGCCCGGCGCCGCACGACGCCGACGCCGGTCTCGTCGCAGGACGTCTCGAAGCCGACGACGAGCACGTCACCCAGCACACTCATTCGAATCCCTCGCGGCCGGCCGGTGGCCTGCCCATCGTGTAGGCGTCCGCGTTGGACGGCTGGTAGTAGCGCCTGCGCACGCCGAGCCGGACGAAGCCGTGTGCCTCGTACAGCCGGATCGCGGGCTCGTTGTCGGTGCGGACCTCCAGGAACACCGGCGCGGCCACCTCGTCGGCGACGGCCAGCACGGCACGCAGCAGCGCGGTGCCCACGCCCCTGCCCTGCCAGTCCGGGTCCACGCCGATGGTGTGCACGCTGGCCTCCAGGTCACCCGTCCGCCCGGCGACGGCCAGCCCGGCGTAGCCGATCAGGGTGTCGCCCGCGTAGGCGCCGAAGTAGTAGTGGCCGGCGCGCAGCTCGGAGCGCAGCGTGGCCAGGCTCCACGGGTCGTCATCCGGGAACAGCACCCGCTCCAGTTCGGCGCAGCGGGGCAGGTCGGACTCGCGTAGCTGGGCCACCCGGACGGCGACCGTGGTCATGCGGTGACCTTCTTCCTCGGCCCGGGCTCGACGGCGTCCGGCCGGCGCAGGTACAGCGGCCGGAACTCGTCCGGCGTCGCACCGGCCAGCACCTGGTCGGCGACGACGGCGACCAGCCCGGCGGGCGACGGGTACTCGGGCGCCACCACCGGCAGGCCCAGCACGTCGGCGTAGCGGGTGGCGCCCTCGCCGGCCGCGGCCTCGGCGGCGTAACCGGTGAGCGTGGCCGGCGTGACCACGTCCGGGCCTGCGGTCCGGTGACCGGCGGCGTCGTAGGCGGCCCAGTAGACCTCGCGGCGCCGGGCATCGGTGACCACCAGCAGCGGTGCGCCGGTCCGCGCGTCGTGGGCGATCGCGTCCAGCGTGCACACCCCGTACACGGGCCGGCCCAGCCCGTGGCCGAGCGCGGCGGCCGTGACCATGCCGACCCGCAGGCCGGTGAACGGCCCGGGTCCGGTGCCGCACACGACGGCGTCGACGTCACCGATGCGCAGCCCGGCATCGGCGAGCGCCGCCTGGACGTGCGGGGTGAGCAACTCGCCGTGCGCGCGGGCGTCGACGGTGACGCAGGCGGCCAGTTGTTCGGCGGTCCCGGCGTCCAGTCTCACGACACCTGCGGTCACCGCGGGGGTGGCAGTGTCGACGGCGAGCACGATCACGGTGTTCAGGGTACGAGAGCTGGACTTGACGCCGATGTCAAGGCTTACCGTCGGTCGGGTACGAGGGAGGGAGGACGGATGCGCATCGGGGAACTGGCCGAGCGGGCCGGCACGAGCAGCAGGTCCCTGCGGTACTACGAGCAGCAGGGCCTGTTGTCGACGCGGCGCACGGCGAGCGGTCACCGCGACTACGACGAGTCGGACCTGCGGCTGGTGCACCAGATCCGCGAGCTGTTGGCGATCGGTTTCGGGCTGGAGGAGACCCGGCCGTTCGTCGAGTGCCTGCGGTCCGGGCACGAGTCCGGCGGCGAGTGCCCCGCGTCGATCGCGGTGTACCGGCGCAAGCTCGCCGAGGTCGAGTCGTGCATCGACCGGCTCACCGAGGTCCGCGACCACCTGCGGGAGCAGCTGACTGCTCACTGCGACGCGCCGATGACCGGGAAGGAGTCGCCATGTCAGTACCGACACGGCGGGGAGTGACCGAGGTAACCGATGCGACCTTCGCCACCGAGGTGTTGGCCGCCGACCAGCCGGTGCTGGTCGAGTTCTGGGCGACGTGGTGCGGGCCGTGCCGGATGCTCGGGCCGGTCCTCGCCGAGCTGGCCGAGGAACACGCGGACCGGTGGCGGGTGGTGAAGATGGATTCGGACGCCAACCAGACGACCGTGCGGGACCTGCGGATCATGGGCGTGCCCACGATGATGTTGTTCAAGGACGGCGAGGCGGTCGCGTCGCTGGTCGGGGCGCGATCCAAGTCGGCCGTGTGGAAAGCGTTCGAGCAGCACCTCTGATCCGCGCGTCCCAGGGTGTGGAACGCGAGCAACCGAAGCCGGACCGGTCACGTCCTTACCGTGAGCGGACCTGACCAGTCCGGCTCGACACCGGGTCCTGGATCTCGGTGTGCCTTCGATGGTCGGGGGGTCGCCGTTCGCGGCGGCCCCCCGGCGCATGTTCTCCGACGTTGCCGATAGCCGGACGGTTCCCTTCTTCCGGACGGCTGTCGTGGCCGCGGTCGGTGTCGGCCCACGGCGGTCCGCCGTGGGCGCAAGTAATGTCGCTGACATGCTGTTTCCTCGGTTGGCGGCCGATTCCGACTCCCGTGTCGCGCTGGATTTCGGGTCGCGACGGCTCACGTACGCCGAGCTCGCCGACGTCGTCGCGGGGTTGGTACCGGGTCTGACCGGCGCGAACCGGGTCGCGGTGTGGGCGACGCCGACGATGGAGACGGTGGCCGGGGTGGTCGCCGCGCTGTATGCCGGGGCCGCGGTGGTGCCGCTGAACCCGAAGATCGGTGAGCGTGAATTGGCTCACATCCTCCAGGACAGCCGGCCGGACATGGTGCTCGCCCGTGCCGAGGACCGGCTGCCGGCCGGGCTCGGGCTGCCCCGCCGGGATGTGTCGTTGGCGTTGTCGGGCGCCGAGTTGACCGCCGAGCGGTCGATCGACGAGAGCCCGGCCTTCATCGTCTACACGTCCGGAACAACGGGTTCGCCCAAAGGCGTGGTGCACGCCACGCGGGCGATCGTCAGCAACCTGGACGCGCTCGCGGCGGCCTGGGAGTGGACCGAGCACGACACGGTGGTGCACGCGCTGCCGATGTTCCACGTGCACGGGTTGATCGTGGCGACGCTCGGGCCGTTGCGGCTGGGTGGGACGGTGCGGCACCTGGGGCGGTTCGACGAGGCGGCGGTGGCGGCGGAGCTGGCCGACGGCGCGGTGATGTTCGGGGTGCCGACGATGTACCACCGGCTGGCGTCGGCGGTCGCGGACTCGCGGGAGTTGGCCGAGGCGGTGGGCAAGGCCCGGTTGCTGGTGTCCGGTTCGGCGGCGCTCCCGGTGGGGGTGCACCAGCGGATCGAGGAGGCGACGGGTCAGCGGGTGGTGGAGCGGTACGGGCTGACCGAGACGCTGATGAACACGGCGGTGCGCGCGGACGGGACACGCGAGGCGGGCCTGGTGGGGCCTGCGGTGCCCGGGGTGGACGTGCGGCTGGTGGACGAGGCCGGGGCCGCGCTGGACGGCTGGGGTTCCGCCGTGGTGGGCGAGATCGAGGTGCGCGGGCCGAACCTGTTCCTGGGATACCTGAACCGCCCCGACGCGACGGCGGCCGCGTTCCGGGACGGATGGTTCCGGACGGGTGACATCGGTACGCGGACAGCGGACGGCCAGCTGCGGATCGTGGGTCGGCGCGCGACGGACCTGATCAAGAGCGGCGGATACAAGATCGGCGCGGGGGAGATCGAGAACGTGCTGGCGGAGCACGCCGGGGTGGTCGAGGTGGCCGTGACGGGCGAGCCGGACGACGATCTGGGTGAGCGGATCGTGGCGTGGGTGGTGGCAGGCGACCCGGCGCCGGAACCCGAGGCGCTGATCGACCTGGTGGCGCGACAGTTGGCCCCGCACAAGCGCCCGAGAGTGGTCCGGTTCGTGGATGTACTGCCCCGCAACGAAATGGGCAAGGTCCTGAAGCGAGAACTGAGGGCGGCAGCTGACCGCTGACCGCTTCAGTGATGGACGGACCACGGCCCCCGGTCATCGGGGTTCGCTTCCCGGTAGGAACCGCCGGCCGCCAATGTGCAGTCCTGCACGGCGATCGGACCGAGGATCTGGCTGCCGCCACCCAGGGTCGAGCGCCCCACCACCTGAGCGCCGGAGAGATATCTGCCGCGAGAAATCAGCACCGACCACGGATCGAGGACGACGTTGCCGGACAACGCCAGATCGCACGTCTCGGCGAGACCGAGATAACCACACCGTGCGCGTGCCTTGTCCGTCATGGCGACGACGTCGCCGTCGGTCCTGGTCACGTGCTTCATTTCGCCAGGAGATCGGGGATTTCCCGCTCCACCCACGTGCCGTGCGGCTCGACGACGGCCGAACGGACGTCGTCGTCGTGGCGGTCCAGTCGTACCAGCAGGAAATCCCTGGACAACGCCTCCGCGACGCCCTCGCCCCACTCGACGACCACGGCCGCGTCCACGAGATCGGTGTCCAGGTCGAGGCCGTCCAACTGGTCCAGGTCGTCGCCGAGCCGGTAGGCGTCCACGTGCACCAGGGGGACACCGTCCGGCGCGGCCGGGCGATGGACCCGCGCGATCACGAACGTGGGCGAGCTGACCTGGCCGACCACGCCCATGCCGGCCGCGATTCCCTTGACCAGCACCGTCTTTCCCGCACCCAGCGGCCCGGACAGCAGCACCAGGTCGCCGGCCCGCAGCACCCGGCCCAACCGCTCGCCGAACGCCAGTGTGTCCTCGACCGCAGGGAGCACGATCGCGCTCACGAGTTCCTCCATCGCCTGCGCAGCGCCCGCACCGGCCGCACGCCGCCCGTGCAGTCGCGCAGCAGCGTCACCAGTTCCCCGGTGACCAGTTCGGGCTGTTCCAACATCACCATGTGCCCGGCGCCCGCCGCGCGGGCCAGCGTCGCCGTGGGCAGTTCCGTCGCGATCCGTTCCGCGTGCGAGAACGGCGTCAGCCGGTCCTCGTCACCGGAGAGCACCAGCACCTCGCAGTGCCGTAACCCGGCCAGTACCACGTACCGGTTGTGCGTGCCCAGCGACGGCAGGAAGTTCGTCAGCACCGGCACCGACGTCACGTCCAGCATCCGCACCATGTAGTCGACCAGTTCCCGGGACACCGACCGGTCGCCGAACGCCAGCCGCCGCACGCCCTGCCTGGTCAGGCCACCACCGGCGGTCCGGATCCACTCCACCAGAACCGGCTGCCACGCGGCGAACCCGCCGACGGTCCTGGTCAGCGGGTTGTACCGGGACAGCACCGGCAGCGGCAGCCCGTGCCGGCCCACCTCGCCGGCCGACGTGCCGATCAGCGCGACTCCGCGCACCCGGTCGGCGAACAGTTCCGGCCGCTGTTCGGCCAGCGCCATGATCGTCATGCCGCCCATCGAGTGGCCGACCAGCAGCAGCGGCCCGTCCGGTGCCACCGACCGGATGACCACGTCCAGGTCTCGGCCCAACTGCTCGATCGTGCAGGACTTCGCGCCGGGGATGCCGGACCGGCCGTGGCCGCGCTGGTCGTACAGCACGAGCCGCACCCGAGGATCACGGCTGAGGGCCAGGTCCCGACGCTGGTAGTACCAGGATCGCCGGTCCAGGGCGAAACCGTGCACCAGCACGACGGTCAGCTCCGCCTTGCCCTCGGCCGGGTCGACCTCCTCCACGGCGAGCGGCACACCGTCGTCGGCGGCCACCGTGCTCAGCCGCGACGGGCCGAGTTCGCTCAGCGGCACGCCGTCCGGGCCGGGCTCGTCGACGATCGGCGGTGCGGGCTGCTGGCCCTCGCGCGCCCTGACCCGCCGCGACTGCACGACACCAGCCACGGTGAGTCCCGCCGCGACGGTCCCGGCGATGCCGCCGGCCACTGCGATCGCGCCCATCGGCAGCTTCATCGGTCACCCCCGACGTAGCGGCGGACCACCCGGTGCCGGTACATGCTGGTGACGATCTCGTAGTCGATGGTGCCCAGTTTGTCCGCCCACTCCCGCGCGGTCGGCTCACCGCACCCGCCCGCGCCGAACAACACGACGACCGCGCCCGCCGGCACGTCGTCGTCACCGCAGTCGACGACCACCTGGTCCATGCTGACCCGGCCGACCACCGGCCGTCGGGCGCCGGCCAGCCACACGTCCAGGCGGCCGGACAGCGACCGGGGCACCCCGTCGGCGTACCCGACCGGCACCAGCGCGACGGTGGTCGGCCGCTGTGCCGTCCACGTCCAGCCGTAGCCGACGGACTCGCCCGCGTCGATCCGCTTGGTGGCCACGACGGACGAGCGGAACGTCATCGCGGGGCGCAGGTCGACCGGAACGTCCACCGGGTTCAGGCCGTAGCAGGCGATGCCCGGCCGGACCAGGTCGAACCGCAGGTCGGGGCGGGTGAGTGTGGCGGCGGAGTTCGCGATGTGCCGCAACGGTGTCAGCCCGGCCTCGACGGCCTGGCCGTACGCGTCCTGGAACCGGCCGGCCTGCTTGTCGACGGACGGGTGGTCGGGCTCGTCGGCGCAGGCCAGGTGCGACCACACGGCGACCGTCTCCACTGATCCGGCCCGCTGCGCCGCGACCGCCTCGGCCAGCAGCGCGGGCCAGTCCTCGATGGGGCAGCCGTTGCGGGACATGCCCGTGTCGATCTTCAGGTGTGCCCTGGCCGGTTTGCCCGCCCGGCCCGCAGCGGCGGCCAACGCCTCCAATTCCTCCACTGAGGACACTCCGAAGTGGACGTCAGCGGCGACACCGGGCGTCCGGTCGACCGTCGGCAGGTCGAGCCACGCCAGCAGGGGCACGGTGATCCCGGCCGCGCGCAGGGCGAGCGCCTCGGCCTGGGAACAGGCACCCAGCCACGTCGCACCCGCCTCGATCGCGGCTCTGGCCACCGGCACGGCGCCGTGCCCGTAGCCGTCCGCCTTGACGGTGGCCATCGTCGCGGCACCCGAGTCGGCGGCCAACCCGGCGAGCAGCGACACGTTGTGCCGGATCGCGTCCAGGTCGACGACCACCTCGGCACGCACTGGTGTGTCCACCAGCCGATGCTGACACACCGCGGTCATCGGGCGGACCGGACCGCCCGTATCGCGTCCGGGATCGCCGCCAGCAGCCGGGACGCCGGGGCCGGCGCGCCCGATGCCGCGATGTCGGCGGCCAGCACGTGCAGGAAGGCGGCGCACCCGGCGGCGAACCACGGATCCAGGCCGGCCGCCAGCAGCGCGCCGACCAGGCCGGACAGCACATCACCCGACCCGGCGGTCGCCGGCCACGAGGACAGCGCCGAGTTGACCATCGTGCGGCCGTCCGGTGCGGCGATCGCCGTCGTGTGGCCCTTGAGCAGGACAACGGCGTCGGCCTGCTTGGCCGCGCGCCGGGCCGCGGCCGCCAGGTCGTCGCCGACCTCGCCGAACAGCCGGGCGTACTCGCCCGCGTGCGGGGTCAGGACCAGCGGCGTGCCCGGGTCGCGGGCGTCCCACAGCTCGGGGTACTTGGCCAGCAGGGTGATGGCGTCGGCGTCCGCGCACACCGGCACGTCGGCGGCCAGCACGGTGCGCAGCACGTCCCTGGCCGCGCTGCCGGTACCCATGCCGGGGCCCACCACCCACGCCTGCACGCGACCGGCGTCGGCGACCGATCCGGTGGTGACCACCTCCGGCCAGTGCGCCCGCACCGCGTCGGCGGCCGTGCCGGCGAACCGGACCATGCCGGACGTGGCGAGCGTCGCCGAGCCGGTGGCCAGCACGGCGGCACCCGGATAGGTCGCCGAACCGGCGGCGACCCCGGTGACGCCCTGGCTGTACTTGTCATCGGTCGGACCGGGCACCGGCCAGGCCGCGCCCACGTCGGCGGCGGTCAACCCCACCAGGTCGGGCTCGCCCAGTTCGGGCAGCAGCCCGATGTCCACCAGTTCGACCCGCCCGGAGTGGTGGGCACCCGAGGACAGCACGTGACACGGCTTGCGCGCGCCGAACGTCACGGTGACCGTGGCGCCCACGGCCGGACCGCTCACGGCACCGGTGTCCGGCTCGACCCCACTGGGCAGGTCGACCGACACGATCGGCGCGGTGACCTCGGCCACCAGTTCGGCCGCGGCGGGCCGCAGCGGCCCGTGCGCGGACAGGCCCACGATGCCGTCCACCACGACGTCGGCGGCGCGGACGGCGGCGAGCCCGTCCTTGGTGACCCGACCGCCCGCCCGGCGGAACGCGGCCAGGCCGGCCGGATGCGCCTTGTCCGGTGCGAGCAGCACCGCGGTCACCGCGACGTTCCTGCGCCGCAGGAAGGCGCCCGCCCACAGCGCGTCGCCGCCGTTGTTGCCGGCGCCGACCAGCAGCACCACCCGGGCACCGGAGATCCGGCCGGTGCGCTCGCCGAGCAGCCGCGCCACGTGCACCGCGACGCCGAACGCCGCCCTGCGCATGAGCGCGCCGTCCGGGGTGCGGTCCAGCAGCCGCTGTTCGGCGATCCGGATGTGGCCGGTCGTCCAGATGCCGTGCATCCTGTCCGGATCCCCCCGCTACTCGACCGTGACGGACTTCGCCAGGTTGCGGGGCTTGTCCACGTCGTAACCCCTGGACCTGGCGATCTCGGCGGCGATCACCTGCAGCGGCACCGTGGAGACCAGTGGCTGGAGCAGCGTGGGCACCGCGGGCACCTCGATCAGGTGATCGGCGAACGGCCGGACCGTCTCGTCGCCCTCCTCGGCGATGACGATGGTGCGGGCGCCGCGCGCCTGGATCTCGCTGATGTTGGACAGCAGCTTGGCATGCAACACGCCCCGGCCCTTCGGCGACGGCATCACGACGACCACCGGCAGGCCGTCCTCGATCAGCGCGATCGGGCCGTGCTTGAGCTCGCCCGCGGCGAAGCCCTCGGCGTGCATGTACGCCAGTTCCTTGAGCTTGAGCGCGCCCTCCAGGGCCACCGGGTAGCCGACGTGGCGGCCCAGGAACAGCACGGCCTTCGAGTCGGCGAGCGTGCGGCCCAGGTGGCGGACCTGCTCGATGGTGCCCAGCACCCTGGCCACGGCGTCCGGCGCGCCCTCCAGCTCGGCGAACTCGCGGGCCACCTCGTCCGGGTACTTCGTGCCCCTGGCCTGGGCCAACGCCAGGCCGACCAGGTAGTTGGCGGCGATCTGCGCCAGGAACGCCTTGGTGGAAGCGACGCCGATCTCCGGGCCGGCGTGCGTGTAGAGGACGGCATCCGACTCGCGGGGGATCTGCGCGCCGTTGGTGTTGCAGACGGCCAGCACCCTGGCCTTCTGCTCCCTGGCGTGGCGCACCGCCTCCAGGGTGTCCGCGGTCTCGCCGGACTGGGACACGGCGACGACGAGCGTGTCGCGGTCCAGCACCGGGTCGCGGTAGCGGAACTCACTGGCCAGCTCGACCTCGACGGGCAGCCGCGTCCAGTGCTCGATGGCGTACTTGGCGACCAGCCCCGAGTGGTAGGCCGACCCGCACGCGACGACGAACACCTTGTCCACGTCCCGCAGGTCCTGATCGGACAGCCGCTGCTCGTCCAGGATGATCCGGCCGCCGGTGAAGTGGCCGCGCAGCGTGTTGGCCAGCGCGGCCGGCTGCTCCTCGATCTCCTTGAGCATGAAGTAGTCGTGGCCGCCCTTCTCGGCGGCCGACAGATCCCAGTCCACCTTGAACGGTTCGCCATCGACCTGCTCACCGCGGAAGTCGGTGATGTCGTAGCCGGACCGGGTGATCACCACCACCTGGTCCTGGCCGAGCTCGACGGCGTGCCGGGTGTGCTCGATGAACGCGGCGACGTCGGAGGCGACGAAGTTCTCCCCGTCACCGACGCCGACCACGAGCGGTGACGACCGGCGGGCCGCCACCACCATGTCGGGTTCATCCGCATGGGTGACGACCAGGGTGAACGCGCCCTCCAGCCGCCGGCACACCAGCCGCACGCTGGCCGGCAGGTCGCCCGCCGTGTCACCGGTCGCGAAGGCCAGCGCGATGAGATGGGCGGCGGTCTCGGTGTCGGTGTCGCTGGTCAGCTCGACACCCTGGGCCTCGAGTTCGCGGCGCAGCGCGGCGAAGTTCTCGATGATGCCGTTGTGGACGACCGCCAGCCTGCCGGTGGCGTCGCGGTGGGGGTGCGAGTTGCGGTCCACCGGTGCGCCGTGGGTGGCCCACCGCGTGTGGCCCATGCCCGCGGTGCCGGCGAACCGGTCGCGGCCCACCCGGTCCAGTTCGGCCTCCAGGTTGGCCAGCCGACCAGCCTTACGCTCGGTAGCCAGAATGTCACCCGTCAGGACGGCGACGCCGGCCGAGTCATAGCCTCGGTACTCGAGCCTGCGCAGGCCGTCCAGGACGACGTCCAGTGCCTGCCGGTGGCCTACGTAGCCAACGATTCCACACACAGACCACAGACTAGCCATACCACCGCCGTGATCGGGCGGTACCGCTGGTGGGCGATCGGTGCTGGTCAGCCACACCTCGACCGATCGAGAAGGTCCAGACCATATCGTGGTTGGCGCGGCTGACCCGGCTGCTGGCATGCCCATGGACTACCGTCAGTACTCATGTCGAGCGAGGCGCGGCAGCTGTTCGCGGAGCTGAGCGGGCCGGGCCCGCACGACGTGTTGCGGGGCGAGCTGGCGCTCGTCGGCCTGCCGGGCGTGATCAGCACGCCGCGCTCGGGTCTCGGCCTGCCGGCGGTGGCGTTCGGGCACGGGTGGTTGCAGCCCAGCGGGCAGTACCGGGGTCTGCTGCGGCACCTCGCGTCCTGGGGCATCGTGGCGGCGGCACCCGCCACGCAACGCGGACCGATGCCCTCGCACCGGTTGTACGCCGCCGACCTGCGCACCGCGCTCGACGTGTGCGTCGGGGTGCGACTGGGCGACGGCGAGATCAGCGTCGACCCGGCTCGCCTGGGACTGGCCGGCCACTCCACCGGCGGCGGCTCAGCCGTGCTGGCGGCAGCGGAGGACGACCGGGTGCGCGCGGTCGCGACGATCGCGGCCGCCGAGGTGCGACCGTCCGCCTTGGACGCCGCGGCCCGGTGTGCCATGCCCGGCCTGCACCTGGTGGGCGGCAAGGACCTGATCGCACCCGCGGTGGCGCACGGCGAGGCGATCGCGACGGCGTGGCGGGGGCCGGTGACGTTGCGGTCGGTGCCCAAGGCCAGTCACCTGGGATTCACCGAGGGCCGGCACTGGAGCCAGCTGCTGCTGGACGGGAAGCCGGAACGGGCGTCGCAGCGGGCGGCCAGGGCGATGTTGACCGCGTTCTTCCTGGTGCACGTGGCCGGACAGCGGAAGTACCTGCCGCTGCTGGAGAACAGCATCAAACGCTGCCCGATCGACCTCCGCCGCGAGCCGGAGCCGGCGCCAGCCAAGAAGCGCTGACCCGGCTGGGACTGACCGGCCAACGCGGCCGCCCGCCAAGCCGCCAAGCCGCCAAGCCGCCAAGCCGCCAAGCCGCCAAGCCGCCAAGCCGCCAAGCCGCCAAGCCGCCAAGCCGCCAAGCCGCCAAGCCGCCAAGCCGCCAAGCCGCCAAGCCGCCAA